>JAEXCS010000009.1 GCA_023402075.1 Bacillota bacterium | reverse complement strand
ACGAATAATTTAAGTTTCCCATGTCGTGATAGACCGCGCCGCCGCCGGTCGTGCGGCGGACCACATGGATGCCGTGCTTTTCCACAAAGGCGCGGTTAATCTCTGCCTCCGCATTTTGATTCTGGCCAATCACGATGGTGTTGTCGTTCTGCCACAAGAGCAGATAGTCTCCCGACTGTCTTCGGGCCAGCGCAGTCTCCTCAAACGCCAGATTGTAATAGGGATTCTGCGACCCTGTTTCCATGTAGTTTGTCAAGATAAATACACGCTCCTTATTGCAATTTTTGTACCCATACTTAGATAATTCGTTACTTATCATAAAACAAAGTTCATATTGCTTGCCGTCGCTGTGTTCTTCATAATCTTTTTAAAACTTCGTGGCTCATCGTCCGAAAAACCTGACAGTAGTCTCGAAATGCATCCGACCCAATGATATAGATATTAGGCATGTAGGCCATTCTTTTCCTGGAATATGCAATGCGTTCCAGCCCATTGTCAATGGCTGTATGATTACTTAAAGCCACATCTGCGTTTTTTTGTATTGCTGCGTCTTTAAAGTACTCCAAGGATTTCAGATATTGTTCCACACCGGGCTTTGTCCATGGGAGTGTGGTCCCTCCCCACAAGGCCGCCATATGTATTTCCTCGTTTTCTTTGACCGGAAATATATAACTCAGGCATCCTGGCGTATGACCGGGTGTACTGTAAACGCATATTATTTTGTCGCCTAATGTGATGGTGTCTCCATCTTTCAGATAGTGGTCAATCTTATAGTCCTTCCATGTTTCGGGCCTATCAGGCTTGGTTGGGTGCTCCTGCCAATACATATCATCCGCTTCTGAGAGGTATGTATCTACATGGAACTGTTCAACAAGCCATTTCCCGCACCCCGTATGATCCACATGCCCATGGGTTAAAACCAGTTTTTTGATGGCATCCGGATTCCATCCGACCTCCTTGATTGCATTTATGATGGCATCAAAGGCTTCTTGGGCGGGCCAGATTGCATCTATAACGATCAGCCCATCCTTCGTCTTTAATACAAAGCAGTTTGTTTCTTTTTGGGCAACAATCAGCAAGTCATCGAAAATGAGAGAATGGGTAAAAAAGGACATGTCCTCCATAGCTCTGATGGTTTCACCTGTAACGACCGGTTTATCTAATCGATTCATTTATTATGCACTCCTCTGTACAAGTTGTTTTTTATCTTTGTACAGAGGAAAAGCGATTCTTGGGCGGCATGCCGCCACTCCCTTTCTCAGCTTAAACGCGTCCTGAGGAAACCGCGTAATTAAAAGGACGTACATCTTGGCTACACCTGATAAATACGTTCCGCAATTTATTGCTGGAGCCCAAGCAGCCCTTTTTCCAGACAGGCGGACAGAATAAAGCGTTTTATAGTTCCATCGGCAAAGCGAATTGTGACTGTATCTCCGCCTTTTTCCGCGATCATTCCACGCCCGAATATGTTGTGCTCTACGCTTGCACCTTTGATGTAGTCTTTAGAGATCCACTGGATTCTTTGCGCCACTGCCGGTGCCGGACTTGCGGACAGAACAATTCCCTTACCCTGCCCCCCGGTTGCTTTGGGCGTCAACGGCTGACAGAATTGGCGGATAAACGTGCACTCCGGCGTTTTTTCGTAACTCATAAGCAACAGCTCATTTTTTGCTCTGGTCGCTGCCACATAGAACAGCCGCCGTTCTTCCTCGAAGGCGGCTTGCTCGTCTTTATCCCAAGCCTGTTCCGGCTTGGGCGTCACTGATGGTAGGATGCCGTCAATTGCATCGATGACAGCAACGCGGTCGTATTCCAAGCCCTTGCTTGAGTGTATCGTGCTGAGAATTAGATGACTTTTTCTGTCGCCGCCAGCTTCAAAAATGCTTTTAAGCGCATCCAGCCGATTTAAAAAGCTTTCAATGTTTTTCTCACGGGATGCCAGCAGTGCGAGCAGATAGAGCCGCTCGTCGTCCCCGCCGTTTTTCAGGAGATACGCGCCGTATCCCATTTGGTAACGCATCCGCCTCAGCGCATCCGCTGCGCTGTCTGTTTTTAGGGCAGCGAAATGTGCCCTAAGCTCGACCAGCTTTTCCGCAGTCCGCTCAGAATTCTTGCCGGTGGGGTTCACCCCCGAAAAGAGGGACGTGCATTTTCCTGCCCGGCACAGCTCCACTGCCTTTTCAGCGTCCGCTCGGCTTATGGGCAGGTTCAGCTTATAGTAGATCCGCATAAAGGCGGCTTCGTCCAATGGCGAGAGCGCCAGCGTCATAAGGTCGCGGACGCCGGAAACTGTGCGGCTGGTGAAGAAAACACCGTCCGTCTGGCGGATGCAGTAGCTGATGTCGTTCCTGTCCAAAAAATCGATGAACGGCACGGCGCTGTCGTTATTGCGGTACAGCACGGCCAGCTCCCGTTCGGGTTCGCCCTGCGCCATTTTTGCGATGTAGCGATACTGCGCTGCCCGGCTTGCAAGCGTCACTTTTCGCACCGGTGCGCCGGAAGGCCGGGAAGCACGCATGTGCTTTTCATGCCGCATGGTGTTTCGAGAGATGAATTTGTCCGCCGCTGAGACAATCTCCGGCGTAGAGCGGAAGTTTTCCTCCAAAAGCAGGACAGTGCTGTTCGCATATTCCCCCTCAAAGCGCATCAGCGCATCCGGGTACGCCGCGCGGAAGCCGTAGATGCTTTGATCCTCGTCGCCCACCATGAAGAGATTGCCGTCCTTGCCGGTTAGCAGGTGAATGATTCTGTGCTGTATCTTGGACGTATCCTGTGCCTCATCCACGCAAAGATATGGAAATCTTCTCCGATAGAACTTCAGAATGTCCGGACGGGACTTGAGAATGTTGCAGGCGTAGACCAGTTGGTCGTCATAGTCCATCAGGCGGCGGCGCTTCATTTCATCGATATATTGATCGTATATGGGGCCAATGTCTGCGCCGTTCAGATCAAGCGCATCGATTTCCTGACGGGTAAGGCACATATTCTTGATATATGTAATTTGCTTTTGAAGCTCCTTCACCTCGCCGTCCACGGGATAGTCGGCGCGCAGCTTTCGATAGATTTCGGTAAGTAACTTTCGGTTGTCGTCCAGCAGAGCAAAGCCGTCTGCGCCCTTATTTCTCACATACCCGTTGATGATGGAGGCGCACACGCCGTTGATCGTGCGAAATTGCAGCCTTGCGGCGTATTTATTGCCGAACATGGCGGCAAACCGGCTTTTCATATCACCGGCCGCCGAGACGGTATAGGTCATCGTGAGGATGCGCTCCGGGGCCACACCCGCGCAGTGCAGCATATATCCCAGCCGCGCCACCAGCGCGGTTGTTTTTCCGCTTCCGGGCACGGCAAGCAGCAACACCGCGCCTTCGGTGTGCTGCACCGCCTGTGCCTGCTCCTCGTTGAGTGAGATGTTAAACTGTTTGCAGAATTCTTCGTAATGCACGTTATTTCCTCGTTGGTTGAATTTCTCTTGCGCGAAGCACTCCAAAACACACAGCCACCCACGTCCGCCGTGCCGTCCCGGTTGGGGCAGCCGACGGCAATAGAGACGTTTGCGGCAAGATATGTGCGGACATAGAGGGCCTTTGGAAATGATAACGGTATCCGTATCAACAGAATGGTTAGAACCATTGATTGTCAGCAGAAAATCAAGTTGAATTTTTTGAGTTCGCTTATAAAATGGTTTTTGAATATTTGTGTAATAGCGCTTGAGGAATATGACAATAGTCATGCGGGCACCGATCTAATCGATCTTGATGCTCCTCTGCGCTTTTAACGTAGTTGGTAAGAGGGAGGACTTCCACTGCAATTTTGTCTCTGTCTGCTCTTTCGGCTATATATTTTTTAGCGTCCTCTAAATGCCGAGGGGTTTTGCTGTATATGCCTGTGCGGTATTTTTCTCCCACGTCATTTCCTTGCTGATTCACACTGTAAGGATCAATTATTTCAAAGAAATAATCCATGAGTTGTGTGACTGTGATAATTGCAGGGTCAAATTCTGTTTTTACGCATTCCGCATAACCGTCATACGCTCCATCGAGCGTATTTGAAGTGCCGTTAGCACGTCCTGCCTGCGTATGAATGACCCCTCTTAGCGTTTTGATGTATGCCTGTACACCCCATAGGCAGCCGCCTGCAAAATAAATTGTTTCAGACATAATAATCACCCGTTTTTTCCCAAATACAAATCATCAAATTAAGCGTTTGGTACGCAACTTTAAATTATTCATGCTTTACCAGCTGTACTGTATATCCATCCGGGTCTTTAACAAAGTAAAATTGAATTTGCGGGTTTGGCGATATCGGCCCCATGGGTTCATACCCATTTTCCTTTAATGCGCCAATAAGCTGCTCCAAATCGTCGGCTTCAAGGCCAATTGATACGCCGTTCCCCGGATTGCTAATTTTCTTGCCTGCCTCACAAATCAATTCAATTTTAGTGTCATCTTTCTTCCCCAGCATCACAATTTGATGGTCTGCGCTGCCGAATTTTTCAGCGATGCCAAGATTGAGCAGCTTGGTATAAAAGAACAGGCTTTTTTCTAAGTCACTTACATAAATGGTAACCCAATTTACTTTCATGATTGACCCTCCTTTTTTACTTATTATTATAAACATAACTTAACAGAACAACAAGCTGGAATTTAAAAAGATGGCGCGTTTGTGTGTTTGGAATATGATAGCGTCCAATCATCCGGCTGAGGAGGTGAAGCTGAAAAAGAATATTCGCTTCAAATCATTTTTGAATTTTTGATAATATTGTTTGATACCTTAAATAAGCGTCCAACAAATGCTGCACATATAATAAAAAAGCAAGACCTGCCATTAGGTTATACGTTTCACGTTTGGAGGGATGCTTTTGTTTGAATTTGAAAACCGCATGCTGGTTCTTTTTGAAAAGAAACTGGAAGCCATGGCTTCTGCGATGTGTGCGACAAATATAATCAGCACCGAAAAAACGCTGCTGAATCCCCTGACAATTCCACAATTCACCGATGAGCTGTTTATTCCGGAAGTGTTCGACCCTGTTGTCGAAACGATTGATGGGCGGAAAATGCATTCCTATGCTGTGGATATGAGCGAATTTGAGCAGCAGATTCTGCCCACTGGCTTTCCCAAAACTACTGTATATGGTTTTGGCGGATTTGTGAGAGAACGCCAGACGGGTCGCTGTGTTTACACCCGGTCTTCGCCGGGACCGACCTTTGAGGCAACCCGATTGCAGCCCATACGTGTGCGATATGTCAATCGGCTTATCAAACCGCATGTGTTTGCCGTCGATCCGACGCTGCATTGGGCAAACCCAAACAACATGCCCATGGAGCCGCCAGAACCGTGGCCTTTATTTCCGCCGGGCTTTCCCGCTGCGCAGTGCCCCATCCCTACAATCACGCATCTGCATGGCGGGGAAACCCCGGCCATCTATGACGGGCATCCCGACGCATGGTTTACTGCGGGCGGGGAACACGGAAGCGCATTTGTTTCAACGGAGATGATTTACGAAAATACGCAGCCGCCCACCACGCTATGGTACCACGACCATGCCATGGGGATTACGCGTCTGAATGTGGTGGCGGGGCTTGCCGGATTATATCTGCTGCGGGATTCCTTCAGCGCACAGAAATATATCGGGTCGCCCTTAGATAACTGGCTGCCGCCTAAAAAATATGAAATCCCGTTGGTGATACAAGACCGTATCTTCAATACCGACGGTTCGGTGTATTATCCGCAGGTGGGCACGGCCCCGGAGGTTCACCCGTATTGGATTCCCGGTTATATCGGCGACTGCATTCTGGTCAACGGCAAGGTGTGGCCGCGCCTTTCGGTAGAGCGCAGGCGTTACCGCTTCAGGCTGCTCAATGGTTCAAATGAACGTATTTACCGGTTGAGCTTATCAAACGGTATGCCCATTACAGTCATTGGAAGTGACGGCGGATTTCTTGAGCGCCCGGTGGAAACCTCCGCTTTGCTCATTGCGCCCGGAGAGCGCTATGATTTGCTGGTGGACTTTTCATCTTGCAGCCCCGGAGAACAGCTTTTGCTCAGGAATGATGCTCCGGCGCCATATCCGGGCGGTACGCCGGTAGACGAAGCCACGACAGCGCGTATCATGCGGTTTGAAGTTTTAGAAGACGGCTGCAACCATCCACCAGCTCATTTGATTCCCGCTTGTTTGCAGCCGATTCCTCCATTGCAGCAGGATGCGCCTTCGCGCATCATTGTGCTGAACGCGCAGGAGAATTCGGAAGATGTTGTGCTGATGATGACGCTTAATGGGCTGCCATGGATGGCGCCCGTCACAGAAACGCCCCGTGTCGGCGCCACAGAGGACTGGTATATTGTCAACCTGCTGGGCGGCGCGCATCCTATTCATCTGCATCTGATACAATTTCAGATTATATCCAGGCAAACGATGGATACCGACGCTTATCAGGTGAAATGGCAGGAGCTAAACGGTGAACCGCCCCTGATGCAAGAGCCGCAAAGCATTCCTCTGGAGCCGTATCTGACCGGTTCGCCCGAACCGCCCGCCCCCTATGAAAGTGGATGGAAGGATACGGCGATTGCGCAAGTGGGAGAAGTGCTGAGACTGCGAATCCGTTTTGCTCCGCAGAGCGCATCGTTGTGCCAGGCGAAGCCGGGGGTGAATCTGTTCCCCTTTGACCCGTGCGCAGCCCCGGGATATGTATGGCACTGCCATATTATTGACCATGAGGACAATGAAATGATGCGCCCGCTGCAACTTGATTGTTAAGATTCTGATGCCCTCTTTTTGCAGAATTTATCAACGGTTTGAGTGACGGCGGCTTCTCCGCTTCCCGAAACACGAATATCAGTGCCGGTGGTAATTGCGCCACAGATGACCGCCGCTGGCAAAAAGCAAGGAAGACGGCCTTCGGGAAAATTCTTCCCGAAGGCCGTCTGATGCATCTGTGGAAATCTTGGCTTTTACACAGACCATGCATGGTGGTATGATTTTTTGAATCGGTCCTTATAAAAAGGGCAGGAGGGGTATAAATTCTGTGCGGCGGTGTATCAGCGCCATAATACGATTACGTCTCGGAGGGAGCGGCGGCGCCCAGAGGCTCCGGAGCCGCCTTCGTGTCTCTCGCGGCAAACATGTTGGCCACGATGGGGCCAACTACCTGATGAATCACAGTGGCCAGCACACAGGGAAGGATTGCCATGGTTCCGGGGAAGGAGGAGGTGGCCAGCGTGCAGGCCAAACCGCTGTTTTGCAGACCGACCTCCAGAGAGAGGGCGCGAACCTTGGCCTCGCTGAAATGAAAGACCTTTGCAATGCCGTAGCCAGCCAGCAGACCGAGAACGTGGTGAAGCAGCACAGCCATTACGCTTACGCCAACCACGGCCAGACCGTTCTGGGTAAAGCTGCTTTGATTGGGGCCGACGCACATGCCGATTACCAGCAGAATGCAGACGGTGGAAACCAGCACCAGCAGCTTTTTCATCTGCTCCACCAGCTTCCCGATGGCGGCGTGCACGGCCAGCCCCAGGAAAATAGGCAGAAGGACAATGACGACGATGGAGAAAAACATGCTCCAGAAATTAACCTCTACCCAGCGTCCGGCCAAAGCCAGCGTCAGGGTGGGCGTCAGCGCAGGGGCCAGCAGGGTGGTGCACATGGTGATGGTGATGGACAGCGGCACGTCGCCCCGGGCCAGAAAGGTCATGACGTTGGAGGCGGTTCCTCCGGGGACGCAGCCCAGCAGCACCAGGCCCACGGCCAATTGGGCGCAGACCTCCGGTCCGCCCACGCCGGTCATGGTCAGCAGCTTTGCCACCAGCCAGCCGAAGCCCGCCATGCACACGTACTGACTGCAAATTCCAATCAGCACGTCCCGGGGGCGGCGCAGAATCAGGGCAAAATCCTCTGCCCGCAGGGTCATTCCCATGCCGAACATAATTATGCCCAGCAGCAAATTCACAAGACTGAGCTTGGGGAAATAGGTCCCCATGAACGGCACCCACGCCAGATTGATGCTGACGCTGCCCGCAAGCGCCACCCACACGGAGGGAACGACCAGCGCAAACACCGCCACGACCACAGCCAGCAGCGCCAGATTTTTATTGAGAAGATCCGCGGCACGATTCATCGCTTTCATTGTACTCTCTCCTTTTATATACGGCGGTTACCGCTCGGCGGCAAGCAAAGCCTTGCCTGCGGCGTCAGCGTCACGCATGGCCTGCATGAACGCCTCTTTTGTGACGGGATAGGGGGCCTTTGTCCACTCCAGCACGGTGGCGGCCTTGTCTGCGATGGTCTGGAGGTTTTCTTCCGACAGATCGATTTCCCCCAGCGTGACGGGCAGACCGATGGAACGGTTGAAGCGCATCACCCGGTCTCGCTCTTCAAACTGCTTGTCATAGGTCAGCAGCGTCAGCACGCCAAAGGCCACAATTTCGCCGTGCAGGTGCTTCCCGCCGGAGGCGGGGACCATTGTGGAGCCGTAATAGACGCAGTGGGCCAGACTGCTGTTGTAATAATATTTTGTGGCGTCTGTGGTCAGGTTGGAGACGATGCCCGTAGACATCACGATGGCAAGGGAAACCTGCTCCAGCTCATAGCCGGGGGTGTTTTGGCGGCACTGCTCCATGGCTGCGGCGCCGTATTCCACCATGGGATTCGTGCAGGAGTGGGCAAGCTGTGTGCCCAGCAGCGTGGTGTGGAACAGCTTTTGCCCGCGGGAGGCCAGCTCCACCTCGCACTCCTTGGACAGCCCGTCGCCGATTCCGGCCCAAAGCAGGGCCTCCGGCGCTTCCGCGACGATTTTCGTGTTCAGGAAGGTATGCTCCGGGCAGCGGGTGGGGTAGAAGTAATCGCGGAAGGTGTCGTCGGTATTGTAAAACACGCCGATGGAGGTGCAGGCCGCGCAGTTGGAGGCAATGGTGGGGAAGGTAAACAAAGGTTTATCCAGATGCTCGGCCACGGCCTTGCAGGTGTCTACCGCACGTCCGCCGCCCACGGCGAAAAGCATATCGGCGGATTTGACCGTTTCCAGCGCTTCCAGCGCGGCGGCGTTTTCATAGGTGGCATTGTCGCCGTACCAGACCGGCTCGGACAATGTGAAGGGCGCGCCGCTCAGGGCCTCCTTCAGCGGCTCGTAAGCCTTGGAAAGCGCGGTTTTGCCGCCAATTACAGCGGCGGTTTTACCAAAGCGGCGGACGATGCCGTAAACGTCCTTGTAGCAGTCGGGTCCCACGCTCCATGCGGGCAGGCAGTTGGTATAGCTCATAGTGTTTTCCTCCCAAATTTTACGGGACAAAACAAAAACAGCTTCGTCCCAAAGTTTTACTTTGAGACGAAGCTGTAAATCAACTCCGCGGTACCACTCAAATTGCACGGCGGTAAAACCATGCCACTTTACAGGCTCCAACAAGCCCATGGCACTAACGCAGCCTACGCGTGCGACTCTACTTACCAAAGTGTTCGGTCACCGGCTCAGAAGGGATTGCTTGGACGATACCCGGTTACCTGATTTCAGCATCCACAGGCTCTCTGTAAACCATCTTTCGTCGGCGCTCTTCGTCATCGCTTTTCTTGCATTTAAGAATAGCAAACTAAAGCGCGAAATGTCAATGGTGACATAGCTATAATTCTGGTGCATCTGATGAAAATAATTATGCAAAACATAGAACGGGGAACGAGGATTTCAAAAATTAGCTGTTGACAAATCGAATTAAATACGGTAGCATTAATGTACTCAATATAATTTCTATGTATTCACATATTTTGTAGGACATTGTTTTGATGTTCCGCAAAATGTGTGAGTTTTATTTTGCTGTAACAGGATACTTATATTTATTATTTATTTCTATTGAAACGAGGACATTCATGACAAACCAAACCTTTTCCCAGCTTGCCCTTTCCGCGGAACTGCTGGAAGCAGTGACAGAGATGGGCTTTACGGAAGCCACCGATATTCAGGCAGAGTCCATTCCTCTGATCCGCACCGGCGCCGATATTCTGGCGCGCTCCCAAACCGGCACCGGAAAAACGGTGGCTTTTGGCATCCCGGCTGTGGAGTGCATCTCGCCTGATTCCCGGAATGTGCAGGTTCTGGTGCTTTCTCCCACCCGGGAGCTGGCCCGCCAGTGCGGAGGGGAAATCCGCAAGCTGGCCAGCCACCTTCCCTACGTAAACGTTGCCGATATCTTCGGCGGGGGAGACTATCGGGGGCAGTTCCGGGAATTGCAGTCTGCCAACGTGGTGATTGGTACCCCGGGCCGTATTATGGACCATATGCGTCGGGGCACGCTGAACCTGAGCCATCTGAAAATGGTCATTCTGGACGAGGCCGACGAAATGCTGAACATGGGCTTCCGGGAGGATATTGAGGTCATATTGCAGGATGTGCCGGAAACCCGGCAGATCGTTTTGTTCTCCGCCACCCTTCCCGAGGAAATTCTGACCATTGCCCAGCAGTTTCAGCGGAATCCGGTTCGCGTTGAGATTAACCGGGAGCAGATTACGCTGGAAAACATCCGGCAGATCTACGTGGAAATCCCCCCCAGACAAAAGCCCGAAGCGCTGACGCTTCTGCTTCATTATTATCAGCCCCGCCGGGCCATCATTTTCTCCAACACCAAGACCATGGTGGACGAGTTGACCGAGCAGCTCAGCGCCGCCGGATTCACGGTGGAAGGCCTGCACGGAGACATGAAGCAGCTTCAGCGCACCACGGTGATGAACAGCTTCCGTCAGGGCCGCGTTTCCATCCTGGTGGCCACCGACGTGGCAGCCCGGGGCATCGACGTCAGCGACCTTGATTACGTAATCAATTTTGATATTCCGAAGGAACCCGATTCCTATGTCCATCGCATCGGGCGCACCGGCCGGGCCGGTCGGCCCGGCACGGCGATGACACTGTGCTGCGGACGGATGCAGGTGATCCAGCTTCAGCGGCTTGCGGCCCGTACCCGTTCCGGTATCGAAGCGATTTCCCTGCCCAGAGTGTCCGACATTGAGCAGATGAATCGCGAAAGGACGCTTGAGGAGCTGGAGCGCGCCATGCAGTCGGACCCGCTTCCTCTCCACACAGAGGTAGTGGAGGAGCTGATTCGGCGCGGACATACGCCGGAGCGTATTGCCGTCACGCTGATGGGCCTTTCGCACCTTCATGATACCAAGGCGCTGAAGGATTTAAGCGCCCCCGCAGTTTCGGGCAAAAAATCCAAGGTGCAGGAGCGCCGCCCCATGTCCGCCTTTGTAATCAGCATTGGTTCGGCCAATAGAACCACAGACCGGCATATCATCGGCGCTGTCACAGAGCGGGCGGGCATCAGCTCTCATGATATAGGCAAAGTGCAGATATCCGAAGCTTTTTCCACTGTTTATGTCCCCTCCGATACGCTGGAGGAAGTTATGCGGGCCATGCGTGGGTGCAAAATTTGCGGAAAGCCCGTTCATGTTATGCCGGTTCCGGAGCAGCAGGTTCGAAAAAAGCCTGCGCATTATGCTGCCGGTAAGCCTTGGGCTAAAAAGCCGAAGCACCGCTCATACGGCGCGTAAGCAGAAGAGAACATTTTGATTCTGCATGCCAGAGTCTTGGCATTGCGTCAGGGTGGTTTGCCTGATTTGATTTAATAAGATGGGGTGCAAAGTGAAAGCCGCTTTGCACCCCATCTTTTTTCTGTGCATTCGGTCTTTTCAATGCCGCTTGAAAATTTGTTTTTTGGTTTGCTGTTTCTCCCTTCCATAAAGCGCACTGCCG
Source organism: Bacillota bacterium (assembly GCA_023402075.1). Lineage (GTDB taxonomy): Bacteria > Bacillota > Clostridia > Oscillospirales > Oscillospiraceae > Oscillibacter. Next base: position 31,632 of record JAEXCS010000009.1, on the reverse strand, counting down.
AAGGAATTGACCGACTGGGTATCACCCGCGTATTTCACCGTGGTCTTTGCCTAAACCAATATTTTAATCCAAATTTTTAAAACGTTGGAATTACAACGTAAAAAATTGCGTGCCTGTGGTATACTTCAGCTATAAAGAACGAATAAAGACAAGGGCGGACGAAACCGAACAGACCTGAAAGGAAGGCTTTTATGGCAAACTATTTTAAGAGTACGGACAGCATTTACGATCTTACGGAGAAGTACCCCGAGCTGATTGCCTTTTTGGCGGCCAACGGCTTTGAGCCACTGAAAAACGACATGATGAGAAAAACGCTGGGGAAAACCATTTCTTTGGAGACGGCTCTGCGCAGCAAAAAAATGAATGTGGAGCTGTTTGTGAAAAAGCTGGAGGACGCCATTGAGCAAAGCCAGTATGGCGTCTCCACGGGGCTAACCCAGATGAAAAAGGAAACCGGTGCTGATGTGCGCATCGAGGGCGTGCTGCCCTGTCCCATCCGCATCCCGCTGCTGGAGCGGTTTGAAGGCTGGTTCAACGAAAAGAAGGACGGCTTTGGCTTTGACGTGGACTATAGCTTGCAGGCCGCCAGCATGGGCCTTGACCACATCAAGGCGCGGGTGCTGGAAGCGAACGGAAACCCTGACGGGCTGTCCGATTTATACCTGTCGGCGGGCTTTGATTTGTTTTTCGACCAGACGCTGATGGGACAGTTCCGGGACGCGGGTGTATTTGAAGAAATTTCCGGGGTGGAGCATTTGAATCCGGATTTTGAAAACCAGCGCCTGAGCCTGAAGGACCCCAAAGGGCAGTACGCCATTATCGGCGTGGTTCCTGCCATTTTTATGGTGAACACCGCCGTGCTGGGGGACCGGCCCTGTCCCGAAAGCTGGGAGGATTTGCTCCGCCCTGAATTTGAAAACAGTGTGTCCCTTCCCACACGGGATTTGGACTTGTTCAATGCGCTGCTGCTGCACATTTACCGCTATTATGGCGAAGAGGGCGTCACCAAGCTGGGCCGCGCCATGCTGCGCAGCATGCATCCCGCGCAGATGGTGAAATCCCACATTAAAAAGGGCGAGAACGCCGTTCCCGCCGTGACCATCGCCCCCTATTTCTTCACCCAGATGCTGGATTCCAAAGGCCCCATGATTCCCGTATGGCCCAAGGATGGCGCGATTGTCAGCCCCATTTTCCTGCTGGCAAAGGGAGCGTCCAAGGAAAAAATCAAGCCCTTTGTAGACTTTTTATTCTCCAAGGAGGTGGGCGAGGTCTTTACCTCCGGGGGAAAGTTCCCCTCCACCAATCCGCTGGTGGACAACGGGTTGCGCCCCGATCAGCACTTTATGTGGCTGGGGTGGGACTATATCCACCAGCATGACATCGGGCAGCTGATTAAAACCACGGAGGAGCTGTTTTTCCGGGCATATGAGGAGGATTGAATATGAATCTGACGATTTTTTCCGGCCCCCCCTCGTCAGGGAAGACCTCGGTCATTTTAAAAACCATCGCGTCTTTGCAAAGCCGGGGCATTCGGGTGGGCGTGGTCAAGTTTGACTGTCTGTATACCGACGATGACGTGGCCTATGAAAAGGCGGGCGTACCCGTGAAAAAGGGGCTTTCCGGTGCGCTGTGCCCCGACCATTTCTTTGCTTCCAACATTGAGGAAATTGTCCGCTGGGGAAACCACGCAGAGCTGGATTTGCTCATCAGCGAATCCGCCGGCCTGTGCAACCGCTGCTCGCCCTATATCAAGGATATCAAGGGCGTGTGCGTCATCGACAATCTCTCCGGCATCAACACGCCAAAAAAAATCGGGCCAATGCTGAAATCCGCCGATTTGGTGGTCATCACCAAAGGGGACATCGTTTCGCAGGCGGAGCGGGAGGTATTTGCCTCCCGGGTCAGCTCGGTGAATCCAAAGGCCGTCACCATGCACGTTAACGGATTGACGGGACAAGGTGCTTATGAGCTGGGGACCCTGATTTACGACGCGTCCCAGCGGGTGGACTCGGTGCAGGGAATGCAGCTGCGCTTTCCCATGCCGGCGGCGCTTTGCTCCTACTGCCTGGGTGAAACCCGCATTGGCGAGGCGTTCCAGATGGGCAACGTGAAAAAAATGGACTTGGGGGTGGACGGCAAATGACGGACTTGAGCATTGCCCGCCTGCTGGCGGAGTATCCTTACACGGCGGCGTATTTCGAGCAGAACAAGCTGGATGTCTCCGGCTATGAGGAGATGACCTTTCCCCAGTATCTGGAGCATTTTACGCAGGACGAGCTGGAGGATTTGGCCATTGACAGGGAAAAGCTTCTCTCCGACCTGGAGGTGTTTATTGCCCAGATGCAGGAGTTTCTGGGGCTGGGCGCGTCCAATCAGGTGCGCTCCCTGACCATCCTTCCCGGGCATGACAAGTCCGGCGGGGCAGAGGGCTTTGCGCAGCTTACGGTCCGTGCGTCCGAAATCGTTTCCATTGTCGGTCCCACCGGCTCGGGGAAAAGCCGCCTGCTGGCGGATATTGAGTGGGCGGCACAGAACGATACCCCCACCGGACGCAGTATTTTAATTAACGAAGAGGTTCCCGACAACAAGTGGCGGTTTTCTTCCAACAACAAGCTGGTTGCCCAGCTCTCGCAGAACATGAATTTTGTAATGGATTTGACTGTACGGGAATTTTTGGAGCTTCACGCCCAAAGCCGCCTGCGGGAAGATCCTGACGCGGTGATTGACCGCATTATTGAGGAGGCAAACAAGCTTGCGGGGGAGCAGTTCCGCATGGACACCCCCGTGACCAGTCTTTCCGGGGGACAATCCCGGGCGCTGATGATTGCGGACACCGCGATTTTAAGCTCCTCGCCCATCGTGCTGATCGATGAAATTGAAAACGCGGGCATTGACCGGAAGAAGGCGCTGGAGCTGCTGGTGGCCGAGGATAAAATCGTGCTGATGGCAACCCATGACCCGCTGCTTGCCCTGATAGCCGACAAGCGCATTGTCATTAAAAACGGCGGTGTGAGCACGGTAATTGAAACCAGCCCCGAGGAAAAGGCTCTTCTTGAAGAGCTTGAAAAAATGGACGCCGTGGTTCAGCACGCGCGGCACAGGCTTCGCAGCGGAGCTTCTCTTTCTGCCGCCGACTTAAGCCGGGAAAACCCCGAAGCTAAAAGCAATTGACAGGAGAACACCTGCGGCGCAGTTTTCAATATTATAAAAAATTCCCCTCCGGCTGGATGATGGATTCATCTGCCGGAGGGGAATTTTTGATTCGGATGTTAAAAGCGCGTTACTCGTCAAGCTCCCAAGCAAAGGGGTCGGGTAGAGCCTGCCAGTCGGCCTGCATTTCCGCGTCTGTCAGCAGACAGCCGTCAAGCTCTGCCACAATCTCATCCCGGTTCAGATGGATACCGATAAAGACGATTTGGTTGCGCCGGTCACCGTATTCGGCGTCCCATTTTTTTAAAAGCTGCGGCTCGTCCTTCAGATATTCCGTTCGGTCTTCTTCGGACATGGCCTCGGCCCAGTAGTCCACGGGAGAGATTTCAATATTTCTGCCGGCCTGTTCCATTAAAATGACCACATCGTTGTGGTTGGGAAGCCACATAAACCCCTTTGCCCGTACCACAGACTCCGGGTATCGTTCCATCAGAAAATCGTTGATGCGCTGGGGATGGAAGGGGCGGACCTGCTCGTACACAAACGAGGTAATGCCAAACTCCTCCGTCTCGGGCGTGTGGGATTCGCGGTTAAGCTCCTTCAGCCAACCTGCGGAGTCGTAGGCCCGTTCGAAATCAAAGCGCTTGGTATTTAAAATCTCGGAGGGAGATACCACACCCCGCACAGAGCGGAGCAGCTTTGCCTCGGGCTGCAGCGTCCGCAGCACGGTTTCTACCTGCGCCACCTCCTCGGGGGAGAGAAGGTCGCACTTGTTCAGCAGGATTACATTGCAAAATTCGATTTGAGAAATCAGAAGATCTGTGATATCCTCCGTCTCGTCCTCATCCGCGTTCTGTCGGGCAATCAGCGCGTCACCCTGTCCAAAATCAGACCAGAACCGGTGCGCGTCCACCACTGTGACCATGGTGTCCAGCCGTGTTTTCTCAGCCAGATCCACGCCCTGACTCTCGTCGTAGCACACAAACGTCATGGCAATGGGGATGGGTTCGCTGATGCCGGAGGCTTCGATCAAAATGTAGTCGATGGTGTTCAGCTTCGACAGGCGATCCACTTCTTTGAGCAAATCGCCGCGCAGTGTGCAGCAGATGCAGCCGTTCTGCATCTGCACCAGCTCTTCCTGCGCGCGGCTGAAGCCGCCCTGTTTCACCAACTCTGCGTCAATGTTCACCTCACTCATGTCGTTGACGATTACGGCGATTTTATAGCCGTGGTCACTGTTTAAAATATAGTTGAGCAGGGTCGTTCTTCCTGACCCAAGGTAGCCGCACAGAACGGTTACGGGGATTCTCGTTTGCATAGGTCTTCCTTTCCGAATTCAATGGGGTGCGGGCGACAGATTCGCAGCCGGTGCGCGTTCCGAAAAGCACGGTCAGCGGGGCCGGCAATCCCTGCAATAGCCAAATACCTCCAGATTATGGCCCATAATCTGAAATTCCTCTTCCGCAAGCAGTGGAGTGAAATTCTCCATCGGGCAGTTGCCCATGGGGATAATCTTGCGGCACTTCATGCACACGGCGTAATGCTTGTGCTTGAACCTGTTCAGCTCATACACCGCCATTTCATTGTTCATCACGTTTGTTTTAAGCGCCACGCCCTTTTCCACGAACAGCTCCAGCACCCGATAGACGGTGGACATCCAGGCAGTGTCCCCGCCTCTTTCAATTTCGGAGCAGATTTCCGCGGCGCTCATGGGCCTGTCGGAATTTTCGAGAACTGCCAGCACGCTTTCCCGCTGACGCGTCCTCTTCACGCCCGCCTGCCATACGGTCTGTTTTTCATTCACAGTCATTCACCTCATCACTTTTTTAAAAGGGGACAAAAGCCGCTGCCGCTTGGCGCGGAGTAGTAGGCAACAGCCTTGCGGGTGCATCTCGCCAATAAATGCAAATGAAACTCATTCCCATTTATGTGAATTATAGATCCACCGCTGTGCAAAGTCAAGCATATTAACTGTTTGACCTTTGGGGAAGGGCAGGGATCATCTGTAAAGAGAAGCACGGGCAATTGTTTGCAGCTTCTTCCCAATCAGAACTAAAACCAAAACCGCCACAGATACCAGCGCGGTAAACCCGCCCGGTGCAACGTTGAGATAGTAGGAGAGAAACAGGCCCGACATGATATCTACCATGCTGAACACGATGGAGAAAATCAGAGTGACCTTAAAGCCTTTCCCAAGCTGCAGCGCCGTGGCCACGGGAAGCGCAATCATAGAGCTGAGCACCAGCACGCCCACAATACGGATAGACACAGAAATGGCGGCGGCCACAAGGATGGAGAAGATGTAGTTTATTAGGCGCACTCTTACGCCCGCAACCTTAGCGGCCTCCTCGTCGTATGCGATATACAGCATCTGATGGTACAGCAGCACCAGCGTCAGCACCGAAATGGCGCTGAGCACCAGCACCATCAGCATGTCCAGACGGGTCACGGTCAGAATACTTCCAAACATAAATGAATCCGCATTTGCATGCAGCTTTCCGGAGCTGATGATGGTGATAGCGGTTCCCACACTGAGAGAAAGCACGATTGTGAGAATCAAATCGGTGTATTTCTTGAAATAGCTCCTGAGAAACTCAATCAGCGCACCGCAAAGGGATGTAAAAAGAAATGCGCCCAGAATGGGATTCTGGTTGGACAGCAGCCCCAGCGTAATTCCGGCCAGCGATGCATGGGACAGCGTATCCCCAATCATGGAGTAGCGGCGCAGCACCAGAAAAATGCCGATGCAAGGGCACAGAATGGAAATAAAAATAGAGACAAAAATCGCGTTTTGCATAAATGCGTAGTTAAAGATTGTCATTGCCGCTCCTCCTGTCATTCAAGAACTCGTCCGCATACTTCCGGGGGCTGCACAGGTGGCCCTGCCCATTTACCAGATGGTAGATCTGGGTGGAGTTTGAAACGGCTGCGTCCAGATTGTGTTCCACGGAGACGATGGTCATGCCGCCGTCCCGGTTAATGTGCTTTAAAATTCTATAAATCTCTGCCTGCGCGCCCACGTCCACGCCGGTGGAAGGCTCGTCCAGAATCAGCAGGTCCGGCTTTCCCATCAGCGCCCGGGCAATCATAATTTTTTGGCTTTGCCCGCCGGAAAGGGTGCCCATCAGCGCGCCTGTAAATGCAGACATTCCTACCTGTTCCAGTGCCTGATCAATCACGTCCCTGTTTTTCAGCTTCAGCAGCCTGCGGTAGGAGTTCAGGGCTTCGTATACCGTGATGGGAAATCCCGAGTTTGAAAAGTCGTTTTTCTGCGGAACATATCCCACTTGCGCTGCCTGCGTTGTGATGCTGCCGGAGGTGGGCTTTAAAAATTTTAAAATCAGCCGCATCAGTGTGCTTTTTCCGCTCCCGTTTTCGCCCACCACCGAGACATATTCCCCGTCTTGGATTTCCAGATTCACGCCGCTTAGCACATACGGCGGCGATCCTGTATAAGAAAAGAAAAGATTTTCCGTTTTAATCATGAATAATTGCCCTTTCCCAACATGCTGTATTTTTAGTTGCGAATGAATTTTATTTGCACTTGACAAATAAAACCACAAGCGCTATTATGCATTATAAATACAAATGCAATCCATTTGCAAGTAGAATTTTTAGGAGGTCGCGAAAAATGATAAAAAAATTGGCTGCCACGCTGCTGTGCCTGGCTGCTCTGGTAACGCTGCCGGCGTGTGGCAGTGGGAATGGAACCGGTTCTGCAAGTGCTTCGGCAAACAGCGCAGCATCCGCAAGTGCGCCGGAGGAGCAGAAGCTGAAGGTTTCTGTCACCTTTGATGCCATGAAGGAGCTTGTCGAGGCGGTGGGCAAGGATAAGGTTGAGATTTCCACCATTATTCCCGCCGGGACGGAGCCCCACGACTTCGAGCCCAAGGCACAGGATTTGGTGAACCTGAGCACTGCCACCGTTTTCGTTTACAACGGACTTGGCATGGAAGGCTGGGCTGAAGAAGCAATTTCGTCCGCCAACAATCCGGCGCTGGTTGTTGTGGAGGCGTCCAAGGACGCGGATGTCATCGAGCGGGAAACCGCCGATGAGGACCATCATGACGAAGAAACCGAGGAAGACCATGATCACGGGAAGTATGACCCGCATCTGTGGTTGGGGCTGAAGGGCGCGCAGACCGAGGTAAAGAACATTGCGGATGCACTGGTGCAGGCAGACCCGGACAACACGGCGTTCTATCAGCAGAACTGCGACGAATTTATCGCGCAGCTTGAAGAGCTGTATAATGAATACAGCGATAAATTCCAGTCTGTGGAGAAGAAGAACTTTGTGACCGGCCACGCGGCATTCGGATACCTGTGCAGAGATTTCGGGTTGGAGCAAAACAGCATTCAGGATTTGTTTGCCGAAGGCGAGCCTTCCGCGCAGCAGTTGGCAGAGCTGGTTGAATATTGTAAGGAACATGAAGTTACCACCATTTTTGCAGAGGAAATGGTAAGTACGGCAATTTCTCAAACGCTGGCCAATGAGGTTGGCGCCAAGGTCGAGGTCATTTACACAATGGAGAATGCGCAGGACGGGCTGACCTATCTGGAGCGGATGGAAAGCAATCTGGCTAAAATCTACGACAGCGTGGCCGCTTAAAATTTGTCTGATACCTTCCATAGCAACCCATTAGGAAGCAAACTTATGTGTCCCGCATTGGCGGACGCAGAAATACCAAAACAAAAAAGAACCCGAGAGCTGTGTGATGAGCACGGCTCTCGGGTCCTTTCGTGTGTTTGTCATCACCTGCACTGCCGTAAAAAGATACCCGTCCGATTCCGTCAAATTTCCAGGCGGCTAATTCTGCGGACTTTGTGCAAAAATCCAAATTATTTTTTGGCGTCTTGACAGGAACGGATTTGGTGTTATGATATCAGATAATTAACTATAAGGTATTACCTTTTATCTGCGAATTCTGACGAGGTGGGGAAAAGGATAGGAGCACGGAGTGGAAGCAAATATGGACGCGAAAACGGCGCGGGTCAAAATTTGGGAGGATCTTTTAAAGGTGGCGAAGCCGGACTCCAAGTTTAGCTGGGCGTTTTCAGAGTTTAATTGCGATTATGAGGGAAGCGAACAGGGAACCGCGCTGATGACCGAAAGCGGCAAGGTTGGTTATGTGGGCCGCGGCAACATTAAGAGCGGGGAACTGGTGATTACTCCCGATTACAGCGAAAACTAAAACTGCCCCGCAGCTAGGGGCCTATATTGCGCCCTGTTTCTTCGAGCTTGTTCAGGTCCGCCCGCAGGGCGGCCTGAACAAGCTCTTGTGCAGCCAGAGTTTGCTTTGCGCTTTGCAAAAAAGCAGGTGCATTATAAAAATCCATTCATTTGCGGACAAAACGACAGGACAGGGTAAAGCACAAGAACAAAACCCAGAAGTATAAAAGAAAAAAATCACCAAAAAACGGTGCTATTTGCAAAAGAATATTATTCATATATTTTTGAATAAAATTTCATAAATAGATTGACGGAAGCGTCAAAAAAGCAGATAATATCTTAAAATGAAAAGAAGCCGCCATGGTGGGATTGCGGACAGGAAAGGGACGGTCAAAAAGGAATGGAAAAGGCGTATCTGGTTTTGCAGGACGGGCAGGTTTTCGAGGGGATTCGCTTCGGCGCAAGCGGGGACACGGTGGGGGAGCTGGTGTTTACCACCGGTATGTGCGGCTATGTTGAAACGCTGACGGACCCCAGCTATCACGGGCAGATTGTGTTGCAGACCTATCCGCTGATGGGAAACTACGGCGTGATACCGGAGGATTTTGAGGGAAGCTGCGCTGTCCGGGGATACGTTGCCCGGGAGTGGTGCGCCGTCCCGTCCAACTTCCGCTGTGAAATGGATTTGGATGCATATTTAAAGCGGGAGAATGTTCCGGGTATTTGCGGGGTGGACACCCGGGAGCTGACCCGGATTATCCGGGAGCATGGGGTTATGAACGCCATCATTTGCGGCGAAGTTCCAGCAGGGCTGGAGGGAGTGCAAAAGTACGCCGTCACCGGTGCGGTGGCGGCTGTTACCTGCCGGGAACCGCAGGTGTATCCGGCGGAGGGAGAAAAAAGGCATTCCGTGGCCCTGATGGACTATGGGGCCAAGCGCAATATTGTCCGGGAGCTTCAAAAGCGGGGCTGCGAGGTGACCGTGTTGCCTGCGATGACCACGGCAGCGGAGGTGTTGGCCATGAAGCCGGACGGCATCATGCTTTCCAACGGCCCAGGGGACCCGGCGGAGGCGGAATTTCAGATTGACCAGCTCCGGGCGCTTGCGGGAAAGCTTCCCCTGTTCGGCATCTGCCTTGGGCACCAGCTTCTGGCGCTGGCGCTGGGTGGGCGAACCTATAAACTGAAATATGGACACCGGGGCGTGAACCAGCCTGTGCGGGACCAAAGCGGCCCCCGAACCTTCATCACCAGTCAGAACCATGGATATGCGGTGGATGCCGATGCTCTGCCCGCCGGGCGCATCCGCTATGTCAATGCCAACGACGGCACCTGCGAGGGTATTGACTATCCGGAGCTGGGGGCGTTCACCGTCCAGTTTCATCCGGAGGCCCATTCCGGGCCGGAGGACACCGCGTTTCTGTTTGACCGCTTTGCCGCACTGATGAATGGAGGAAGTCTGTAATGCCATTGGATACGTCGATTAAAAAAACGCTGGTCATTGGCTCCGGTCCTATTGTGATCGGGCAGGCCGCCGAGTTTGACTATGCGGGGGCGCAGGCCTGCCGCGTTTTAAAAGAGGCTGGGGTGGAGGTGGTTTTGTGCAACTCCAATCCAGCCACTATCATGACCGATCAGGCCATGGCGGACGAAATTTACTTAGAACCTCTCACCGTGACCACGATAAAGCGCATTATTAAAAAAGAGCGGCCGGACAGTCTTCTGGCTTCTCTGGGCGGGCAGACCGGACTGACGCTTGCTATGCAGCTTGCCAAGGAGGGCTTTTTAGAGCGGGAGGGCGTCCGCCTGCTGGGAACCGACGCGGAGGCCATCTCCAAGGCAGAGGACCGGGAGCTGTTTAAAGAGGCTATGGAGGCCATCGACCAGCCGGTGGTGCCCTCAGACATTGCCCAGACCGTGGACGAAGCCCTTGCCGTGGCGGAGGAAATCGGCTATCCCGTCATTGTCCGTCCTGCGTTTACGCTGGGAGGTGCTGGCGGCGGCGCGGCGGCGAATCGGGAAGAGCTGAGAATCATTGCCGCCACCGGACTGGACGCGTCCCCCATCTCGCAGATTTTGGTGGAGCGGGCCATCTTCGGCTGGAAGGAAATTGAGTTCGAGACGATTCGGGATGCCGCCGGAAACGTGATTGCCGTGTGCTCTATGGAAAATCTGGACCCCGTGGGGGTTCACACGGGAGATTCCATCGTAGTGGCTCCTGTACAGACCCTTTCGGACAGGGAATTTCAGATGCTGCGCACCGCGTCGCTGGACATCATCTCTTCTCTTGGCATCGTGGGCGGGTGCAATTGCCAGTTGGCGCTGGATCCCGACAGCTTCCGATACGCGGTGATTGAGGTGAACCCCCGTGTCTCCCGCTCCTCTGCGCTGGCCTCCAAGGCAACGGGCTATCCCATCGCCAAGGTCACGGCAAAAATTGCCCTTGGCTATACGCTGGACGAAATCAAAAACGACGTGACGGGCAAAACCTGCGCCTGCTTTGAACCGGCGCTGGATTACATCGTGGCCAAAATTCCCAAGTGGCCCTTTGACAAATTTGCGGATGCAAGCCGAAAGCTTGGCACCCAGATGAAAGCCACCGGTGAGGTGATGGCCATTGCCCCCGGCTTTGAAATGGCCATTATGAAGGCCGTCCGGGGCGCGGAAATCGGGCTGGACACGCTGAACCGCCCCGCAGACGACGGAGATGATGCGCCCCTGCGGGAGCGGCTGAATCGGGTGGACGACCGGCGGCTTTTCACGGTGTTTGAAGCACTGAAAGCGGGCGTGGATGCGGAGGAAATTCACCAGATTACCAAAATCGACCGCTGGTTTCTGGGCAAGCTGCAAAATCTGGCGGAATTTGAAAGCCGCCTTGCAGGAGACGGCCTGACCCCAGAGCACTACGAAACCGGGAAGCGGTACGGCTATCCCGACGCGGCGTTGCTGCGCCTGTCCGGCGCGGCGGCGCTTCCCGGCGGAGCCAAGCCTGCCGTTTATAAAATGGTGGATACCTGCGCGGCGGAATTTGACGCGCAAACGCCCTATTTTTACTCTTGCTTTGACAAAGCCTGCGAGTCCCGCCCGTTTTCCCGCAGCGGAAAGCCTGTGGTGCTGGTGCTTGGCTCCGGCCCCATCCGCATCGGGCAGGGCATCGAGTTTGACTATTCCTCCGTCCACTGCGTGTGGACGCTGAAAAAGCTGGGCTACGAGGTGGTGATCGTCAACAATAACCCTGAAACCGTCTCCACGGACTACGACACCGCCGACCGTTTGTATTTCGAGCCGCTGTGCCCTGAGGACGTGCTGCACATCATCGAGGTGGAACGCCCGGTGGGCGTGGTGGTGGCCTTTGGCGGGCAGACCGCTATTAAGCTGACGAAATTTCTGGACGGGCAAGGGGTAAAAATTTTAGGAACCTCTGCCGAATCCATCGACATGGCCGAAGATCGGGAGCAGTTTGACGCGCTGTTGGAGCGATTTTCCATTAAGCGGCCGCAGGGGCGGGCGGTGCTGAGTCTGAATCAGGCGCTTTCCGCCGCCGGAGAGCTGGGCTATCCCGTGCTTCTGCGGCCTTCCTACGTCATCGGCGGGCAGAACATGGTGATTGCCCACAACGAGGCGGAGGTCCGCCGCTATATGGAGCCGATTCTGGCTAACGGAAACGGAGAGCCGATTCTGGTGGATCAGTATCTTCAGGGCCGGGAGCTGGAGGTGGACGTAATTTCCGACGGGACGGACGTTCTGATTCCCGGCGTGATGCAGCACATCGAGCGCACCGGCGTTCACTCCGGGGACTCCATCGCGGTCTATCCGCCCTTTAATATCAACGACCGGCTGCTGAAAACCATTGTGGACTGCTCGGAAAAGCTGGCCCTCAGCCTGAAAACCAAGGGTCTTGTCAACATCCAGTATTTAATTTATCAGGGTGAGCTGTATGTCATCGAGGTGAATCCCCGGGCCAGCCGCACGGTGCCCTATCTCTCCAAGGTGACAGGGGTGCCTATGGTGGATTTGGCCGCCCGGGTCATGACGGGGCAGCCCCTGCGCACGCTGGGCTATGGCACGGGGCTTTATAAAACGCCGCCCTATGTTGCCGTGAAGGTTCCTGTGTTCTCCTTTGAAAAGCTCACGGATGCAAACGCCGCGCTCTCCCCGGAGATGAAGTCCACGGGAGAGGTGCTGGGCCTTGGCAAGAATTTGCAGGAGGCGCTGTTTAAGGGGCTAGTTTCCGCGGGCTATCAGGTGGAGCGGGAGCGGCGGGGCGGTATTCTGATTTCCGTTAACCGCCGGGACCAGCCGGAGGTGGTGCACATTGCCCGCAAGCTGGTGGATTTGGGCTATAAGCTCTACGGAACCGAGCGCACAGCCTATGAAATTTCCCGCCTTGGCGCGGATGTGGAGGTGGTTGGAAAGCTGGGGCAGGACAACCGGGTATTTCAGCTTCTGGAAGCGGGGGAAATCGACTTCGTGATTCTCACCGGCTCTACGGAGCCGGAGTATATCCGGGACTTCATCCATCTGAACCACCGCTGTGTCCAGCTGGGAATTCCGTGCCTTACCAGTCTGGATACCGCCGCCGCGTTGGCAGACATTCTTGCCAGCCGCTATACCCAGGAGAACACGGAACTGGTGGACATCTGCCGCCTGCGGACAAAGCGGCAGAAGCTTCCCTTTGCAAAGCTTCAGACCTGCGGCAACGACTTTGTGTTTCTGGAAGATTTCGACGAGGCGATTACCTGTCCGGAATCTCTTTGCATCACACTGTGCGACCGGCACACCGGCGTGGGGGCGGACGGCATCGTCCTGATGCAGCACTCCGAGACGGCGGACGCGAAAATGCGCCTGTTCAACGCCGATGGCTCCGAGGGGAGCATGTCGGGAAGCGCCCTGCTGTGCATGGGGAAATACCTGTATGATAAGGGCCTTGCAGAGAAGGAGAAGCTGCAAATTGAAACAGTCAGCGGCGTCCGGACGGTGGAGCTTTCCGTCATGAACGGGCAGGCGTCCTCTGCCTGCGTGTCCATGGGGCGTGCCGTTCTGGATGCGGGGCGGCTGTCGCCCGCTCTTTCAGGGCGGCGGCTTGTAAATGCGCCTGTGGAAATTGGAGGAACGGCATGGCGCGTCACCTGTGTGGACATGGGAAGCCCCCACTGCGTGGTATTTTGCCCCCGTGTGGACGAGCTGGACGTGGCGGGGCTCGGACCACGGTTTGAGCGCGGCGTGCTTGCGCCGGAGAGAACCAATACGGAATTTGTCCGGGTGGTAAACGAAAGCACCATGAAAATGCGGGTGTGGGAACGGGGCAGCGGCGAAACAGCCGCCTGCGCAGACGGAGCCTGCGCGGCAGTGGCAGCGGCGGTGGAGCTGGGCCTTTGCCCCAGAAATCGGGACATCACGGTGAAAGCCCCCGGAGGGGACATGGTTGTCCGCTATACCGAGGAAGAGATATCGCTCACCGGGGACGCAACGCTGGTATACGAGGGTATCGCGGAATATTAAGGAAACTCCAAAAGAGTGGGCCGCAAAGGCTGATGGGGATAGATTGCTGCAATCAATAAAATGATAAGCATACAAAGGATGCGCAGGCTGAACATTCAGCCTGCGCATCCTTTTTTGTCCTTGTGCAGAGCTTGTCCTGCACTGGGTGTGACAAAATCTACCGGTCAGGTTACAAATAAGTCCTACCGGGCGAAGAAGCTTTTACGGCAGAAGCGGAGTGGAAAAGAAGCAGAAAACACGCGGATTTTACCGAAATATGCCATTGCTCTTTACAGCCGATCGGTATAGTACCAACTATCGAAAAGCAAACGGCAAAAACAGATGTAAAAGGAAACGGGCTGCGTAAAAACGCCGTGCGCGCAATGATAAGCAGAAGCTTTACGGCACTGCCGCGCAGAATTTCCGGAGGATAGTTGCCCAAATGGAGTGGGATACTACCTACGCATAGGCTGGCGCTGCGTCCAGACGCCGAATACAGCCAACGCTGGGGCTGCTGTTTTATTGAAAGAGCTGTCGCTCCGGTGCGAAAGGGACAGGCGTTTTGTCCACCGTGGTTTTGATGGATTCAACCGCCATTTCAGCGCCGCCCAAATACACGTGTTGAGGCAGGGAAAGTTCTATATGAAACAAGCGGTAATTGACATTGGTTCCAACTCCATGCGGCTGACCGTTTATGAAATCAGCGACGAATCCTTCAAAATTCTTTTCCGGGAAAAAAACATGGCCGGGCTTGCCGGGTATATTGAGTCCGGTGCGCTCTCGGACGATGGCATCAAATGCGCCTACAACGGCCTGCTGGACTTTAAGGACACCATGGATTCGCTGGGAATCAATCATGCGAGGGTATTTGCGACAGCGTCTTTGCGAAATATCCGAAATACGCAGGAAGCACTTGCGACGATCAGGGCCGCCACCGGCTATCAGGTGGAGATAATCAGCGGCGAGGACGAGGCGCTTTTCGGATATATCGGCGCCATGCGGGAGCTGCACCTGACAAAAGGAGCGTTTCTTGATATCGGCGGCGCCAGCACCGAGGTTGCCGTGTTTTTTCAGGGCGCGGTTCGCGCGGCGGTCAGCTTTCCCATTGGCTCACTAAGCCTGTACCGGGAATGTGTGAAAAAAATTACGCCGGGAGAAAGCGCACTGAAGCGGATTCGGGGAGCAATTTCCGCGGAATTAGAGGAACAAAAGCTGTTTAAATTTGAAAAGCAGTCTTCTCTGGCCTGCGTGGGCGGAACGGCGCGCGCGGCCCTGAAGGTTGCAAAGAAGGTCTGCGGACTGCCGGGTGAATGCCGCTCTATGACAGGGGCGCAGTTGGAAGAAGTATGCATGCTTCTTTGCAAGGGGGATAAGGCTGCGGTGAGACTCATTTTAAACCTGGAGCCGGACCGCATCCACACCATGGTGCCGGGAATTATGATTATGAATCACGTCTCAAAGCTTTTTCAGGCGGATGAAATTGTAATCAGTAAATTTGGGGTGAGGGAGGGATACCTGTGCCAAAGGATTCTCCAGTCTGGGGTGAAGAATATTTATACACCCAAAACCGGGAATTAAGTTGGCTGCGCTTCAACCGGCGTGTTTTGGAGGAAGCGGCGGACGAGACAAACCCTCTGCTGGAGCGGCTGAAATTCATTGCCATTTTCTCCAGCAATCTGGATGAGTTTTTTATGGTGCGGGTGGGAAGCCTTTTTGACATTTCCATGATGTCGCCTGATGAAATTGACAATAAAAGCGGCATGACCTCGCAGGAGCAGCTGCAAAAAATATATGCCGTTGTTCCCGGACTTGCAGAGCTGAAACAGCAGGTCTACGGTGCGGTATGCGCGCAGTTGGAGAAGGCAGGGGTCTGCGATCTGCCCTTCAACCGACTGAAGGCATCGGAGCAAAGGTATCTAAACAGCTATTTTAAGGCAAATATTCTTCCCATTATTTCTCCAATGATAGTGGGCAGCCATCATCCGGTGCCGCATCTTGTCAATAAGTGCCTGTATGTTGCCACGTTTTTGAAGGACAAGAAGGGAAAGCATGCCATTGGGTTTATTCCCATTCCCAATACGCTGCCGGACTATGTGGTGCTTCCGGATACGGATTTGAGATATGTCCGCACCGAAAACCTGGTTCTCCAGTGGGCGCCAACGCTGTTCGGGACATATCCGGTAGAAGAGGCATGCATCATCAATGTCACCCGCAATGCGGACATAAGCTTTGACGACGAAAAGTTGGAGGACAGTGAAGGAGACTTTCGCAGTAAGGTTGCAAAGCTTCTGAAAAAAAGGGGTAATCTGTCTGTGGTGCGCATGGAAATTGGCGGGCAGATATCCGGCGGCTTTCTGGAGGCGCTCACGGCACTGATTCATGTGGAGAAGCGACAGGTGTTTTTTGACACCTGCCCGCTGAACATAAAGTTTGTCTATCGTCTCAGCGGGGACCTGTCCGCGGCAAAAGCGCAGGCTTTGCTGTATCCTCCTCATCAACCACGCTGGCCGGAGGATCTTATAAGGCAGCACAGTATCATTGAGCAGGTGCAAAAGCAGGACAAGCTGCAGTTTTTTCCATTTGATTCCGTAGACCCATTCTTGAAGCTTCTCAGCGAAGCAGCCGAGCGGCCGGATGTTCTGTCCATCAAAATTACCATTTACCGGCTGGCGTCCTCGTCCAAAATTGCCCACACGCTCTGTCGGGCGGCGGAAAACGGGAAAGAAGTCATTGTCCTGATGGAACTGCGCGCCCGATTTGACGAGGCCAACAATATTTCGTGGTCCAAGCTTTTGGAGGATGCGGGCTGTCAGGTGATTTACGGGGTTGAGGACTTCAAGTACCACAGCAAAATTTGTCTGGTTACCATGCGGGGAAAGGGGCGGCTCAATTATATTACCCAAATCGGAACCGGAAACTACAACGAAAAAACAAATGCCATGTACACCGACCTGAGTGTTATGACCGCTTCCGAGGCAATTGGAAAGGATGGGACGGCCTTTTTCAAGAATATGCTGATTAACAATCTGGAGGGGGAATACGGCGAGCTGCTGGTTTCGCCCGTGGGCATTAAATCCGGCTTGCTGGCACTGATAGATGAGCAGATAGAAAAAGGATCAGAGGGCTATATCTGCATCAAGGTAAACTCTGTTACCGAGCGGGATGTAATGGACAAGCTGAAGGAAGCTTCCTGCGCCGGGGTGGAGGTGCAATTGATCGTTCGGGGCATCTGCTGCATTCTCCCCGGAGTGAGCACCTGCACAGAACGCGTCCATGTCACCAGCATCGTGGGCCGATATCTGGAACACGCCCGAATCTATTGCTTTGGAAGAGGGGAGGGCGCTAAGCTATATATTTCTTCCGCCGATCTGATGACCCGCAATTTAAATCGCCGGGTAGAGATTGCATGCCCCATCCACGACAGCGAGATGCGCGGCCAGCTTCAGTGGATTTTGGCAAACCAGTTGCAAGACAATGTGAAAGCAAGCTTTTTGATGTCTGACGGCACATATAGCAGAAAGGTCGGAAAAACGCCGTTGAGACATAACAGCCAAGAGCAGTTTATGGAGCTTTCCCCCCACAAGCAGCCAAGCTGCGAGACGGTGGAGCGGACGGGGATGAAAGCGCTGCTTCACAAAATATTTAATAAACAGGGAGAAACCGATTATGCAGTATAAAACCGTTGTCATTCAAGATGCGCCCAAAGCCAGGGCGATGGCTGCCGCTGTTGAGAAAAAATCCAACGAAATGGCCGGGCTGGGCTGGACGCTTGTCACCATGTCCATCACCAATTCCGCAAAGGCTATTCTGGTGTTCGGGGCAGATACACTGCCTGACACAGTGCCCGATGACAAAGACGCGGAAGCCGAAGACGAAGAAGCTGAAGATGAAGCTGAACTCCTCCATGAAGAAGATGTGGGGGAAGAAGGTCAAAAAGAAGCGGTCAAATAATGCTCAAAAGCACCGCGGAAGATGAAAGAGTATTCAAAAATTCTGTTCGCTTTTAAATTAAATATGGTCACAGTACAGGGCAAGGGGCAAATAATTCGATTTGCTCCCTGCCCTTTTTGCAGTTTTTTGTGGAATTGCTGTAATGTGCGGATTTGGCGGTATGGACGCACATCATGAGGGAAAGCACCGCTTACATAGGATTAACACTGGCATTACCGGATATAGGTAGATTGGCCAAAGTATGTCGTGATATGCTCCAAACCGGGGATTAGATGCACTGAGATTCCCGCGGGCATTCAATTTGCCCGCAGAGGCAGGAGCTGGATTTCCAGCCTTCATCTTCTTATAGATTTAAACGTACGAAGGAGGAATGGCGTTATGAATTCAGAAATGGCCTTGGACGCGATTCTAAATGAAAGATGTATACGCACGGTTTTTCAGCCGATTGTCTCTCTGGAAAGTGGAGCGGTGCTGGGGTATGAAGCCTTAAGCAGAATTACCCTGCCTGCCTGCGAGGTTAATATAGAAGAGCTTTTTGAAGTGGCATTCAAAATGAAAAAGCTGTGGGACCTTGAGCAGCTGTGCCGGGTGCGCGCATTAGAAAGCGCCAAGGCTCAATCCAATAGCAAGCTTTTGTTTTTGAACGTTGACGCAAACATTATCCACGACCCGACGTTCAAAAGCGGCTTTACAAATGAAAAGCTGAGGGAATATGGGCTGTCCCCAGAAAACATTGTGTTTGAAATTACGGAGAAAAGCGCCATCTCCGATATGGCGGCTTTTATAGCGTCCGTGGAAAACTATCAGAAGCAGCAATTTCAAATAGCCATTGACGATTTTGGCTCAGGTCATTCCGGCCTGAACCGGGTGTGCGCTTTTTCTCCGCACTTCTTGAAAATAGATATGAACCTTGTCCGCGATATAGATACGAATATTATGAGACAGTCCGCCGTGAGCGCCATTGTCCAGTTTTGCAGGCGGTCGAATATAACGATTATTGCAGAGGGCATTGAAACAAATGAAGAACTGAAGACACTAATCCACATGGGTGTGGAGTTTGGACAAGGCTACTATCTTGGCCGTCCGCAGGAGAGATTTCTTTCGCCGATTCAGGATAGGGAGCTGGAAATCAAGGAGCTGTACAATAAAACCAAGCTATACAGCAAGCCGTCGGTTTTTAACAGAGTTGCAGATTTGGGCGAACGTAAAAAGACAGTTGCTTTGCAGGAAAGATCAAGGGATATTTACGAAACAGTCTGTCAGGACCCGTCCGTTTCCGAGGTGTTTGTGCTGGATGAGCAAAACCGGGTCAGGGGAATTTTAACGAGAACCCGTCTGGCTGAAAAGTTCAGCGGCCAGTTTGGATACAATTTAAGCTCCCGCACGCAGGCGGGGGCACTGATGACGACAGACCATCTCTGTGTGGAAGAATCCATGTCGTTGGAACAGGTGGCCGAGCTTGCCATGCGCAGACCGCAGGAATCGATCTATGACTCCATAGCAATTGTCAGCAACGGGGAATACAGCTGCACCGTGTCTGTAAAAGATCTGCTTCTTGCATCCATTCGTTTACAGGTGCAGCGCGCCGCCGATACCAATCCGCTTACCGGGCTTCCCGGAAACACGCAGATTCAGCAGGTGATTGGCGACACCTTTACGCAGGATACGCCATGGAGTATTTTATATATTGATCTGGACAATTTCAAAGCTTACAATGATGCCTACGGCTTTTGCAATGGAGATCTCATGCTAAAAGCGCTTGCGGAAACGCTGACTGTATGCTGTGATAAAACCGGCTTTTGCGGGCACATCGGCGGAGACGACTTTATTGTCGTGACAAATTCCCATGATATCGAAGGCATGTGCAATCGCGTGTTCCGAACTTTTAGAAGCGCGATTAAGCGGCTTTATGCACCGGCTGACTGGGAGAAGGGGTATATTACCTCAAAAAACAGGCATGGGTTTGAAGAGGACTTCCCCATAGCTACCATTTCCATTGCGGCGGTGACCAACAAATTTAAAAGTCCCAAAACAAAGGAAGAGCTTTCGCAGATCATCGCAGACGTAAAGAAAAAATGCAAGCAGCAAGTGGGCGATGCCTTTATCATTGTGTAATCCGGGGGTTGCTGCCTGCGGCAAAAAAAGACGCGCCGAAACCGGATGAAAAAACACCCGGAGCTTCGGCGCATCGATGAGAGGGGCGGTTACATTACATGCGTTTGATTGCATCCATGGCTAAAGCAGAGCGCTCGCATTCGTCCGCGGATAATGTGATTTGGTAGCACAGAGGGCTGCCCTTCATCATCTCTGCCGCATAGCTCAGCCCGTTGGTACGCTCATCCAGCAGGGGATGGTCAATCTGGTTCGGATCTCCCAGCAAAATGATCTTTGTGCCGATTCCGGCGCGGGTAATGATTCCTTTTGCCTGCTTTGGCGTTAAATTTTGCGCCTCGTCGATTATCAGATAGGTTTTGGTAACAGAGCGGCCCCGGATGAAATTCAGTGCCTGCGCGCTGATAATGCCGCGGTCGAAAAGCTCTTCGATTTTGCAGGAAAGACCCCGCTCATCTTTATAGCGTTCTTTTTCGTTTTGATCCACCAGCAGCTCCAGATTATCAATGACGGGCCGCAGCAAGGGGGCGATTTTTTCGGACTCGTCGCCGGGCAGGAAGCCGATATCCTCATCAAACTGGATATTGGGGCGGCTGATTAAAATTCTGCGGTATTCCGGTTCCTCCTGCTCCATAACGGCGTTGAGTCCTGCGGCCAACGCGTAAAAGGTTTTTGCCGTACCCGCCATTCCTTTGACAATGACAAGGGGCGCTTCTTCTGCGCCGGCCATTAATGCCTCCTGAAGAAAATACTGTCCAACGTTTCGCGGAGTGACGCCATACGGCCTTTTCTTTCTGTGGGTGAGAGGAATTATCTTTTTACCGTCAAAACGGCCCAATTGGGTTTTTCGGTCGGATTGGTCGGCTTTGAGAATAACGAATTGATTTATCACAAGCTGAACGGGTATTTTCCGTTCTTTTGCGTCTATTTGATACAGGTCGCTGGGAGAGAGGTGCTTTTTCTTGAAGTCTTCAAACTTTTTCTCAGAGACAAAGGCTTCGCACCGGCCGAGATACTGTTCCCCGCTGAGCGGAGCCTGCTCTGTGATGAAATCCTCTGCATCAATTCCCATCATCTGCGCCTTGATGCGCAAAAGGATGTCCTTAGTCACCAGAATCAAGGGGGACTGCTTTTCCTTCAGGGCGCGGCAAACCTTTAAAATGCGGTTGTCATTTTTATAATCCGGGAACCCCTGGGGTAACTGTTCGTTGACACAGTTGACGTCCAGGCGCAAAGTGCCTCCTTCGGGCATTGACACGCCGTCAATCAGGTTTCCTCTGACTCTGAGGGCTTCCAGATACCGGATCACCTGCCGTGCGTTGGTTCCGTTCTCCCCCGTCGCTGTTTTTCAGTGCGTCCAGCTCCTCCAGAACGGCGATTGGCAGGACAAGGTGGTTGTCTTCAAAGGATTGAAGTGCGGAGGGGGCCTGAATAAGTACATTGGTATCCAAAACATAAGTTTTTTGCATGCGTATACACTTCCTTTACCGTATTGCAAAGCGCCTGAAATGGAGAGCACCGACCTTTGAATTGACGTTTGATGCTGTGAGCCGCACCCGCTTGCTTTAAAGCCGGTATTTAGCCATGTTCACTTTGCTGGGCACTGCGGAGAAGAACCGCCCGAAGGCCAAAAGGCATATGAATCGGTTCTTCCGTGGAAAGTATCTACAGCAATTCCACAGAGAAATGCGAAAAAAGGAAGTAGCGCAAAATGGGGGGCTAAAAGGCGGAGGACGCCGACGGGCTGACGCCCGTTAAGGACGACAACGCAATAGGCAGCCATTTTACACGCTGAACTTTTTGCAGTTTTTATGGAATTGCTGTAATTGTAGTAAAGCATACCCTTGGCGGCAGGGCTATCATATCGCTGTTAATCATGTGTAAAAGTCAGTTGACAAAAGCTCAGATATATGGTTCGGAATTGCATCCACAATGGGAGACTGTGGGAAAAGGTCTGCCAAAGCGAAATTAAAAAAAGACAGGAGCCCCGTCTGCTGGCGGGGCTCCTGCTGTGATATTAAAGTAAAAAGGCCAAGACCCTTTCCTGAAGAGGGCGCGGCGGACTCCGCACGGGAAGGGACTCCCTGCGCGCAGCGCCGGGGCATTACAGGGCGGAGAGCACCTCGTCGATGTCCGGCAGCTCCCCAATGGGATAGACCTTGACCCATTTCACGGTGCCTTCGGCATCCACCAGCACGTTCACGCGGCCGGACATGCCGTGATTCTCCATATAAACGCCGTAGTCCTGAGAGACTTTGCCCAGAGGCCAAAAGTCGCTGACAAGGGGCGTTTTCTCAATGGCCAAAACCGTTGCCCATGCCTTTTTGCCGGGGGCGGGGTCCACGCTCAGGCCGATGGCCACGGTGTTCTTCTCGGTAAAGACGTCGAAATTCCGCTCCAGCGCCCGCATCTGGTCGGTGCACACGCTGGTCCAGGCCAGCGGATGCCAGGACAGCAGCACCTGTCTGCCCCGATAGTCGGAGAGCTTAACTTCCTTGCCAAACCCATCCTGAAGGGTGAAGTCGGGGGCTTTTGCGCCCACTTGAATTGCGTTCATACTGAATCCTCCTCTTTTCAAATCATGTGTGGAGAGCGGGCTGGGCCCGGACGGCCGCGCTCCTGAAATTTGTGTGTTTTGCGGGTATCCAACAGCTTTCCGGGGAAGCGATGGTGCTTTGACGGTCTGCATATGAAACTTAAGCTTAGCCGCGGCTCAGTCTTTAATGTGAAGCTTATCAAAGACCCATGCGGTCAACTCGTTGAGAGAGGGGTGAATGACCATGGAGTTGTTGATGGGGGCATAGGTTCCAAGGTTGCGAGACATAATGCGCAGGTCGTCCACCTCCCGGGCGGCTATGGCGCGCCGGACTTTGGGACACTGATAGCCCGCGTTCATCAGATACACAAAGGGCTGAAGCAGCACCGCCGCCTGCGGCCCGACAATGTGAAAGCCCAAAAGCTTTTTATCATGCCCGATGATGACCTTCACAAACCCGTCGTCCTCGTCCCGCTTCCGATAGCCCATGGCCAGACCGCCCACAACCTCGGAAAAGTGGTTGTATGCCGTCTGATATGGGATGCCCTTTTCCTGTACCTCCCGCTCTGTCATCCCCAGATGTGCCACCTGCGGATGGGTAAAAACTGCCCAGGGAACGGCGTTGTAGCGTATCTCCTGCTTTTCTCTGAAGGAGAACAGGTTTTGACTTAGAATCTGCGCTTCGAAATTGGCCTTGTGGCGGAGCTGGTATTTTCCGTTCACGTCTCCCAACGCCCAGATACCGGGCTGAGAAGTCTCCAAATAGCTGTTTGTCACAATCCAGCCGCTTTTGTCAGTTTCCACACCGGCTTTGTCTAAGGCCAGAGTGTCGGCGTTGGAGCGGGTGCCGGAGGCAATAAAGATTTCCTCGCACTCCAGAACGGATTGCTCTCCCGTGGCACTGTTTTTCACAGCGACGTGTTTTTTTCCACTCTCGGACCAAACGGAGACGGGGGTGCTGTGGGTCAAAATCTCAATGCCGTTTTCGGCAAACTGGCGGCTGACGAATTCTGCGACCTCCGGCTCTTCCTTGTTTAAAATCCCGCCGGAGCGGACGAGAATCGTCACCTTCGTCCCAAAAGCGGAAAAAATGTGGGCAAATTCCGTGCTGATGGAACCGCCGCCAATGATGACAAGGCTTTCCCACGGCTTTTTGGGATACTTCTCCCCGAAAAAAGTCTCCGAGGTGACGTAACCGGCCTTCTCCAAGCCCTCTACTGCGGGAACGGAGGTTCTGGCCCCCACCGCCAGCAGGAATTTGTCTCCGGTAATCTCCTCCTCCGTCCCATCCTCGCGGGAGACGGTCATGCTGCCCGGCCCGGTAAAAGCGCCGGCGCCCTTATAAAGCGTCAGGTTTGGAATCTGTCCCAGATTTTTTTCAATGGTTTTGTGGAAGTCAATCTGCGCCCACATTCTGCGGGAGATGACCTCCCAGTCGATGTCGGGCTTCCCCACGTTTACGCCGATGCGGGAAACCCGTTCCGCCTCACGGATGAAGTCTGCCGGATAAACCAGCATCTTTGACGGGATACAGCCCTTTGTCAGGCAGGTTCCGCCAAGCTTTGCCTTTTCAATCAGCGCGCAGCGCAATCCCTTTTCCAAGGCGGACTCCATTACCATCAGTCCCGCGCCGCTTCCCACAATGACCAAATCAAAATGCTTCACTCTGCGATGCCTCCTTTATGACTTACCCCGGTTCTGCACGGCCGCCAAAGCAAAATTCCCGGGCCTGTCCCTCATACGTTCTATTTTACTGAAAACCCCGCCCGCGTCAAGTCATTCAGGAAAAATCGCTGAATTTATGCACGGAATGAAGACCTGCGGAGAAAAAGCCGCCTGAAGCGGAGCACGCAAAACCCTGACATGACATTGTCAGGATTTTGCGGTATACTAAAGCTGCTTATAAATGGGAGGTGCGCGATGAAAAACGACCGGCTGTTTCAGCTTTTATACATGCTGCTGGAAAAGGGGCGAATGACCGCCCCGGAGCTTGCAAAGACGCTGGAGGTTTCGGTACGCACGGTGTACCGTGATGTGGAAACGCTGTCCATGGCGGGCGTGCCGGTTTGCACCGAGGCGGGCCGGGGCGGCGGTGTCTCGCTGATGGAGGGCTGCCGCTTTGACAAGGCGCTTCTCTCGGATGCCGAACAAAACCAGCTTCTGTTTGCCGTGCAAAGCCTGCGGGTTGCCGACCAGCCGGTGGAGGCATTGCTTGCCAAGCTTGGCGGCGCGTTTCAAAAGCCGGTTCAGGACTGGATCATGGTGGACTTTTCCCGCTGGGGTCAGCACGCCGTGGACAGTGAACGCTTTGACATGATGAAAAATGCCATTTTGGAGCGGCAGACGCTGCGGCTGGTTTACTGCGGCACGTCCGGGGAGCTTACCCGGCGGAGCATTCGGCCATTGCGGCTTGTCTACAAGGACAAGCACTGGTATTTGCAGGCCTATTGCCTGCGGGCCGAGGATTTTCGCCTGTTTAAGGTCAGCCGTATTCTGGAGCTGGAGCCTGCGGGCGAGCACTTCGGGCGGGAGTATGAGGGCAAAATTCCACCCATAGAAACCGCCCTGCCGCCGGGCGCTGCCGTTGTGTTAAAGCTGAAAATCTCCCAGCGGCTGGCATATCGGGCCTACGATGAGTTTGACCGAGGACGCGTTACGCCCCAGCCCGATGGGACACTTCTGGCGGAAGCGGAGTTTCCGATGGACGGCTGGGTGCTGGGTTATCTCTTTTCCTTTGGCAGCGACGTGGAGGTGCTGGAACCGCTGGAGCTGCGCAGCCAGCTTGCCGTCTATGCGGAAAAAATTGCGGCGCACCACAAACCCTGACAGATAGTTGTCGGGATTTAATTGATAGGATGAAGCTACCAAATCAAAGGAGGACAACAACATGAAGCTTCAAGATCAAAAATTTTGCCAGAGCTGCGGAATGCCGATGGAGGGCCAGCGGTACGGCACGGAGGCAAACGGCGGCATCAGCGAAGACTATTGTGGCTATTGCTACGGAAACGGAAAGTTTACGGCGGACGTGACCATGGAGCAGATGATCGACTTCTGCGCAAAGCCCATGGCGGATGCAGCCGGAATGACCACCCAGCAGGCCAAGGAGCGGATGGGGGAGTTTTTCCCCAGCCTGAAGCGCTGGCGTTAAAGGCAGCGGCAGGGGGGGCGGCAAATGCCGCTCCCATGCCGGAAAAGAATGGCGGCTGCCGCGCGGCAGATGCGCCTTGCAATTTTGAAAACGGTGTGGTAAGATAAAGTGAATTTCGGGTGAGCACCTACCGACAGTCAGGCTGATCTGACTGTCTATTTTTTTGCTGTGAGGGAAAAGCTATGCCGTTTTCAATGATTTGGCCCATTGGGCTGGTGGTGATTTCAAATGTGTTTTACAACGTGTGCTCCAAAGAAACGCCTGCGAAAATCAATCCATTTGCAGCCCTGACAGTGACGTATGTCATCGGCGCGGTGTTTTCCACGCTGATGTACTTTGCCCTGAACCGGGGCGGTTCCCTGCTTCGGGAATACCAGAATATTAACTGGAGCAGCTTTGTGCTGGGCATTGCCGTGGTGGGGCTGGAAGCCGGGTCTATTTATATGTATAAGGCAGGCTGGAATGTCAGCAGCGGACAGTTGGTGTATAGCAGCCTTCTTGCCGTATGCCTGATTCTGGTGGGCGTCTTCGCCTATCACGAGGCCATCAGTCCCACAAAAATCGTGGGGATTCTGGTGTGCATGCTGGGGTTGTTTCTGATTAATAAGTAAGCCCCCGACGCGTAAAATAAGCGGCTGCCGGGAAGAAGGAAGAAAAGAGGACTATACGCCGCTGAGCACGCGGGACGGAGCGGAGCGCAGCGCGTCCTCTATGAGGCGAAGCTGCTGAAGATGGAAGGACAGGGGAAGTGCGTCTACTGAGAGGTCGGGCTTTCCGGTGCAGCCGTCCACGCCGCCGGAGGCAATCACAGATTGCAGCGCCAGCAATTCTTCCTCCGGGGAGGGGAGCAGCAACCGCCCTGTGGCGGCGGACAGAAGCGCCGCAGCGGCCCAGCCCCACCAGTTGGATACCCCGGCTACCAGTGTGAAATCCGCCCGCTCTACGGCGGCAAGGATCTTGCCGTGGGGGACATGGGCCTCCACCACCGGGCGTAGTGCGCCCATTCCCAGCTCGTTTCCGCCATCCCCCACGGCCACGGTGACCGTGCCCAAGCTGCGTGCCAGCGGCAGGAAACTGTCCGCATCTGTCACCATGCTGTCGATTACCCGGCTGTGCATATTGTAAAAATGCCCGTCCGCACTTTTGCCGGGGTGCTCTACGGTGAAGAAATGCGTGGGGCGAAGTCGGGCGAAAAGGTCCCGAGCAAAGGCCGCCGTCTCTCTGTCGGGAAGGCGGACTACCTCCGCCCCGGGAGCCAAAACCGCCGTGGCGGCGCAGACCTGCGGGAAGGAGACGCCGCCGCACAGCAGGGTTGCGTCGCAGCCTGCCGCCATGAGAGCGCGGGCCAGATTGGCCGCGCCGCCGGGGCCATCCGTCTCGCCGTGGAACACGCCGCCGCAGTCCACCGGAAAGCCGGTGAGAATCACCGCCCGCTTTGCTGAGAGCAGCGTATGAGTCAGCGCATCAAAATCCGGAGCGGGCAGCCACCGGGCAAGCCCCCTGCCTGTTTCGTCCCGGCGCAGAAGCGCCCAAAGCTGTTGGTGAAAATCCATAAAATTCCTCCCGCAGGAGGGTCTTTTCAACAAAAAAAGACCCACTGATTTTGTGTAATACAAAATTCGTGGATCTTGGCCGCGGAAGGAAGCGCCGGAAGAGCGTTCCGCACGGGCAAAAACGAATTATAAAGGGCCGAAGCGGCCCGCTTTCTTATGGGGACAGTATAGCAGGCAAACGCGTGACCGTCAAGGCGGCGAAGCGACAAATTTCACGCTGGCTTTTCGGTGGAAACTGTGGTATAACGTCTCCATGGCGCTTGCCCGCTTGGACTAAAAGCGCGGCGGCGTCTCTTTGAAAGAGGAAGGAACGGGGCGGCTATGGGGTATCCGGAAAATGCAATTTTAGTGGTGGGACAGGCCAAGCCCAGCCGGGGCGACGCTATTTGCCAGACCCATGGAGAGTTTTACATCAGTTTGGTGCTGGAGCGGGACACGGGTCTGATTCTGGACGCTGCCTGCAACACGATTCTGGACGTGACGGCGGAGTTTGTACGGGAGATGCTGGTGGGGCGCCGGTTGGGAGAGGATTTGTCCGCGATGGAAGCGGACATCCGCACCCGCTATTTTGCGCTGACGCAAAAGCCCTTAATTGCCTGTTTGAAGGATGCGGCTAATCGCTACCGGGCCGCGCTGCGCGGAGAGAGCGTTTAAGGCGGAAAGACACGCGAAAAGCGCGGGGCGGGCTTGAAAACCACCGAAAAATATGTTATAGTTAATCGGTTGCATGAAGTAGTCAATGAATTTTATGCTTTGAAATGTTAAAAAATTTCGGATATTAGATAAATGCACTGGAAGCGAGGGACCGGATTTGAATGAGGTATTGAAACGCTTTGTATTGCCGGAGGAGCTGGCCGCGGTTGTGGATTGCAGCCCCAGCGTCATTGTCCCGGAGAGCAAGGAGACGCTGTACGAGCTGATTTTCGGCAATGAACATACCACAAAAATCGACGTGGTGTACGATGTGGAGGGGCGGCCCGTCCACGAGGCGGACGTGGTCCGCTGCAAAAATGGCGCCGTCGTGAATTACGCGGAGGACTATATGCGCCGCCGGGACCCGGACTGCATGCGCATCGCCGACGATCAGCCCACCGACAAGCCCCGGTTTGAGGATGTGTACGGCTATGGCTTTGACGAGGTGCGGGAAGAGACGTTCCGCTGGCTCGCCGGGCAGGAACTGATTGTGGTTCCCTTCAAGGCCGGAGGATACGACTATGGCTATGAGGCGATGCTGGTCTGCCCCCGGAATGCTGCGTTTTTCGCATTTGCCCTTTCCCAGCTTCAGGCCTTTATCAATGTCCGGGAAGTGGAGAAGTTTGAACCCCGGGCCATCGTTTACGTGGCCCCGCCCCTGCGGCACACCCGCTTTGGCGGGCGGCAGGTGGTGGTGCACAGCCGGGGCGAGAAACTTCATGAGATTTTCTCCTATAACCTCTATCCCGGCCCCTCTGCAAAAAAGGGCGTGTACAGCGTTTTGCTGGACGTTGGCGAACAGGAGGGCTGGGTTACGGCCCATGCCTCCGCTGCCCGGATTATCACCCCCTATGAAAATGAGATGGTGATGATGCACGAGGGCGCGTCCGGCGGCGGAAAGAGCGAGCTTTTGGAGGATGTGCACCGGGATTCCGACGGACGGGTGCTGGTGGGCGTGAACTCCATCAGCGGAACGCGTCACTATATCAGTATGAGCGACACCTGTACCATTCAGCCCGTGACGGACGACATGGCCATCTGCCCGCCGGATTTCCAGCCCGCAAACGGCAAGCTGGCGCTGGCGGACGGGGAAGACGGCTGGTTCGTCCGGGTGGACGGCATCACGGAGTACGGCTGCGACCGGCTGTATGAGCGTATCACCATTCACACAAAGGAGCCGCTGATTTTCTTCAATCTGGATGGTGTGCCCAACTCCACCTGCCTTTTGTGGGAGCATACGCTGGACTCCACGGGAACGCCGTGCTCCAATCCCCGGGTGATTATTCCCCGGCGGCTGGTGGACAACATCGTTACCGGGCCGGTGGAAGTGAACGTGCGCAGCTTCGGCGTGCGTATGCCGCCGTCAACGGCCCAGCGGCCCAGCTATGGCATTGTGGGTCTGCTGCACATTCTGCCCCCGGCGCTGGCGTGGATGTGGCGGCTGGTGGCCCCCCGGGGATACAACAACCCCTCTGTCAGCGGAGATTCGGCGCTGGCGGCAGAGGGAGTGGGGTCCTATTGGCCCTTTGCCACCGGTCTTCGGGTGAAGCAGGCAAATCTTTTGATGGAGCAGATTCTCCGCTGCACCGCCACCCGATATGTGCTGATTCCCAACCAGAATATCGGTATTTATCAGGTGGGCTTTGCCCCGGAGTGGATTTCCCGGGAATATCTGGCCCGGCGCGGCGGTGTAAATATGCGGATGGATCGGCTGATGCCCGCGCCCTGCCCCATTTTGGGCTATTGCCTGAGGGACATGAAGGTGGACGGACAGCATATTCCGCCCAAGTTTCTCCGCCCTGAATTGCAGGAGCTTCTCGGCGAGGAAGGCTATCGGGTGGGTGCGAAAATTCTTACCGACTTTTTTGCCAAGGAGCTGAAGGTCTACGACACGCCGGAGCTGCATCCGGTTGGACGGCAGATTCTGGATTGCTTTGCCGCTGGCGGCACTGTGGAGGATTATTGCAAAATCCTTCCCCTGGGCCTTGAATAAAAGACATAAAGCTGCGCCGGTGCGGAAAATTTCCGCACCGGCGCAGCTTCTATTAAGAGATAACGAGAAAGAAGATGCCGCGCTATGCAACGCCCTTAATGGTGACGTTCAGATAGCTGAAATCGTCCTTCAGGGAAATTTCAAACGGCTTTACCGATCTGCCGTCCTGCCGGTAGATGCGAACCTGAGGCCGCAGACAGTAGGAGGCGTAGTTTCTGATTACCAGCCCGGTCCAGCCGTTGCTCAGCATTACAGAGGTGCCCACGGGATAGGGGGCAATTCTCTTTGTAAAGGCGTTCACCGCTTCCGGGTCAAACAGGGTTTCGGCACTGGCCATCACATATTCAACACCCTCGTTGGCGGGCAAAGCTTTCCGGTAGGGCCGTTCAGAGGTCAGCGCGTCATACACGTCGGCAAGGGCGGTAATCCGCCCGTAGAGGGAGATTCCGGTGCCTTTCTTTTGCAGGGGATAGCCGGAGCCATCGTACCGCTCGTGGTGCTCCAGAATGGGGCGACAGCTCCGGGGCGGAAGCCGGTATTCCGACATGATATAGTCGTAGCCCATCTGGGAGTGGGTTTTCATCAGCTCGAATTCCTCGGGGGTAAGAGGCCCTGTCTTTTGAACGATCTGTTTGCTGATAAACACCTTCCCAATGTCGTGCAGCAGTGCGCCGCTGCCCAGAGCAATCAGGTCACTGACGGGAAAGTTCATGGCGATTCCCAAAACGATGGACAGTACCGCTACATTGAGAGAGTGAGAATAGGTATAACTGTCATAGCAGCTCAAATCCAGCATGTTTACCATCACGTTGCGGTTTCCCGAAAGCTCCCGCACAATGCACTCAATCTGGGCGGAGACATTGACGGGGTGCGGTTTTCTGCCGCCCTGCCGGGCGGTGGAGATAATTTTTTGAATGCCCCGCATCGTCTCCGTGCGCAGCTCGCCGCTGATGGTGTCGATTACCTCAATATCCCGGGAAAGATCGTCTTCTATGTATGCGCCCGCATAACCGGCCCGCAGAATGCCGCCAATATATGCGTTATTCAGCGAGATTCCGGTGGAGAGCATGGTGTTCGGTCCGCGGTACAGGGGCTTTGCAAGCTGCATGCCCTCGCGTAAACAATTTGCCGCTACGAATCTCATCGCGATACCCTTTCAACATATGTTCAGCACACGATATCCTCTGCCCTGATGGGGCACGGCGGCCTTGTAATCAGGCCGTCAGGGAGCTTGTCTCGCAGGGGCGGGCTGCGCCCCCGTATTGAGTGCACGCAGGCGAACTATGCGGGACAAATCATCCGTTTGCCAGAGGTTGTATTATATCCGTATTTGCGAAAAATGTCAAATACTTGTAAAAGATTTTTACGCTTTAAGCGCCGCCAAAAATCCGCGATTCGGGGACATGTCCGAGGCTGAGCTGCGCGTAAAAACCGAAAGGCCAGGACTCCTGAATGATGTTGGGCGGGCTGACAGTTTTCCGAAAGCAGCGCAATTACATAAAGCGGCCCCGGCACGGAAATATTCCGTGCCGGGGCTTTTGCCGCGGGCCGAAGAGGATGACTGCGAAATCAAGTCGCCGCCTCTTCCAAAACGCATATTCTTAGAGCTTCACAGGCTTTAGGCGGATGATCTCGGAGCGCTTATGCCTCAGGCGGCTCCTGCGGAGGAAGCCGGGGGAGTAGTCTCTGCGCTGCTTCCATCAGGGGCGGCACTGCCTTCGGTGACGCTTTTTGCGGCCTTCTGGCGGCCGGTATGGTCGATGGTGTAGTCCTTATTGCATTCGCCCTTGACGATAATCTGCGAAATAGGAACCACGGAATACCCCTGCCCAATTAGGTATTCCA
>JAEXCS010000030.1 GCA_023402075.1 Bacillota bacterium | reverse complement strand
ACGTCCGTCCTCAGACAGATATTGGTGCGCGAGGCGGGACTTGAACCCGCACGTCCTTGCGGACACTAGAACCTGAATCTAGCGAGTCTGCCAATTCCACCACTCGCGCATATTCATCTGAAATTTGCAGTCCCCACTCCCCGCAGTAGCGGAGAGGGGAATGGTGCGGCTGACGGGATTTGAACCCACACGTCGATTGGACACCAGCACCTCAAGCTGGCCTGTCTACCAGTTCCAGCACAGCCGCGAATCCATGCCAAAAAAAGACTGCTTGATTATTATAGCCAGAAGCTTTAAAAATGTCAACCTCAAATTTCCCTTTTCGGCAAATATTTTGTTTTCTCCTGCTGCAGCCGCGCCGGAGGGCGGCTTTCCGCTCCTCCGGCGCATAGGTACACGTTTCCCCCGCGAAGCTTAGCGCTCTGCCGGGGGCGTATATGCCCTGTGCACTTCCACGCACTCATACCGGGGGCGAATCAGCTTTCCGCCGCCGGAAAGCTCCTCCATCCGGTGGGCACTCCAGCCGGAAATGCGGGCCACCGCAAACAAGGGCGTATACAGCTCCTTGGGCAAGCCCAGCATTTCAAATACAAATCCGCTGTAAAAGTCGATATTTGTGGAGATGGCGTCCTTCCCTCGCCGCGCGGACAACAGGCCTTTTCCCAGCCGCTCCACCCGCTCGTAGAGGTCCAGCTCCTCCCCCCGCTCCTTTTCCCTAGAGAGCGTCTTTACGTAGTCCCGGAACACCTCGCATCGGGGGTCTGTCCGGGTATAGACCGCGTGGCCCAGCCCATACAGCAGTCCCCGTCCGTCAAAAACATCACCGCTCAAAATACGTCCCAGGTAATTTTCAAGCTCTCCATCGTCGTTCCAGTTGCGCACGTGGGACTTGATGTCCGCCATCATCTCCATTACCTTGCTGTTGGCTCCGCCATGGCGCGGGCCTTTCAATGACGCCATGGAGGCCGCAATAGCAGAATAAGTATCCGTCCCCGAGGACGTGACTACGTGGTTGGTAAAGGTGGAGTTGTTGCCGCCGCCGTTGTCAGCGTGAAGCACCAATGCCACGTCCAGCACCCGGGCCTCCAAATCCGTATACTGCCCGTCCTGACGCAGCATCCTGAGAAAGTTCTCCGCCGTGGACAGCTCGGGCCTTGGCTCGTGAATAAACAGGCCCTCTCCCTTGTTGAACCGATAGGCCTGATAGGCGTAAATCGCCAGCAGCGGCATAATGGCAACCATCTGCAAGCTCTGGCGCAGAACATTTCCAAGGCTGATGTCATTGGGCTGATCGTCATAGCAAAACAGCGTCAGCACCGCCCGCTGCATGGTATTCATCAGGTCCTGCGGAGGGGCTTTTAAAATCACGTCCCGCAGAAAGTTGCTGGGCAACGTGCGATAGGTGGCCAGCTGCACGCAGAAATCCCGCAGCTGCACCTCGGTGGGCAGCTCGCCGAACAGCAGCAGATACGCCGACTCTTCAAAAGCCAGTCTGCGGCCCTCTGAGCCGCGGACAAGCTCCCGGCAGTCAATGCCCCGGTAATACAGCACACCGTCTTCCGGCAGAAGCTTTCCGTCCTGCTCCACAGAGTAAGACTGAATCTCGCCCACGCGGGTCAGCCCCGTCAGCACGCCCTGGCCATTCTCATCCCGCAGACCCCTGCGCACGTTGTACATCTGATACAGTCCGGGATCAATATAGTTCTTTTTCTCCCACTGCTCCTCCAACGCCCGAATCTTGGGCGTAATCTGAGAGTATACGTTCTCCCCTTTTTCAGACCAGATCATTCCGCCGCCTCCTCTTGCCGCCAAGCAGACGACTGATCCCATGTCCTCGCCGAAGCGCCACACGCAGAACCTGTCATATGCAAAGCGACCGTTTGCAATAAAAATGATATATCACAGCGGCGTTTCGTGCCCGTGATATAATGCAATCATATCACACGACACTTTCATTTTCAATCTAATTTATCGGTTTTTCATCGGCCTTTTCTCCAAATATTGCAGTTGCATTTATTGTTTTATTCATTCTTTCGGCAATCTGACAGGTTTGGCTGCAAATTGTCCCACCTTCACAGCTGCGCAAGCGTCTCTCCGATGGAATCGGATATCACAAGGTCTGCGGTCAAATCTGCCGCCACGGGAGATTTATTGATAATCACCAGCTTGCGCCCTTGATACCACCGGATCAATCCCGCCGCCGGATACACATTCAGAGATGTGCCCCCGATGATCAGCATGTCCGCCTCGGCGATATAGCGCGCTGCCCGCTCCATCGTATTCATGTCCAAGCCCTCTTCATAGAGCACCACGTCCGGCTTCACACGCCCGCCGCAGACCGCGCAATGAGGAACGCCCTGTGCGCGGAGCATAAATTCAAGCGCATAGGGCCTTTGGCAGCTTTCACAGTAATTCCGCAAAACGCTGCCATGAAGCTCCAGCACCGTGCGGCTCCCCGCTGCCTGATGCAGCCCGTCAATATTCTGGGTGATCACCGCCTTCAGCTTTCCCCCTTCTTCCAGCTCCGCCAGCTTACGGTGAGCTGCGTTGGGCTTCGCATCGGGGGCCAGCAGCTTTGCCCGGTAGAATCGAAAAAATTCTTCCGGCTTGCTTTCATAAAAGGTATGGCTTAAAATGGTTTCCGGCGGGTAATCATACTGCTGACGATACAGCCCGTCCTCGCTCCGGAAATCCGGAATCCCCGACTCTGTGGACACCCCCGCTCCTCCGAAAAAGACGATGTTATCGCTGCTGTCCACCAAGTCTTTTAGTCTCTTTGCTCTTTCTGTCATAAAACGCCTCCGTTTGCGTCAATCTTATTTATAGTAAGGAGAACTTCAATGAATATTCAGATTTTTGGCTCCCCCAAGTCTTTTGACAGCAAGAAAGCCGAGCGATGGTTTAAAGAGCGCCGCATCAAGTATCAGTACATCGACGCCGCCACCAAGGGATTATCCCCCAGAGAGTACCAATCCGTCAAGCAAAAAGTTGGCTATGAGGCGCTGGTCAACACCAAATGCCGGGCCTATGAGGCGCTGTTCATGGCGTATGTCACGCCGGACGCGCAGGAAGCAAAGCTTCTTGAAAACCCGGAGCTGTTTCAAACCCCCATTGTGCGCAACGGCAAAGACGCCACCGTTGGCTACCATCCGGAAATTTGGGAGACATGGGAATAACCTGTTACAGCGCAGGAAAAGGCCCCGGGAAGTACCTTCCCGGGGCCGAACTTCTGCCCATTTTCACAAAATATAGCCCACCGGACAAATCCAGCGTCTTTGGGTTTTTGTAATTTCGTACCTTTGTTCTGTTTTTCCTCTTGACAAAAACATTAGTTCTAGTTATAATTGCCTTAAATTAGAACAGAGGTTCCAAAGGAGGGCTTTTCAATGACCGGATACACACTGCTTTTAGCCTTGGTGGGCGTGGGGTTTTTGACACATCTGCTCTTTCGCATCATTGACGCCATTGAACGGCCTTCCCGGTCCTTCCGGCGCGCGGAAACGCGCTGAGATGCCATGGAACTGCTGGAAAAACTAAGCATTCTTTCCGACGCGGCAAAATATGACGCAGCCTGCACTTCCTCCGGGGCGCGCCGGGGCTATAAAGAAGGCTACATCGGCAACACCTCTACGTCCGCCATGGGCTGCTGCCATTCCTTTTCGGCGGACGGAAGGTGTGTCACACTGCTGAAGGTGCTGTTAAGCAATCAGTGCGTGTACGACTGCAAATACTGCGTCAACCGCCGCAGTAACGACACGCCCCGGGCCGCGTTTACCCCCGAAGAGCTGGCAGAGCTGACCATCGGCTTTTACCGCCGAAACTATATTGAGGGGCTGTTTCTCTCCTCCGGGGTCTTACGCAATCCGGACCACACCATGGAGCAGATGATCCGCGCATTGCAAATTCTGCGGGAGACTTACCGGTTTAACGGCTATATCCATGCCAAGGCCATCCCCGGCGCCGCGCCGGAGCTGGTGGAGCGGCTGGGCCTTCTGGCGGACCGGCTGTCCGTCAATATTGAGCTGCCCTCCGAAGCGGGGCTGAAGGCCCTTGCCCCGGACAAGACAAAGGGCGCGATTCTCGCACCCATGCGGCAGATTCAAACCCGCGGTGTTCAATGTAAGGAAGAACTGGTCAAATACCGCCACGCGCCGAAATTTGCCCCCGCAGGGCAAAGCACTCAATTGATTGTGGGGGCCACGCCGGATTCCGACCTGCGGATTTTGCGGCTTACCCAAGGGCTATATGACCGCTACCGCCTCAAGCGGGTCTTTTTCTCCGCATACGTTCCTGTGGTAGAGCACTCCCTCCTTCCCTCCCGGAACACAAAGCCTCCCCTTCTGCGGGAGCATCGGCTTTATCAGGCGGACTGGCTTCTGCGGTTTTACGGATTTCGCGCGGAAGAGCTTCTGGATGAGGGAACCCCGGACTTCAACCCGTTGGTAGACCCGAAGTGCAGTTGGGCGCTGGCCCATCTGGAGTTTTTTCCCGTGGAGGTAAACACGGCAGATTATGAGGCCCTGCTTCGGATTCCCGGTGTGGGCGTTGTCTCCGCCAAGCGCATTTTGGTTTCCCGGAGAGCGGGAACCCTCCGAACAGAGGACCTGAAAAAGCTGGGCGTGGTAATGAAACGAGCGCAGTATTTTCTCACCTGCCGGGGACAGATGCCCGAGGGACTGCGATTTACACCGGAGAGCTTACTGCGCAATTTGATTGCGGCAGAGCAGCCCGCCCTCCCCGGTACCCGGCTGGAGCAGCTCTCCCTGTTTGGCGCGTGAAAGAGGTGTATGATGGAAGTCGTCTATCTTTACGATGGGAGCTTTGAGGGCTTTCTCTGCTGCATTTTTGAAAGCTATGCCAATCGAGAGCCGCCGTCCGACATCACACCGGAGGAGGATGCCTGCCCCACGCTGTTTCAGACCCGGCATGTTACAACAGAGAAGAGTCATGCGGACCGCGTCCTGCGCAAAATGGCGCTTCTTTCTGGGCAGGCGGTGATACTGCTGCGGCGCGGCTTTCTCACCTGCCTTGAATATCGTGAGATGTGCCTTTATCGCTTGACCGCCAAGCTTCTGCGGGAAGGGCCGGGTTTTCTTCGAAATCTGGCAGATGAAACTCTGCTTCCCGTCCTGAAGGCAGTGCGCCATCTGGAAGGCGAGGCCCAGCTTCTGCGGGGCTTTGTCCGCTTTTCTGAATATTCCGGAATCCTCGGCGGTGAAATCGAGCCAAAAAACCGTGTGCTTCCTCTTCTCCGCTCCCATTTTTGCAGTCGCTTTCCCAACGAGCGGTTTTTTATTTATGACCGCACCCACCGCGAGGCGCTGTTTTACGCCCGCGGAAAGGCCATCATTGCTCCTCTGGAACGGTTTGAAGCAGCTGCCCCGGACGAAACGGAAGCCGCCTTCCGGCGGCTGTGGAAGCGATTTTACGACACCGTTGCCATTAAAGAGCGAGAGAATCCCCGATGCCGCCAAACCCATATGCCGAAGCGCTATTGGGGCACCATGACGGAATTTCAGGACGAGGCCTATTTTATTGCAGGGAAGAATCCCCGTCTGAGAAACGACATGCCAGAAATGCCCTCCATCTAGTCCGGACAGTAAAAGCCGTGGAAGCACATTTTATGCGCTCCCGCGGCTTTTAATCAAAACGGCCCACCGCTTTGGCACAGTATTCCATTTTTAGCGCCACGGCTCAAAGGCCCGCCGTAGCCGCTCCAGTCCCCGCCGCTCCAGACGGGAAATCTGAACCTGAGATACTTTCAAAATTCTAGCGGTCTGCTCCTGCGTAAAGCCCCTGAAATAGCGCAGAAGTATGGTCATCCGCTCTTTTTCAGGCAGCGCTTCCACCGCTTGCCGTACCGCGAGACGCTCCACAATTCCTTCCTCCGGCGCCTCGGTCCCCAGCATTCCCTCCAGCGCAAGACCGTCTTCCGTCTCCCGTTGGAGGGAATCCGGCAGGTCTGTGGCCAATTCCGTCCTGGCAATTTCCTCCGGCGTCAGTCCGGTACTCTCTGCCAACTCGGAGAGCACCGGCTCTCTTCCCAGTTCAAACCGCAGCCGCTCCCGAACGCTGTACAGCAGCGCCGCCCGCTCGCGAATGGTCCGCCCCACCTTGATTGCACCGTCATCCCGAAGAAAACGACGAATCTCACCCGCGATTTTAGGTACCGCATATGTAGAAAAGCAAGTTCCGTAAGTGAAATCAAAACCCTGCACCGCTTTTAAAAAGCCCAGACAGCCCAGTTGATAGAGGTCGTCTACCTCCACGCCCCGGCCATAATATCGTCGGACGATGCTCCAAATCAGGCCGCTGTTCTCCTCCACAATCTGCTCGCAGGCCTGCTGGTCACCTTCCTGCGCCGCCCGGAGCAGGTCCAGCGTTGCCTGCCCGCTCATCGCTGTCCGTTGGCCCGGCTGGCAATTTTCTTGCGCATGGTCACCGTTGTTCCCCGCCCCGGCGTGGAGTGAATCGTCAAAGCATCCATAAAGCTTTCCATAATGGTGAAGCCCATGCCGCTGCGCCCCTCGCCACCGGTGGTGAACATCGGCTGCCGCGCCTTATCAATATTGGGAATTCCTTTTCCCGCATCCTTAATTGCAATTTCCAAAATATTTCCTTCGCAAATTTTCGCTTTCAGGCTTACTTTGCCGATGGAGTCAGGATAGGCGTGGACGATGGCATTGGTCACCGCCTCGCTGACTGCTGTCTTGATATCTTCCACCTCATTCAGCGTGGGGTCCATCTGCGAGGCGAAGCAAGCTGCCGCCATCCGTGCGAAGCCCTCGTTGCTGCTGCGGCTGGGAAACTCCAGCCGAATGTAATTCACGCTCTTCCTCATACCGTTCCCTCCTGTTTTATGTGAATCAGCCGTCCGATTCCGGCGGCATCCATCACGCGCTTTGCCTGTGGCTGCACATGACAAACCTGCATACTTCCGTCCAGCGCATCCATGCACCGTTTTGCCCGCAACAGCAGTGCGATGCCCGAGCTGTCCATAAAGGT
Organism: Bacillota bacterium; assembly: GCA_023402075.1. Lineage (GTDB taxonomy): Bacteria > Bacillota > Clostridia > Oscillospirales > Oscillospiraceae > Oscillibacter. Next base: position 2,454 of record JAEXCS010000030.1, on the reverse strand, counting down.
TACACCGCCGAAATCCAGCAGCAGTCTGCGGGGAAGCGCCGCGTCCACCGCCAACTCCAGCTCGCGGATGGCGTTTTTCGCAGCATGGTGGTCCAGCTCCCCATTGAGCTCCAACAACAAATTTCGGTCCGCAGCCTGCATCTTGATATCCATATCCCAAGTCTCCTTTGCATCAACTGTATCAATTCAAAAAATTGAGAACGGCTTGAGGTCTGCCGCTTACACCGGCTTCTTCCTTATATTTTGACTGCGCCATTCTTTAAAAGCGCGACAGCAGCCTTTTTTAAGGTTGTCCTCGTTTCGGGAATGGTTGGCCCATGGCCTGTTTGCCATTCAAAGGCCTGTCTTTCATGTCCCTGCGGCGATCATAACATGATTCAAATTTTCTTTTCTGTCGAAATCCTTTTGGTTTGCATAAATATTTTATTATGGAAACCGAAAGGGATGTTTTTCCATTTTCTTTTTTTACTTTTGCCGTTTACTTCAGACTCTTGCTGCATCAAATTAAACTCATATTTCTTTCGCCCGGCTTTCTCTCTTGCAATTTACCTAAAAAGCTGATAAGATAAAGTAAATTGCGTAAACGATTTACTTTCCACGGGACGCAAGTTTCCGCCCCGTTTGAAAAATGGGAGAGATGGATGGAAAACATACATATCACAGCGCTGGGCGAAATTCTGATCGACTATACTCCTCTGCCGGATTCCGACGCCGGCATGGCCGTATTCGAACAAAATCCGGGCGGAGCACCGGCAAATGTATTGGCCTGCGCCGCGAAGCTTGGCCGCAGAACCGCCTTCATCGGCAAAGTGGGCGATGACATTCAGGGCCGATTTCTAGAGGACACGCTGAAAAAAACCGGTATTGATACCCATTCGCTTTTGGTCGACGGACGTTACTTTACCACTCTTGCGTTTGTCGAGCTTTCCGAGAACGGAGAGCGCAGCTTCTCTTTTGCTAGAAAGCCGGGTGCGGATGTGCAGCTTTCTCCGGAGGAGCTGGACCGGGAGCTGATTTCCCACAGCGATATTCTGCATTTTGGCTCTCTCTCTTTGACGGATGAGCCCGCCCGCAGCGCCACGATGGAGGCTGTTCATCTGGCGCGTAGGGCCGGAGCAATCATCGCCTATGACCCAAATTACCGTCCACTGCTGTGGACAAGCAAGAACGCCGCCATGGAGCAAATGCGCATTCCCCTGCCGCTGGTGCACCTTTTAAAGGTTTCTGACGATGAGGTGGAATATTTGACGGATTGCTCCGACCCGCGCGAGGGTGCGGAAAAGCTGGTGCGGCAGGGACTCTTGTGTGTGGTGGTAACTATTGGAAATCAGGGCGCTCTGGTAGCAACAAAAGACGGGAGCGTGATGGTCCCGGGCTTCCCCACCCGGGCGCTAGATACCACCGGGGCGGGCGATTCATTTTGGGGCGGTTTCCTGACCCGCGTTTCAGAGAGCGGAAAATCACTGGAACAAATCACCTTTCAAGATTTTCAATCCTTTGCCCGCTTCGGCAATGCCGTGGCCTCCCTGTGCGTTGAAAAGCGGGGGGCTATGCCCGCCATGCCCCATCGGGAGGACGTTTTGCGCCGAATGCAAGCGGCAGGCGAATGGGCACCGGACCCGGGCAAATAATTTTAAGACATAAAGAATCCACGTCCGGGCAACATGCGCATGTGCTGCGGCTTACGCCTATATATAACAAAAGAGAGTCGCCATCCAAAAGGATGGCGACTCTTTTTATCCTGTGAAAATTGATCTTACTTCCCGGCCTTAGCGGCGCGAACAGCGTCGGTGAGCAGGGGTGCAACCTTGAACAGGTCGCCGCAGATGCCGTAATCGGCAATCTCGAAGATGGGAGCGGTGTCGTTCTTGTTCACCGCGATGATGCACTCGGAATCCTGCATGCCGGCCTTGTGCTGGATGGCGCCGGAAATGCCCAGAGCGATGTACACCTTCGGATGCACGGTCTTGCCGGTCTGGCCCACCTGGTGGTCGGCGGACAGCCAGCCGGAGTCGATGGTGGCACGGGAGCCGCCAACGACGCCGCCCAGCACCTCAGCCAGCTCCTCAGCCAGCTTGATGCCGCCCTCGACATCCTTGCTGATGCCGCGGCCCACAGACACGATGTAGTCCGCGCCGATCAGGTCCACCAGCTTCTTGGCGGCCTTCACGACCTCCACAACCTCGGTGTTCAGGTCGCTCTCGCTCAGCTGGAAACTGGGCTTCACGATCTCGCACGCATCCGCCTTGGCCTGGTCGAAGACGTTCTTCTTCATCACGCCGGGGCGCACCGTCGCCATGCAGGGACGGAACCGCGGGCAGATGATGGTGGCCATCAGGTGGCCGCCGAAGGCCGGACGGGTCATCTTCAGGTTCGTGCTGACATCGAACATCTTCGTCTGGAAGTTGATCTTATCCACGTCCAGCGAGGAGCCGGTACGCAGGAAGTTGATAT
>JAEXCS010000020.1 GCA_023402075.1 Bacillota bacterium | reverse complement strand
GCAGCCGCCAGCTTTCCGGCACGGGAGGGCAGCTTGACTTTCTGGAAGGGGCATTTCGCTCTGAAGGCGGAAAAGGGTTCATCTGTCTGCCCGCCACCCACAAGAAGAAAGATGGGACGCTTAAGTCTAGCATTGTCCCCTTTATTTCCGGCGGAAGCGTGGTTTCCGCACCGCGCAGCATGATTCAATACGTGGCGACAGAGTACGGCGTGGCCAAGCTGTCCGGCCTGTCTTTAAAAGAGCGGGCAGAGGCCATGATTTCTATTGCCCACCCCGCCTTTCGGGAGGAACTGGCGCATTACGCGCAGGAAAACTTTTGATGGTGCCTTAATCCTTAAAAGAATTTTTATGAACCGGGCAGTTCATGTGGCTTTGACAAAGCAATTCAAAAAGGGTCCTCCGGCAAAAGCCGGAGGACCCTTTTTCAGGACGGATGCTTTCTTTTAGAGCAGCGGGAAAATGAACAGCTTAAACAGGAACAGCGCGCCAAGCACCCACATCACAATGCCGGGTTCCTTGGCCTTGCCCTGCACAACCCGCACCAGCAGATAGAACAGGATGCCAAACATAATGCCCGCGGAGATAGAGTAGCCCACCACCATAAAGATGATGGCAAACACGCCGGGAACCAGCGCTTCCACCTTCGTCCACTCAAATTCCTCCATCGGCTCGCACATCATAATGCCCACAACCACCAGCGCAGGGGCGGTGGCAAAGCTGGGGATAGCGCCGATGACAGGGAAGAAGGGGATTGCCAGCAGGAACAAAATAGCGGTGGTAACGGCGGTAAGGCCAGTGCGTCCGCCCTCCTCCACACCGGAAGCGCTTTCCACAAACGTGGTGACGGTGGAGGTACCCAGAATAGCGCCCACCGTGGTGGCCACGGCGTCGGATGCAAAGGCCTGATTCACGCCGGGGAAGTTTCCGTTTTCATCAATCATCTTGGCCTTGGTGGCCACGCCTGCAAAGGTCCCCAGCGTATCAAAAATGTCCACATACAGGAAGGTCAGCGTGACCATAATAAACTGTGTGATATTTTTGCCGCTGGAAAATGCGTCACGCAGGCCAGAGAAGCACAGGCCAAAGGTTTCCGTAAGGCCTGAAAAAGACGTAAAGCTGATAAGCGCAGAAGGGAACAGGGAATATGCTCCCGCCTCAGGATTTACCTGATACCAGCCGATTCCCTGCGCGGCCATTCCCAAAAACCAAGTGGCAAAAATGCCGATCAGCAGTGCACCCTTTACCTTCTTCATCCATAAAACCACCGTAATGGCAATGCCCAAAAGCGCCAAAAACACGCCTGCCTGCGTCAGGTTCGCATTCACCTCAACCAACGTGGCTCCGCCCACAATGATGCCGGAATTCTGAAAACCGATGAACATGATAAAAAGTCCGATGCCGGCCGAGATTGCCAGACGAAGCTGCTTGGGAATCGCCGTTAGCAGCTTAGAGCGCACGCCGGTAAGGCTGAGCACCAGAAAAATGCAGCCCTCCACCAAAACCGCCGCCAGCGCAAAGGACGGGGAGAAGCCCATGGCAAATACCACCGTGTAGGTAAAAAAAGCGTTTAGACCCATACCAGGCGCCTGTGCAAACGGCATTCCGGCCCACACGCCCATCAGCATGGAGCCAAGACACGCGGCTAGCGCCGTGGCAAGGAAGACGCCACCCTCATTCAGTCCGGCCTGACTCAGAATCCCCATGTTTACCGGAAGAATGTACGCCATGGTGATAAAGGTGGTAATGCCCGCCAGAATTTCCGTTCTGACGGTACTTCCGCGCTCGGTGATCTTAAAAAACTTGTCCATTGAATACCTCCTAAAATAGTAAGGGTCTTGTTGTTTGTTTACACGGCCCCCTCTGCCTTTCCCCCTTTCTCCGCTGTGTAGGCGGCTTCTCAATTGGCTTTATCTTTGCAAAATAATCAGAAAATTACACAGCAAAAATAAAAGCCAAGGGATCTTTCATACAGTGCAGCATATTACATAAGAATACCTAATATACAGTATAACATTTTATATATAAATGTCTATCATGGAAGTTTCAACAAAAAACATTGAAAAGATTTTGTATTTGTATACCGTTTTTTCAACAGGTTTTTTGGGACTTTATAACTTCTCATGAATAAAACCCTGTGTTTGTTTACAGACTGTTCACAGCAAATGCATAATTCCGCAATGTTTTTCGGGTATCTTAAGAATCAGCAAAGGGGACTCCCACCCCGATGCGTTTTCTCCCTCCTAAAACACACACAGCAAAAAGGACCGCTTCGGCGGTCTTTTTTGCGTGCTTTTTTAAAGCAGTACCACTGACTGGCAGAAACCCGCGTTTGTACCATCCGTAAAGCACGAGATTGTTGCGCTGCGACAAGCACATCGACACTTTCCGTCTTGCGAAATGGCCCAGCGTGGTATACTATAAGAACAAGATTTTTTACTCGGGAGGCGTTTTGCATGAAAGACGGTTTTATTTCTGTCGCCTGCGGCAGTCCCCGGCTTCATCTGGCGGACTGCGCCCGCAATGCGGAGGAAACCTTTACCCTAATGCGCAAGGCAGAGCAGGCGGGAGTGAAGGTTTTAGTTTTGCCGGAGCTTGGGCTGACGGGCTATACCTGCGGTGACCTTTTTTATCAGGAATCTCTGCTGCGGGGCGCGGAGCAGGCCCTTTCCACCGTGTTGGAGGCCACCCGGAATCTGGAGGTCATCACCGCTGTGGGTCTGCCGGTCCGATTTGAAAACAAATTGTATAATTGCGCAGTAATTATACAAAAAGGAATTATTCTTGGCGTTGTTCCAAAGGCACACCTGCCCAATTACGGCGAGTTTTACGAAAAGCGGCAGTTTTCTCCCGCGCCCCGGGACCCGGTAAACATGGTGCGGCTGTGCGGAAGCGAAGTCTGCTTCGGCGCGGAAATTTTATTTTCTTGCGAGGAGATGCCGGAGCTGACGCTGGGCTTTGAAATCTGCGAGGATTTGTGGGCACCCTGCTCACCCTCCGTCACCATGGCGCAGACAGGCGCCACTGTGATTGGCAATCTGTCCGCCAGCAACGATTTGGTGGGGAAAGACGCTTACCGCCGCCAGCTTGTCACCATGCAGTCGGCAAAGCTTTTGTGCGGCTATGTATATGCCAGCGCAGGGGAAGGGGAGTCCACCTCCGATTTGGTGTTTGGCGCCCACCAGCTGATCGCAGAAAACGGAACTCTTTTGGCCGAACAGCGGTTTGAAAGCGGCCTTTTGATTTCCGAAATTGATGTGGCGCGCCTGTGCTATGAGCGGAGAAGAACCCAGATGATGCCGGAGCGGCCGATTTCTGTCTCTCCTGTCACGGTGCCATTTTCCCTGACGGTGGAAAAGACAAAGCTCACGCGGTATGTGGCCCCCATGCCCTTTGTTCCGGAGGAACGGGAGGACCGGGACAAGCGCTGTCGGGAAATTCTTTTAATTGCGTCCTTGGGTTTAAAGCATCGGTTGGAGCATACGGGGTCGAAAACCGCCGTGGTGGGCCTTTCCGGCGGGCTGGACTCTACGCTGGCCGTGCTGATTGCCGCTCTTTCCATGAATTTGCTGGGCAGGCCCATGACGGACATTGTGACGGTGACCATGCCCTGCTTCGGCACCACGGACCGCACGAAAAACAACGCCGTGATTTTGGCGGAGCGGCTGGGAACCACGCTGAAAACCGTGGATATTTCTGCCACTGTCCGCAGCCACTTCCGGGATATTGGGCATGACATGAACGACCACTCCGTCACCTTTGAAAACGGACAGGCCCGGGAGCGGACGCAGGTTTTGATGGACATTGCCAACCAGACCGGAGGTCTTGTCATCGGCACGGGCGATTTAAGCGAGCTGGCTCTTGGCTGGTGCACCTACAACGGCGACCATATGAGCAACTACGCCGTCAATGCCTCCATTCCCAAAACGCTGGTGCGCCATCTGGTGGCCTACCTCGCCCGGGATAATCAGGACAAGGACAGCGATCTCACCGGGGTTTTGGAAGATATTCTGGACACGCCCGTGTCCCCGGAGCTGCTGCCCGCCGTGCGGGGAGACATTACCCAGCGAACCGAGGATCTGGTTGGGCCTTACGAGCTGCATGACTTCTTCCTGTATTACTTCCTGCGCTGGGGCTTTGGCCCGGGGAAAATTTTCCGTCTGGCGCTGTATGCGTGGGGCGAGCGGTATGACCGGACGGTGATCTTGAAGTGGCTGCGGGTATTTTACCGGCGGTTCTTCTCCCAGCAGTTCAAGCGCAACTGCCTGCCGGACGGGCCGAAGGTCGGCTCTGTGGCACTATCCCCCCGGGGAGACTGGCGGATGCCCAGCGACGCGCAGGTTGCCCTCTGGCAATCGGAGTTGGACGCGCTGGAATAAGCGCTCTGCGGCGCGACGGCCAAAAGGCCCGGATTTAATAGCTTTAAGGAGTTTTCATGAAAACTGTCACCATCTATACCGACGGCGCCTGCTCCGGCAATCCCGGCCCAGGGGGCTGGGGGGCTGTCCTGCTCTATGGAGAGCACCGGCGAGAGCTTTCCGGCGGTGAGCCGGCCACCACCAACAACCGCATGGAGCTGACGGCTGTCATTGAAGCGCTGTCGTTTTTGAAAGAGCCTTGCACCGTGGATTTGTGGAGCGACTCCAAGTACGTGATTGACGGGCTTGAAAAGGGCTGGGCAAAGGGCTGGAAAAAACGGGGTTGGGTGAAGTCTGACAAAAAACCCGCCCTGAACCCGGACTTGTGGGATAAGCTGCTGACCCTGACGGAAACCCACACGCTTCGCTATCATTGGGTAAAGGGCCATGCCGACACCCCGGAAAATAACCGCTGCGACGAGCTGGCGGTGCTGGAAAGCAGGAAATACAAGTAATCTGGTTTTTACCTTCTGGGTTTGAAGGATTTCCCGTGACCTGCGGACACTGTGAAACTAGGGAGTAGCGGAATTTTATTTCGCTACTCTCTGCTTTTTTGTTGATAAGCGAGCTTTATTTTTCTAAAAAAAGCTTTTTACAGAAGGAAACTACTTAAAAACCAAAAAGTTTTCCACAATATATGGAAAAAGGGCTTGCCTGTTGGCAAGCCCTTTTCTTTTTAATAATTATTCCTGATCTTCGGAAGCAGATACGTCTTCTTCCAAAGCTTTCACATCGACAGAAGCTTCGGCTTCTTCAGAAACCGCCTCTTCAACGGAAAGGCTTTCCTCTACGGGAATCTCTCCGGTCATTTCCTCGGAAGTCTCCTCCTTGTCCGTCAGGGCAAGGGAAATCACCTGATCGCCGTCTTCCTTAAAGCGCATGACGATGACGCCCTGCGTGGACCGTCCGGCAATACGGATGCTGTCCACCGCCGTGCGGATGAGAATGCCGCTTTGGGTGACCAGCAGCAAATCCTCGTTGCCATCCACCACCTTCATGCCCACCACGGGGCCGGTTTTCTCCGTTACCATGTAGTTTCGGATACCAAGGCCGCCGCGGTTTGTAATCCGATAGTCCTCCACTGGAGTGCGCTTGCCGTAGCCGTTTTCCGTGATGGAGAGGACTGTTTTCCCCTCCAGCGCACGGGCTGCTGCCACCACATAGTCGCCCTCCCGCAGGCGGATGCCCCGGACGCCCGTGGCGTCCCGACCCATGGGACGCACGTCCGTCTCGTCAAAGCAGACGGCCTGCCCATCGTGGGTGGCGATCAAAATCCGCTTGGTTCCGTCCGTCTCCCGGACGGTAATCAGTGCGTCGCCCTCGTCCATCCGCAGGGCGCGAATGCCGTTGTTCCGCAAATTTTTCAAGGTGGCCACCGGCAGGCGCTTCACCGTGCCGTTCCGGGTCACCATGAAGAAAAAGCTGTTTTCATCCTCCAAAGACCGGGTGTGCACCATGGCCTGCACCCGTTCGCCCTGCTCAATCTGGAGAATGTTGATGAGGTTTGTTCCCTTGGCAGTCTTTCCGGACTCAGGAATCTGATAGCCCTTCTTCCGGTAGACCTTTCCTGTATCGGTAAAGAACAGGATATAGTCGTGGGTGGAAGCGGTGAACACATCCTCCACCACGTCCTCTTCCCGGGTGGTAATGCCCTTTTTTCCCATACCGCCCTTGGACTGCGCCGTGTATTCGCTGACGGGAGTCCGCTTAATGTAACCTGCCTCCGTCAGCGTGAAGACGCATTCTTCCTCTTCAATCAGGTCCTCAATGTCAATTTCGTCCTCTACGTCCTGAATCTCGGTCTTGCGGTCGTCGCCGTATTTTTCAGCGATGGCGGTCAGCTCCTCTTTCAGCACGGCGCGAATTTTTTCATTGGAGGCGAGCAGATCTTCGTAATACCGAATTCTCTCCTCTAATTCCTTATACTCCGTCTCCAGCTTTTCCCGGTTCAGGCCTTGGAGGGAGATGAGCCGCATTTCGCAGATGGCCTGGGCCTGAATCTCGTCCAGCCCGAATTTCTCCATCAGGTTTTGCCTTGCATTGTCATAGCTGCTGCGAATGACCTTGATAACCTCGTCAATATGATCCTGCGCGATGAGCAGACCCTCCAACAGATGGGCGCGCTCCTGTGCTTTTTTCAGGTCGTACTGGGTCCGGCGGACAATCAAATCCTCCTGAAAGCGGAGGTACTCGTCGATAATATGCCGCAAAGAGAGGATTTTCGGCTGGGACTGATTATCCACCAGCGCCAGCATATTGATGGCAAAGCTGGACTGAAGCTGGGTCTGGGAGAACAGGCGGTTGAGCACCACCTGGGGGTTTGCGTCCCGCTTCAGCTCAATGACCATGCGCATACCGTTCCGGTCCGACTCGTCCCGGATGTCGGAAATGCCCTCCAGCCGCTTATCCTCCACCTGATCGGCCATATTTTTAATCAGCATCCGCTTATTGACCTGATAGGGAATCTCCGTCACCACAATGCGGGTGCGGTCTTTGCCAAATTCCTCAAACTCTGTCCGGGCGCGGATGACCACCCGGCCCCGGCCTGTGGCGTAGGCGGCACGGATGCCGCTTCGGCCCATAATCATACCCTTTGTGGGAAAATCCGGACCCTTGACATACTGCATCAGGTCGGCAAGCTGGGCCTCCGGATCCTCCAGCACATGAATGCATGCGCCAATGACCTCCCGCAGGTTGTGAGGCGGGATGTTGGTGGCCATGCCCACGGCGATGCCGCTGGAGCCGTTGACCAGCAGGTTGGGGAAGCGGGAGGGGAGCACCTTGGGTTCTTTCCGCGTCTCGTCAAAGTTAGGAGACCAGTCCACCGTGTCTTTTTCAATGTCCCGAAGCATTTCCTCGGAAATTTTGGACAGGCGGGCCTCGGTGTATCGGTATGCAGCCGGGGGGTCCCCGTCCACGGAACCAAAGTTTCCGTGGCCGTCCACCAGCATATAGCGCATGGAAAAGTCCTGTGCAAGGCGCACCAGCGCGTCGTACACCGACGCATCGCCGTGGGGATGGTACCGGCCCAGCACGTCGCCAACGGCGGTGGCGCACTTGCGGAAGGCCTTCTCGAAGGTCAGACCGTCCTCGTACATAGCGTACAGAATCCGGCGGTGGACGGGCTTCAATCCGTCCCGCACGTCCGGCAGCGCCCGGCCGACAATGACACTCATGGCGTATTCTATATAAGATTTCTGCATTTCCGTGACCAGAGGGGACTGCTCGATTTTCTGGTTGGGGAATCGAATCTCCTCGGGATCGTACTGCGGTTTCTTACTCATGTTCGGTTCTCCTCCCTCAATAGTCCAGATTGACCGCGTATTTCGCGTTCTTCTCGATAAATTCCTTCCGCGGCTCCACCTTTTCACCCATCAAGATGGAGAACGTCTCGTCGGCGGCCACTGCATCGTCCAAAGTAATACGGCGCAGAGTCCGCTTTTCCGGGTCCATAGTGGTTTCCCACAGCTCGTGGGGGTTCATCTCGCCAAGACCCTTATAGCGGCTAATATCCACCTTCGCGTTGGGATTATCCTGCTTCAGTTCTGTGGAAATCACGCGGCTCTCCTCTTCCGTATAAGCCACACGGGAAGTCTTACCCCGGCTCAGCTTAAACAGGGGAGGGACGGCAGCGTAAACATATCCCTGCTCTACCAAAGGCCGCATGAAGCGGAAGAAGAAGGTCAGCAGCAGCGTGCGGATGTGGGAACCGTCCACGTCGGCATCCGCCATGATGACGATTTTATGATAGCGCAGACGGGAGACGTCAAATTCCTCTCCGATGCCCGCGCCCAGCGCCGTAATCACGGGTTGAAGTTTATCGTTGCCATACACCTTATCGGCCCGGGCCTTCTCCACATTCAGCATCTTGCCCCACAGAGGAAGAATTGCCTGAAAGCGGGAGTCCCGTCCCTGTGTGGCGGAGCCGCCTGCGGAATCGCCCTCGACGATGTAGAGCTCGGTAAGCTCCGGGTTGGCTTCGTTGCAGTCCCGCAGCTTGTCGGGCATGGCCGCGCCGCCCAGCGCCGTCTTGCGGCGAATGGATTCCCGTGCTTTCCGGGCAGCTTCCCGCGCGCGGTTGGCCGTGAGGGATTTATCCAGAATCATCCGACCCACCTGAGGATTTTCTTCCAGATAGGTTTCAAGCTTCGTGGAGACAATGCTGTTCACCAGCGTGCGAATTTCGCTGTTGCCAAGCTTTGCCTTGGTCTGGCCCTCAAACTGGGCGTCGGTCAGCTTCACGGAGATGATGCAGGTAAGGCCCTCCCGGCAGTCCTCGCCGGAAACCTTGTCGCCCTCTTTCAGCATACCAATTTTTTTGCCATAGGCATTCAGCACGTTGGTAAGGGCGCGTTTAAAGCCCTCCTCATGCATCCCGCCCTCGGGCGTATGGATATTGTTGGCAAAGGAAAGCATGGTTTCATTATATCCGTCGTGATATTGCAGGGCAATTTCCGCCATGGAGTCGTCCTTGCTGCCGCACATATAGATCACGTCGGAGTGAATGGGGTCCTTCGTGCGGTTTAAAAAGGTGACAAATTCACGGATGCCGCCCGCGTAATACATCTCGTCGGCCTGTTCCCGGCCTTCCCGCAGGTCCGCCACCTTGATTTTCAGGCCCGCGTTTAAAAAAGCCTGCTCCCGCATGTGAGTATGAAGAATGTCATACTCATACTCCGTGGTGTCACGGAACATTTCCGGGTCGGGCTTAAAGGTGACAGTGGTACCGGTATGGTCGGTGGTGCCCACCACCTCCATCTTTTTGGTGATTTCACCACGGGCAAAGCTCATTTCGTAAATTTTTTGGTCCCGATGAACCTGAACCACCAGCCATTCGGATAAGGCGTTTACCACGCTTGCACCAACGCCGTGGAGTCCTCCGGAAACCTTATAGCCCCCTCCGCCGAACTTTCCGCCCGCGTGGAGCACGGTGTACACCACTTCCAGTGCCGGCTTTCCTGTCTGGGCCTGAATATCCACGGGAATGCCCCGTCCGTTATCCACCACGGTAATCGTTCCATCAGCATTGATCTGCACCAAAATATCTGTGCAGCAGCCGGCAAGTGCCTCGTCGATGGCGTTGTCCACAATCTCATATACCAGATGATGAAGTCCTGAGGAGGACGTGGACCCGATATACATACCGGGCCGCTTACGAACGGCCTCCAACCCCTCCAGCACCTGAATTTCGGATGCGTCATATTCATTTTCCGCACCCACCGAGGTGGGATTCAGTGTCTCGTTTTCTGCCATTTGGTTTCTCCTTCCGTATAACAGGGCAAGCAGAGCCGGGTCTGCGGTTTCGCAGGCCCGCTTCTCCCCGCCCCTGTGTCACTTTTATCGCGTTTAAAATCTGGTCAAAAACGCTTATAACTCCAGCTCGATACTTTCGGCCCGCTTTTGCAGCGTGGCGGGGCCAAGCTGGGAGAGATATACAATCTGCGGATGATAGGGATGGTCACACACCACAAAAGACTTTGGCAAAGCCCCGGATACGTCCAAAACCACACCCTCGCTCTCCGCTTTTGCAAGGTATTCCCGCGTCCTTTTTCCATAGCTGCATTTGTCCAGATCAAAAATTCCCACCACCCGGTTTTCCGGGACAATTTCGTTCTGACCGATATGAAGATACAAGGTTTATCCTCCTTTTTTCTTCCAAACGCTACAAGCGCGCGTTCACCTTTAAGTTTCACGTGAAACATCGCAGGCGCAAGCGATTCACTTCGCCACTCCGTTTACCACATGAAACACCTTTCCTCCCAGAAGCACAGGAAGACGGTCGTCCTCGCAGCAGGTGATAAACACCTGACCGCCGGCAATGCGGTTCAGCACAAATTCCTGCCGTCGGGGGTCCAACTCAGAAAGAACATCATCCAGCAAAAGCACGGGCGCTTCGCCAGAGGCATTTTTGTAAATTTCCCGCTCCGCCAGCTTCAGGCTCAAAGCCGCCGTGCGGGTTTGACCCTGTGAGCAGTAGGTTTTCGCGTCCCGTCCGTCAATCTCCACCACAATGTCATCCTTGTGCGGCCCGGAAAGACACAGCCGGGAAGCAAGCTCCGCACACTTGTGGCTTTCCATATGGCCTCGAAGCTGACGCGCCAAAACGGCAGGCTCCGCCAAAGGGTCTTCCACGGAAGAGACGGTTTTATAGGAGACGGACAAGTGTTCCTTTCCGCCGGAGCAATCTGCATGATTCTCGGCGGCGGTCACCGCCAGCTTCTGTACAAACTGCGCCCGATAGTGAATCAGCACCGCGCCGCACTGCACCAGCCGCTCGTTAAACTCCGGCAGCATCTGCAAAAGGCCGGGCTGCTGGTCGCCGTCCCTCAGAATCCGGGTTTTGTGGGCATATGCCCTCCGGTAGGACGCAAGGGCAGCGGCATATCGGGGGCGAAGCTGACACAGGGCATTGTCCAAAAACCGCCGCCGCGCTGCGGCCCCGTCCCGAATCAGCAGCAAATCCTCCGGACAGAAAAACACGGTTTGCAAAACACCGGAAAGCTCTCCCGCCGTTTTGGCAGGAACCTTGTTAATCCAAAGCTTTCTGCGCTTTCCCCGATAAAGCTCTGCCCGCAGGACGAATTCCCGCTCCCTTGAAAAAACCTCTCCGGACAAAACCGCGCTTTCCGCTGAAAAACCAATCAGCTCCCGGTCATTTTTCGCCCGGTCGGACCCACCGCAGGAAAGGTATTGAACCGCCTCCAGCAGATTGGTCTTTCCCTGCGCATTGTCGCCAAAAATCACATTGTAACTTGAATCAAAAGACAGCTCCTGCCGGGTGTAGTTGCGGAAATTTTCAAGATACAGTCCTTCAATGCGCATAGACCGGAGTACACTCCTGCCCATCCAGCCGGGCCACGTCGCCGGGACGCAGCTTTTTGCCCCGCTGAGTGCAGGTTTCACCGTTTACCATAACTTCTCCGGCCTGAACGCGCTCTTTGGCTTCTCCACCGGAGGAAACCAGATTGGCAAGCTTTAAAATATCCTGAAGCTTCACATATTCTGTGGTAATTGTCACAGTTATCATATCAATCCTGCGCTTTCAGCCGCACGGGCAGCACCATATAAAGGAAGTTCTCCTCGCCCTCCGTGGGGACGATGACGGCAGGGGAGACGCCGGTATTCAGTTCTATTTTCACCGTGTCGGCAGGCGCATAGCGCAAGGCCTCCATTAAATAACGGTTGTTGAAGCCAATTTCCAGTTCTCCGCCGTCGCCCGCCACGCGGCACACGTCTTTGGCTTCACCATTGGCGGTTTTCGCGGAAAGAACCACCCGGTCCTTATCAAACACGCACCGCACCGGGCTTTTCAGCTTCTCAGAAATCACCACGCTGACACGATCAATGCTCTGAATCAACTCCTTGGTGTCCGCCACCACAGAAATGGGGTTTTTACGGGGGACGGCGCTCTTGTAGTCCAAGAAATCACCTTCCAGACGGCGGCAGATCAGCTGTGTTTCACCCACTTCAAATAAAATGTGGCGTTTTCCCAAGGTAATTGCAGCCGTATCTTCTACGTCACCGCATATTTTTTCAATTTCGTTCAGGGCGGAGCCGGGGGCCACAAAGGAAAAATACCCTCCATTGACCCGTTCCAAGGGTTCCTTTCGGATGGCAAGACGGAAACCATCCACGGAAACCACGGTCAGTCCGGTTTCTCCGATTTCAAAGAGCGAACCTGTGTGAACCGGACGGCTTTCATTGGTGGAGACGGCAAACAGCGTTTGCTCGATCATAGAACGCAGCGTCTTCTGCTGGATAGAGACGGAATATTCGTCTTCTACCTCTGGCAAATCGGGATAGTCTGCGGCACTGAGGCCCATGATGTTAAAGTCCGCGTCTCCGCACTGAAGACGAACTGTCAATCTATCGTCAGAAGAAAAGGTAATCACATCGTCCGGCATCCTTCGGATGATGTCGCCGAACAACCGTGCATTCAAGACCAGAGCACCCGGCTCGGTCACCTCGGCGGAGAGAATGGTACGAATACCGGTTTGCATGTTATAGCCCGAAACCGTCACCGTTTCGTTGGCACGGAGAAGAAGCCCTTCCAAAGCGGGGATAGAGCTTTTTTGCGATACGGCGCGGGAAGTAACGGCCACTGCGTTTTGCAGGAGGGCTTTTTCACAAGAAAATTTCATAGGCGTTTTTCCTTTCTGCGGAAGCTTTTCTTTTTTTGGTGAAATCCGATGTACAAAGAGAAAATTTGAGTTTTCGCGCTCTTTTAGAAAAGAAAGATATATTTTTTAGTGATAGTCATAGTAGAGGGACAAAAACTGTGGAAAAACTCGGAAATGCCTGTCAGCGCAGGAAAAGTTTTTAAGCGGCCTATTAGGAAAAACTAGGGTGTTTTTCCACAAGGGGTATAAAAACCCCGGTTTTCCACAAAACTGTTTTCCTTTTCCACAGGAGAAGTGGGGAAAACTCAGTGCTTGGAGCTGATGTTTGTTTTGATCTCCTTCACTGCTTCAGCAAAGCCTGCGTCGGACTTCATCTGCTTTTCTACCTTCTCAATAGAGTAAAGAACAGTAGAGTGATCGCGGTTTCCAAAAAACTTGCCGATATCGTCGCTGGAGAGGTTGGTCATGCTGCGAATCAGGTACATAGCCACCTGCCGGGCGGCTACCGCTTCCCGCACGCGCTGCTGTCCGCGAATAACTTCGGCGGTCACTCCGTAGTATTTGGAGACAAAATCCACGATGGAATCGGAGGTGGGAAGATTTTCGCCCCGACGGAGAATGTCCTGAATGGCCCGTTTTACTAAATCCTCGTCCACATCATCGCCCAAAAGGTCTTTATAGGCGAGAAGCTTGTTGATGGTGCCTTCAAGCTGACGAACATTGGAGGTGACGCGCTCGGCAATGTATGCCGCAACCTTGTTGGGAATTTCCATGCCAAGCAAAGCGGCCTTGTTTTTAATAATGGCCATGCGGGTTTCATAGTCCGGCGGGGCCACGTCCACCAGAAGACCCCATTCAAATCGGGTGCGCAGCCGGTCCTCCAGCTGCATCATTTCAGAGGGAGGACGGTCAGAGGTAAGCACGATTTGCTTTCCGGACTCGTAAAGATTATTGAAGGTGTGGAAAAATTCTTCCTGTGTCTGCTTGCGCCCGGCAATAAACTGCACGTCATCCACCAGAAACAAATCGGCCTTGCGGTATTTCTCCCGCATTTCGGCGGTTTTGCCGCCCTGAATGGCTTCAACCAATTCGTTGGTCAAGTCATCGCCTTTTACATAGGCGATTTTTGCATTTGGGTCGTCTTTTTTGATGACGTGGGCAATGGAGTAAATCAGGTGGGTCTTTCCAAGACCGGAATCCCCGTAAATCAGCAGCGGATTGTAGTTTTTTGCCGGATGCTCCGCCACGGAGATGCAGGCTGCGTGGGCCAGCTTGTTGCTGGAGCCCACCACAAAACGCTCAAAGGTAAATTCGTCGGAGGTAAATGCTTCCGATTTCTTTTTCTGGGCGCAGCCTGAAAAAACGGCGTACTCCTCCGCCGTAAGAACAGTTACTTCTAAATCTGTGGAAAAGATATCGTGAAGGGCCGCTTTAATGTTTTTTACGAACAGGCTCTCAATGTAATTTTTCTTGAAGTCGTTGGGACAGTGCAGATAAAAAACGCCGTCCCGGAGATCCACGGCTTCCAGTTCATCAAACCAGGTGGCAATGGTGGTCTCCGAGAGGTCGCGTTTTAACTGAGTGAGGACGTTTGTCCAGACGTCGGCTACGGAATTCAAAAGTAAAGACACCTCTCTTTCCCTGCGGACAGGGGAAATCATATACCCACTGATTATACCAAAAAACGTGAAAAAAAACAACACTTATTCTAATAAATAAGAATTAAAAGATTAAACTGCAAAACACAATATCTGGAAAAGAAAGAAGAAAAAAATGGACATCTTGTGGTTTTAATCATCAAGTTCTCAAAAAAAGGCAATTTGCCTGAAAATTTCGGCGTTTACAAGTTTTTATTGACAGTATTTTGATTTCCATGTATACTGTTCCGAGCGCTAGATTTGCGCTTTTTATTTGTTTACTGCGCGGCACAAACGCCGTGTCGAGTAAGAGCCGTCATAATAGGCGGCCGGAAAAGATTTCAGTACAGGAGGTGTCTCAACATGGCGACAAAACGTACCTATCAGCCCAAGAAGCGCCACGGACAGAAGGTCCACGGCTTCCGCAAGCGGATGGCCACAGCCAACGGCCGCAAGGTTCTTGCCCGCCGCCGCGCCAAGGGCCGTGCTCAGCTCAGCTACTAAGTTGCTGCGCGCGGGGTTTTTCTCGCGGAGGACCTGCTGAACAAAATAGACAGGGACGGCAGGAAACCGGTTTTCCTCCGTCCCTTATTGGCTTGGCCGGCAGATCCTCGGTCACCGGAAACGAACAGGAGAATGCATGAAAAAAGCCGTTACGCTGAAAAAAAATCATGAGTTTCGCCGTCTATACGGCAAGGGTGCTTCCGCCGCCGGAAGCGGGCTTGTGATTTATTGCCGAAAAAACCGGCTGGGGCACAACCGGCTGGGTGTTACCGTGTCTACGAAGCTTGGAAACGCAGTGGTGCGCAACCGGGCACGCCGCAGGCTGCGGGAGACATATCGGCTGAATCAGCACCTGATGCGTCAGGGCTACGACATGGTTTTGGTGGCGCGCCACCGGGCGGTGAATATGCCTTGGGAAGAGCTGAATGCCAGCTTTTTAAAGCTTTCGGGGAAACTGGGGCTTTTGGAGGAGACACTTGGGTGAAACGGATGCTGTTGTTATTGGTGAGATTTTACCGAAGGGCCATCTCACCATTTCGTCCACCCTGCTGCCGATTCTATCCCACCTGCTCTCAATATGCGCTGGAGGCCATTGAAAAATATGGTGCGCTGAAGGGCGGGTATTTGTCTGTGCGCCGCGTTCTCCGCTGCAACCCGTTCCATAAGGGGGGCTACGACCCCGTGCCCTGAGCGTAGCAAGATTTGTACACAAAGGAGTCTTCCAATGGGATTTTTAGGAACCATGGGATATTACGTCAGTATCCCGTTTGCCGCCCTTTTGCGGTTGTTTTACAATATGACCGGCTCCTATGGTCTGTCCCTGATTTTCTTCACGCTGGTAATTAAGCTGGTGCTTTTACCGTTCCAGATGAAGAGCAAGAAGAGCATGGTCCGCATGAACCGCATGAGCGGAAAGATGAAGGAAATTCAGAAGAAATACGCCAATAACCCGGCCAAACAGCAGGAGGAAACCCAAAAGCTGTATGCCGAGCAGGGCGTAAGCCCCATGAGCGGCTGCTTGTGGAGTATGCTTCCTATGTTTTTCCTGATTGCGCTGTATGCCATTATCCGCCAGCCCATCACCCATTTCATGATGCTGGACGCAAGTGTGGTGGATTCGGCACTTGCCGCGCTGCAATCTGCCGGCGTGAATATTGCGGACATTGCCACCACGACGAAGGACGGGGTTTTGCAGGTCACTTCCTTTGGTCAGATTATGATGGTCAACGCCATCAACACCCAGCTTCCCGACTTTGCCGCCAGCATCCCCGGCTGGATCAGCGTGAATTACAGCTTCCTTGGAATGGACCTGTCGGTTCTGCCCAGCAATGTGCTTAAGGCGTTTACCTTTACCTGGGCCAACATCGGCGTCATTCTGATGCCCGTGATTTCCGCCGGACTCAGCTTCTTGATGAGCATGGCGTCCATGGCAGGACAGGATAAAAGCAGTCCCGCCGCCCGGCAGATGAAGACAATGCTGTGGATGATGCCGCTGATGTCTCTGTGGATCGGCTTTACGCTGCCCGCCGCATTGTGCGTTTACTGGATTGCGCAGAGTGCTTTCTCCGCAGTGCAGGAGTGGTTTATGGGCAAGTTCTATAACCAGAAGATTGAAGAAGAAGAAAATCAGCGTCAGGAGACCATTGAGGCCGACCGCCGCCGCCGTCAGGAAGAGGCCCGGGGCAAGCAGGAAGAGCTGCGCCAGCAGCAGGCTCTGAAGCCCTCTCTGAAGGAAAAGCGCAAGGCCGCTCAGGATGCTAAGAGCAGCAAGCCAAAAAAAGCCAGCACCAATGAAAACGGCCGCATGGGCGACCGTCCTTATGCCCGCGGCCGCGCCTATCAGGAGAATCGGTACGGCGATTCCAACGAGAAATAAGGAGCTTTTGCCATGAGTTATATTGACGTAACGGGCAAGACGGAGGAGGAAGCCATTGCCCGCGCCCTTTCACAGTTGAATATGGAGCGGGACGATGTGTCCGTTGAAATTTTGGAGCGGGCCAAATCCGGCTTTCTGGGCATTGGAAGCGCGCCCGCCAAGGTTCGTGTGACCTATGAAGGAGAAGAGGAAAAGCCCGCCGCTCCGGTCATCGCCCCCGCCAAACCGAGGGTCGAGAGCAAACCCATCGCCAAGCCTGCGGTAAAGCCCGCGGTAAAACCTGCGCCCCGGGCAGAAAAGCCCGCATCCGTGCCTGCACAAAAGACCAGCGAACCTTCCCCCAAAGAGGCCCGGCCCGCGCCGGTTGCCCAAGTCTCAACGCGCTTGGGAGAAGAGGTGCAGGACGAAAAGGCGACGGAAATCCGTGATTTCTTATCTGGACTTCTGGAGAAGATGGAAGTGGAAGCGCAGATTCGCGTGTACCTTCCGGAAAAAGGCAGGTATCAGGTGATTTTGGATGGCTCCGGCATGGGGCAGATTATCGGACGACGGGGCGAGACGCTGGATGCAATTCAGCAGCTCACCGGTTACTGTGTGAACCGTGCGGGAACAAGCCGGGTCCGCGTCGCTGTGGATGCGGAGAACTATCGTGCCAAGCGGGAAGAAAGCCTGAACCATCTGGCCCGTAAGGTAGCGGTGAAGGTAGTTAAATACCGCCGCAGCGTGACGCTGGAGCCCATGAACGCCTACGAGCGTCATATTATCCACGCCGCCTTGCAGGATGAGCTAAACGTAGCGACCGGTTCCATCGGAAGTGACCCCAATCGGCGGGTTGTGGTGTCCTACGTGCGCTGAAAAGGTAAATATGAAAAAAACGGCAAGGTGGCCACACCTTGCCGTTCTTTTTTACTTTGAAAGTGGAAATAAGGGGCGCTGGCGTGTGTTGTTTGCACAAAAAAGCTGTAAAATTTATATAAAACACTTGACTTTTCTAAATTTTGTACTATTGTTATAATACAATAAAATGTTGCGTTTGGCCGACGAAAAAAGAATTCCCGATACCGTGCGGGGTTTCAAGCTTTGTTCAAGGTGAATCATGGAAAATGTTTTGTAAACACATAACCCGGCGCAGGGCCAAATACGAGGCTTATGTAAGGAAATGAGGAATCGTATGAAAGAAGAATTGCAGAAAAACGAAGAGGTACAGGAGCTGGACAGCAGTCCGGCAAAAAAAAGAGGACTTGGCGTGATTGAAAAGCTGAAGGGTCTGTGGGGCCGGAAGAAGCTGCGCAAGTGGCTGATTCTGGCCGTTGTGCTGGTATTGGTGGTATCTTCGGTGCTGCGGGGCTGCAGCAAAAGTAGGGATGCCTCCGCCATTACTTACACGCAGGAGGACGTATCCTATCGCGCGATTACGCAGGCGCTCAGCGGTACCGGCACCCTTCAGCCGGCTAACGCCTATACTGTCACCACGCTGAAGGAAGGCGAAATTTTATCGGCCAATTTTGAAGAAGGGGATACGGTTACTAAGGATACCGTTCTCTATGAGTTGGACAGCTCCGATGTCAGCAGCAATCTGGAAAAGGCTCAGCTCTCGCTGAATCAGGCCCAGCGCAGCTATGAGAAGGCGGCCTATGCTCAGTCTCCCGTGTCGGGCACCGTTGCCTCCTTGAATGTGAAAGCGGGCGACGTGGTAAAAGCAGGGCAGACAGTTGCCACTGTGCGGGATAACTCCTCCATGACGCTGAAGGTGTCTTTCGCATCGGATGATGCAAAAAGCTTTTATGTGGGGCAGAGTGCTTCCGTGGTGTTAGACGGCTCCTTTGAGATGCTTACTGGAACAGTGACTGCGATCTCTGCCGCCGACACGGTACTTACCGGAAACCGCATTGTACGCAGTGTGACGATCTCCGTGGCCAATCCCGGTGGCCTGACGGATACGCAAGCCGCCACCGCCACCATAAACGGCAGCGGCTCCAGTGAAAACGCGACACTGGAATATCGTTCTGCGGAGGATGTCACCGCGTCCTCCGGCGGCACGGTAGCCGCCGTCAATGTGAAAGAGGGCGGCAAGGTATCCGCCGGGCAAGCCATTGTAACCTTTGCCGCCAATGCGGCCAACGACTCGGTTCAGTCTGCGGAGGATAGCCTTAAAAGCGCGGAGCTGAGTATGGAAACCTCCCAGAAGCAGTTGGAGGATTACACCATTACATCCCCCATTGACGGAACCATTGTGGATAAACAAATCAAGGCCGGTGAAAAGGTGGAATCCGGCAATACGCTTTGTATTATTTACGATCTGAGCTATCTTGAAATGACACTCAGCGTGGATGAGCTGGATATTACGCAGGTGACGGTGGGGCAAGATGTGACCATTACGGCAGACGCCGTGGAGGGAAAAACCTTTACCGGACAGGTGACGAAAATTTCCATGGCGGGAACCACCAGTAACAGCGCCACCACTTATCCCGTTACCGTCCGAATTGATGACTACGGCGATCTTTGGCCCGGCATGAACGTGGACGCGGAAATTGTGCTTGCTGAAAACGACAACGCACTTTCCATCCCCAGCGCCGCGCTGGAGCGGGGAAACAAAGTGCTGATTACCGCCGATTCTCCCAGTGCGGCCAACGCGCTGGAAGACAAAGCACCGGATAACTATGTCTATGTGTCCGTGGAAACCGGCGTCAGTAACGACGATTACATTGAAATTACCTCCGGACTTCAGGAGGGCGATACGGTGGCCTATTTGCCGGCTTCCAGCAGCTCCTCCGGAATGGATATGATGATGGGCGGCGGCCCCGACAGCGGGGAAATGGGCGGCCCCAACGGAGGGGGCGGAGGAGGTCCCAGCGGCGGCCCCAACGGAGGCGGAGGCGGCGGAGGGCCGATGGAATGAGCGCTCTGATTGAATTTCAGGATGTATCCAAGGTTTATGAGATGGGGGATTCCGTTGTCCGGGCCGCAGACCACATTTCCATGAATATCCAAAGAGGCGAGTTTGTGGCCATTGTGGGTCAGTCCGGATCCGGAAAATCCACCTGCATGAATATTATTGGATGTCTGGACGTTCCAACCGACGGTAAATATTTGCTGGACGGACGGGATGTTGGCTCACTGGATAAAGACCAGCTTGCCGAAATCCGCAATAAGATGCTGGGCTTCATTTTTCAGCAGTATAATTTGCTTCCAAAGCTGACGCTGCTGGAAAATGTGGAGGTCCCCATGATGTATGCCGGAGTTCCCAAAGGGGAACGGAGGGAACGGGCCAAGGTGGCGCTGGAGATGGTGGGGCTTGGAAGTAAGATTAACCACCGGCCTGCCCAGCTCTCCGGAGGCCAGCAGCAGAGAGTTTCCATTGCCCGCGCGCTGGTGGGAGAGCCTGCGGTGATTCTGGCCGACGAGCCGACGGGCGCGCTGGATTCCCACACGGGAAGGGATGTGCTGACGCTTTTGCAGCAGCTTCATGCCGCGGGAAATACCGTGGTTCTCATCACCCACGATAACTCCATCGCCGTGCAGGCCCAGCGCATTATCCGTCTGGAGGACGGACGGGTCATTTACGACGGAGATTCCCACGCGCCGGAAGCGGTGGTGTCGTCAAGCTTTTCGGGAATGGGGGGCGGACAATGAAACTGACGGAAGCCTTCCAGCTTGCTGTTAAAAATATTAAGGGCAACAGAATGCGCACCTTTTTGACAATGCTGGGGATTATCATCGGCATTGCGGCGGTGATTGTGATTGTGGGCCTTGGAAACGGCATGGAAAAGTATATGCGCGACCAATTTGCCGACATGGGAACAAATACGGTGTCGGTGAACATTATGGGCCGGGGCAGCTCCCGCAGTGTGTCCGAGACGCAGATGTATGCACTGGTTGAGGAAAATCCCGAGTATTTTGACCAGATTTCCCCGACGGTCAGTTTTTCCGGCACCGTTAAAATTGGAACGGAAAGCCCGTCATCCACCACTGTTACAGGTGTCAGTGAGGCATATTTCGACATGAAGAGCTATACGGTTTCTTCAGGACGGGGTCTTCAGTATGTGGATGTGGCAAAACGGAGAAATGTCTGCGTGGTGGGAAACTATCTCAACAGCACCTATTACGGCGGAAACGCCGTGGGAAAGACCATTCGACTGAGTGGAAAAAGCTTTTTGATTGTGGGCGTTATGACGCAGGAAACCGATGGTGAGATGGAAGAAGGCGGAACGGATGACTGCGTGTTCCTTCCCTATTCCACCGCGGCGCGCATGTCCTATACCGGCACGATCAGCAGCTATACCCTTACCGTGGTGGACGAAACGCAGGCCGCCACCTGCGTGACCATTGTGGAGGATTACCTCTACGACATTTTTTCCGATGACGACGCATATCGGGTCATCAGCATGGCAGAGATGCTTGACGCTATGAATGCCATGATTAACGTGATGATTGGAATTCTGGCGGGCATTGCCGCCATCTCTCTGGTGGTGGGCGGCATTGGAATCATGAATATCATGCTGGTGTCCGTTACGGAGCGGACGCGGGAAATTGGCATCCGCAAGGCGCTGGGTGCCAAGGAGCGGTATATTATGCAGCAGTTCGTCATAGAAGCCGCCACAACCTCGGCCCTTGGCGGTGTGCTGGGCATCACCGTGGGATACGGACTTTCTTCCATCGCCACCATTGTCGTCACGGCGCTGATGCAGGAAAACCTGACCGTCAGCCCCTCCCTTGGCGCCGTGCTGGGCGCGTTTGGAATTTCCACGTTTATCGGCATCGTGTTTGGATATTTGCCGGCAAAAAAGGCGGCGCGGCTGAATCCCATTGATGCGCTGCATTATGACTGACAGGGGCGCGGTGTGCCGAAAGATTGCTTTGTGCCTGCTGCGCGCAGAAAGGAAAAATAACCTATGAAAAAACGAATTTTATGCCTTTTAATGGCGGTGTTTCTGCTGCCGGGGCTGATTGCCGTCCCTGCCGGAGCCGCTGCATCGGAAAGCAGCGGCGAGGTCCAGACCATCCGGGCGCTGGGGATTATGACGGGAGATTCCGCCGGAAACCTGAATTTGGGCGGTAATGTCACCCGCGCGCAGTTTGCGAAAATGCTGGTAAACGCCTCCTCGTATAAGGACAGCGTAGGCGACGGAGAGGGCGTTTCCCTCTTCAAGGATGTGAAAAGCACCCACTGGGCCTCCCAGTATATTAAAATCGCCGTGAGCGAGGGGTGGATGACGGGATATACCGATGGCACCTTCCGGCCCAGCCAGAGTATTACGCTGGAGCAGGCGTGTGCCACGGTGCTGCGTCTTCTGGGGTACGACTCTTCGGCACTTGCGGGGTCTTTTCCCTCCGCACAGCTGAGCAAGGCCAGCTCTCTGGGACTGCGGGATCAGATTTCAATTGGAAAAGGCGAGTATATGACCCGGTCCGACTGTGTGTACCTGTTTTATAACACGCTGACGGCGCAGACCAGCGATGCAAAGACCTACGCTGTTACGCTGGGCTATACCGTCACCAACGGCAACGTGGACTATGCGGCGGTGGTTTCCGCCAATTTGAGCGGGCCTTATGTTGCGACGGGCAGCGGACAGTTGCCGGAGCTGCCCTTTGCTTCCTCGGCGGCGGCTGTGTACCGCAACGGTGCGACGTCTTCTCTGTCCGCCGTGCAGCAGTACGATGTTTATTATTACAATGCAGGGATGCAGACAGTGTGGATTTACACCGACCGGGCAGGCGGCACCATCACCGCCCTGCTGCCCAGCGCCGCCGCGCCCACCTCGGTGACTGTTGGCGCGAAGACCTATACCGTGGGAACCGCCACGGCGGCTTATAAGCTGTCGTCCATGGGCGGATTTAAGGTGGGAGACACCGCCCTGCTTCTGCTGGGGATGAACGGGGAAGTGGTGGATGTTGTCAAAGGCAGCGCGGCGAATACGGTTTATTACGGCGTTGTCACCGGCGTGGCCGACACATCCTCTTCCAGCGCTTCTGCGGGAACCGAGGTTCGCGTCAGTGTGGCCTGTACCGATGGCGTGGTGCACACCTTCTCCGTCAGTCAGCGGGGCGCCTATACGGTGGGAAGTCTGGTTTCCGCCAGTATGACCGACAGCGGCGCTTCCATCAGTCAGCTTACCGCAAAGACCCTCAGCGGCGCGGTAAATCGGGACGCAACCAAGCTGGGAGATAAGGTTTTTGCTGGCGACGTGCAGATTCTGGACACTTCTTCCAACGGTGCGTGGGCTAAAATTTATCCCAGCCGTCTTGCGGGCTACACACTTTCCGCTGACGACATTTGCTATTATGTCACCAATATAAGCGGCGAAATTACCCATCTGCTATTGGACGACGCCACGGGGGATACCTGGTCGTACTATTATCTGACGTCCGTGCCGGAAAAGAGTGACGGCGCACTCAGCGGAAGCTATTCCGGATTGAAGGACGGAGCATCTGTCTCGCTTGAAAACAATGGGAAAATGTTTGACGTAAAAACCGGGGGCGTAGGTGTTCAATTTAACAGCGACGGTGAGGTCAAGAGCATGCGTGCCCTTCAGTCCGTCACGCTGGACAGTCTCACCTCTGTCAGCGCCATGGGAGGCAATATGACCTATACGCTGAACGACGGGGTGCAGGTTTACCTGCGTAAGCGGGATGCAAGCTATGTTTTGAAGTATTATCAGGTGGATCTGGGTTCCATCAATGCGTCCGATTACAAGCTGACCGGCTGGGTTGATAACTTTGGCTCCACCGCAGGGAAACAGGTGCGAATCATTATCGCGGAGGAAAAGTGATTTTTTAAAGAATGCTTTCCGATTATATAAAAGCAGAAAAGCAAATGATTGGCACAGCCTGTGAAGCGGACTGAATAAGAAACTTGCCCCGGCTCCAATAAGATTTGGAGCCGGGGCGGGTTTACTGCTTTGGGAAAGCACCTTGACATTTTGAATAAAAGGTGATAGAGTAGCCACAATATTGCAAGAGGCTGTGAAAGGGAGTAGTATCCCCTGTTTCCGGGCGAAGAGAGAGGACGTTTTGGTGCAAGTCCTTGCCGGAAGGGAGAGAAGGCGCCCCCGAGCCGCGCGTTTGAGCGAGAGCAGAATGCGCCGGTCCCCGCCGTTACCGGGTCAGAGTGCGCGCTTTTTGCGCGAATTCAGGTGGCACCGCGGACAATCGTTCGCCCTGAGCTTTGCTCGGGGCGTTTTTTATTTTGGGGCCTGTTTATTGGATGAAAGGGAGAGGGAGATTATGAATAACACTGAAAAGACCATGGAAAAAATTGTGGCTCTGTGCAAGAGCCGGGGCTTTGTGTTTCCCGGCAGCGAAATTTACGGAGGCCTGGCCAATAGCTGGGACTACGGCCCTCTGGGTGTGGAGATGAAAAACAACGTAAAGCGCGCCTGGTGGAAAAAGTTTGTGCAGGAAAATCCCTATAACGTGGGACTGGACGCCGCAATTCTGATGAATCCTCAGGTGTGGGTGGCCTCCGGCCACGTGGCCACCTTTAACGACCCACTGATCGACTGCCGCTCCTGTAAAATGCGCCACCGCGCCGACAAGCTGGTGGAGGAATACAATCAGGAAAACAACATCACCGACGTGAACGTGGAGTCCATGGACGGCGAAGCGCTGGTTTCCTATATCCGGGAAAAGCAGGTTCCCTGCCCCGGCTGCGGCAAATCGGACTTTACCGATATCCGCAAGTTCAACCTGATGTTCAAAACCCATCAGGGCGTGACGGAGGGGAGCGCCAACGAGGTGTATCTCCGCCCCGAAACAGCACAGGGCATCTTTGTGAATTTTGCGAATATTCAGAGAACGACCCGCCGCAAGCTGCCCTTTGGCGTGTGTCAGGTGGGTAAGTCCTTCCGCAATGAGATTACCCCGGGCAACTTCATCTTCCGCATCCGGGAGTTCGAGCAGATGGAGCTGGAATTTTTCTGCAAGCCGGACACTGATTTGGAATGGTTTGCATATTGGCGTAATTATTGCCACGAGTGGCTCAAGGGTCTGAACGTGAAGGATGACAACCTGCGTCTTCGGGACCACGAGAAGGAGGAGCTGAGCTTCTATTCCAAGGCCACCACGGACTTTGAGTATAAATTCCCCTTTGGCTGGGGCGAGCTGTGGGGCGTGGCCGACCGGACGAACTACGACCTCTCCCAGCATCAGGAGCACTCCGGGCAGGACCTGACCTATTTCGATCAGGAGGCGGGAGAGCACTATATTCCCTATGTTATCGAGCCGTCTCTGGGCGCGGACCGGATGACCCTCGCCCTGCTGGTGGAGGCCTATGACGAGGAAGTGGTGGACGCAGAGAAGAACGACACCCGCGTGGTGATGCGCTTCCATCCCGCCATCGCGCCGTTTAAGGTGGCGGTGCTGCCTTTGAGCAAGAAGCTGGGCGACAAGGCCCGGGAGATTCAGCAGATGCTTTCCGCCGACTGGATGGTGGACTTTGACGAAACTGGCTCCATCGGCAAGCGCTATCGCCGGGAGGATGAAATTGGCACACCTTACTGTGTCACCGTGGATTTTGACACCGTGGGCGACGACGCGAAGGCCGGGGACAACTGCGTCACCGTCCGGGATCGGGACACCATGGAGCAGGTTCGCCTGCCGATTGACGGGCTGAAGGCTTATCTTGCGGAAAAGCTGGCCTACTGATTGACTCTGCGCTCTCTTTTGCGGGCGCTTTGAAAATGCGAAGAGCGGGACACGGAGACTGCCGTGTCCCGTTTTCCCCTGAAAGCGAGGAAGTACATTGAAGCAGACGCTTTTGAAAATCGGAAAAGCCGCGCTGGTGCTGCTGGAAGCGCTGGCGTTTGGCGGTGCGGTGGCCTTTGCCATTCAGTGGATCACGCTGGGAGATGCGCAGGCGGCGCTGGACTGGTGCCTTGGGGCGCTGCCGCCCTTTTGCCTGACTGCGGTGTTTTACGGCGGGGGAGCACTGCTTCTGGGCCTTTTGGCCGGACGGCTGTGGGTTGGGGCGCTGGCCTCTTCCACGGTGGGAGTAACGCTGGCGCTGGTGAGCTATTTTAAGCTCGCCATCAACGGAACGCCGCTGGAAGCCGAGGATTTCGGCATGATCGGCCAGTTGGATCAGGTGATGGGCGTGGCGGGCGACCTAAAGGTTCCCGGACGAGGCTGGGCCGCTGTGGGAATGCTGGTGCTGGTGGTTGTCTTTTTGTTTCTTGTTGGCAAAAAGTTGACCCTTGGCAGCGGGCGCACCCGGTTTGTGCTGGCCACGGCGGTGGTTTCTTTGGGACTTGCGCTGATGATCGGCCCCGGCGCGGCAGGGCTGGGGCGGGCCTTTTCCGTAAACACGCAGGACCGGATCATGTCCGCCATCTCCTATCGGGACTACGGGCTGACCGTGGGCCTTTGGCGGGACATGTGTTTGCTTGCGGGACAGGAGCCGGAAGGCTATGGGCCAGAGTATATGCAGCAGGTGGTGGAGCGGCTGGACGAGCTTTTGGGCACTTCCGGAACGGACAAGCCCACTGGGGAACAGCCCAACGTGATTTTTATTCTCTCCGAGTCGTTTTACGATATGACCCGCCTGCCGGGACTGACCCTTTCCGGTGACCCTGCGGAAAACTTTCACCGCCTGAGCGGGGAGGGGATTTCCGGGCGGTTTTATTCCAGCTATCTGGGCTATGGCACTGGCTATATCGAACAGTCCATTTTTACCGGCCTGACGGGAAAGGATTTGAAGCCCGGCACCAATATCTCTTTCCGGGACGAGGGAGATTACAGCCTGCTGGACTCCGTGGCAACACCATTTCGGGCCGCGGGCTATGAGACAGAGATGCTTCATGCCTATAACAGCAGTCTTTATAACCGGACGGTGACGTATCCCAAGCTGGGGTTTGAACACCTGCTGTTTTCCCAGCAGATGCAGGAACTGGACCTGAATGTTCAGGGCAGTCCCTATGCCGGGGGCTACTACCTCAGTGACCATGTGTTTACGCAGGCTCTGCTGAACCGTCTGGACGCGGCCAATGAAGAAGGAAAAAAAGCGTTTCTTTTTGGGATTTCCATGGAGAACCACCAACCCTTTGACCCTGAAAAATTTGGCTACCAGTGCCAGCTGGAGGTTTCCAGCGACCAATTGAGCGAAGAAAATTTGGCCATTACGCGGGTGATGCTGGAGGGGCTGACTCGGGCAGATCAGGCGCTGGGTGAGCTGACGGACGCGTTGAACCAGCGGGAGGAGCCGACGGTGGTGGTCTTTTTCGGCGACCATCGACCCAACCTGTTTATGACCGACGGAGGCACGGTTTACAGTCATCTGGGCCTGTGTGAGAGCAACGACTGCTCCCGCTGGAGCATTGAGCAGGTGGCGGATCTGTATTCTACCGATTATCTCATCTGGGCCAACGATGCGGCGCTGTTGAAGCAGCCTGCGGGCACAAAGCAGGACACGGGACTAACGGCCCTTGGCCCGGCGGTGCTGGATGCGGCCAATATGCCACGGACTCGGTATTGGGCCATGCAGGAGCGCTTGTCAAAGGCGCTGCTGGTAAATACGGATTTGTACTGTGTCACCGCGCAGGGCGTTCCCTATTGGAACGAGTCCGACGCGGCGTTGAGCGACGAGGACAGAGAGCTGATGAATCTGCGCAGCGCCATTGTGTACGACACGTATTACGGACAGCGCTATGCCACCGCCGCCATGAACCAACGTGTTGGAAGCTGAAGCTGTTAAAAGGACCGTCCCGCGCTTATGGCGCGAGACGGTCCTTTTTTGATAAAGGGGAAAGTGGTGTTTCCTGACAGTTTTAAACAAGAAAGTGGATAACTCTTTGCATCAAAAAGTGCCTTTGAAAAATCCTTCGATTTCCGCTTGCGTGGCCTGCACAGAGCCTTGGGCAAAGCCGTTTCGCCCGCCGCCCCGTCCGTGGAGCGCGGCGTTCATGCTCTTTACCAGCGGGGCAATGTCTTTACCGTCGGCCCGAAGCAGGGCATATTGATACTGCCCGGCCTCCCCTGCAAACACGGCGGCAAGTCCGCCGCAGGTGCGGCTCACCGCGTCCGCCAGCTTCCGCGCCCCGTCTGGGCGCAAGGGCGGCTGAAAAAGAAGCGTGTCCCCCCGGCCTGCCTCCTGCGCGGCGATGCGCGCAAAGAGCGCATCCTCCAGCCGGGTAAGCCCGGCCTTGGCGGCGTTTAGCTCGGTTTCCAGCCGCTCCACCGCTTCAGAGGTGTCCTGTGGCTTCACGCTGAGCCGGCGACCCACCGCCCGGCTCTGCTCCCATGTGGCGGAAAGCAGAGCAAAAGCCCTGCCCCCGCAGAGAATTTCCAGACGGATACCCTCCCGAAATTTCTGGCAGGAAAGAATTTTTACAAGTCCCACCTGTCCGGACCGGGGCACATGCGTGCCGCAGCAGGCGCAGCAGTCCGCGCCGGGAAAGGCCACGATGCGCACCTGCCCTGTCAGGGCCTTTTTGGAGCGGTAGTCAATGGACTTCAATTCCTCCGTTGTGGGAAAGGAAATCTCAATGGGAACGTCGGCCCAGATGTATTCATTGGCCCGGCGCTCCGCGTCCAGCGCCTGCTCCCATGAAAGGTCGGTGTTGTAGTCGATGGTTACGATGTCGGACCCCATGTGGAAACCCACGTTGTCACAGCTGTGGGCTTCACAGAGAATGCCGCTTAAAATATGCTCGCCGGAGTGCTGCTGCATGTGGTCAAACCGGCGGGTCCAGTCAATGCGCCCCGCTACGGTTTCCCCAATTTCCACTGGGTTTTCACAAATGTGGAAAACGACCCCGTCTTTTTCGTGGACATCAAGGACGCTTATTCCGTTCAGCGTTCCATGATCGGCGGGCTGACCGCCCCCCTCTGGATAGAAGGCGGTTTTGTCCAGGGTTACTGCCCAGCCGGTTTTCGCTGCTTCGCAGGTAAGAACCCTTGCAGAAAACTCCTTTAAAAAGGGGTCTGCGTAATAAAGCTTTTCAGTTTCTATGTGGAAAACTTCCTTTCTGCGCAGAAACAAAGCCGCCGTGTCCCGGCCCGCACCGGACGCGGCGACTTTTGCGATGCGTTTATCAAGCGCCGTTTTTTTACCGGCAGAGTTGTCCAACCTTTAAAGCCGGACGGCATGGCCCAAAAGGTACGATGTGGAGAAGACCTTTTACAGTAATCCCAGCGCCTGTTTCCACTGGAGCACCTGCGTGCAGAGCAGGTCGATGATGGGTTCATCCAGCGTCCCATCCGCAACAGCGGCAAGAACCTGGGGAATCTGGGTGCGATAGTCCGAGGCAATCAAAAGGCCGTTGGTTGCCCACAGGGCCATCACCGCAGCGCTGCCGTCCTTGGAATAGGCTTTCACTGCATCCATCGCCAGATCGTCGGTCATAATCACGCTGCCGCCGTTTGCCTCTTGCATCATTAGGTACAAGGTGATGTGAACGTTGGGAGAGAGGGAGGCCGGCAGGCCCGCGTCAACGCCCTCCATGGTGAGGGCATCCACGATGTTGTGGCTTACCAGAACGGCCACCGTGTCGCCCCCGGCCTCCAGACCCGCTTTGAAAGGCAGGAAATCGGAGGATTCAAACTGCTTGAGAGGGCGCTTGTCCACGGCAATGCCGGTGTGGGTATCCGCATTGTTTCCGTAGCCGGGGAAGTGCTTCAAAACGCTGCCCATGCCGTCTTTCCGCATCTGGCCTACCACGGCGCGGACATACTCCGCCGTGGATGCCGCGTCCTGCCCAAAGGAGCGATCATAGATAAAGTCACCGGAATTGGTGGATACGTCTGCCACCGGGGCAAGATTCACGTTAAAGCCCAGTGCTTTTAAAAGCACGTCCTTTTCGTGGGTATCCCGAACAATCGCCTCCATGCCCCCCGCAGCGTATAGCTGCTGGGGAGAGGCAAACTTTCTTGCCCGGAGATGAGGATTGGAGGAAACCCGCACCACACTTCCCCCTTCCTCGTCCACACCAATAAGTAAGGGAATTTTTGCAGCCTCCTGATAGCTGTTAATGGCCTGAATCAGGTCGTTGGCGGTTTTGTCTTTTGTATCTCTACCAAAGAGAATATAACCGCCCAAATGGTAATTGGCCACGTCTGCCGCTGCGTCCGTCTCCGGGACCCGGGCGAAAAACAACTGGCCTACCTTTTCCTCAAGGGTCATCTGGGTAAGCAGGGCGTCTATCTGCGCCTTTTTTTTGTCCACGGGCGGGGGCGTTGGTTCCTCAGATGTGGAGCCGGACCCGGCGGAATGGGCCGGGTCCGGGATAGAAGTGCTGGGAGACGGACCGCCGCAGGCGGTCAGGGTAAACAGGCTGGCGGCGGCCAGCAAAGAGCACAGCAGGCGTTTCATAAATCCTCCCGCGCGGGTTTTCCGCGCGCCGGGGGAGCTTATTCCTCCGGCTTTACAAGGGCGATATGCAGCTCGTCCAACTGTTTCTGTGTGACAGCGCCGGGCGCGTCCATCATTACGTCCTGCGCGTTTTTGTTCATGGGGAAGGGGATGATCTCCCGGATGGAGTCCTCTCCCGCCAGCAGCATCACCATCCGGTCCACGCCGGGGGCAATACCCGCGTGGGGGGGCGCGCCGTAGGTAAAGGCGTTGTACATAGCGGGGAACTTGGCCTTTACGTCCTCCTCGCCCAGCCGCACCAGCTCAAAGGCCTTAACCATGATTTCCGGATCGTGGTTTCGCACCGCGCCGGAGGAAAGCTCCACGCCGTTGCACACCAGATCATACTGGTCGGCCGTGATGCGTAGGGGATCAATTTCCCCGGCCTCGGCCTTAAGCAGCGTGGAAAGCCCGCCAGAGGGCATAGAGAAGGGGTTGTGACAAAATTCCAGCTCGCCGGATTCCTCGCCCATCTCGTACATGGGGAAATCCACAATCCAGCAGAAGGAATACTGCTCCTTGTCCATGTGGCCGGGTACCGCTGCGCCCAGCGTCTTTACCAGCACGCCGGCGGTCTTCTGGGCGGCAGAAAGGGTACCTGCGGACAGGGCCACGAAATCGCCTGTCTTCAGACCCAGTGCGCTCACCACCGCATCCTTCACCGGGGCCACGAACTTGGCAATGCCGCCCACGGCTTCGCCGTTTTCGTCCAGCCGGAACCAATAGGCCTTGTTTCCGGACTGAATTTCCACATCGGCAAGGGTTTTGTCAATAAACTTGCGCGTCTCATTAAACCCGGAAACCACCACGGCCTTGACGGTGTTCCCCGCAAATGGCTCAAAGCCGCAGCCGGAGAGGACATCTGTCGCGTCCTGCACGGTCAGGTCAATCCGCAGGTCGGGCTTGTCAGAGCCGTATAGCTCCATAGCCTTGGCATAGGGAATGCGGGTAAAAGGTGCGCCGCTGGCCCGGTCATACGCTCCAAACTTGGCAAAAATGGGGGGCAGCACATCCTCCAGAACGGCAAACACATCCTCCTGAGAGGCAAAGGCCATTTCCATATCCAGCTGATAAAATTCGCCGGGGGAGCGGTCTGCCCGGGCGTCCTCATCCCGGAAGCAGGGGGCAATCTGGAAATACCGGTCAAAGCCGGAGGTCATCAAAAGCTGCTTGAACTGCTGGGGAGCCTGCGGCAGAGCGTAAAACTTCCCGGGGTGGTTCCGGGCGGGCACCAGATAGTCTCTGGCTCCCTCGGGGGAGGAAGCGGTGAGAATTGGGGTGGTGATCTCCAAAAAGCCGTGCTCTGTCATAGACTGACGCAGGGCAGACACCACGTTGCACCGCAGAAGGATATTCTTTTTTACGTCGGGGTTGCGCAGGTCCAGATACCGATATTTCAGGCGGGTGGCTTCGTCCGCCTCCCGGCTACGGTTGATGGGGAAGGGCAGCTCGTTGTGGCGGCAGCGGCCCAAAACCTCAATGGATGCGGGGACAATTTCCACCTCACCGGTGGGCAGATTGGCGTTTTTGGACGCCCGCTCCCGGACAGAACCGGAGACGGAGACGGTGGATTCTTTATTAATGCCCTTGAGGGTTTTCACGTCCTCAGAAGTCTCGGCCACCACCTGCGTGGTGCCGTAAAAATCCCGGATAACGGCAAACGCCAGCTCCGCGCCCACCTCCCGGACGTTTTCCAGCCATCCCACGATGGTGACGGACTTGCCCGCGTCGGCAAGCCGCAGCTCTCCGCAGGTATGGGTTCTCGATTGTGTCATGATGGTGATTTCCTTTCTATATGTGAAATGGAAAACGGGTAAAGTCAAATACAATTTGTATTTTCTTTGCGATTGATTGCAATCAGGAATCATTTTGCGCGGCAATTTCTCAGAAATCCTGCGCCAGCGCCTGTCCGATTTCCTTGCCCTTTGGCATAATCAGCGGAAGAGAGACGTTGTGGTCAAAATCCCGATAAGACCATTCGTCAATATAAAACGTCAACTGCGCGTAGCGCGGGTCCTCCGAAACGGACTGCGCAAGGGTGAGATAGACATGCTCAATGTCGTCGTCCTCCACCGGCTTCGCGGGGGCAAACCGGTCTGAAAGCGCCGGAACGGCCTGCAAAACAAGGTTCGTGGGGGGCCTGTGAAAGCGGAGTGTCTCCAAACGGGAGAGCAGTGCGTCAAAGCTTGGATCGTCTGCGGAAAGCTGAATGTTCCGGGTTTCCATGCGCTGGTCATCGCCAAAGTGAATGAGAGTGGCGTCTATGATTTCGGGTGCTATCCCGGGAAAGAGGACGGAAAGCCCCACAGGTCTGGCATACCATAGTCCGGCCCCAAGCAAAAACAGAAGGCAAAAAAGCAGGACGACTTTCCGTAGGCGGTGTTTTTTCATGACCTCCGCTTCCCCAGTGGTCACCCCAAAATGACGGCGCCCTTGTTTTTCTCTGCAAGGCCCGCTTTAATGAGTGCTGCTGTTTCCGCTGCTTCCAGCTTCGTCTGCTGGCCGGTAAACATATCTTTGCAGGCCACCACGCCGGAGTTCACCTCGTCCTCGCCCAAAAAGACCACGTAGGGGATGCGCAGCTTGTCGGCATAGGACATTTTCGCCTTAAACTTTTTATCCTCGCAGTGGAGCTGCGCCCGGATGCCGTCCTGACGCAGAAGGGTTGCAAAGGAAATGGCGGGGCCTAAATCCTCCGTCATGGGGAGAATCAGCACGTCGGTGGGGGCGGTAAGCAGGTCGGGGTTCAGCATTCCCTGCTCTCCCAGCACGTAAAACAGGCGGGTCAGGCCGATGGAGATGCCCACGCCCGGAAGCTCTTTTTCCGTGTAGTATTCGGCAAGATTGTCATACCGCCCGCCGGAGCAGACGGAACCAACCTCCGGGTGATCCAGCAGCGCAGTTTCATACACCGTGCCGGTGTAATAGTCCAGTCCCCGGGCGATGGTCAAATCCACCACAAAATTCTCGCTGGGAACGCCAAAAGAATCCAGATAGTTCACCACGAGAGAAAGCTCATCCAGCCCCTCGTCAAACAGGGGATTCCGTCCGCGATAGTCCTCCAGCGCGGAAAGAATGGTCTTGCTGCCGCCGGAGATGGCGATAAACTTCAAAATCTCGTCAGCCTTTTCCTTGGGCACTGCCAGATCGTCCACCAAAATTCCCCGCACCGTGTCTTCGCCGATTTTCTCCAGCTTGTCCACAGTCCGCATCACCTCGCCGGAAAGCTGGGAAAGGCCCAGCATGGCGTAAAATCCGTTGAGAATCTTGCGATTGTTCACGCGAATCTGAAACCGGTTCAGCCCCAAGGTGGAAAAAACCCGATAGATAATGGCCGGAATTTCCGCGTCGTTGATGGGGGACAGCTTCCCGTCTCCAATTACGTCGATATCCGCCTGATAAAACTCCCGGAAGCGGCCCCGCTGGGCCCGCTCACCCCGGTAGACCTTTCCAATCTGAAACCGGCGAAAGGGGAAGCTCAGCTCGCTGTAATGCATGGCCACGTACTTGGCCAGAGGCACCGTCAGGTCAAAGCGGAGACTTAAATCTGCGTCGCCTTTGGTAAAACGGTAAATCTGCTTTTCTGTTTCACCGCCGCCCTTGGCAAGCAGCACCTCGCTGGCCTCAATTATAGGCGTATCCAGCGGGGTAAACCCGTAGAGGGAAAAGGACTGGCGAATAACCTCCATAATGCGCTCCATCTGCTGCTGGGGCGCGGGAAGCAGCTCCATAAAGCCGGAGAGCGTACGCGGTTTTAAAACAGCCATGACAAAAGACTCCTTTATCCTGTAATTTAGTTGAACTGTCAGAGATAAAAAGGCGCTCCCGCCCCGTGGGTTTGGGACGAGAGCGGAAAACGCTTCGCGGCGCACCCAAATACGGGAAAAGGAGCAATTTCTCCTCTCCCGTCGGCTTTCGTCCGTGGGGCGGAAAAATCCGCCCCAAGCGCTCTTAGACTTGGGGATGCGTTTTTGGGTTGACGATGTCGCGCCAATCCAGATCACCTCGGGCCAGTCCCAGAATCAGCAGCTCCGCCGTGGCGATGTTGCTGGCGTAGGGAATGTTGTTCTGGTCGCACAGGCGGGAGATGTAGGTTACGTCCTCGGCCATGCTGGGGCTGTTGGGGTCGTCGAAAAACAGCACCAAATCAATCTCGTTATAGGCAATACGGGCGCCAATCTGCTGGCAGCCGCCATGGGCAAAGGAGAGGAAGCAGTGCACGTCCAGCCCTGTGGCGTCGGCCACCATATGACCGGTGGTGTTGGTAGCAAAAATCGTATGCCGGGAAAGAATGCCGGCATAGGCCGTGCAGAATTGAACCATGAGATCCTTCCGGTTGTCATGGGACATGATTGCAATGTTCATCGGAATATGCTCCTTTCTATTTCATGCGCATCAGGGGCACGCGCTGTCCCATGAGACGCCGGGCAATGTTCTGATAGGCGGTGGCTGCGGAGCTGTCGTAGGTCAAGATCAGGGGGACGCCCCGGTTCAGGGCCAGGGGAAGCCGGTCGTCCTCCGGCACCACGCCGATTAAGGGCAGCCCGGCGGCGTCAATCGCGTCGTCGATAGTGGCATGCATATTCTTGAGAAGCTTTTTGCGCACCCGGTTCACCACCAGATGGAGTTTTCCACGGGGAAAGGCAGAAAGTTCCATCACCGTATGCTGTGCGTCCCGCAGGGACGCAGCGTCGGACGTGGTGACCACCACGCAGCGATCCGCCCCGCACACAGCCAGACAAAAACCGCCCTCCAGCCCTGCCGGCGCGTCCATCAGGCAGAAGTCGTATCGCTGGCGTGCCTGCTCTGCCAAGGCACGAAACTGCGCTTCACTCACGGGACGGCCCCGGCTGCGCACCGGCGCGGTGAGCAGATGAAGCGTGGGCAGCCGAGAGTGGCTCACCACGGCTTCGGACAGGGTACATCGGCCTTGGGCCACGTCGGAAAAGTCCATCAGGGCTTTGTCCGTCAGCCCCAGCGCCAAGTCAAGATTCCGAAGGCCCACGTCGCAGTCGATGCACAGCACGTGTTTCCCGGCCTTCGCCATGGCAGAGCCGACCCCCGCCACAAAGGAGGTTTTGCCGGTCCCGCCCTTGCCGGAGACAACGGCGATACATTCACCCATCGGAACTCACCTCTTGTATATCCTGATTTTACAGGAAGAATGCGCCAAAATCAAAACAATTTAACAAATCAACGTAAAAAATTTTCAATTTACTGCCCCAGTGGCGGTTTTGGCGGTCAAAGGGGGTCCTTTTTGATTTTTGCAAAGGACCGGGGATAGTCTTTCGGCGTGGGTTTTACCTTTTCCACCAGTACCGCCCGGTGAACAATGTTCGTTCCGGGAATCGAATAGTCCTGGATTCCGGTCACACGGCCGCCTAAAACGGAAATAGCGTGCTCGGCGACGGAAAGCTCGTCGCCGCTGTCCACAGATTTCATGGCAAGGAACGTCCCTCCCGTCTTCACCAAAGGAAGGCACAACTCCGCAAGCACGGAAAGGGAAGCCACGGCCCGGGATACAGCAATGTCAAAGAATTCCCGCCGCGCTGTGGAAAACTCCTCCGCCCGGGCATGAATGCACTCCACGTCCGAAAGGCCCAGAGCTGTGCAGACCTCCTGCAAAAAAGCAATGCGCTTTCCAAGAGAGTCCAGCAGCGTCACATGGGCGGATGGCTCTAAAAGACGGATGGGAAGGCCGGGGAATCCTGCCCCGGTTCCCACATCCACCACGGCTTTGTTCCGAAAATCCAGCAGATTTAAAAGTGCCGCGCTGTCCAGAAAATGAAGCTGGGCCACCTCGTCTGCTTCTTTGATGGCGGTAAGGTTCATAACCTTGTTTTTTTCTTCCAGAAGCGCTGCATAGCGCAGCAGGGAGGGGACGGAGGATTGGTCCAGCCCCAGCGCCGCCAGTCCCTCCCGCAAAATGGGTTCCATCATTTCTTCTGCTCTTTCAAAAGGTCACGAATCTCTGTCAGCAGGGCTGCCTCTGGGCTGGCTGCGGGCGGCTTGGGGGGCGCAACCTCTTCCTTTTTCCGGAAACGGTTGATGGCCTTCACCAGAAGAAAAATAGCCAGCGCCGTAATGAGGAAATTTAAAATTGCGGATAGAAAATTGCCGTAGGGGATAACGGTCTGTCCGCCACCTACTACCCAGACCATGTCCTCAAAGGAAACCTTTTTTGTAAGCAGGCTGATCAGGGGCATAAGAATGTCGCCAACCAGAGAATCGGCGATGGCTTTGAACGCGCCGCCGATAATCACGCCCACAGCCATGTCCACTACGTTGCCGCGGGAAATAAACTCTTTAAATTCGGCAAGTAAACCGCCGGCTTTTTTTGTCATGAAAGCAAGTCTCCTTTTTTAAAATGCAGCGGCTTCCAAACCGTTGCGGCCCAATGGTTTC
Organism: Bacillota bacterium; assembly: GCA_023402075.1. Taxonomy (GTDB): domain Bacteria; phylum Bacillota; class Clostridia; order Oscillospirales; family Oscillospiraceae; genus Oscillibacter. The sequence goes on along the minus strand of JAEXCS010000020.1, from coordinate 89,009 downwards.
AATAGTGCGACCCAAATGGAGCCAATTTCTCGCCCAAAACAATGGGAAACCTAAGTGAATGATGCGCTAAAGGCTCTAAACGGGTTTAACGGATTGTAATTATTAAATAAGAATATTACAATTTGAAATAAAACCCCAATTTTTAGGCGTGCTTGGGAATCAGCTTTTCCTTGCCGCCCATATAGGGACGCAGAGAGGCGGGAATCAGGATCGAGCCGTCCTCCTGCAAATTATTCTCCAAAAATGCAATCAGCATCCGGGGAGGGGCCACGCAGGTGTTGTTCAGCGTGTGGCAAAGCTGCATTTTCCCGTCCTCGTCCTTGTAGCGGATGCGCAGCCGCCGGGCCTGTGCGTCACCCAGATTGGAGCAGGAGCAGACCTCGAAATATTTCTGCTGGCGGGGGGACCAAGCCTCGATATCGCAGGACTTGACCTTCAAATCTGCCAGATCGCCGGAGCAGCATTCCAGCTGCCGCACGGGAATGTCCATCGACCGGAACAGCTCCACGGACATTGCCCACAGCTTTTCATACCAGTCCTTGGATTCCTCGGGCTTGCAGACCACAATCATTTCCTGCTTTTCAAACTGATGAATGCGGTAAACACCACGCTCTTCAATGCCATGGGCGCCCTTTTCCTTGCGGAAGCAGGGAGAGTAGGAGGTCAGCGTCTGGGGAAGAAAAGTCTCAGGTAAAATCTGGTCAATATACCGGCCGATCATGGAATGCTCGGAGGTGCCGATGAGGTACAGGTCTTCGCCTTCGATTTTATACATCATGCCGTCCATATCCGTCTGGCTCATGACGCCCTCCACCACGTTGCCGTGGATCATGAAGGGAGGGATGCAGTAGGTGAAGCCCTTGTCAATCATAAAGTCCCGGCCGTAGGCCAAAACGGCCTCGTGCAGCCGGGCAATGTCCCCCAGCAGATAGTAGAATCCGTTGCCGGAGACGCGGCCTGCGGCTTCCAGATCAATGCCGTCAAACCGCTCCATCAAATCCACGTGATAGGGAATTTCGAATGCGGGGACGACTGCTTCGCCAAAGCGCTGCACCTCTACATTGGCACTGTCGTCCGCGCCGAGTGGTACGGAGGCGTCAATAATCTGAGGAATGACCATCATCCGGCTGCGAATTTCCTCGTCCAGTTCAGATTCCTGTTTTTCCAGCGCTTCCAGCCGATGGGCATTGTCTGTGACTTGCTTTTTCACGGCCTCGGCCTCCTCCAGCTTGGAGGGGTCCTTCTTGGCTTGTCCCATCAGCATACCAACCTGCTTGCTCAGCCGGTTCCGGTCTGCCCGGAGCTGGTCTGCTTCCGCGATGGCAGCGCGGCGTTTGGTGTCCAGTTCAATGACCTCGTCTACCAGAGGAAGCTTTGCGTCCTGAAACTTTTTGCGGATGTTTTCTTTCACCGCGTCGGGATTCTCCCGGACAAATTTGATATCCAGCATATTTCTTTTCTCCTTACCACATACCGTGTAAAAATTTTAAATGATCAATGAATGCCGGGGTCTACCATGTGGACATCACGGCTTCCTTTAATTGCTGGTATCTCTGGGCGGGGGAGACAACTTCTTCCAAACCGTCCTTGGAAAGAAGGTCGGGCTGCCCGGCGTCCTCCATAGATTGAAGCGTCTGACGACAGGCGTCAAAGTCTTTGGCGGCGTACTGCTGCTGCAAGAGATACAGGGATAAAAGCGCCTCTGCTTTGTCATCAGATTCCGTTCCGGCGGAATTCATCTCTTTCACCTGAGACTCCAAATCCCGAATTTGCTTTTCCGCATCCTCCAGCCGGGAGTGGAGCCGCAAATTTTCATCCTGACTTTTTTGCAGCTCCTGCAAGGTGGAAACGGAGCTTTGTAAAGTGCCGATAACCTCTTCGTTGCTGCGCTGGTGGGTCAGGAAGGACAGTGCCATAAGCAAAAAGGCCACAATAAACAGCACCATAATATAGACAACGACGGGCTTGTTTTTCTTCCCGTCCGGTGTGCTGATTTCCTGCGCGGGAACCTCGTCCTCGGCTCCTGTGCTGCGCTTTTCCAGTTTCATGTTCAGTTATTCCTCACATTTGCTCGGACTGGGCGCGCTTGATTTTAAGAAGTGTCAAAGCCTCCAATAAATCATTCAGATCGTCCACTCCGTAATATTCCAGCTCGACACGGCCTTTTTTTCGGCCTGATACAATTTTCACGCCCCGGCCCAGCCGGGTAGCCAGCTCCCGCTGTGCTTCTGCCGCATAGTCTACCTTGTCGGAAGAAGCTTCTTCTTCCTGCTTCTCTGCGCTCAGCTTTTTTACCAGCGCCTCTGTCTGCCGCACGGAAAGCCCCCCGGAAATCACAGAGCGGGCCGCGCTTTCCTGCAAAGCGGGGGAGAGGGGAAGCAGGGCTCTGGCGTGTCCTGCGGACAAAGTTCCGTCTTCCACCAGCGCCTTTACAGCGGGGGAGAGGGTCAGCAGGCGCAGTGCGTTCGCCACGGCGCTGCGGGACTTGCCCACGGCTTCGGCGGCTTCCTCCTGCGTCATGCGATAAGACTGAATCAGGGATTGAAATCCGGCTGCTTCTTCCATGGCGTTCAGGTCTTCGCGCTGAAGGTTTTCAATCATGGCCAGCTCTGCGGCCTTCCGGTCGTCGGCTTCCACGACGACAACGGGTACCTCTGAAAGACCGGCCAGACGGGCTGCGCGCCATCGGCGCTCTCCCGCTACAATTTGATAGTACCCGGAAGACAGTTTCCGGACTGTAAGCGGCTGAATAATTCCGTGACGGCGGATAGAATCCGCTAAATCGTTCAGCGCGTCCCCGTCAAAGCTTTTGCGGGGCTGGGTGGAGCAGCTCTCCACCTGGGAAATCGGAAGAGAGAAGGTGCCGGAGGTTTCCGTTTTCAGCACGTCGTCTCCCAACAGGGCGCCAAGGCCCCGCCCCAACCCGGATTTTTGAGACGCCATAGCGACTCCTTTCCAGAATCAGCGATTCTTCTGTAAAAATTCGGCGGCTAACGCGCCGTAGGCTTCCGCGCCGCGAGAGGTGCGGTCATAAGAAAAGATTGGTTTGCCGTGGCTGGGCGCTTCGGATAAGCGCACGTTCCGGGGAATCACGGTGGCATAGACCTTTCCGGGGAAGTAGTGCTTAACCTCTTCTGCCACCTGAAGCGCCAGATTGGTTCGCCCGTCAAACATGGTAAGTAAAACGCCTTCCAGCTCCAGCCGGGGATTCAGGGAGCGTCGGACAATCCGCACGGTGTTCATCAGGTCGCTTAGTCCCTCCAGTGCGAAGTATTCCCCCTGCACCGGAACCAAAACCGAGTCAGCGGCGCAAAGCGCGTTTAAGGTCAGCAGCTCCAAAGAGGGAGGGCAGTCAATAAAAATAAAGTCGTAGCTGTCCGCCACCTGCGCCAGCGCATCCTTTAATAGATACTCCCGCCGGTCCATGGCAATCAGCTCAATGCCCGCCCCGGCCAGCGCCTTGTTGGAGGGAAGCACGTCGCCGTATTTTGTTGCTACGATGGCGTCGGCTGCGAGGGCTTCTCCAATCACCACCTGATACACGCCCTTGGACAGGGTTTTGTCCACACCCATGCCGGAGGTGGCGTTGGCCTGAGGATCAAAGTCGCACAGCAGAACCCTCTGTCCTGCATCCTTCATAGCGGCGCAAAGACTTACACAGGAAGTGGTTTTCCCCACACCGCCCTTTTGATTCACAATTGCAATAATTTTTGCCAATACAGCACCCGCTTTCCTGTAACGGCAGTCAGACACGCCGTTTTTTAACAATCCAGCCCTAATTGTTTCAAAAGCCGCAAAAGCGGCTCTGCATATGTTTGCAGTGCGCGCATCATGCTGACGCAAAAGTAAGTCACCAAGGCCTTGTACCGCTTTATAAAGCGAGACAAGCCGCTTAGTTAAACAATTTCCGCATGCACATTGCCGCGCGACTCGTTTTCAAGCCAAAACGGCCTGCAATGGTTTCCTTGTGACATTATAACAAGGTTTTTCCTGAGATTCAAGGCAGTTGCCGCAGAAAAACGTAAAAACAGAAAAGCTTTTACAAAAACAACGAAGAAGGGAAGGATGACTCTTTGCGTTTGTGAAATAAAGCAAATTTAGTATACCCTGAATGTTTCACGTGAAACATTCAGGGTATACAGCTGTGGGGTGACAACGCTAAATAAAAAGTTGACGTAAATTTTTTGTTGGCCAATACCTATAAGTCTGCCCGGGATTGTTTCACGTGAAACAATCCCGGGCAAAGAGTTTAAATTAAAAGCATGGCAGAGTGAGGTGGCAGCTCCAGCTTTAACGTACCGGCAACAACGGGAAATGCCTGCCCGGTAAGGGCATCCCGGGCGTCAGTCAATTGCCAAGGGATTTCCAGCGTTATTGACTCGGCTCCAGCGTTCAGTATGGCAACAGTTGTTTCATTTTCCCAGCTCCGGGAAAAGACCAAACCATGCCCCGCAGCAAACAAATAAGAAATGTCACCCTGTTGAAGGGATATTCGCGTCCTGCGCAGCCGTCCAAGGCAAATGTAAAGCTCCTGAAGGGCGGCGTCTTCTTTTCCCCAAGGGTACGTGCCGCGGTTAAAGGGGTCCTCCCAACCCTCCATCCCAACCTCATCGCCGTAATACAGCATGGGAGAACCGGGAAAGGCGTACAGCAGCACCGCAGCCACCCGGAGAAGGGCCAGGCCGATGGCGCGCTCGGCAGGGGAGAGGAAAAAGACCGCGCGGTCTTCCTTGGTGGAAGGGGACTTTTCGGCGCCCAGCACTGTTAAAATACGGGGTGTGTCATGGGTTCCAAGAAAGTTCATGGCGCTGTAAAAAGCAGGCGGGGGATAGTTTTCTCGAATGGTTTCCATGGTTTCCCGAAAATTAGCTGCGTCGTCTCCTTTTAAAAAAGCAAGCGCCGCTGTTCTGAAGGGATAATTCATCAGGCCATGGGCTTCAGCGCCCAGCAGGTATTTTCGCCGCTGGGAATAAGCAATTTTGTTAGAACCATCCTCCCAAACCTCGGCAATTAAAACGCTGTCGGATTTTGTCTCCTCCATTGCCGTCCGAAGACGGGCAATAAATTCGTCCGGCAGTTCGTCGGCAACATCCAGCCGCCAACCGGCGGCCCCCGCCCGCAGCCAGCGGCGGACCACAGAATTTTCCCCGTCAATGATAAAGTTGCCGTAGGACGGGCTGCTCTCGTTTACGGCGGGGAGGGTGCGGATGCCCCACCATGCGTCGTAATCCTCTGGCCAGGGATGAAAGCTGTACCAGTCGGAGTAAGGCGAGCTTTGACTCTGGGCCGCGCCAAGATCGGAATAAAACCCCTCGGCGTTAAAATAAACGCTGTTGGACCCGGTGTGGTTAAACACGCCATCCAAAAGCACGCGGATGCCACGCGCTGCCGCTTGGGTGCATAGCTCCCGAAAGTCCGATTCCGTCCCCAGCATGGGGTCAATTCGTGTATAGTCCGCCGTGTTATATCGGTGGTTAGAGGCAGATTCAAACACGGGGCAAAGGTAAAGCGTGGTCACGCCCAGCTGCTCCAGCTTCTCCAGTCGGGAGAGAATACCTTGCAGAGAACCGCCAAAAAAGTCGTTGTTTCGCACCTCGCCCTGCTGGTCGGGCCGCCAATGGGGCGCGTCCTCCCAATGTTCGTGTACCGTCCGATTTCCCACAAGGCCTGTGGGGGCGGGAACGGAAAGACGGCAAAACCGGTCGGGAAAAATCTGATAGGTTACGCCGCCCCCAAACCACTTGGGCGTTGGGCGAGAAGCATCGTATACCGTTAGCTGCCAATCGGCGGCGTGTCCGTCGCTGCGATAGCCTGTGGCGTCCAATTCGCAGCCGGAGCCGTCATCCCGCCAAAAGCGAAAGTGATACCACACCAGCTCCGGAAGCGCCGGCGCGTCATAAGAAAGGGAAAAGAGAACCCGGTCACCTGCCGGACCGCCGGGCAGCAGCTCTCTCTCTTCCCGTACCCCCGAAAATTCAAGATGCAACACCAGCGCGCAATGCGTAAAGCCCTCCCGCGCCAATGGACGCACGCAAAATAAAACAGATTTTCCGCAAGCGATTGCCCCGAAAGGCTGCTTGCACAGGCTGTGCCGGGGATCAAAGACAAAAGGTTCGCTCATACGCAAATACAGTCCTTTCCAAAAAGTGGAAAATTAAAAACGGTCCGGCGGGAGTAATCCTGCCGGACCGCATAAGAAGTTTACGGAAGCATTTGATTCTCTCCCAGAATCACGGTGCCGATTTCCTCTTTGGTAAAGTAGGCGTTAAGAATTTCCACGGCAGTGGAGGCCAGCGCCGCGCCGGAGCCGCCCTGCTCGATTACCAAAGCCACTGCGATTTTTGGATCATCAAATGGGGCAAAGCAAACGAATACGCCGTTGTTTTTGGTGCTTTTAGTAATCTGCGCCGTACCGGTTTTTGCGCCCGTGTCCACCACGCAGTTGCGGAAGTAGCTGGCAAGGCTTCCCTTGGTCGTCAGGTCGTGCATTCCGTTTTTCACGGCCGCCAGATTTTCCGGCTTGATTTCGATGGTGTTCACAGGGTCCGGCACGCCGGTGTAAATCACAGACGAGTTGTCATAGGCCTTTACCGATTTGAGAAGGTGGGCCGGATAATGCTCGCCTCCGCCCACCAGCGTGGCAATGTAGTTGGCAAGCTGAAGGGGCGTGAAAAGGTTGTCGGATTGCCCGATGGCGGCCATGACGGTGTTTCCGCCGTACCACGTCTGGCCCACGGACTCAGAATACTCCGGCCCCGCCAAAATGCCGGGGTCTTCTCCGATTTCAATGCCCGTTTTACTTCCAAGACCGAAAGCGGCGGCGTATTCGTCCAGCCGCTCAATGCCCAGGCGGTAACCCATGGTGTAGAAAAAATAGTTGCAGGAGTTAGTAATGGCCTGAGTAATGTTTTGCAGGCCGTGGCCGCTGCGGTTCCAGCACCAGGCGGAAAAAGGATCGGTTCCCGCAATCATGTCGGGATAGTACCAGCGGCCCGTATCACGGATTTTTTCCGTTAAGGTCACCACGCCGGATTCCAGCGCGGCAATGGCTGTGCAGGGCTTAAAGGTGGAGCCGGGGGGATAGCGGCCGTGGGTAGCACGGTTGTAAAAAGGCTCTCCCGGGTCGCTGCTGAAGAGGGAGTAATCCCGATTGTAGTTTGCAAGGTTAAAGGTTGGATAGGAGGCCAGTGCCAACACCTCTCCGGAACCCACCTCAATCACCGCCGCCCCTGCGCCACGGGTGGTGTTGCCATCCTTTTCATTCATATCGGTGATGGTTTTGGCCAACGCCTGCTCCGTGGCTTCTTGAAGATTCAAGTCCAGTGTCAGAGCCACGGTGTTTCCCGGCTGGGGCTGGGTAGTGTAAAACTCACTGGTGATCTTGCCCTGATCGTTGGAGGAAATCAGACGGGTTCCGTCCTCACCTCTGAGGTACGTTTCAAAAGCCAGCTCCACACCGGATTTTCCAATCCAGTCCTCACCGCTGTAAAGATCGGGGTTGGCCGCCAGGTCCTCTGCTTCCACACGGCCCACAGTGCCCAGCACATGTGCGGCGGCATCGGTGTTATACTCCCGGACAGAAGAGGTAAAAACCTTTGCGCCCCGGTAGTTTCCATCCTTCACCAGAGAAATCAGCTCCGTGTCCACATCCTCCGCGAAAACATAGGCGGTGGTGTTGACCAGCTTGCGAACCTCCAGCTCATAGCGCACGCCCGCAACGGCCCTTGCATCCGCATCCGTCCAATTTTCGGGAATCTCAAAAAGGGTGCGCATCTGGTTCATCAGCTCGCCCGGCGAGAGAATGGAGGAAAGCAGCTCGTTGGTGACGTTTTCGCGGCTTACATTGGTAGACAGGGCCTTCAGGCTTGATTGCAGGAACTTGGAAAAGCGATCCCGCTGAACCGCTCCGGCCGTGTCCACAGTGTAGGCGTAGGGGGCGGTTTGGCTCATGGGCAGATTGTCTTTCCACAGAATGCCCCGCTGCCTGCATAGCTGAATCAGGCGCAGAATGGCCTCGTTCTTGTCGTCCTCTTCATTGAGAAGGGACATGTCGAAGGTGAGGGCATAGGTCTGTCGATTGGAAACCATCACCTGTCCGTTGCGGTCGGTGAGAATGCCGCGGGAGGCCTCCACCGTCTCCGTGCTGGCGATGGTGCGGACAGACTGCTCCCGGTAATAGCTCCCGTTGCTGATTTGTGTGTTGTACATCACGCCTACATACGTCATCAGCACACAAAGCAGAAAGCCAATTAAAACATACAGGCGGCGATTGGAATTGAATTTTGTCTCAAGCAAGGGTCTACCTCCAGACAATCGGGCAGAGCCGCGCCCAAAAAACGCGGGTCCGCAAAGCAAGCATTTGTAAAAACAGCGGGAAATGCAGCCTACAAGCGGGTTGGTTCGTTTTCAAGACATTTCCGCCAAACCCGGCGGAAGAGAAAATACACCGGAAGCGCCCACGGCAAGGACACGCCCAGCTCTTTGGCACAGACAATGGCTGTTTGCCCCCAGGCGGGGCGGGAAGCAAACATAAAAATCAGCCCGTGAAACGCGCCGGTGAGAACAAACGCGGCCATGGAGGTGACCAGTGCGCTTAAAAAGCCGGAGGACAGCACACTTCTGGCCAGAATCCCTGCAAGAAGCCCCGCAAGGGGGAATACCAGCGTGTAAAAGCAGGGAATTGGGGCCGAAATGGTCAAATCGCACACCACACCCAAAACCAGAGAATAGGTCATTCCCGAAAGAGGGCCTTCCAGCGTGGAGAGAATCGCGGCGAGAATGGGGTAGATAAAGGGAAACACGCCCCCAATCCGCACATGTTGCAGCACCGCCCCCTGCCACGCGCAGCAAAACAGCGTAAGCAGGGCGTACAGCCCCCATTTATGAATGGTTTCCTGTCGGGGAGTCATAAAAGCCGCCTTTCAGTCCACGATGTCAAAGGATTTGATAATGAAGACCTGCGTCAGATCGTCAAATTCAGCGCTGGGGCGCAAAATGGCATAGGCCGTGGCCCCGGAATCGTCCGTCTGCACCTCTTCCACCATGCCGATGACAAGGCCGGAAGGGTAGTAGCCGCCAAGACCGGAGGTCACCACCAAATCGCCGTTTAAAAGCTGCGCCCCTGCGGGAAGAAAGTCCAGCCGAAGCCGGCTTCGGCTCATCAGGGCAAAATCTCCCTCAGCCACGCCGATGTCGTCCGTGCGGAAAACCTGTGCGCCCATAGAGGTGTCCGTATCAACAATGTTCAGCACGGTGCACCAGTTGCTCCCCACCTCGCTGACCACGCCCACCAGATAACCGGCCTCCGTAATCACGCAGTCGTTTTTCTCCACGCCGTGATCTGTGCCGCGATTCAGCGTCAAAAAGCTGGTCCAGTTGGAGGTGGAGTGCTCAGTGATCGTAGCGGCCTCTAAATCGCTGAGATCCCGGCGCTGCTCCCGTAGATTCATCAAGCTGCGCAGCCGCTCGTTTTCCTCGCTGTCATTCTGGGCCTGACGTACCTCCGCCTCCATCTCGGCAATCCGCTTTTTCAGATCTTGATTTTCTGCCTTCAGGGCCGAGGTATCTTCATAGTAGTTTTGCTTATCCGTCAGCCAGCCCGCGGCCACGGTGTACGCCGCCCGAAAAGGGGAAGTGATGGTTTGCGCCAGATTTACCAGCGGGGAGGAAGTGGTGCTAAACACAGAGAGCACCGCAAGCACCACGGCGATTACCGCCGTGGCAAACAGAATCCAAAGTCCGTGCCGTTTCAGAAATTCTTTCAAGTCAATGCCCCCGACAAATTTTCAGCAATTAAAATCAGTTGAAAAAACGGATGCCAAACCGGCCCAGCATGCGGCTCAGCCGCAGAACGGGAAGGCCCATCACGTTATAAAAATCGCCCCGGATGCCCTCCACCAAAAGTGCGCCCAAACCCTGAACCCCATAGGCCCCCGCTTTGTCCATCGGTTCTCCGCTGCGGATATAGGCCGTCAGCTCTTCCTGACCGGCAGGACGGAAAAAGACCTCTGTGGATTCCGACTCCGTCACGGTGGTTCCATTTCCGTATACACTCACCCCGGTGCAGACCACGTGGCCCCGGCCCTGAAGCAGCATCAGCATCCGCAGCGCGTCGGCCTCATCCGTGGGCTTACCCAAGGGGGCGCCGTCCACAAACACCATGGTGTCCGCCGCAATGATGATCTCGTCCGGAGCGGCGACAGCCGCAGCCGCACCGCACTTTTTCCGGGAGATGTATTCCACCGTTTCCTGCGGGGTCAGTCCGGCGGGAAAGTCTTCCTCCACCTCCGGTGGACGGATTTCAAACTCTCTTAGCCCCATCAACCGGAGCAGCTCCTGCCGCCGGGGGGACCCGGAGGCCAATATCATCTTAGACATCCTGTGCTCTCCTTATTCCAAAAGCGGGCAAAGCCGCCGGAATATTTTTCTTTTTGGTAAAAATTACTTCCCTGTGGACCCAAAACCGCCCCTGTCAGGCCCGTCCAGATGCTCCACGGCGGTAAATTCCAGCCGGGGCTGATGATTCATCACCCGAAACTGGCAGATGCGCGTGCCCTTTTCCACCGTCACGTCCCGGGTGGCATAGGCGGGAAAGCGCCACAGATCGTTGTCTCCGCAATAGCTATTGTCCACCACGCCCATGGAGTTGGTCTGCAAAATGCCATAGTTTTTAAAGGTGGAGCTGCGGGGGACAATGTGGGCCTCGTATCCCTCCGGCAGGGCGATGGCCACGCCCAGAGAAATCAGACGAAATTCGCCTGCCTTCAGCGTCACTGTCTCCGCCGCCTGCAAATCAATCCAGTCGGACTTTCCGTCCACATAGCGCAGCGGCTCTAAATCCTCGCAGAGATAACGGATCTTGATATTCATAAACACTCCAAAATCAATACAAATTGTAAAATAGAATCAAGATAATACAGAGGGGAGTTGCTTTACCTTACTCCACGCCCCGGTCAAACAGGCCCCGGGTAAATTCCGCCGGAGCATCCCCGCCGGAAAGATAATCCCGAAAAATCTGAACGCACTCCTCCGGGGACTCTGTGGTAAACCGCAGACGGGCATACCGGAGGCCAAGGCGCTTCCAGTCGTCCCGATCCCCCAGATACAAAGGCTTGCAGTTTTGAAGCTCTGTCCGGTGGCCCCATGCCGGAAGAAGGGGAAAGGCCGCGCCTGTGCGGTCGGTCAGGGCATGGGGGCGGCGGCAGGAGCAGCCGGTTTCGTTGCGAACAAGGCAGTTTTCCGTAAGCATCAGGGGAAGACGACCGTAGACAATGGCCTCTGTGGGCAGAAGCTTTGGCATGTCCCGAATCTGCGCGCCCCGCAGCTCAAAGGAAACCGTGGCGGAAGCAAGGCCCTTGTTTGCCAGATATCTCAAGGCCCGCGCGTTAAAAATGTTCAAACCAAAATCCCCATAAAGAGAGAAACCCTGATTTCGAAGCAGGGGCAGATGTCCCAGATTTCCAGCCATGGCGGCCAAAACGCCCAGACATTTGGCCTTTTCCAGCAGTTCCAGAAAATATGGCTCGTCCCCGTCCCGCCACACGCGGGGGAGAACGGCACAGTATTCCCCGTCAAATTCCGGCAGTGCGTCCAGCGTTTCAAAAAGTTCAAGGGGAAGATACACCCGCTCCGGGCGCAGAGCCAAAAGCTCCGGTGTAAGCTGCTCCTGGCGGACCAGAGAGCAGGTCAGCCCTGGTTCACCTGCGTAAGATGCTTCGTTTGGCACGGGGGGAACAGACAAAACGCGCCGCTTGGGCGGCGCAATCCGCAGCGCGGTGAGATTTGCCAAGGCGTCCCGCCGCAGGGCGTTTACCGCTGCCGCAGAGACGGACAGCCCGTCCTCAAGCGTCACAGACACGGCTTCGCACCGATAGGCGGTGCCGCCGGTTTTTCTCAGCCGGGTTTCCAGTTCCTCCGCTGTTACCGCCCGGTTCCGGGCTTCTTCGGGGGCTGGGCCGCTGGACATACCTGCTCGGCCTGCATTGTCCCGGACGGACAGAGTGCAAGGCTCATTCTTACGGAAAACGGCCTCCATCATTACGGGAACCGTCCGCAGTCCGCCCTTTTCAACAGCGGCCTTTGCCTGCGCAAACAGCTCCTTCGGCTCTTCCGCGTTGGGAGAGCGCACACCAAACTGGGCGGGACCGGACAGGCCCCGCCAGTACCCGTCCGTAAAGCCGGAGCGGGAAAAGGCGGCTTCCAGCGCGTCAGCTTCTTCTGCCGTGGGGCCGCGACCCTCCCGCAGAAGGCGGGCATAGATGCCCGTCACCACCGCCACATACTCCGGGCGCTTCATGCGGCCCTCCAGCTTCAGGCAGGCCACGCCCATTTGGGCCATGTCTTCCAGAAAGCCAGCCAGACAATTATCCTTCAGGCTGAGAGGATTGGCGTTTTTGTTCGGCTTTCCCAGAAGAGACGGAGGAAATTCCTGCACGGGCACGTCTGGCCCGGATAACTCCGTCAGGGTATAGGGCAGGCGGCAGGGCTGGGCGCACCGGCCCCGGTTTCCAGACCGACCCCCGATCAGCGCGCTCATGGCGCACTGGCCGGAATAGCACATACACAGCGCCCCATGGACAAAAACTTCAATTTCTGCGGGGCAGTTTTTACAGATTTGGGCAGTGTCCTCCCGGGAGCATTCCCGGGCAATCACCACCCGTGCGCACCCGTCCGCCGCCGCCTCGCAGGCCCCGCCGGAGGTAAACAGGCTCATCTGGGTGCTGGCGTGGAGGGGAAGATCCGGCAGGGCACGGCGCAACAGGTCGAACAGGCCGAAATCCTGCACAAGAATTGCATCCACTCCCAGCGCAGAGGCGGTTTTCGCGCAGGCAAGGGCGGCGTCCAGTTCCCGGTCGGACACCAGCGTGTTCAGCGTCAGATAGACCTTCACGCCCCGCTCATGGCAATATTGGAGAGCTTCGGAAAACTCCTCGTCGGAGAAATTTTTCGCGCTCTGCCGGGCATTGAAGCTGCCCCATCCCAGATACACCGCGTCCGCCCCGCATTCCACGGCGGCGCGGAGGGACTCCGGTGACCCGGCGGGGGAGAGAAGCTCAGGTCGCATCAGCGCCGGTTCCCGTTTGCGCCGTTTTTGGCATCCAGCTTCTGCTGAAGGCGGAAAACCTCCCGCTTTAAGTCGGAAACCTCGCCCTGAGCGCGACCTGCCTCGTCCGCGTAGTTTTTAATTTCGGAGCGCAGCTTTTCGGCCGCCTCATAGGATTTAAACAGCTCGTCCGCGATGTTGACGGCGGTAAGGACGGCGGCGTCCGTCCGGCCCACCTTGGCGCCGGTAAGCAGCTCGTCCATTTTTTTGCAAACAAAGGCGCCAACTCTTTCCATGTATTCCGGGGACTCGTCCGCCACAAAGTTGTAGTCCTCTCCGCAGATCGTCACGGTGACACGGTTATTCATCCTGTGATTCCTCCTCTTTTAAAGCTGCCGCCCGGGCGCGGCATAGTAACCCATTTTTATAAGTCAGCATTATATCATATATGCCCGCAGGATTCCAGCTTTTTTCCGCGCCGGGGCAAAGTTTTGGGCTTGTCAGAAACGTTTAAGTCGTATACAATGGGGAATGTCAAAAAACCGGGGCGGTTTCGTCTCCGGAAGAACGGGCAATTTCGTGCGCTGCGGTGCGCGGCGCTGCCGTAAGACAGAGGGGAGGCGCGCCGAGTGGCGGGAATTTTAAAGCATTTGGGGGACGAGAGCGTCACCGTATCCGGGGCCGCACTGCGCCGCCTTTTAGAGCGGGGAGACGGGGATGCGTCTCTTTTATATCTGGCGCTGCTGCGCCATCAGGGGCTTACGCAGCCCCGATCCCTGGCGGGGGAGCTGCGGTGGGATCGCAGCCGCATTGAAGCGGCGGAGACGGTACTGCGCCAGTTGGAGCTGGTGACGGTTCCGGCGGCGGAAATTCCCGAGCCGGCGGACGAGCGGCCAGACTATCGCCAGGAGGACGTGACCGTGGCGCTGGAGGGAGACGGGGCATTTCGCGGCCTTGCCGCCGAGGTGGAGCGGAAGCTGGGCAAAAAGCTCTCCACCCCGGACATGGGGACGCTGTTGGGCCTTTATGATTATCTGGGGCTGCCCTCCGACGTGATTTACCTTCTGGTGTGCCACTGCGCAGAGCGCATTCGCCTGCGCTATGGCGAGGGACGCCGTCCCACCCTGCGCCAGATTGAAAAAGAGGGATACACATGGGCCCGCATGGGGCTTGATACCCAAAACGCTGCGGCGGAGTATCTGAAAAAATACGCCCGGCGGCAGGAAGCGCTGCCAGCCTATATGCGGGTTCTCCAGTTGGGGGACAGGCCCCCTGTGGCGGCGGAGGAAAAATATTTGGCCGGATGGCAGGAATGGGGCTTTTTGCCGGAGACGGTGGCCCTTGCCTACGAAAAAACAATTTTGAAGTGCCACGAGCTGAAGTGGCCCTACATAAACGGTATTTTGAAGCGTTGGCACGAGGCGGGACTGCACACGCCGGAACAGGTGGCTGCGGGGGACCGTCCCCAGACGCAGCAGACGCAGCAGACGCAGCAGACGCAGCCGTCCAGACGGGACCAGCGCCCGCCGGAGGAGGAGATGCGCCGGTATGTGCAGGCGCTGCACCGGGGCAAGGAGTAAGGGGGAAGCGGAGTGTCCTACGACGGAAAAATCATGCGCCGGGCATCCGCCCGGTTTGATGCGGACCGCCGCCGCCGGGAGGAAGTCTTCCGCAGGCGGCAGGAGCAGGTTTATGCCCGCGCGCCCCGACTTCGGGAGATTGACGCGGAGCTGACGGCCACTATGAGCCGCATCATTGTCTCCGCTTTGCGCAAGGGGTCGGACCCCCGGCCGGCGGTAGCCGTGCTACGGGACGGAAATCTCAGTCTCCAACAGGAGCGAGTGCAGCTTCTGGCGGACTTAGGTCTTTCCCCGGACTATCTTGAATACAAGCCCGCCTGCCCGCTGTGCGGCGACGCGGGGACAAAGGGTGAGGCGGCGTGTGTCTGCCTGAAGCGATATTATGCCGAGGAGCAGCAGGCAGAGCTGTCCCGCACACTGGATTTGGCGGGGCAGAGCTTTGATACATTTTCCATGGACTGGTATGATCACTCTCCGGATCCGGTTTACGGGATTTCTCCCCGGGAGAACATGGAAACGGTGTACGAGGTCTGCGCAAACTATGCCCATGCGTTTAAGAAGCATGGCGGGAATTTGCTGCTGTACGGAAAGCCGGGCCTTGGAAAAACCTTTCTCTCCGCCGCTATCGCGGGAGAGGTCAGCGCGGCGGGCTTTTCCGTGGTATATGACACCGCAGCCCACGTGTTTTCCCGATTTGAGGACCGGAAGTTTGGCCGGGACGAGGGAGAGGGCGTAGAGGAGGACATAGATCGCATTATGCACTGCGACCTGCTGATTCTGGACGATTTGGGTACGGAGATGACCACCTCCTTTGTCCAAAGCGCCCTGTATGAAATTGTCAACACCCGCCTGCTGGAGCGCCGGTCTGTGATTTTAAACACGAACCTGTCCCCGGAGGAGCTTGCCAGACGGTATGGTGCGCAGATTGGCTCCCGCCTGGAGGGAGAGTATCAGATTCTTCCGTTTTTTGGACGCGACATTCGCCGCCTGAAAAAGCAGCGGGGCTGAGGCGATACCCCAAACCGGGAAAGGGAGTGTGCGGCTTTTTTGAACCGCCCATGGAACTGCGGGGGTGGCGGTATACCCTCCCCGCTGGGCGGGGTTTTGCGTGGCAGCCCATCGTTACAGCTAAATAAAAAAGCCTCTGGTTCAATACAATTTGTATTGAATCAGAGGCTTTCTCCTGTTTGTTATAAGAGAAAAGCACACAGCTTCATCTGATGCAGGGATTTGCCGCAGAATTCGCTGCTTACAGCGGGGGGAGCGGAGAGATGATTGCATCCGGGCCAGACTCAGCGCTGTTGCCTGTTCCGGTTTCTCCGGAGACGGGGGTTTCTTCAACGGGGGGCGTGACAGTACCGGGTGTTCCCTCCGGGGGGGCGGTTACGCCGCCGATGTCCGTCCCGGTTTCCCCGGTGGCGGGTGTTTCGGGGGGAACGACCTGACCCGGCACTTCGCCCGGAAGCGGGCTGACCACGGGGGCAGGTCCTTTTAAAATAATCTTGTTGCGCACCTTATAGTCGCTGTTGGCTTCAAAGGTGCTGGAAATCAGATTTCCTTCGCCGTCGTAAAGATTGCGGTATGTCTCCACCTTATAACCGGTGTAGGGGGTGACCTTTACCGACTCCGTCCCCGCGGGAAGGGTTGCGTCGTCCTCGTAAACCACGGAAAACGGCGTGGTGGAAAGCGTTTTGTTGGTCATCTTTACTGTGGTGTCATCCACCTTGGTGCCGTACAGCGACATGGTGAGATAGCCCTTGGAATAAACCGACTCCACCTTAATGGGGTAATTGGTGTCGTTGCGGAAGCGATAGTTTGGCCCGCCCCAGCTGACGGTGGCATCCATCCCCTTGGGAATGTACGCAGGCACGTAGCGGTGGGCATATCGCTCCACAATTTCAAGGTCCGATTTCAGTGTCGCCAGATACAGCGTAGAGGACGGCTGGCACACGCCGCCGCCAATTTCGTCCACCGTCTCTCCATAGACATAGGCGGGAGCGGGCAGATAGCCGCGCGCGGCGGTCCGCTGGCCTACCACCTGATTATAGTCAAAAATATCGCCGCTGTTCAAAACCGTCCCATTGACGGCGGCGGAGGCAAGCTTCACGTTGCCGATGCGGGCGGCGGTGCCGCCCACATGGGTGGTGTAGGAGCCGAGCATATCCCGGAATAAAACGGGGGCAAGCTGTTCCGCCGTCACGGCCGGAAGCTTAATCTCGGCGGGAATTTCCACGGTGCTGCCGGGACTGGCGGCGTTCATCGCAGATTGGGCCAGCGCCACGTCAAAGTCCGCGCCCACCTGTTCGGGTGTAATGGTGCCGGTGGCGGCGTCATACCCGGCGTTTTTGGCTTCCCCGGAAACCTGATCGTAAATCTCCTGCGCGGAAAGTGTCTGGGCTGGATCGGCAAGGTAGGGTACGTCCAGCGCAAGGTTTAAATCCCACGCGCCGCCCTCAATGCGCTTGGCAAGCGACTGGGGATCCACGGTGCGGCCATCCTCGGCCATATGGATCAAAACAGAGGAATCCCCCAGCTCGTAAGAGGTATCCTGACCGGGATAGGATAGAACCTGTGCTGCCGCCTGCGCCGCCGTCTGCGTTTTTTCCCCGTCCAGAGAAATCAGGTCAGCCGTGTCGGAGAATGTACCCCCGCTGGTAAGATATCGCCAGCCCAACGTGAGAAAATTGCCCCGCAGATTTTCCTGATGGGCGCTGCGAACCAGCGTAGAGGCAGAAGCCTCTGCGCCCAAGTCTGACAGGGTCACATAGGTGTCCGGTGCTGCGGCTC
Organism: Bacillota bacterium; assembly: GCA_023402075.1. Taxonomy (GTDB): domain Bacteria; phylum Bacillota; class Clostridia; order Oscillospirales; family Oscillospiraceae; genus Oscillibacter. Next base: position 71,600 of record JAEXCS010000020.1, on the reverse strand, counting down.
GTTCGGGAACCTCGCCTGCCGTGTCGTCATAAAGATAGAGGCCGATTTTCATGGTTGGAAAAGTCCGCTCAAGCTTCTGAGCGGCCTGAGCCACCGTCAGCCCGCTTAAATCCTGCCCCAGAATTTGGGTGTTCTTCCAAAGCAGTCCGTTGTTCGCGGCATAGGCGCAAAGCCCGACATATCCCGCAGCCAAAACGCTCAGCAGCACAAAGGCAATGGCGAAAGGCAGCTTCCATTGTTTGTTCTGCGCTTCCTGTACCATTACAGTATCCATGAATTCCTCCCCGTACTTTCTGAATTGAAACAAAATAGGCCTAGTGATTCTCAGTATAGCACGTTTTTGGAGAAATTACATTACAATCCTGTAACAATCCGGACGCTTTGGCCCGTGTCTCCCGGGGAATGCGGATGGTGAGAATAATGGCCTCGTCCGTTTCCTCCCGCTGGCTCTGGGCGTCAATTCCAGCGCTTTGAATCAGCTGAAGCCCGTGATCCACGCTGTTGAGAAACAGCCTTACATCCTTAAGCACATAGGTCCGCCGCCCACGAAAAGGCATGCGCTGCGCCGATTCAATTCGCCGGGTGACATATCGTTCTGTCTGGGCCACGTTCAGTCCGGCAGAGGCAGCATATTTGGCAGTCTCCAGCCGTTCGTCCTCCCGCTCCAGCCGCAGCAGGGCACGGGCGTGGCGCTCGGTCAGGCCGCCCTCCGTCAGCACACGGCGGCACTCGGGCGCCAACCGCAGCAGCCGCAGCTTGTTGGCAAGGGCGGAGGAGGACAGGCCCAGCTTTTTTGCCGCCAAATCCTGCGTAATGCCTGTTTTGCGCACAAATGCGGAAAGGGCCTCCGCTTCTTCAAAAAAATGCAGGTCCTCCCGCTGAAGGTTTTCCACCAGCGCCAGCAGCGCGGCTCCGGCATCATTGGCGCTCCACTCAAGGCAGGGGACAACCGCAAGCCCGGCAAGCCCTGCCGCCCGAAGCCGGCGCTCTCCTGCCACCAGCTCCCACCGATCCGGGCCTTGACGGCGGACGGTCAGGGGCTGCAAAATTCCGTTTTCCCGGATGGAGGAGGCCAATGATTCCAGTCCCGCCGGGTCAAAAACCTGCCGGGGTTGGGCCGGATTGGGAAACACACATCCAATGGGCAGCATCAAAACACGCTGCTCCAGTTCCATAAAAGCACCCCCTCGTAATTTCTTATATTTTACAGTTGTTACTTCGAAAAAGGACGCTTTTTTGGTCGAAGCAAACAAAAAATGCGAGACGGGGTGGAAGGAAGGGGAAACATGTAAAATTGATCAAGGAAAAAGCGCCCCGGCCCGAAGGCCGGGGCGAGGCTGCAACCTAACAGTTAAAGCTTCGCGGCTAACGGGTTTCCCGCATGAGGTTAAAGGTTTGAACCAGATCCAGCGCACCGTAGCCCCACTGGGTATTGGGGTAGAAGAGGGTGGGACTGCGTCGGCAGCCGCGAATTAAGTAGGCCCGGATTTGATAGGTACTCATAGACACGTCGTTTCCGTTTACCACGCCCCATTGCAGCATCAGGGCGCAGGCACCGGCCGTCATGGCGGCGGCAACGCTGGTTCCCGTCATGGTGCCCGGGCCTGTGGGGTAAATGCCCTCCACGTTGACGCCGGGGGCGCACAGGTCAGGAGCCATCATGTTGATGCGGGTGGGGCCCCAGGAAGAGCTTGGAAAGAGACTGTCGTCCGCGATGTTGTAGGCGCCGATGCACAGAGATCCCACCGTGGTGGCGGGAACGGTGATGGTATAGTTGGGGTTGGCGGCCAGAAATTCGATGCCCGGAGAGGACAGGCCCGTAAGAGGAAGCCAGGCGTTAAACCCACCGTCCAGCACTAGGTCGCCGTATACAGTGATGGTCCAGATACCCGGGATGGCGTTATTCACCCGCACGATGGTAAGCTGCCCGCCGCTGCCCTCAATGGGGAAAAAGTACGCTACCTGCACGGAAGATTGCTCAAAAACCAGATTGGTGGTGGTGACGGTTGCAGATTTGGGAGGAATTCTGGCGGCCAGCTCTCCTGTGGGAGAGCGGACAGAGACGGAAAGTCTGTCGGATATCCCGCTCCAGAGAGTGGTGTAAATGACTGAGGATTCATTGGTTACGGAGATATCAATATTTTGCGACTCGCCCACCGCGGAAATTTTTCCCTGTGTGTGGTGGCGGGCCTGACTTTCGTTTCCCGCCGCAATGCACAGACACACACCTACCAGATTGGAAATTTCGCTGAGGTATTCCTCAAAGATGGAAAAGCCGTCGTGACTTCCTGAATTTGTTCCGATTCCAAGGCAGATAACCACAGGGCGGTTTAACTCTTGTGCCTTGTTGAGAACGTACTCCACTCCGATCATTACGGCGGTGGAGCCAAAAGCGTTTGGTTGGTCCGGGGGCACGGCAAAGAGGTCTGCATAATAGGGCCGCGTCCGCTTCAGCTTTACCACGATCAGCTCTGCATCCGGTGCCGCGCCCAGGAAATCGCCCACTTCCCGCCCCGCCGCCACGGAGGCCAGAAAGGTTCCGTGACCGTCGGTGTCCCGCTGGGGCACAATTTCATAGGGCCTTTCCGAAGCCAAAGCCTCGTTAATTTGGGCGTGGGTGTATTCCGCACCGATAAAAAAGCCCTCAGGTGGCGTGCCTACCCCAGTCTGGTCGTAAATTGCCTGAATTTTGCTGGTTCCGTCTTCATAGCGAAATACCTGCTGGGTATAGTCTATGCCGGTGTCCACAATGCCCACCAGAACACCCCGTCCCCGCAGGCCCAGATACGGCTGGCGGTGGATACCCCCGATGCCGGAGGCTTCCACCTCCGGTCGGCCCAGCAGTCCCAAAACCACAGGCAGGGAGCTGACATAATTGCTTCCCATTCGACTAAGAATTTCCATAAACTCACTTGCCTTGGCATAACAGACTACATACCGCCCGGCAAGAATCTGCGTTGCCACGACGTTGGGATTTTCCCGCAGAAAATTATCCAGGACGTCGTTTCCCCGGACAATAAAATCAACGGTGTCTGGCGCGTTAATAAATTCCCTCAGTTCCTCTTCGTTCAAGGAAAACGCCTCCTATCGTGGGTGCAGATTTTTTCTAAACTTCCCGCATTAGCTGAAAGGATTGCAGCAAATTCAACGTTCCATAGCCCCACTGGGGATTGGGATAAGTTAAGGTTTTGCTGCGGTCGCAGCCCCGGATGAGATAGGCACGGATGGGGCAGGTACTCATGGTGGGGTCGTTGCCCTCCACCACGCCCCACTGCATCAGCAGCGCGCAGGCGCCGGCAGTGATGGCTGCGGCCGGGCTGGTGCCGCTCATCACGCCCCGCCCTGAGGGATAATAGCCTTCGATGTTCACACCCGGGGCGGTTAAATCCGGCGTGACCTGCTCATGCCGGGTGGGGCCCCAGGAGGAGCTGGGATACAAGGTGCCGTCCATGCTGTTATAGGCAGCGCAGCCGATGGCGCCCATGGCGATAGAAGGGACGGTTACTGTGTAATATGGGTCCGCATCCAAAAACTCAACACCGGGAGTGACAAAGCCTGTGATGGGCAGCCATGCGTTAAAGGTTCCGTCCAGAATAATGTCTCCGTGCATGGTAACGGTCCAGACTCCCGGTGTGGCATTCAAAACCCGGACGGAGGTAAGCTGGCCGCCGCTGCCCTCCAGAGGGTAGTAGCTGGCCACCCGTACTTGAGAGCGCTCCATCACCGAGTTTGACGTAGTAACAACGCCGTCCTTTGGCGGTTTTCTGGGGACGTATTCTCCGGTGGGGGAGGTAACAGAGACGGACAGCTTATCGGAAAAGGCGCTCCAGACAGAAAGAAAAAAATTTGAGGCCGGTTTTTCCACCTTTACGTCAATGTTGCGGAAATCACCCTTGGACGCGACAACTCCTTTTGTGTGCCCGCGGGCCTGACTTTCATTTCCCACGGCGGCGCATATGCAAACGCCCGCCAAGCCCCCCACCAGATTCAGATATTCTTCAAAAATAGAAAAACCGTCATGACTGGCAAAATTTGTGCCGATGCCAAGGCAAATAACCACCGGCCGCTTCAGCTCGTGGGCCTTCTGCACAATGTATTCCACACCGATCATCACGGCAATGGAGGAAAAGGCGTTTTCCTGTTCCTCCGGTATGGCAAAAAGCTCCAGTCCGTGAGGACGGGCTTTTTTTAGTTTTACTACAATCAGCTCCGCATCCGGGGCCACACCTGTAAAGTTTTCTTCATGCCGCCCGGCTGCCACGGAGGCCAGAAACGTGCCGTGGCCCGCAGTGTCCCGGGAGGGGACAATTTCATAGGGGTTTTCTGAGTTCAGCGCCCGGTTGATCTGCTCGTTTGTGTACTCCGTACCGATAAAATACCCTTCCGGCGGCGCGCCGGTAATAGACTGGTCGTAAAGAAAATGAATTTTGCTGCTACCGTCCTCCCGGCGAAACACGCTTTGTGTATAGTCGATGCCGGTGTCTACAAAACCCATCAAAACGCCCTCTCCATGCAGGCTTATATAAGGCTGCTGCCGGATAGAGCAAATTCCCGCTTCCTTCAGACCCGGTCCGCATAAAGGCCCCAAAATTACCGCAATGGAGCTGACATAGCTGGCGCCCAGTGTGGTCAGCATGCGAGAGTATGCGTCTACGGTGGTGTAGCACACCACGTACCGTCCCGCGAGGGTCTGGGTGGCGATAATCTCCTTGTTTTCGGCAACCAGGCGGTCCAGCTCGTCGCTGCCCCGTACGATAAAGCCCACCGTGTCCGGCAAATCAAGAAAATCCTGCATAGACGGATCGACCGCCATTGCACGGCCCCCTTTCAAAGCGTGATGGCAGGAGTGTCACAGCTCCCGCATGAGGTTGAAGGTTTGAATCAGGTTCAAAGAACCGTAGCCCCACTGGGTGTTGGGATAAACCATAGTGGGGCTGCGGTTGCAGCCGCGAATTAAATACGCCCGAATCTGATAAGTGCTGAGAGATATATCGTTCCGCTCCACGATGCCCCACTGCATCATCAGAGCACAGGCTCCCGCCGTGATGGCCGAGGCCACACTGGTTCCGCTCATGGCTCCGGGGCCTGTGGGAAATATTCCGCCTACGTTTACGCCCGGGGCCACAAGGTCCGGCGCCATCCGGTCCAGCCGGGTAGGCCCCCAGGACGAGTCTAAATAAAGACTGCCTGTGGTGCTGTTATACGCACCGCAGCTAATGGACCCGAACATGGTAGACGGGCAGGTGACCGTATAGTAGGGTGTGGCGGACAAAAGCTCCACCGAGGGGGAGACAAAGCCGGTGAGGGGCAGCCAGGCGTGAAACGTACCGTCCAGAATAATGTCCCCGTAGAGCGTAATGGTCCAGATGCCCGGCGTGGCATTATAAATATTTACGGAGGAAAGCTGGCTTCCCGTGCTTTCGTAGGGGAAGTAATACTCCACCTGAACAGCAGACCTTTCCAAAATCAGATTGGAACGGCTGAAGGCTCCGGGGCGGGAGGGAATCCGTCCCACCAGCTCCCCTGTGGGAGAGCGGACAGACAGAGAAATTTTGTCGGCAATGGTGTTCCAGATGCCGAGGATGACGTTGCCCGCGTCTTCTCCTACCTTCAGGTCAATGTTTCGCGTGGCCCCTTTTTCCTCAATAAAGCCCTGCATGTGGTGGCGGGCCTGACTTTCGTTTCCCGCCGCAGTGCACACGCACACACCCCGAAGGTTTGCGATGTTGCTAAGATATTCCTCAAAAATGGAAAACCCGTCGTGGGCGCCGAAGGTGGTGCCAAGGCCGATGCAGATGACCACCGGGCGGTCCAGTTCCCGGGCTTTTTTTACGATATATTCCACGCCGATCATGATGTCGGTGGATTCATAGGCATACTGCTGCCACGAAGGAACGGCAAACCAGTTGAGATAAAAGGGGCTGGCCTTGCGCAGTTTCACCACAAGCAGCTCTGCTTCCGGCGCGGCCCCCACAAAGTCTCCCGAATCGGCTCCCGCTGCCACGGAGGCGAGAAACGTGCCGTGTCCGCTTTCGTCCTGCTGGGGGATCAGCTCATAGGGATTTGCGGTAAGCAGAGCCTCGTTGATCTGTTCGTTGGTATATTCCTTGCCTACAAAAAATCCTTCGGGCGGCGGTCCGTCCACCGTCTGGTCATAAAGATATTGAATTTTACTGGTGCCGTCGGGATAGCGAAAAACACTTTGTGTGTAGTCGATTCCGGTGTCTACAAAGCCCAGCAGCACGCCCTGACCCCGCAAATTAAGATAGGGCTGCTGGTGGACCTGAATAATGCCTGCGGCCGACAGGTTTGCGCTGTCAAGAAGGCCCAGCACCAGAGAGATGTAGCTGATGAAGCTGGAACCAAATTGGCTGATGAGGCTGTTGAAAGTCACCGTGTCTGTGTAGCAGATCAGATATCGTCCGGCCAAAAGCTGCGTGGTATGAATGGCGGGCGTGTTTTGAAGAAGCTGATCAATAAACGCGTTTTTCCGCAGGACAAATGCCACCGAATCCGAAGCGTTGGGGAGCTGCTGGGAGGACTCCGTTTCATTCATGAAAAAGCGCCCCCCGTCCTTGTATATTCCACCACATCGCCCATGGCTTCGCAAACACTCAGCGCGCCGTAGCCCCATTGGTTGCTGGGAAACACGGCTGAAAACTGCCGGTTGGCGCTTCTACGCAAAAAGGCCTTTACCCGCTGCCCATATAAAAACGGGTCGTTTCCCTTGACAATGCCCCACTCCATCATCAGAGCAGCCGCGCCCGCCACAAAGGGAGAGGCCATGCTGGTGCCGGTATAGGCGTCGTACCCGCCGCCGGAGCGGGTGGTAAGAACACTGACGCTGGGGGCCACCAAGTCCGGCTTAATGCGCAGGCCGTTTTCTCCCAGAGCGCCCCGCCCGGAAAACACGGTGGCGATGCGCAGCGCGGCGTTGTACCCACCCACGGAAATTACATTCTGCACGGTGGAGGGAAGGGTCAGCGTGAGATTTACGTCGGCCCTGAGAAACGCTGTGTTTCGGGTCACATCCTCCACCGTGGGAAGCCAGATGTTGAATTCCCCATCCACGATTTCGCTTCCCCGTGCAATCAGCCGCCATACGCCCGGAGATACCCCTTCTCCCAGTGTGGAAAAAAGAAAGTAGACCTCTTGCTGCACAGTGTAGTGGTTGGGTTGGGCGTAGATGACGGATATTTCCGTTCCGTCCAGTGTCGCCCGGGTAACGCTTTGCAGGGATTGGATAATTCCCGTGGACCTTCCGCTGGGGCTGATCAGCTCGTAGGTAACGTTGTCCGCAAAGTTTTTCCACAGGGTCATGTAAAGCCGGCGGGGAAGGCCCGTGACAGAAAATTCTATGGTGGAAGTCTCGTTTGGCAAAAGCTTTCCATGGTAGTGGTGGGATGCGCCGCCCTCGTTTCCGGTAGCCACGGACATAACGGTTTTCCAGCGTTCGCACATGGAGTTTATGTACCGCTCGAACAGGGAATCGCCGGTATGTGAGCCGTTGTTTGTGCCGTAGCTGAGGTTGATGCTCAGGGGCATATTTAGCGCCAAGGCTTTGTCAGAGAGATATTTTACCCCTCGCATAATCTCCGTGGTGCGGGTAAACGATTCGTTTCCCGTGTGGCCCAGCTTCACCACGATCAGGCTTGCTTCCGGAGCCACGCCTGCTTCCGCGCCGTTGCTGGAGGCCCCGTTTCCGGCGGCAATGCCTGCCACCGCTGTCCCGTGGCCCGCAACGTCTACCGACGGAACCACGGCAAATGGATTCGGGCTTGCCAAGGCCGCGTCGATTTGAATGCTGCTGTATTCCGCACCGCTGCGAAAGCCCAGCGGGGGAGGGCCTACGGACGTTTGGTCCCAGAGATAGAGAATTCGGGTGGTGCCGTCGGGATTCTGGAAGTCGGGATGCGTGTAGTCGATGCCGGAGTCAATGATGCCCACGATCACCCCGGCGCCTGTCAGCCCGAAGGTGTCGGGCCGCCAGACGGGGGGAACGCAGGCGCTTTCAAGGCTGTTGCGCAGCATAAAGGTTAAAACCTTGGGCAGCTCAATATATTCAATTTGAGGAAAATCATATAGCTCTGTCAGCCGGTCCACCGGAAGGGTAATAATGGCGTAATCGGGACTAAGCAGTTCAATATCGGCGCCAAGCAGCGCGCCGATACTGAAAAGCTCTCCATTATATTTGACAATGACCTCCAGCAGGCCACTTTCGGTAAATTCATTGGATTCAAACCGCGTCAGCTTTTCAAGACGTACCGGCTGTGGGGGCATAAAATCCCTCCTCGCATGAATTTTTACGCGTTTGGGGGAAAAACTGCCAAGCCCCCGCGCACCAAGGGAGGCGCGGGGGGCGCGTCAATAAAGGCAGTCTACCAGCGACACCCGTAGCTGGGAATATTCATAATGGGAGGACTTCCATATGTAGCCGTACAGAATCCCGCCGCGTACCTCCGCGGGGTACATCCAAAAGCCGTCGCCGTAGACAGTCCATATATAGACAAGATAGCCCACGTGCTGGCGAATGGAGGCGGGGCCGGTTCCCCGCAGAATTCGGCAGTAGGTTGGGATTGTGTTGGGCGGTCTTGTTGTCGGCATTTTTCGCATACCGCATCCTCCTCATATCCGACGCTGGGGGCGTTGAGCGCAAGGCGCACATCAACCTTTGCCCGCTTAATTTATGATATTCCCAGCGTATGAAAGAGGTGCCGCGCATATGAGGAGATTTTGCTTGCAGCCCGCCGCCCCCAAAGTAAAAGTTCCCCCAATGCAGCCATACTGCATTGGGGGAACGGACATATTTCAACATGAGGGTTTACTGGGATGCGGATGCCGATTCTGCCTCCCACGCCGCCTGATCGGCTTGCCCGGCCTTGGTTTTGCGCAAAAGCTTCACCACCATGGCCAGCATAATCTGGGTGAAAATCGGGGCAAAGGCAACAGGGAACAGCACGTCCGCAGGAAAGCACTGGGCCGCCAGCACCGCGCCGGCGCTGATGTTCCGGACGCCGGTGACAATTGTCATGGTCTGCACGGAGGGAAAGTCCATCTTCATCAGCCGATGGGATACAAACCAGCCCAAAAAGTAGGAAAAGACGGACAGACCAACCAGCACCACAATGACCATCAGCAGGGTAGGCGTGACGGACTTTAAAAACGGAGCCACGCCCGTGGCGTTGGAGATGATGATGAGAAACATCAGCAGCTTTGCAAAAGGGGACAGACGCGGCCGCCAATGCTCGGCGGCCTGCCCGTCCCGGATGCGGTGGCACAGCAGAGCAAGGGTGGCGGGCAGCGCCACCATAAACAGAAGATTTTTCATCATTCCGGCGGCGTCCATCACCACCGTGGAACCCATCAAAAGCTTCATGCTCAGCGGAACCATAATGGGGGAGAGCAGCGTGTCCAGCAGCAAGGCAGACAGGCACAGGGGCAGGTTTCCCCGCCCAATGGTGATCCACATCAGAGAAACCACGCCGGTAGGAAGCACGAAATTCAGCACCAGCCCGGTGGTAAACAGCGGATTGTCGGGAAAAAGCGGGGTGCAAATGCCCAGACATAGAATCGGAAGCATCACATGCAGCAGTACCAAAATGACCAGCACGGGGATGGGATGAGTCGCCACGTGGCCAAGCTGACGAAAGCTGCATCCCAGTGTGTTAATAAAGGTCATAGTCGCAAAAATAAAGGGCGTAAAAGGAACCAGCGCGCTGAAAGGCTCGCAGAAAAAGATACCCAGCAGCAGGGAGGCGATTGTAAACCAGAGAATCTTATCAGAAAGAAACCGGTCCAGCTTTTGTAGTTTTTCCATGCGTCCCCCTCAGCGGCAGACGAAGGCGAACCAGCCGCCCTCCCCATGAGATTCCAGAATCGCCCAGCCGTTGCGGCGCAGTCCGTCCGCCACCTCCGTAGCCCGGTCGTCAATAATTCCGGAGCACAGGAATAAGCCCTGTGGCTTTAAAAACTGCCGCGCCATGGGCGCAAGGCCCAATATCACGTCCGCCACGATGTTTGCCGTCACAATGTCATAATTTCCGCCAAGGGAAGAAACAAGATGTTCGTCGCCCAGCACGTCCCCGGAGAGAACCGTATATCGGTCCCGGCCCACGCCGTTAAGGGCTGCGTTCTCATAAGCCACGTTGATGCAGTTTTCGTCAATGTCCACCGCTGTGGCGGAGGCTGCCCCCAGCTTCAGCGCCGCGATGGAAAGAATGCCGCTGCCACAGCCGAGATCCAGCACTCTGTCACCGGGTTTTACGGCCTGTTCCAAGGCTTCCAGACACAGCCGGGTGGTGGCGTGGCTTCCGGTTCCAAAGGCAAGGCCGGGGTCCAGAATGAGGGGGACCCGATCCCCGGGATTCACAGTATCCTGTTCCCACTGGGGAATCACCAGCAGGCGCTTCCCGATGCTGATGGGCTTGTAATATTTTTGCCAGCCAAAGGCCCAGTCCTCTTCCTTCAGGGACTCCAGTGTCATTAAAAGCGATCCGCAGCCGGAATTCGTGCGTCTGAATTCCTCCAAAGCGATGCGAACTTCTGCCAGTCGGGCAAAGCCCGCCTCGTTCTCCTCTAAGTAAAAGGTGATGCGGGACGCGCCCGCCTTGTTTTTCAAAAGAGTCTCATCCACGTAATCCCAGCTCTGCCGGTTCTCTTCCAGAAATGTGTGAAACTCCGTCTCGTCGTCAATGACCACGCCGTCAATTCCAAGGCCGGAGAGAAATGCCTCTGTTGCCTCCAGACCCTCGTGGTTTGTATCTATATGGACCTCCAGCCATTTCATCAGGCTGCGCCTCCCGTTTTGTCCGTTTTGCAGGACCTTATTTTATAATTTGCGTTTGTGCAGGGTTGCCGACATCTGATTTCTCAGCGCTCGGTGCCAAGGAAAAACAACGCCACCACGCCGCAGCCCGTATGGCTGCCGATGACGGGGCCTACATAGTTAATGAAAATATTACCCTCGGGGGTGCCAAAACGGCGGGTAATCTCGTCGGCCACCAGCTTTGCGTCGTCATAGCAGTCTCCGTGGCTGATAAAGATTGTCTGCTGGGCAGGATTTACGGAAAGACGCTCCATTTCATCCACCAGTGTCATCAAAGAAGCCCTGCGCCCCCTGGCTTTGCTGACGGGAATAAGATGCCCCTCGTTGTCCATGTGCATCACAGGCTTGATGGACAGCATCGTGCCAAACAGGGCGGTGGTGGCGCTGATGCGGCCGCCCCGCTTGAGGTGGTTCAAATCGTCCACTGTGAACCAGTGGCACACATGATATTTCTCCTCCTCAGCATAGGCCAGCACTTCATCAATGGTCTTTCCGGCCTTCTTAAGTCCGGCGCAGAGCCACACAAACAGCCCCTGTCCCATTGAGGCGCACAGGGAGTCCACCACGTAAATTTTGGCCTCCGGAAACTCCGGACGCAGGTCTTCCGCCGCAATGGCGGCAGATTGGTGGGTGGTGGACAGGCCTGAGGAAAAGCTCAGGCACAAAATGTCCTTTCCCTGAGAGAGAATCTCCCGCATTTTTGCCTCAAAGGCACCCACGTTGATGGCGGAGGTGGTACCCGTTTCTCCCCCGCGAATTTTTTCAAAAAACTCGGGGAAGCCAAGTTCCCGCCCGTCCAGATAGTTGTGATATTCATGCTCACCGATATGAAAGCTCAGAGGTAAAACCTCCAGCTCCAGCTCTGCCGCCATCTCGGCGGACAAATCGCAGCTGCTGTCGGTCAAAATTACAAAATCGCGCATTATTCCGCATCCTCCTCTTTCTTCTGCCGGCTTCGTTTTTCACGAACCGGCTTTTCCTCCATCTCGCCCCGGCGGTGACGCAGCAACGTCACATATCGGCGGCTGGCCGCCCCCGCGGCATAGCTTAAAAGAGCAAAGTGAATGGCCGAGTCCGCCAGCTTTTCCGGGTCCTGATGCTGGTCCATCTGTCCGGCGGTAAGCGCCATGGACGAATCCAGACTGCGGCAGAAGGTGCGGTAGCCTGCTTCCACGCTTCCGGAGTCCTTCAGCTCCTGATCCAGCAGAAGGTTCATGTCCTTGGAGGAAAAAACCTGTTTAAGCACGCAGATTACCGTAAGATATGCCAGATGCTCCCGGCTGTATTTCTTTCCGTCGGCCCGGGGCAGCAGCCCGGCCTTGGTGTAGTTGTTTACCATGGCGGCGGTCAGCCCGTCGTCCCCGTCAAAGCGCAAAACCTGCCGGTCCATATAGCTGAGCACCTGATCCATGTACAGGGAAAAGTCGGGCAGCTGGTCCCATTCCACCGGGCGCTGCCCCCGCAAACGCTCCTGTAAGTGCGTCTGATCTTCCATTGTGCGTCCCCCTCTCAAAATGGTCTGCATTTACAGAGAGAATACCACAATTATCTGGTTTTGTAAATCGTATTTTGCGGGAATGGATATCAGATAGCGCCTGTAAAACAGGTGCGGACGCGCAGGTCAAGTCTGTTTTTTCATAGCTTTTGCAAACGAGAAATCACTTCCCCACGCAGAAGCGGGAAAAGATGGCGGATACGATGTCTTCCTTGGCGGTGTTTCCTGTCAGCTCGCCGATTGCGTTCATGGCCTCCTCCGTGTCGGCGAGAACCACGTCCGGGGTCAGCCCGGCCAGCAGCGCGTCCAGCCCACGGGAAATAGCGACCCTGGCCCGGCCCACAGCGTCCGCCTGCCGGGGATCGGTCAAAAGCGACCCGGCATCCTCCGTCCCGGCGGGGAAAAGGGCGGCGACAGCCTTCTCCAGCGTGTCCAGTCCCTCTCCGGTGACGGAGCTGAGAGAGACAATGCCCTCTGGCGGAATTGAACCCTCTCCCGGAAAGTTTAAAGCCGCTGCGCAGTCACTTCGCAAATCCTGTTTGGTAAGTATCAATAGCCGGTGGGGAGAAAGGCTGGCCAGCTCTAAAATTGCGCTGTCCTCCGCTGTAAACGCCGCCGCCCCATCCAGCAAAGCGAGCACTAAATCGGCCCCCTCTACGGCGGCTTTGGACCGCTCTACGCCCAGCTTTTCCACCAAATCATCTGTTTCACGGATACCCGCGGTGTCAATCAGCCGCAGCAGCACGCCGCCGCAAAGGACGGATTCCTCCACCGTGTCCCGGGTAGTTCCCGGAATATCGGTGACAAGGCATCGGTCAAAGCCCGCTAGCGCGTTCAACAGGGAAGACTTTCCTGCGTTGGGCCGCCCGATGATGGCGGTGCGCACGCCGGATTTTAAAAGGCGGCCCCGGCTCCATGTGGCAAGCAGACGGCCAAGAATTTCGTTCGCATCCCGGAGCGTGGAGGTTAGCTGCGACCTGTCCAAATCTTCAATGTCCTCGTCGGGATAGTCCACCACGGCGTAGAACTGGGAGGCAATTGCCGTCAGGCTTTCATAAACGGCGGAAAGACTGCGGCCCAGCGTCCCGCTTAGCTGCTTGGCTGCGTTTCGGGCGGCGGCGGGACTTTCCGCTTCAATAAGGTCGATCACGGCTTCTGCCTGCGTCAAGTCCAGTTTCCCGTTTAAAAAGGCCCGCTGGGTAAATTCCCCGGGTCTGGCCTGCCGCGCACCGGCGACAAACAGGGCCAGCAAAAGCTCTCCCATTGCCACGGGGGAGCCGTGGCAGTGAAGCTCTGCGCTGTCCTCGCCGGTGTAGCTGGCGGGGCCGGGAAAGCGGACGGCCATGCCGCCGTCCAGCACGCGGCCTTCTGCATCCAGCATCCGGCCCATAAAAAACTTGCGGGGCGTCAGCGCTGAAAAATCCTTTTGGCAGTCCGGATGAAACACCCGGCCCACCACCGCGTCCGTCTCCGGACCGGAAATGCGGATGACGCCGATGGCCACGGGGGCTTTCCCTGTGGCGATGGCGGCAATGGTATCCATATCGGCTCCTTTCCGTGCAGCGCACAAAAGCAACGGGGCGGAGCGACTGCTCCGCCCCGTATTTCATAAAGGGAAAAGAAATTTACTGAATGGGTTCGCCCTTGGCCTTCTTCTCTTCAATCTCCTTCAGGGCATCCCTGTGGGAGAGGTTCCAGCGGCCCTTCTCGTCAATTTCCATGAACTTGACCCACATCATGTCGCCTACCTTGCAGGCGTCCTCCACCTTCTCAATGCGGCGGTCAGCCAGCTTGGAAATGTGGCACAGGCCGTCCTTACCGGGAGCGATTTCGATAAACGCGCCGAAGGTCATCAGGCGCACCACGCGGCCATAATACAGCTTGCCGACTTCGGGAACAAACACGATGTCGTTGATGCACTTTCTGGCGGCTTCGCCGGAAGTGGAATCCGCGGCGGCAATGAAAATGGAGCCGTCGTCGTTGATGTCGATTTTCGCGCCGGTGTCGGCCACGATTTTCTGGATGACGGAGCCGCCCTTGCCGATGACCTCACGAATGCGGTCCGGGTCGATGTGCATGGTAATCATCTTGGGAGCGTACCGGGAAACCTCGGTCCGGGGAGCAGAGATGCAGGGCAGCATGATCTGGTCCAAAATCTCGATGCGCGCATCGCCGGTGATTTCCAGCGCGTTCTTGATGATCTCCATGGTCAGGCCGTCATTCTTCAAATCCATCTGAATGGCGGTGATGCCCTTCTTGGTGCCTGCCACCTTAAAGTCCATCTCACCGTGGAAATCCTCCACGCCCTGAATGTCGATAAAGGTGGTGAAGCCGCCGTTGTCGTCCTGAATCAGGCCGCAGGAAATGCCTGCCACGGGGGCCTTAATGGGCACGCCCGCATCCATCAGCGCCAGAGTGGAGCCGCAGATGGAGCCCTGAGAGGTGGAGCCGTTGGAAGAAACCACCTCGCTCACCACGCGGATGGCATAGGGGAATTCCTCCACAGAGGGAAGCACCGGCACCAGCGCACGCTCGGCAAGCGCGCCATGGCCGATCTCGCGGCGGCCGGGGCTGCGGGCGGGCTTGGCTTCACCCACGGAATAGCCGGGGAAGTTGTAGTGGTGCATATAGCGCTTCTCCGTCTCCTCCCAGATGGTGTCCAGTTTCTGGTTGGCGGAGAGGGTGTCCAGCGTGCAGGCGGAGAGCACCTGTGTCTGGCCGCGGGTGAATAGGCCCGAGCCGTGGACGCGGGGCAGAATGCCCACCTCGGCATCCAGCGCACGGATTTCGTTGCTCTTGCGGCCGTCAACCCGGTGGCCTTCCAGCAGCCATGCCTTGACGATCTTCTTCTGGAACTTATAGGTGATCTCGTCCAGATACTGATCCATGTTGGGATATTCCTCAAGGAACAGGCCGTGCCACTTTTCGATAAGCTGGTTCCAGCGGCCCTCGCGGACATTTTTGTCGTCGGTGTCCATGGCGGCCTTTGCGTCGTCCATGGTGGCGGCCACGATTTTGTCAAACAGCTCCTGATTGAAGTCGGCGTGGGGATACTCGAACTTGGCCTTGCCGATTTCGCTGACCATTTGGTTAATGAGGGCAATCTGCTTCTGGTTTTCCTCATGGGCCATGCGGATTGCCTCGTACATGGTGTCGTTGCTGACCTCGTTGGCACCGGCTTCGATCATGACCACCTTTTTGCCGGTGGAAACCACCGTCACGTCCAAATCGGAAGCCTTGTGATCTTCGGAATTGGGGTTAAAGATCAATTTCCCGTCCACAAGACCAACCTTCAGTGCGGCCACGGGGCCGTTCCACGGAATGTCGGAAATGGCAAGGGCGGCGGAGGTGCCGATGAGGGCGGCAATTTCGGGAGAGCAATCCCGATCCACGCTCATCACCGTGCACATCACGGACACGTCGTTGCGGAAGTCGTGGGGGAACAGGGGACGGATGGGCCGGTCAATGACACGGGAGGTCAAAACGCCCTTTTCGCCGGGGCGGCCCTCGCGCCGGTTGAAGGAACCGGGGATGCGGCCCACGGAGTACAGCTTCTCCTCAAAGTCTACGCTCAGGGGGAAGAAATCGATTCCGTCCCGGGGACGGGCAGCGGCAGTGACGCAGCACAGTACGCGGGTTTCGCCATAGCCCACCATGACGGCGGCGTTGGCCAGCTCGGCCAGCTTGCCCACCTCCAGCGTGAGGGGGCGGCCCGCCAGATCCATCTCGAACTTGCGGTAGCCGGGGTATTGACGCTTGGTAATAATCGTTGACATATTGCATTCTCCTTTTGAACAATTAGAATTTTTGCGTCATGCCGGCCATTTAGCACTTGAAAACACGGCCTCGCAAAGGCCTTTCGGGGGCGCATTTTCAACTGCTAAAGGCGCTTTCGGCGGCGCAAAATTTATGAAAAGGGGGCGGTGCAGACAAACTACACCGCCCACGCTTCATCTTACTTACGAATGCCGAGCTTTGCAATCAGGGCGCGGTAACGCTCGATGTCCTTCTTCATGAGGTAGTCCAGCAGGCTGCGGCGCTTGCCGACCATCATAATCAGGCCACGGTTGGAGTGCTTGTCCTGAGGGTTTGCCTTCATGTGCTGAGTGAGGGTGTTAATCCGCTCAGTCAGAATGGCGACCTGAACCTCGGGAGAGCCGGTGTCTGTGGAGTGGGTGCGGTTCGCGTCGATAATCGCGGTCTTTTCTTCTTTACGCATCATAATTGTTTCCACCTTTTTTGAAAATTACCCGCAGGACTGCGCATCGGGCCGGTGAGAGCCACGAAACGAAGCGCTGGGGCGCCGCAGGTTTGCGTGCTTTTTTACTATATCATAAGGATTCCCGCTTGTAAAGATTATTTTCATATTTATGTCAATCATTTTTCGCCAAAAATACCGAAATTCAAGCCTTTTGACTTCTATTTCCGCTTCTTCTAAGCCATTGTTTGAAAAAACGGAAAAAGTTTTCCGGAAAAGAAAAGCGCCCCAAAGCCGTGGTTTTGGGGCGCTTTTTAAAATGTGTAGATAAGTTGAAAATATGCTGCTCTGCCGGCGGGCTTACAGATGGCTCCGGCAGTCCACCATGACCTTTACCACGTCTCCGGTGGGAGAGCCGCACAACTCCATCCCTTGCTGCACCTGATCCAGCGGAAGAATTTTGGTGATCAACTCGTCAAAATTGATGGGGGCGGCCTCCATCATTTCGATGGCGGCATCAAAGTCCTTGTGATTGTAGTTGCGGGTGATGGTCAGGTTGACTTCTTTCATAAACAGCCGTTGAAGCTGGAGCTGCATGGGCTTGGGATAGGCCGCCACCAGTACCACACGGGAATGGGGGTGAATCAGCTCCACCATGGTGTCAAGCCCGATCTGCGTGCCGGAAACCTCAAACACCACGTCCGCACCCACACCGTCGGTGGCATCAAATACGAATTGGCGCAGGTCTGTCTCCTTCGGGTTTACCACCGTAAATCCGAGCTGCCGGGCTTTTTCGATGCGGATGGGATTTACTTCGGAAATCACCACCTGAAGTCCCAGATACCGGGCCACCAAGGCTGTCATCAGCCCGATGGGGCCGCTGCCGATGACCACGGCAAAGTCTCCGCCCTTGGACTGGGAGCGCTCCAGCGCATGGAAGCAGACGGCCAGCGGCTCTACCAGCGCGCCGTGAAGCAAGCTGATTCCATTGGGCAGGCGATGAAGTGTGCGCTCGTGCACCGTCCAGCGGTTGCACATGGCGCCCCAGGAGTCCAGACCCATAAAGTTGAGGTTGGCGCAGCAGTTGTTGTCTCCCTCCTTGCACACAACGCAGTCCTCGCAGTAGTCCAGCGGGCAGACCGCTACCCGGTTGCCTACCTTCCAGTCGGTGACGTCCTCGCCCACTGCGGCGACAATCCCGGCGCACTCATGGCCAATGGCCCGGGGAAGGGTTTTAAAACGGTAGTCGTAATCGCCGTGATAAACGTGCAGGTCCGAGCCGCAGATGCCGCAATAGGCCACATCCACCTGCACCTCATGGGCCTTTGGGGAAGCTGGCTCGTAATCATGCAGGGCAAAGGAATGATTGCCCTCGTACATATTCGCTTTCATAAACAGGTACCCCTTTTCAGAATTGTTGCCGGATAAAAAGCCGTAATCACTATTAATTTTGCAGCAAATTTCATGCCATATAACCGGGGAATTTAGCTTTTAGCAGGCACTTTCGAAAATGTTGGAGGAAAGTTTTCATTTCTAACCTTATTAATAAAAACAAATTAAAAAAAGCGGCCCGCAAAGGGCGGTAAACACGGTCAAAAAGAAAATTTAACAAATACGCGGTGAAAAAATAAGGCGGCAAACGAAAGATTTGAGTTGGCTGTGCATCGCGTGATGCTGTTTTACATCTGAAGTTAAAAAAGCGCAACATAATCAGACAGACTGCACAACAAAACGAAAGAAACTTCGTGAAAATAGGGCGATGTTTTTGGCGCGCTGTTTGCTTATTTCTGTGTGGGAAGCAAACGCGGCTGTATTTAAAAAGCCCAGCCGCAAATCTTTGTATAAGGAAGTGTCAACATGGAAAGCGCGTTAACGTCAAAGCAGCTATTGGCGAAGCTGCAAGAGGAACATTACGCGGGGGCTATGCAGGCCAAGAAGGAAGGCAAGCTGGTGGCATGGGCCACGTCTATCTGTCCCCAGGAGCTGCTTGAGACGTTAGATATTGACGTTGTGTATCCCGAAAACCACGCTGCCGCCATCGGTGCGCGGAAGGATGCGCCCCAGTTTATTGAAAACGCGGAAGGGAAGGGCTACTCCGCAGATATCTGCTCCTATGCCCGTGTGAACATCGGCTACACCGACATTCAGTTTTCGGAAGCGGAAAACATCCCCATGCCCGACCTGATTTTCTGTTGCAGCAATATCTGCAACACCGCATTAAAATGGTATGAAAATCTGGCCAAGCTGCTGCACATTCCGCTGGTGATGTTTGACATGCCCTTTAACCACACCTTTGACATTCCGGAGCACAGCATCCGCTATATGCGCGGACAAATTGAGCACGCAATTGAGCAGTTGGTGGAAATTACCGGGAAGAAATTTGATTACGACAAGTTTGGAGAGGTCATGAAGGTGTCGTCCGACGCGGCACTGTGGTGGCGGCGGGCAACGGATTTGGGCCGCAACCATCCTTCTCCCCTCAACGGCTTTGATATGTTTAACTATATGGCCATGATCGTGTGCGCACGGGGAAAGGAATCCACCCGGGACTTGTTTAAGCTCTGGCACGACGAGATGGCCGAAAAGGTACGGCTTGGCATTGGCCCTTGGAAGGAGGGAGAGGAAAAATACCGCATCATGTGGGACGGAATCGCCTGCTGGCCCCACCTCTCCGTCACCTATAAAACCCTGAAGAAGTACGGAATCAACATGGTCACCAGCACCTATCCCGAATCCTGGACGATCGTGTACGAGAAAAACGATTTGGACGGCATGGCCCGGGCTTACAGCGCCAACTACGCCAACCGCAATCTGGACTACGGCACCGGAAACGTCATCAAGCTGGTGCGGGACTTTGATCTGGACGGCATTGTATACCATTCCAACCGAAGCTGCAAGCTGATGGATTTCCGCCAGTATGAGGTGCAGCGCCGGATTGAAGAAGCCACGGGCGTGCCCTCCGTGGTGTTTGACGGGGACCAGACCGACCCCCGTGTGTTTTCTCAGGCCCAGTATGAGACGCGGATTCAGGCGCTGGTGGAAATGATGGAGAAAAACAAGAGTAAGAAGCAGAGAGGTGACTTGAAATGAACAGCGCGCAGTCAATCATCGACGCTTTGTGCGAAAAGGCACTGCACCCGGACCGCACCGTGGCGGAAGCCTGCAAGCGGGCTGAAAAAGAGGCGGTGGGCTTTTACCTGTATGCGCCGGAAGAGCTGGTGTATGCCGCCGGATTCCTGCCCGTGGGCATCTGGGGCGGAAGCACGGAAATTAAGCTGGCGGACCGATATTTGCAGGGCTTTTGCTGTTCGATTATGCGGGCGGACATTGAATATGGAATGCGGGGCACGTATAATCGGCTGCGGGCCGTCATGCTGCCCACCGTGTGCGACACCCTCAAATGCATCTGCGAAAACTGGAAGGTGGCCGTGCCGCAGGTGCCCATTATTCCGGTGGTTTATCCACAGAACCGAACGTTAACCGCCGGAGAGAACTATCTCCGGGAGGAGTTTTCCCGGGTGCGCCGGGAGCTGGAGGATTTGGCGGGGAGAAGCGTTTCCGATGAGGAGCTGGAAGCGGCCTTCGCGGTGTATGAAACCTGGCGGGAGACGATGCGCGCCTTTACAAAGGTCGCCTCCACCCATCCGAAAACCGTTCACGCCAAGGCGCGGCATCTGGTGATTAAGGCCGGGTACTTCATGGATAAGGCCGAGCACACCCGGGATATTGCGGAGCTGACCCGCCTTTTGGCGGAGCTGCCGGAGGAAACGTGCGCGGTGCGGGCTGTGGCCACGGGGCTTGTTGGAGAGCCTGTGGGCGTGCTGGATATTCTGCGGGAAAACGACGTGGCCATTGTGGCTGACGATTTGGCGCAGGAGAGCCGCCAGTTCCGCGTGCCCGCCCGGGCGGAGGGAGATGCCCTTTCCAAAATGGTCTGGCGCATTGCAGACCAGAAGGGCTGCCCCTTCCTGTACGAGCCGGAGAAGACCCGGGGAGAAAAGCTGATTGATCTGGTAAAGGAAAACAAGGCGGACGCGGTGATCACCCTGCAAATGAAGTTCTGCGACCCGGATGAGTTTGACTATCCCATTTACAAGGCGGAGCTGGAGGCGGAAGGGATTCCCCTGCTGTATCTGGAGGTGGAGCAGCAGATGGACAGCTTTGGCCAGATCGGCACCCGGATTCAAAGTCTTGCGGAAATGCTGCTGTAAGGAGAGACCTTAGGATGTACTTAGGAATCGATATTGGCTCCTCCTCCTCCAAGGCCGCGCTGCTGGACGATGAACGGAGGATTCTCGGCACGAAGATCGTGAATCTCGGCACTGGAACCAAGGGGGTTTACGAAGCCTTGGAAAATCTCTATGCCGAGGCGGGCATTACCAGAGCGGATGTGCGCTACACGGTGGTTACGGGCTATGGTCGGCTGCTGTATAAGGACGCGGACCGGCAGATTACCGAAATTACCTGCCACGCCCGGGGAATGCACTTTCTCATGCCTCAGGTTCGCACGGTGGTGGACATCGGCGGACAGGACTCCAAGGTCATCCGGCTGGATGGGGACGGAACCGTCCGTAACTTTGTGATGAACGAAAAGTGCGCCGCGGGAACAGGTCGGTTTTTAGAGGTGATGGCCCGGGTGCTGGGCTGCCCCATCGGAGAGCTGGCGGTGCTGGCCGCGCAGGCAACAAAGGATGTTGCCATCAGCAGCGTGTGCACGGTGTTTGCCGAAAGCGAGGTCATCTCCCAGCTCTCGCAGGGCGCCCACCCCAACGACGTGGCCTGCGGTGCGCTGCGGGCTGTTGCAAAACGGGTTGCGGGACTGTGCGGCCGCGTGGGCATGGAACCGGAGGTGGCCATGAGCGGCGGTGTGGCTTTGAACGCCACCATGGTGCGGATTCTGGGCGAGGAGCTGGGCTGCGATGTAACCCCCGCGCCGGACTGTCAGGCGGTGGGCGCGATTGGGGCGGCGCTGCTGGCCGGAGAGTTTTACCGCAAGGCAAATCCCGTGGAAACAGCGTGATGAATGCCCCGCGGGAATGGTCCGCGGCTGGCCGTCAAATATAAAACGAGAGGAACAAGCAAGCATGGATTGGAGAGACTATTACAAGCAAAGGGTTGTCAGTGCGGAGGAAGCCGTTTCCCACATCAAGTCTGGAGATTTTGTGATTCCTTCTCATGCGGCCTCGGAGCCGGAATATCTGTTTGACGCACTGCTCAAACGCAGCGGCGAGCTGAAGGACGTGCGCATCTGGCAGGGGTTGAATATCGGTGCCGCCAAATATGCCCAGCCCGAGTATGCAGATAGCTTTAAAGACTGCTCGGTGTTTTTGGGCGCAAAAAACCGCGAGTGTATTCAAAGCGGACGGGGGGAGTTCACCCCTATGGCGTTTTCCCTCCAGCCCCGCGCGGTGCGCTCTGGCGTGGTGCCCTGCGACGTGTATCTTGGGCAGGTGACGCCCCCCGACGACGAGGGCTATTGCAGCTTTGGTTTGTCTGTGGATTTTGCCCGATCCTGCGTGGAGGCCGCCAAGCTGAAAATTGTGCAGGTCAACCGCAACATGCCCCGCACCTGCGGCGAGACAAAGGTGCATGTGACGGAGCTGGATTACTTCGTGGAAGCGGATACCCCTCTCTATGAGTTGCCTTTGATTGACAGCAGCGACCCCGTTGTGGATAAAATCGGCGCCAACATTGCCGGACTGATTGAGGACGGCGCCACCCTCCAGATGGGACAGGGCAAGATTCCCAACGCGATTCTCAAGTGCCTGTTTGACAAAAAAGACCTTGGCATTCACACAGAGGTCTTCTCCGACAACCTTCTGCCTCTGATTGAGGCCGGCGTAATCAACGGCGCCCGCAAGAGTATTAACAAGGGCAAAATTGTCTCCACCTTCATTCAGGGGACTCGGAAGCTGTATGACTTTGCCGACGGCAATGACATGATTCAACTCCATCCCGTGGACTACACCAACCACGTGGGCGTCATCGCCCAGAACGATAATATGGTGGCCATCAATTCCGCCATTGAGATAGACCTCACCGGTCAGGTGGCGGCGGACTCCATGGGAATGACCCAGTTCTCCGGCATCGGCGGTCAGCTGGATTTCATTCGCGGCGCGGCCCTGTCCAAAAACGGAAAGCCCGTCATCGCTCTGCCTGCCACTGCCAAGAAGGGGACTGTCTCCCGCATCGTGGCGCGGATGCAGGCGGGCACACCCATCGCAACCCCCCGCAACGACATTTTCTACGTGGTCACGGAGTATGGCGTGGCAGAGCTGTTTGGAAAATGCCTGCGGGACCGGGCCAAGGCGCTTATCCAAATTGCGGCGCCCCAGTTCCGCGAAGACCTTGAGCGCGACTTTTACGAATTCTATCAGAAGTCCGGCATCTGAGCTTACGGCTTTGGGGGAAGTCCCTGAACGATATACCACAAATTTTTAGGAGGAACGACAATGAATAAGGTAAAGAAGTTTATCTCTCTGGCACTGGCGGCAACCATGGTGATGGCACTGGCCGCCTGCGGCGGCAGCGGCTCCTCGTCCGGCGCAGCTTCCGGCGGCAGCGCCGCCTCCGGCACAGACAAAACCGTCTATAAGATCACGGTGGGCGGAACGGTTCCCGATGAGCACCCCATTTCTCAGGGCATGTTCAAGTTTAAGGAAGTGGCCGAGCAGCTTTCCGGCGGGCAGCTTCAGGTGGAGGTCTATGACAATAACACCCTGGGCGGCAGCCGCGAACTGGTGGAAGCCGTTCAGGCGGGCGATATGCAGATGTGCGAAACCAGCCAGTCCATGTATGCCAGCTTTACTGAGGAGCTGATGAGCGTGGGTCTGCCTTTCCTGTTTAAGAACCGTCAGGCTGCCTATGATTTTTATGACAGCGAAGTGGGCACCCAGATTTCTGAAGCCATCAGAACCCAGACCGGCATCCGCATCGTGGGCTACTTTGAAAACGGCATCCGTCAGCTCACCAACAGCAAGCGCCCCATCACCAGCCCTGATGACATGAAGGGCCTGAAAATCCGCGTGATGGAGTCCCCCCTGTACATCGACATGTTCACCCAGATGGGCGCCAACCCGATGCCTATGTCCTTTGCCGAGCTGTATACCGCTTTGCAGCAGGGTACTGTGGACGGCCAGGATAACCCCTATGCCATCACCGCCACCAACGCCTTCTACGAGGTGCAGAAGTACATGACTGACCTGAGCCACACCTTCGACATCACCTGCTTCAGCATCAACGACGAGTTCTATCAGAGCCTGCCTGCCGATTTGCAGGCGGTGATTGACGAGGCTGCGAAAGCCGCTGTGGAAACCAACCGTCAGCAGTCCATCGACAAGGAGCAGGAGTACATCAAGACCATTCAGGACGGCGGCTGCGAAATCACCTTCCTGACCGACGAGCAGCGCGAGGTGTTCCGTGAGGCCACTGCCGGCACCTACGACTTCTTCACCAAAAACTACAACCCCACTGTGACGCTGGAAACCGTTTTGGCGAAGGCTGACGAAGTCAACGCGGCAAACTGAGGCACGTGGGTGCGGGCGAAGCAAACGCTTCGCCCGCACCGGGGAGAAAGGTACAAATATGAAAATAGTGTCATTTCTTGACAAGCATTTGGAAGAGGTGCTTCTGGCAATTCTTCTTAGCGTAATGACCATCATGATTTTTATGCAGATCGTGTTCCGCGTATTTGGCTGGCCCCTGTCCTGGACGGAGGAGCTGGGCCGGTACATGTTCATCTGGATGATTTATCTGGGCGCCGCCTCGGCAATCCGTAAGCGCAAGCACATCAGCGTGGAGCTGCTGGACCTGTTTTTGAAGGACTCCGGTAAGTTCGTGCTGAACATCATCTCCAATGTAATTTTTATGGTTTTTGCCGCGATTCTTACTTATTACAGCATCCCCGTGGTTCAGCGTGTCGCCGCGCAGCTTTCTCCCGCCGTCCGGCTGTCCATGGCGATTCCTTACAGCTCCGTTCTGGTGGGCAGCGCGCTGATGCTGATTCGCCTGATTCAGGACACCATTGCGCGTTTCCGCGAGAGAAAGGAGGCCGTCGGCTCCCATGACTAATCTGATTTTGTTTGGCTCCTTTGCCATTTTTCTGGCCTTGAAGGTGCCCATCGGCGTTTCCGCCGGTATGTCCCTGGTCATTTACCTGACCACTTGCAGCACCCAGTCCCTTTCTTATCTTGCCACCAACATGTTTACCGCGGTGGACTCCTTCCCCCTGATGGCCATTCCGTTTTTCATTTTGGCGGGCGGACTGATGGAGGGCGGCGGCTTGTCCAAGCGGCTTGCCGACCTTGGCTCGGCGGCGGTGGGGCATATTACCGGCGGTTTCGCCGTGGTTACGGTCATCACCTGCATGTTTTTCGGCGCGATTTCCGGCTCCGGTCCGGCCACTGTTGCCGCCATCGGCGCGGTGATGGTGCCGGCCATGGTGGAGCACGGCTATGACAAGCCTTTCTCTGTGGCGCTGATTGCCGCGTCGGGCTGTCTGGGCGTAATTGTGCCCCCCAGCATCCCCATGGTGCTCTACGGTGTTTCCACCGGCGCGTCTGTGGGCACGCTGTTTATCGGCGGCTTTGGCCCCGCGCTGGTTCTGGGCGGCGGCCTGTGTGTTCTGAGCATCTACATTTCCAGAAAACGCGGCTACAAAGGCTCCGGCCTTAAGTTTTCCTTCCGCCGTCTGGGTCGGGCAGCGCTGGACGCCATCTGGGCACTGCTGGTTCCCGTCATCATTTTGGGCGGCATCTACGGCGGCTTTTTCACGCCGACTGAGGCGGCTGTCATTGCCTGCGTCTATGGTTTGATTGCCGGCGCGCTGATTTACAGAGAGCTGAACTGGAGCAAAATTTATAACTCGCTGGTTGGCTCTGCCGAAACGGTGGGTACGGTTTTGATCATGGTGGGGACCGGCACCGTGCTGGGAAAGGTTCTGGCACTGGAGCGCATTCCCGAAGCGATTATGACCGGCATGACCTCTCTGACTGACAATAAAATTGTGATTTTGCTGCTGATTAACGCGGTGCTGCTGGTGGTTGGCATGATTATGGACACCACGCCTGCCATCCTGATTCTCTCTCCCATTCTGTATCCCGTTGCAAAACAGTTTGGCATCGGCATCGTTCACTTCGGCCTGATTATGGTTGCAAATATGGCCATCGGCTTTATCACGCCGCCCGTGGGCGTAAACCTGTTCGTAGCCTCCGGCATGACGAAGATGAAATTTACGGATTTGTGCAAAGCCATTGTACCGTTTATCTTTGTGATGATTGCCGCACTGCTGGTCATCACCTATATTCCCGCCGTCACCGAGGCTTTGCCCAGAGCGCTGGGAATGATGGGCTGAGGAGCGGCCATGAACGCTGTGTTTGATATTGCGGGAAAACGAGCCATTGTCACAGGCGGCAGCCGGGGCATCGGGTTTTCTCTGGCCAAAACGCTGTATGACGCCGGTGCAAGGGTTGCCATTACAGGAAGCGGGGAGTCCATCCACGCCGCTGCGGCCAAAATCGGCGAACCGGACCGCATCCGGGGCTTTGCGGGCAATTTTCAGGATTCCACAGCCGTGGATGTCTGCTTTGGGCAGGCAAAGGCGTTTTTGGGCGGGGTGGATATTCTGGTCAACAACGCCGGAACGCAAATCCGTCACCCCTGCGAGGACTTCCCCGTGGAGGATTTTGAGAAGCTGATTCGTGTAAACCTGATTTCCGCCTTTCAGATGGCGCAGCTTTGCGGACGGGAAATGCTGGCGCAGGGAAACGGAAAAATCGTCAATATTGCCTCTATGCTCAGCTTTTTCGGCGGCTTCAATGTGCCGGCCTATGCGGCCTCCAAAGGCGGCGTGGCCCAGTTTACAAAGTCGCTGTCAAACGAGTGGGCGGCAAGGGGCGTCCAGGTAAACGCCATTGCCCCGGGATATCTTGCCACGGACAATACTGCCGCAATTCGGGCAAACCCGGCGCGCAATCAGGAAATTTTAAGCAGGATTCCCGCCGGACGGTGGGGAGAGCCGGAGGATTTAAGCGGCGCATTGCTGTTTCTGGTTTCTTCTGCGTCGGACTATCTCTCCGGTGTGGTGCTCCCTGTAGACGGGGGATTCATGGGTAGATAAAGAATTAGGCGGCTGATGAAGCGGACGCATGCTCCCACCAGCGGGGCCGCGCCGCTGCGTCAGCCGCCGCGCCCATTTGAAAGAGGAAGCTGCGATGAAAAACTGGCGGGTAGTCATTACGGAGTGCGAATACGAGGATTTTGAAGAGGAACGGCGGATTCTGGAGCCGTTGGGCTGCGAGGTGGTGAAGCTTGGCAGCCGGGACGAGTCGGTTTTGAAAACCGCCTTGCTGGATGCCGATGCTGTGCTGTTTCAGTGGGCGAAGATGACAAAAGGCGTGATGGAAACCATGCCCCGCTGCCGCGTCATCGCAAAATATGCCACGGGAACCGACGGCGTGGACTTGGCGGCGGCCACGGAAAGGGGCATTTGCGTCACCAACGTAAAAGACTTCTGCTCTCAAGAGGTGTCCGACCACGCCTGCGCCATGCTGCTGGCACTGTCCCGGGGCCTTAAGCTGCACGACGGTAATATCCGCCGGGGCGTGTGGAGCTATCAGCATGCAAAGGCGCTTCCTGATTTGCGCCGGGGCGTGCTGGGAATAGTGGGTTTTGGAAACATCTCCCGGCTGGTGATGGCAAAGGTGAAGCCCTTCTGCGGGGAAATCTGGGTGTCCAGCGGCGCGTCCGCCGAGGAGATTGCGGCGGCGGGCGGAATAAAAAAGACCTTTGAAGAGGTGACGGCGGGGGCGGATTATCTCTCCGTCCACATTCCCGGGACCCCGGAAAACGTTTGCCGGTTTGACCGCGCCGCCTTTGCGCGAATGAAGCAGGGCGTTTGCTTTGTCAATGTGGCCCGGGGGTCGGTGGTATGTCAGGAAGCTCTGATTGAGGCCCTGAATGCCGGGAAAATCGCCTTTGCCGCGCTGGACGTGTTTGATATAGAGCCGCTGCCGCAGGACAGCCCGCTGCTGAGTATGGAAAACGTGCTGCTTTCGCCCCACGCTGCGTGGTATTCCCGCTGGGCGCAGAGGACACTCCAGCGCAGGGCGGCAGAGCAGATTCGGGACGTTTTGGAGGGGCGCTGCCCGCCCTGCCTTGTAAACCAAGCGCTTTCGGAAAAATTCCGGCGGACGGACCGCCGGTGAAAACGGGAGGAAACGATGGACTTTGTGAAGATTTATCCGCAGGATAACGTAGCTGTGGCTTTGCGGGACGTGGGGGCGGGGGAGCGCGTTTTGGTGGATGGAGTGGAGCTGACCGCGCGGGAAGTCATCCCCAACGGTCACAAAATCGCGCTGGTTGATATTCCCCGGGGCGGAGATGTGATGAAATACGCAAACCGCATCGGGTGCGCCATGACGGACATTCCGGCGGGGGCTTATGTCCACGACCATAACGTGCAGACCATGGCCAACGTCCGCAAAAGCTACACCTATAACCGGGACGAAAACGCCCTTGCGCCCGGAATTACGGAGCAAACCTTTCGAGGCTACCGCCGGGCGGACGGCGGCGCGGGCATCCGAAATTATCTGGCGGTGATTCCCACGGTGTTCTGCGCCAACGGACCGCTTCAGAGAATTGCCCGGCTGGCGGAGACGGAGTTTCCTGCAAATGAGCACTTTGACGGCGTGCTGCCCCTGACGCATCCATACGGGTGCAGTCAAACCGGCAGCGATCTGGCCACCACGGCCAAAACGCTGGCTGGGGTCATTCGCAATGCAAATTTCGGCGGCGTGCTGGTGGTCAGCCTTGGATGCGAGATGAACGATCTGCCCACGCTGAAAAAATATATGGGGGCGGTGGATGAGAAACGGGTCAAATTCTTGGTGTTGCAGGAGAGCGACGATGAGTTTGCCGAGGGCCTTGCGCTGTGCCGGGATCTGATGGAGGAAATCTCCAAGGACCGCAGAGAACCGGTAAATCTGAAGGAGCTGCACGTGGCGGTGAACTGTGGCGGGTCGGACGGATTTTCGGGAATTACGGCCAACAAGCTGGTGGGCACCCTTACGGAAGAGCTGGTTTGCCGGGGCGCAACCGTAAACATGACCGAGGTGCCGGAAATGTTTGGTGCGGAGCATCTTTTGATGAACCGGGCCGTCAATCAGCAGGTATTTGAAGATGAGGTGGCCATGATTGCTGCCTACGCCGATTATTTTGAGCGCTACGGGGAAAAGGTCAGCGACAACCCCACGCAGGGCAATAAGGCGGGAGGCCTTTCCACCATTGAGGAAAAATCTCTGGGCTGCATTCAAAAGGGTGGGCGCTGCGCCGTGACGGAGGTGCTGCCCTACGGGGGCCGCGCCACGAAAAACGGCTTTGTGCTGGTGTCCGGCCCGGGCAACGATTTGACAGGCGTGACGGGCCAGATTGCGGCCGGGGCAGTGCTGACGGTGTTTACCACCGGGCGGGGAACGCCCTGCGGCTTTGCCGGGCCTACTTTCCGCCTGTCGTCCAACAGCCGCCTTGCGCAGAAAAAGCGGGGCTGGATTGACTTTGACGCGGGCGTTTTGCTGGCGCAGCCCTCGGATGAGGCGCTTCAAGGCTTTACCCGGCAGCTCTATGATTCGATTTTGGACACCTGCAACGGGAACTACCATACAAGAAACGAAGAAAACGGATATTATCAGATGGGCATTCTGCGGGACGGCGTGACGCTGTAAGCCCGCAAACCGAAAGGAGACGGCTATGAAAAACACGGCATTGGAAGCAATTATGGAGACGAAGGTCATCGCGATTGTGCGGGGGATTCCCAGCACGCAGATCTGCGATTTGGCCGGGGCAATTCTGGCGGGGGGCCTGCGCTGTCTGGAGGTCACCTTTGACCACAGCAAAGAAGGCGGCATTGAGGAAACACTGCGCTCTATTCGGCTGCTGTCTGAACGCTTTGGTACCGAGATTGAGGTGGGCGCGGGGACAGTGATGACGGCGGAGGAAGTAACGCTCGCCAGAGAAGCGGGCGCGGGCTATATCATCTCGCCCAATGCCGACGAGGCAGTTATCCGGGAAACCCGGCGGCTGGAGCTTGTCTCCATTCCCGGAGCTATGACGGCCACCGAGGCTGCTAGCGCGTGGAGCTGGGGCGCCCACATTGTCAAGCTGTTTCCGGCGGGCATTCTAGGGCCGGACTATATCAAGGCTTTGCGTGGCCCGCTGGGACACATCCCCTTCACCGCCGTGGGCGGCGTGACGCCGCAGAACACGCCGGACTTCCTTCGGGCCGGGTGCATTGGCGTTGGCGTGGGAGGAAACCTTGTTTCCGCCAAGCTGGTGGCTGAGGGAAAACTGGACGAAATCACCAACACGGCCAGGGCCTATGCGCAAGCCGTCCGGGGGTGAGCGGATGGAGCGGGGTCTGATTGCATACTACGACCTTGGAACCAGCAATGTGCGCATTTTCCTGCTGGACGGGGAAAAGCGGCTGCTGTGCACCCGCCGCAGGACGCTTGGCGCAAAAGATGCGGCCATTGCCGGGTCCATCCGTCCACTGCTGGAAGGAATGAAAGCTCTGTACGACGAGGCTTTGGCCGAAGCGGGACGGACCGGCGGGGAGGTGGAGGCCATCTATGCCTCCGGCATGGCCACGTCACCCTATGGAATTTTTGAAGTTCCCCACTATCCCGCCCCCGTCACCGCGGAGGAATTTGCCCTGCGGGGCGTCACTCCATATCGGGAGGACGCCGTCTTCAAACGGGAAATTCACCTGATTTCGGGGCTGAAAACCGTGGGAGCGGACGTGTCTTCTACCAACAATACCCGGGGTGAGGAGATCGAGGTGCTGGGCGTTTTGCCCGAGCTTGCCGTCCGCTATCCCGGGCGGCAGACGGCCGTGATTCTTCCCGGGTCCCACACCCATGTACTGCTGGCGGGGGAGGGGCGGCTGACGGGTATTTTGTCCACCTTTACCGGCGAGCTGTTCCACGCATTAAAGCAGGAGACGATTCTTGCGCCGGTGCTGTCTGTGGAATCGGAGCGGCCGGATGCGCAGGCCGTGGCGCTGGGGCTTGAAAACCTGCGGCACTACGGATTCAACCGGGCGCTGTATATCGGCCACGCCATGCGGGTGTTCGAGCGGGAATCCCCCCACTTTCGCCGCTGCTACTGCGAAGCGGTGGTATCCGGCGGCGTGATTGAAGCGCTGGATGCCTATTGTGAAGAGCGCTGGACGGAATGCGACACGGCAGTGGTGGTGGCAAATCCCTATATGGCGGAGCTGTTTACCCTGCTGCTGGAAGGCAGCCGACGCATCCGCAGCCATTCCACGCTGACGGCGGACGGAGAAAAGAGCTATGCGCTGGAGGGCCTGAAAGGCATTCTGAACATCAGAGAGGGGATAAGAAAATGAGTAAACGGGTTTTGGTGACCTCGCGGTCCTTCGGGTCAATTGATTCAACGCCCAAGGAGATTTTAGAGCAGGCAGGCTGCGAAGTGATTCTAATGGGTAAGGACTTTGACATGGAGCGCTTTGCCCAAACGGTGACGGAGTGCGACGCGCTGATTATCGGCGCCCACGACTTTCCCGTGGAGCTGATGAACCGGTGTAAAAAGCTGAAGGTGATCTGCAAGCACGGGGCGGGACTGGACAATCTGCATCTGGAAGAGGCAAAGGCCAAGGGGATTGCGGTATGCAACGTTCCCGGCACCAATGCCAACGCGGTGGCAGATCTCACATTGGGCCTGATGCTCTCCTGCGCCCGGCATATTTCTCTGGGTGACCGGCGGGTACGGCAGGGGCAGTGGAAAGCGCTGACGGGGAAGGACGTGTATGCCAAGACACTGGGACTTCTGGGCTTTGGCGCGGTGGCAAGAAACGTGGCCCGGCGGGCTGCGGGCTTTTCCATGCGCGTGCTGGCCTATGACCCCTATGTCCACGCGCTGCCTGAGGGGTTTGAGCACGTAACGCTGTGTGAAAGCGCCGCAGAGGTGATTTCCGGCTGCGAATTTTTGTCAATTCACCTGCCGCTGAATGAGGAAACACGGGGCATAATCGGCGCGGCGGAGCTTGCTTCCATGCGTCCCGGGGCGTACGTCATCAATACTGCCCGGGGCGGCATTGTAAACGAAAAGGCACTGTATAAGGCCCTTGCCTCCGGACATCTGTCCGGCGCTGCCATGGATGTCACCGAGGTGGAGCCGATGGATACGGCCAACCCTCTGCTGACGCTGGATAACGTGGTGGTTACGCCCCACATCGGCATGTATTCCCGGGAAGCCATCGGCGCGGTAAGCATCATTTGTGCGGAAAATGTGGCGGCCTGTCTGCGGGACGAAGAGCTAAAGTTCCGCGTTGTGTAATTTTTGGCGTTTTTTCCTGTTTCGTCTGTTAATTTTGTTGAAATACACGGATTTTCTTGAAAACTGGCGTTGTTTGTGATATAATTATATAAAATTTTGCTTTCGGCTGAGCGCGGGAGGAAAGGAGTTGAAGATATGCTGATGCTGGATCAGTTCTGCGAGATTCCCGATGCGGTTCTGCGTTCTGTGATGTGCGATACGCCCAACGGCGTGCTGATTTTTGACGAGGCATACCGGATTCTTTTTGCCAACCGTGCCGCGATGCAAATGCTGGAGCTGGAGACCGGGAAGGAATACGACGTGCGGGAGCTGACAGGCCCGCTGAATCTGGCAACGGTGGATACCAACGTGGAAAAGACGTTTACGATGCGGCAGGGAAACCGCCAGCTTCACTACCGTCTGATTTCCGCGGGAGACGCAGGGCAGTCTGCCGTGTACGCGCTGATCCTGATGGAATCCCAGCAGGTGCTGCACTCTCAGATGGAGCTGGAGGCCGCGTGGAAGCTGACGGGCGAGATGGAGGAAATTCTGGAAGGCTCCTTCGACGGGATTCTGGTCACCGACGGGGAAGGAAACGTCCAATTTGTCAACAGCTCTTACGAGCGGGTGGCTGCCATCCCCCGCAAGGAGCTGGAGGGGCGCAACATGCGCGCCCTGATCAATCCTGTCTGGATGGAAAATTCCGTGGCGTTTATCGTGCGGGAAGAGCGCCGCCCCGTCTCCAAGCGGCAGGTGACACAGGATGGGCGGGACATTATTGTCACGGGAAAGCCGGTATTTGACGAAAACGGAAAAGTCAAGCGGGTTGTGATTAACGCCCGGGACATCACGGAGATTTTTCAGCTTCGGGAAGAGCTGCTGAACGCCAAAAACCGGGAGCTTCAGCATTACCAGTCCATTTTAAGCACCACCAACACAGAAAGAGAAAAGGTGGTGGCCATCAGCGAAAAGACGAAGAAGGTTTTTTCACTGGCAGAGCGGGTGGGCCGGTTTGACACCACCGTGCTGATTTTGGGAGAGTCCGGCGCGGGCAAGGAAGAGGTGGCCCAGCAGATTCACGCCAGCAGTATGCGCAGGGACCATGCGCTGGTGACCATCAACTGTGGGGCCATTCCGGAAAACCTATTGGAAAGCGAGCTGTTCGGCTATGAAAAGGGCGCGTTTACCGGCGCTTCCAGCTCCGGTAAAATCGGGCTTTTGGAAGCGGCGGACGGCGGCACCGTGTTTTTGGACGAGATTGGGGAAATCCCCCTGTCCTTTCAGGTAAAGCTTTTGCGGGTGCTGGAGACGAAGCAGGTGACCCGGGTGGGGGGCGTGCGGGCCAAGAGCATCGACGTGCGTTTTATTGCCGCCACCAACCGGGATTTGACTAAAATGGTGCGGGATGGGGCCTTTCGGGAGGATTTTTACTATCGGCTCAACGTGGTTTCCATCACCGTTCCGCCCCTGCGCCAGCGCAGGGAGGATATTTTGCCCCTGACCCTGTTTTTTCTCAACCGCTTCAACCACAAATACAACCAGAATAAAACCATGACGCCGGAGGTCATCAAGCGCATGGAGGAATACGACTGGGAGGGCAATGTGCGGGAGCTGCGCAATGTGGTGGAGCATATGGTGATTATGAGCCCCAACGAGCAGCTTCAAATCAGCGACGTGCCGTGGATTATCCGCCAGTGCCAGGGGCCGGGGGAGCCATCCCTTCTGTCGGAGCAGACGGGAGAGGAGAGCACGGACTTGGGCCTCGCCGTGGAGGAGCTGGAGAAGCGGCTGTTGCTGCGGGCGAAGGCGGAGTGTGCCTCCACCAGAGAAATGGCCCGATTCTTAAATGTGGATCAGTCCACAGTGGTGCGTAAGCTTCAAAAATACGGGCTTTCGGGCCGGTAAACATAAAGGGACAGCCGACGGCCTTTTGGCCGCCGGCTGTCCCTTTGCCGGGAGATATGAGAAATGAAAGAAATGCGCAGAATTACTTCTTCTCGTATTGGTAGAAGCCCTCGCCGGACTTTCTGCCCAGCATTCCCGCGTCCACAAAGCGCTGCAACACAGGGCTGGGACGGAACCGCTCACCATAAGCGTCAAACAGGATTTTGTCCACGCTGAGGTTCAGGTCGTGGCCCAGCTGGTCCAACAGCTTGCAGATGCCCACGGGATGACCAAGGCCGTAAACGCAGATTTTGTCAATATCCTCGGGCGTGGCCACGCCCTCCTCCACCAGACGCAGGGCTTCGGCGTAAAACACATGGAACAGGCGGTTTAAGGCAAAGCCGGTAACGTCCTTGACGCGCACAGGCTCTTTTTCAATGTACAGCAGCAGTTCCGTCACGGTGTCCACGGTTTCCGCAGAGGTGAGCAGCCCGGGAATGACCTCCACCAGCTTCATAATGCTGGCGGGGGAGTTGAAGTGAGCGCCCACAAAGCGCGAGGCCCGCTCCTTGGACACGGAAGCCGCCAGCTTGGAGATGGAAATGCTGGAGGTGTTGGAGGCCAGAATTGTCTCCGGCTTGCACAGCTTATCCAGCTTTTGAAAGGTGTCCCGCTTGATATCCAGATTTTCAAGAACCGCTTCAATCACAAAGTCGCAGTCCGCCATCAGGGAAAGATCCGCCGTGGGGACCACGCGGGCCAGCGTGGCGTCCCGCTGCTCGGGAGAAATTTTGCCCTTGGAAACCTGCTTGTCCAGAATGACTGCCTGCTTCTGCTTGCCGCCGTCGGCAAACTCCTGCTTGATGTCCGCCAGAACCACGTCCAGCCCGCTGCGGGCAAAGCACAGGGCGATTTCCGCACCCATCATGCCCGCGCCAACCACGCCTGCTTTTTTAATGCTCATCAATGTACTCCTCCGTTTTCAATCGGTGTTAAAAGCCGCGTTTTACCGGCAGTTTTCAATCAGAATGGCCATGCCCTGCCCGCCGCCGATGCACAGGGAAGCCAGACCGTATCGGCCGTTCCGGCGCTTCAGCTCGTAAATCATGGTGGTGAGAATGCGGGTGCCGCTGTTGGCCAGCGCGTGGCCGTGGGCAATGGCGCCGCCGTTGACGTTGACTCGGGAGTAAAGCTCTGTGCCCATGTCCATGCCCAGCTCCTTCAAACAGCCCAGAGACTGGGCTGCAAAAGCCTCGTTCAGCTCGAACAGGTCAATGTCCGAAAGCTCCAGACCGGTCTTTTTAAGAAGCTTGCGGATGGCGGGAACGGGGCCAAGGCCCATGTACCGGGGATCCACACCGGCTGAGGAGGTGCCCACAATGCGCACCAGTGGCTCCACGCCCAGCTCCTTGGCTTTTTCCTCGGTCATGATGACCACGGCGGAAGCGCCGTCGTTCATCCCAGAGGAGTTGCCCGCAGTGACCACACCGCCGTCCTTAAAGCAGGGACGCAGGCGGCCCAAGGACTCCATGGTGGTATCCGGCTTGATATGCTCGTCGGTGTCAAACACAAAGCTGCCCTTGCGCTGCTTGACCTCGAAGGGGAAAATCTCGTCTTTAAACTTGCCCGCGTCCTGCGCTTCTTTCATCTTGTTTTGACTGTCCACAGAGAAGGCGTCCTCCTCCTCCCGGGTGATGTGATAGCGCTCGGCCACGTTTTCGGCGGTAATGCCCATGTTGGTGCCGGGATACTTCGCCTGTGGCTGCACAATGGTCACGCCGTGAGAGAAGGTGTCATACAGCGGCTTGTCGCCAAGACGCAAAGGCTCGTAGCGGGAGGAAGGGGGCAGGTAATAGGTCATGCGGGACATGACTTCTACGCCGCCCGCAATGATGATGTCCGCTTCCCCGGCGTTGATTTCATAGCACGCGCTTTGCACGGCCTGCAAGGACGAGGCGCACTGACGGTCCACTGTAAAGGCGGGCGTTTCCTCGGGAACGCCTGCCATCAGTGCGGCGCAGCGGGCCACGTTGGGGGTATAGCCGTACACATCCCCGAAAATAACCTCGTCCACCTGCTCCAAAGTTACGCCGCCCCGGGCGGCTGCGGCCTGAATGGCGGCCGCGCCCAAATACTGCGCTTCAACGGTTTTAAGACTTCCCAGATAGCCGCCTACGGCGCTGCGGGCGGCTCCTGTAATCACAAGCTGTTTCATATCGGTTCCTCCTAAAAAAGTGTGGTTATTCTCCTGTAAAAACAGGCTTTCTCTTTTCAAAAAACGCGGCCATGCCCTCTTTTTGGTCGTGGTGGTTGAAAAGCTCCGCCCACAGTGCGCCCTCGTAATCGGAGGCTGCGTCGTATTCCGGGTGGCCTACGGCGTGCTCAATAGATTTTTTGGCGGCGGCCAGCGCCAGCGGACTGCGGGTGCAAAGCTTCTGTGCCCACGCTTTGGCGGTTTCCCAGAGCGCCTCTTTTTCTACGGCGGCATGGGCAAGGCCGATGCGCTTGGCCTCCTCGCCGGAGACGACGCGGCTGAGATAAATCAGCTCCTTTGCCTTGGCCTCACCTACCAGACGGGGCAGCAGCACCGTTCCGCCAGCGCCGGGGATAATGCCAAGATTCAGCTCGGTCAATCCCATTTTGGCGGTTTTGGACACGATGCGGAAGTCGCACCGCAAGGCCAGCTCCAGCCCCCCGCCAAAGGCATAGCCGTCCACAACGGCAATGGTGGGGATGGGAAGGGCCTGAATCTTATTATAGGTGGGTGTGAACAAAAAAGCCTTTGCCTGCGCTTCGTCACAGGGAGCCATGTCCCGGATATCCGCGCCTGCGGCAAAGTTTTCCTCACTGTAAAACAACAGCACCCGCACGGAGGCATCTGCCCGCACCTGCTCAACCATAAGGTCCATTTCGTCCACAATGCTGCGGGACAGGGCGTTGAGTGCCTCGGGACGCCGCACCTGAATGACGGCGATGTCTCCGTCCCGCTCCAACACAATCTGCTTGCTCATTGATGTGCTCCTTTCCTTGGCGTGGATTAAATCTTCTGGTTTTTATCATACAAAACGGGCCTTTGAGAAAACTTTTACAAATCTTTGCAAAATCTTTGAAAATCTTTATTTTAATTAAACTTTCTTTATGGTACACTGAAATTAGAAAAAAGGAGGGGTCAGGCGAATGGAAGAGCTGCGGCTTGGCGGCGGCCAGGAAAATCGGGAACTGGAAAAGGCGTTTTTGGAGCGATGTCTTGACGGCGCGCCGGAACGGACGCTGACAGTGCTGGGAATTCCCATGCTTATGGTGGTGAGCCGCGGGGCGGCGGCACTTTTGGGAAGACGCGGCGCGTGCTGTACGTTTCGCGTGCGGGGAGAGGTGCGGGACAGGGAGCGGTTTTCTGCTGCGCTGCGGGAATTTTTTCGGGCCGGGGAAGAGGAAAGCCTGCTTGATTTAGTGTGTGCCCCTCTGGAACAGGACTGCTTTATCCTGCTGGATGACGCACACCTTTTGGACAGCACCGAAGGGCTTGGCGCACTGTTGCAGCGGCTGCTGCTGCGCTGTGGCGATCGTGTGCATTTTCTGTTGATTTCCTCCCGGCCCATTCCCTTTGTCTGGGAGGCGGACGCGCTGCCTGTGAAAATGGCGGAGGTGGAGCCGTCGGCGCTGATGCTGACCCGAACCTTGGCAGACGGACTTTTGCGGCAGGCGTATCCCGCGCTGTTGGAAAGTGACCGCCAGCAGATTTTTGAGCTGGGGGGCGGCTGGCTTTCCGCCATGGATACGGCGGCACGGGCCATGCTGGACGGCGGCGGGGGCGGTGACCGCATGAGAGAGCAAATTCTCTCGGCTGTGAGCGACTTGCTGGACGACTGGGCTTCCGCAGTCTGGACGGCGGCGGATTTGGAGTGTATGGAGCGGGTGTGCGTGGAGCGAACTTTGCCCGAAACGCTGGCCCTGCGCCTGACGGACGGAGCAACAACGCCCCTACGGGAAATGGCGCGGCGGCGCTTTCTGGTGCGCTCTCGCGCGGCGCTGGAGCCGGTGTATTTTTTAAACCGCGTGCTGCAATCGTGGCTGTATCAACGGGCGTGGCTTACCCGGGGAAAGGGCTTTTTAATGGAGCAGCATCGGGTTGCGGTGCTTTACGGGCAGGAGCGAGAGGACTGGCAGGCGGTGTTTTACCACCAGCTTCGCCGGGGGTATGCAGAGGAAGCGGCGCTGACGCTGCGATATTTAAGCTTTTCGGAAATTGACGTGTCCCTTCTGGAGGACTATCGCCAGCTTCTTCGCAACCTCCCCCACGCCGCCATTGACAAGCTGCCGTGGGTGCAGATGGGCTATGCCATCGCCGTCAAATACCGTTATCCCAATATCGCCTTCCGCTATCTGGACCGGGCGGCGGAGCTGTTTCGGGACATGGGCGACCGGGAGGGACTGGTGTTGGCGGCCTGCCAGAGAATCAGCATGGGCTTTTTTGCCCCGGAGAACCAGTCTGCCGCCACGCAGCCTTTGCGGATTTTGGCGGAGGAGGACTTTCAGGACGGGGAGCTGGACCGGGTAATTGACGGCTACCGCAAGGTATTCACCGCCTATGCCCTGATTCAGCAGGGGGTGGACTATCAACGGGCCATCTCACTTCTGGAACAGGCCAAAGAGACGGCGCTGATCCGGGAAAACGACAATCTGCGCCTGTGGGCCTGCTTTGTGACGATTCTGACCTATAAAGACTGCCGGTATGAAAACGGACTGAAAACCATTTTGGACGAAGCGTTGGAGCTGGTAGAGTCCCCGGTGGTGCAAAAGCCCTTAAAAATGTGCCTGTATCAGACTGTGGCGTTTTTGTGCTATATCGAGAGCGGGCGCTATGCCCAGGCGCGGGATTGCTGCGAGCGGGCCGCCAGAATTGCGGAGGAAATCGGCGCTTACGGATACAGTGTCTATATCAACATGGTGCACGCCTATGCGCTGGACTGCCTTGGGCGGTTTCAAAAGGCGGAGCAGGTGATTTTGGAGACGGCCCGGGTTTCTTCCAATATTCTCAACGTGCGCAACGAGCACCTGTGGGCCTATTACCTCATCGGCCAGAGCTATCACTATTTTCTAAAGGGTGACCCGGATTTGGCGCAGGAGACAGCGGACAAGGCCGTGGACTATGCCCGCCGTGCGGGGCGAAATTCCTATTTGATCCGGGCGCTTCTGGTGTCGGGCAACATTGCCGCCGCGCGGGACCGCATGGAGCAGGCAAACACTTTGGCCGAAGAGAGCATGCAGCTGTGCGGCAAGGGGAAGTACCGTTTTTATCAGATTTCAACCCTCTTTTTAAAAGCGCAGATTTACCGGGCAGGGGGAAAGATAACCCGCTTTGAGCGCTGCATGGAGCAGCTTGCCGAGGGCGGCAGAGAGGCCGGTATCTATCACTATAACTTTGCAAAGCCGGAGACAATCTGCCGCTTGGCGGGGAGCTTCCGCCCGGCCGAAAAGGACCGGAGCTACTTTTTGCAGTTGGAGGCCTGCAACACCGCTGCGGAGTCAACCGCCGCCGCCGCGCCTATTTTGGAAAGCCGCCTGCACACGCCTTTGGAAATTCAGATTTTGGGAAGCCTGTCCGTCCGCCGCAGAGGCGAAGCGGCCGAGGCCTGTCCCTCCGCCCGGGCGGCGCAGCTTCTTCGCATTCTGGCGCTGTATCCCGAGCCGGTGAGCATCCACAAGCTTCTGGGTGAAATCTGGCCGGATTGGGAGGAAAAGGCTGCGATGAACAGCTTTTACTTTACGCTTTATCAACTGCGGGCCTATCTGGGCGAAAAGAACGCCGTGGTTTACAAGCGGGGCTTGTGCGGCTTAGACCGGGAGCTGGTGACGGTGGACGCGGCGCTGTTTCAGGAGTTTTGCCGGCAGGCGCGGCAATATCTGGCAGCGGGCAACCTGTACGCTGCGGGGCGCTATTTCGCGCAGGCGGCCCGTCTGGTTCGGGGGGACGTGCTGGATGGGGATGATTTGCCGGAAAATGCCCTGATACAAAGGGAATCGCTGGAGCGTTTTGTGTTCACGGCCCTGCGGGACTATGGAACGGTGTGCATGCGCCAGCACCGCCCCGACGAGGCGGAGCAGGTGCTTTCCGAGGCGGTGAAAAGCGATTTTGCCGACGAGGAGGCACATCGCCTGTTGATTCGGGCGCAATATCTATCCGGAAACAAAAGCGGTGCGCTGATTACCTATGAGCGGCTGTGCCAACAGCTGCAAGCAGAGCTTCAGGTGGAACCTCACCGTCTGACCCGCGAGCTGGTGGATCGCATCCGCCACAATCAGGAGGTAGCCGACGCGGAAGACCCGCAATAAAAAATCCCGGGAAAACAAGCACCCCACGGGGTGTCGGTTTTCCCGGGAACAAGTTACCGCAGCTTGGATTTTGTCAGGGAAACGGAGGGGCACGCGCCGGAGAGGATGTCCACCATGGCGTTGGTTCCGGCAATGACATAATGTACGTCGTGTTCCTTGCCCAGCGCCTCCTGATAGGGGTCGCCGGTCAGCTTGAAAAAGGTGTTTCCCCGCATCAGCACCTCGTATTCCGCGCCCAAGGCCTCCAGCCGTGGGGCGCACCGGGAAAGCTCTGCCACAGAGTATGCGCCCACGCCGGAGGCAAAGCGGATGGAAAATTCAAATACCTCGTTGGAAACGACGATGTGCAGGGAGTCGCCCTCTCCGGCGATGGAGTCCAGCGAAAATCTGCCGAACATCTCTTTTTGTGGCAGCCAACAATCCAGTTTCGTCATGATTTTTTCCTCCAAGATTTTAATTGTTCATTATATGGGACCGCGCAGACAAGCCGCATTGTAAATATTATATAAGAATCGTTAAAATAGACGCTTTGGTTAAGATTAATTATACCAAAGTGTCTTTGGCTTTTCTTTGAAATTTCTTTGCAGAACATTCAAGTTTTTATTTTTATGTAGAATTTTGCGCTTTTTACCCGGGAACCAGGGACGGAAAAAAACTTCTTGACACAGAGGGCTGAACATGATATCTTAACTGTACTAATACGGATAATACAGTGACGCCGGAAACGCGGCGCACAAAACGGAGGTGGAGAGATGATCAGCCTGAATTATCGGGATTCGCGGCCTATCTACGAGCAGATTAAAGACGAGTTGCGAAAGCTGATCGTCACCGGTGCGCTGGCGGCGGGGGAAAAACTGCCGTCGGTGCGGGTGCTGGCAACCCGGCTTAGCATTAATCCCAACACGATTCAGCGGGCCTATAACGATCTGGAGACGGAAGGGTATATCTATTCCGTGCCGGGAAAGGGCAGCTTTGCCGGGGAGCGGGGAAATGCAGATGCAGCCCGCCGGGAGCTGCTGAAAGACAAAGCGCGCGCGCTTTTGCACGAACTGCGGGTGCTGGGGGTGACCCCGGGGGAGCTTGAGGCGCTGTTGAAGGAGGGAGAAACAACATGATAGAGATTCAGAATGCGGTAAAAACATTTAACGGGTTTGCGGCGCTGGACGGTATTACCCTGACGGTGCCCACCGGTGCGGTATACGGTCTGGTGGGCCCCAACGGGGCGGGAAAGTCCACGCTGCTGAGGTGCCTGAACGGTGTGTACCGTCCGGACGAGGGCACGGTGAATATGCAGGGGGAGCCTGTGTGGGAGAATCCGGCGCTGAAAGCACGGATTGGCTCGATTCCCGATGACTGGCACTACTTTTTGCAGGCCAGCACGCAGGACATGATGAAGCTTTACCGGGGGATTTACCCCACCTTTTCCATGGAGCGGTATCAAAAGCTGGGGGATGCGTTCCCCATCGATCCCCGTAAGGCGATTCGGCATCTTTCCAAGGGAATGCAGAAGCAGGCGGCCTTCTGGCTGACCATGAGCTGTATGCCGGATTATCTTCTGCTGGATGAACCGGTGGACGGTCTGGACCCGGTGATGCGCCGACAGGTGTGGTCGCTGGTGCTGGACGATGTGGCGGAGCGGGGCACCACGGTGCTGGTTTCCAGCCACAACCTGCGGGAGCTGGAGGATGTGTGCGACCATGTGGGCATTCTGGACCACGGGAAGGTGCTGCTGGAGCGGTCTTTGGAGCAGCTTCAGGACAACATGGTAAAGCTTCAGGTGGTATTCCCTGAAGAAGTAACGGAGGTTCCCGCCGAGATTCCGGCGCTTCACGCTTCCCGCCTTGGCCGGATTCATACACTGATTCTGCGGATGAACGCCAAGGAGGCAGAGGCATTGCTGGCGCAATACAAGCCCGTGCTGGTGGACGCTGTGCCGCTGACGCTGGAGGAGATTTTTATTTACGAGTTGGGAGGTGCGAACTATGCAGTCAAAGACATTGTCCTCTAAGGGACTGTTCAGCCCCGCCCTGTTTCGCAATGATCTGGTGCGGTTTTGGCCCCTTTGGGCGCTGTATCTGGTAATGTGGCTTCTGATGGTGCCTGCATTTCAGTTTTTAGAGCTGTTTGGCCAAAATGGCTGGCAGAACGCGGCGGATATGCAGGCGTACGCCATGAGTGAGGTGGCCAGTATGGCCACCGGCGCAGCGCTGGTCATGAGCGTGGGCTTCGGATGCCTGTTTGCAATGACGCTGTTTTCCTATTTTACAGGAACCCGGGCCGTGGGCTTTGTCCACGCGCTTCCTACCCGGAGAGAGGGCCTGTTTCTGACGCATTATCTGGCCGGTGCGGCGGTGTTTATCGGGACGCATGCCATCACGGCATTGTTGACGGTTCTGATCTGGAGCGCCGCCGGAGTGGGGAAGCTGTGGGTGATTGGCCTGTGGTTCCTGTATGCCACGGGGCAGATGCTGTTCTTTTATAGCTTCGCGGTGCTTTGCGCGGTGTTTGCGGGGCAAATGCTGGCAATCCC
The DNA here is from genome assembly GCA_023402075.1 of Bacillota bacterium. Lineage (GTDB taxonomy): Bacteria > Bacillota > Clostridia > Oscillospirales > Oscillospiraceae > Oscillibacter. Next base: position 29,005 of record JAEXCS010000020.1, on the reverse strand, counting down.
CGTGTTTTACGGGGTGTTGAACTTGCTGGTTTACGGCGTGACGAATTTGTTCTGGAACCTGTGCCAGCTTCTGCTGTACGGCTGGACAAATCATGCCGACCCCGCTCTGGTGGTCTGGCTGACGCCGATTAACAAGCTGGCCCAGTTAAGCTGGGATCGGTGGGGCTATTTCCGCGGCAGCGAGGCGTATTGGAGCGCTTTGCAAAGCGGACTTGTCACCGTGGGAGTTTACGCGCTGGTGGGTGTGGTGATGGCAATCGCGGCGTTGATGATTTACAGACGCCGCCACAGCGAATCCGCCGGGGACACCGTGGCCATAAGCTGGGCAAAGCCTGTTTTCCGGTATGGCGTGGGCGTATGCGCAGGCCTGAGTCTGGGGCAGCTTTTGTATATCATTCTGTGGGACGCTTTTGGACGGACAGGAGAGTCTTCCGTGGCGCTGGTGGTCTGCATGGTGGTATTGGGTCTTGTGGGCTACTTTGGGGCAGAGATGCTGTTGCAAAAATCCTTCCACATTTTAAAACGCAGTTGGAAGGGAGGCGCTGTTTTGGCCGCCGCCCTGATTCTTTCGTGCGTGGCGCTGGCGCTGGATCTTCCGGGCGTTGAGCGGCGCGTTCCTGCGGCGGAGGAGATACAGTCGTTGAAATTCAATCTCTACGGACAGGATTCTATCTATGGAGAAAGTCAGGACCCGGAGATGATTGACCGTTTCCTGACGCTGCATCAAATGCTGGTGGAAGAGCGCCCCACAAACAGCAGCTGGGACGAAAACGTGCTTTACGGAAGCATGGAGCTGGACTATACCATGAAGGATGGCGCGCATCTGCGCAGACACTACAGCTTTACCATTTCGCCCTCGGAAATTGAAGCCCATGCCGCGCTGGCGGAGCAGTTGACCGAGATTGCCCGGGACCCGGAGGTGTGGCAGGCGTATATGCAAGAGCAGTTTAAGTCGGACCGCCTTATGACAGTGGAAATGTACCTTGACGGGGAAGGCCGCGCGCTGACCTTCGAAGGCGATACGGCCCGGGAAATTCTGGCGGCGCTGAAAAAGGATATTGAAGCGGGCCACGCCGGGGCCTATATGTTTGATTCTGAAGGCTGGGCCGCCAATACGTATTCCACAAATCTGTCGTTTTATTACCGTACCCAGGAAGACAACGGCAATGGCGGCTATTATGACGGCAGCTATTCCGAGGACGTGCGGTTTTCCAAGGACTATACCTACCTTCTTGCCGCGCTGGAAAAGGCCGGGGTAAATCCGGAAGACCTGATTACGTATCAGACAAACTATGACAAGGATTATGAGGCATACGCAAAAGAAGCGTATTACGAAGAAACTCATACTCAGGAAATTCAGACAAGTCCGGTGCCGGATGAATTGACGCCGGAGGTTGCATCCGGAGATGCGGCAATCATCGGCGGGGCCGACGGCCCCACGGCGGTTTACGTAGGCTAAGGCGCGGAGACGAAATGCGCATGGCTTACAGAGAAAAAAGAAAGCGCATGAATCCACGATTTCTTGCGCTGTGCCTGGCGGCGGTCCTTGTGATCGCCGCCACCGGCGTTTGGATTTGGCAAAGGATTCATGCCGGTGTTTCGGCAGAAAAGGTGATACTGCCGGACTATGTGACGCAGGAGTTTTTGACGGTGAATCCATGGTCCCGCCCCGGCACGGAGCTAAAGCAGGTGAAGGGAATCGTCATTCACTACGTGGGCAACCCCGGCACCTCTGCGGAGGCTAACCGCAGCTATTTTGCGGGCCTTGAGGACGGACATCTGGAGATTTACGCCAGCGCCCATTTCATCGTGGGGCTGGAGGGGGAGGTGCTTCAGTGCATTCCCATGACGGAGTGGGCCTACGCGTCCAACAATCGCAACAAAGACACCCTTTCCATCGAGGTCTGCCATCCCGACGAGACGGGGGAGTTTCTCCCCGTGACCTATGACCGGGTGGCGGAACTCACGGCGTATTTGTGCGACGCGTTTGGCTTGAGCTCCAAGGACGTTTTGCGCCACTATGATGTGTCGGGAAAAAACTGCCCCAAGTATTATGTGGAAAACGAGGACGCGTGGCAGACGTTTTTGGCGGATGTGGACAAGGGGATTGGGGTGTTGGAAAAAGAAAGGTCGGAAAAATCGGCGCAGAGTTGAAACTTTTTGCCCCTGAGAATCGTCATATCAATCAAGAAGCGGGCGGATAGGGAACTCCGCCTTGAAATTGTGTGCGGGGCGGTGAAGGCCGCAGATAAGAAGAAGGGAGCTTTCCGAATGGAAATCACAAGAAATACCGGGCTCTGGCGCGTATGGGTAGACACTGTAAACCGCATTGTCTCCTTCCACGAGGCGGAGGGCTTCCGGCCCATTGAGTTTCGCAGCCGGGAGATGTTTTTGTCCTGCGTGGATGAGTATACGGGAAAGCACTACCGGTATCAGTGAGTACGGGGGCTTTGCGTTCCTGTTTCTCGGGGCTTGCTGCTGCGATTGCGGGCGGCAGGCCCCCTGACTTTGCACATTGAAAAAGCGGGCATTGCTTCCGAGATGTTTCGACTTGACAAATCAGCCGCGGCGGGTATAATAGTGTTGAAAATTAAATAGTTGGCGTGGATAAGGACGAGTAAGACCCGGCCTCTGCACAGAGAGCGGCCCAGTTTGGTGGAAGGGCCGATAGCGGACGGGACCTGAAAATCACCTTGGAGCCTCCTGCTGAAAGACGACGCGAGTAAGCCAGGACGTGTGACGGCGTTACCCGTCGGCCTGTGAATGCAGGCTGTGAGCGGCTTTTTCCCGTAAGGGAGAAGCAACGAGAGTGGTACCGCAGAAGTAGTTTAAACGCTTCTGTCTCTTCAGGAGACAGGGCGTTTTTTTGTTTTTTGGAAAGGGGGAGACGCGGTGCGTCGAAAAAAAGCGGCAGTGATTGTGCTGGTGATACTTGCCCTGTGCGCGGTTGGCTATGCCGTGGTGGGAAACCCGGCGGTTGCCCGTCACAACCGTCAGGCGAAGGCTGCGCTAGCCGCTGTGGAAGACGGGGAAACGGTGACGCTGAACGAGGTGATTCCCTTTACATGGGATCGGGTATACACGATTGCCCCCTACACCAGCAGGGAGGAAATTGCCGGAATAATTGGCTTTGACAGCCCAGATATTCAAGAAAACAACGTCAGCGAGGGCATGGTGCACCTGCTGTTTGTCAAGGACGGAAAGGTGACGGCCAGCATTCTGGGCTATGACGAGACGTTGGGATACCGGATAGAATTTCCGTCAGTGGTTACCTTTGAAGAAAAGACACCGTTTCTTGCGTCAAAGGCAGACGGCATTGTAACGCTGAATCGCGTGGGATAATTCCGGACGCGGCCCGGCCACCCCCTGTTGCTGTTTATTTTATGGATTAATCATGAGGGCTGAAACGCCCATCAATCTATACTGGGAGGACCAAACATTTATGGACTATAACAAAACCATCAATCTGCCCAAGACAGACTTTCCCATGCGGGCGGGGCTGCCCAAGCGGGAGCCGGAGATGCTCAAGCGCTGGGAGGACATGGATCTCTACAACGCGCTTTTGAAAAAGAACGAGGGCAAGCCCCTGTTTAACCTCCACGATGGCCCTCCGTTTTCCAACGGCGACCTCCATATGGGCCACGCCCTGAACAAGTCCATCAAGGACTTTATCACCCGTTCCTATGCCATGCGGGGCTACTACACCCCTTATATCCCCGGCTGGGACAACCACGGCATGCCCATCGAATCTGCCATTATCAAGAAGAATAAGCTGGACCGCAAATCTATGAGCGTGCCAGAGTTCCGTTCTGCGTGCCACGATTTTGCCCAGCACTATATCGACGTGCAAATGGACGGCTTCAAACGCATGGGCGTCATCGGCGATTGGGAGCATCCCTACAAGACTATGGACCCCGGCTTTGAAGCGGAAGAAGTCAAGGTTTTTGGTGAGATGTACAAAAATGGCCATATTTACAAGGGGCTTAAGCCCGTGTATTGGTGCCCCCACGATGAGACGGCTCTGGCCGAGGCGGAGATTGAGTATCAGGACGACCCCTGCACCACCGTGTATGTGAAGTTTCCCATGTTTGATGACGGCGGGAAGCTTGGTAAGTTCGACCACAGCAAGCTGTTTTTCGTGATTTGGACCACCACCATCTGGACCCTGCCCGGAAACCTTGCCATCGCGCTGCACCCCGAGGAGAGCTATGCGTTGGCAAAGGCCCCCAACGGCGAGGTGTATATTATGGCCGAGGCGTTGGCGGAGAAGGTTATGAAGCTGGGCGGCTTTGAAGAATACGAGATCGTGGAAACCCATCCCGGCGCGTTTTTTGAAAATATGCTGGCAAAGCATCCCTTCCTTGATAAAACGAGCCGCCTGCTGCTGGCGGACTATGTTACCATGGACTCCGGCACCGGCTGCGTCCACACTGCCCCCGGCTTTGGTGCGGACGACTATGACACCTGCCGCCGGTACGGTATGGACATGGTGGTTCCTGTGGACGATCAGGGCCGGCACACCGACTATGCCGGAAAGTACGCAGGCATGAAGACCGAGGAATCCAACCCCGCGATTCTGGCGGACATGAAGGAGAGCGGCGCGCTGTTTGCCCAGGAAAATATTGTGCACAGCTATCCTCACTGCTGGCGCTGCAAGGGAGCCATCATCTTCCGCGCCACCCCCCAGTGGTTCTGCTCCGTGGACTCTTTCAAGGAGGAGGCCTGCGAGGCCTGCGAGGATGTGCGCTGGGTACCCGCGTGGGGCAAGGAGCGCATGAAGTCCATGATTCGGGAGCGCAACGACTGGTGTATTTCCCGCCAGCGCAAGTGGGGCCTTCCCATTCCCGTGGTGTATTGCAAAGACTGCGGAAAGCCTGTGGTCACGGACGAGACGATCGGGGCAATCTCCAAGCTCTTTGCTGAGGAGGGCTCCAACGTCTGGTTTGCCAAGGAGGCGGAGGACATTCTGCCCCATGACTTTGCCTGCCCGCATTGCGGGGCCAAATCCGGATTCACCAAGGAAGAGGATACGCTGGATGGCTGGTTCGACTCCGGTTCCACCCACTATGCTTCCATGAAAAAGGATCAGGGCTTCTGGCCCGCCACCGTTTATATGGAGGGGTTGGATCAATACCGCGGTTGGTTCCAGTCCTCGATGCTGACCGCCGTGGGCGCTTTCGGCAAGGGCGCGCCGTTTAAAGAGTGCGTCACCCATGGCTGGACCGTGGATGAGCAGGGAAAAGCCATGCACAAATCGGCAGGCAACGGCATGGATCCCGCAGAGATTTTCGAGCAGTACGGCGCGGACCTGCTGCGCCTGTGGGCGGCTTCCGCAGACTACCACTCCGATGTGAGCGGTTCGGACAGAATTTTTAAGCAGCTCAGCCAGAACTATCTCAAATTCCGCAACACCGCCCGGTACTGCCTTGGTAATCTGGACGGGTTTAATCCCGACGATCTGGTCCCCGCAGATCAGATGGAGGAGCTGGACCGCTGGGCCGTTACCCGGCTTAACGCGCTGACGGAGAAGTGCCTGAAGGCCTATGACGACTATGAGTTTTTTGTTGTAACTCACGCCGTCAATGACTTCTGCGTGCTGGAACTTTCCAACTTCTATTTGGATATCATCAAGGATCGGCTGTACTGCGAGGAAGCGGACGGCAAGCGCCGCCGTAGCGCCCAGACGGCCCTGTTCCTGATTCTGGATACCATGACGAAGCTGATGGCCCCCGTTCTGGCCTTCACCTGCGACGAAATTTGGCTTGCCATGACCCACCGGGCCGGAGACGACGCGCGCAACGTATTGCTCAACGAAATGAACAAACCCTTTACGGACTATGCGCTGGGTGAAAAGGCCATGGAGCGCTGGGAGACGGTTGTCCGCCTGCGGGACGACGTGAACGCGGTTTTGGAAACCGCCCGTGCCGACAAGAAAATTGGCAAGGCGCTGGAGGCCCGTGTTTCCCTCCACGCGGAAGACGACGCGGCGGCGCAGGCGCTGATGGCGACTGTGGGCGTGAGCCTTGCCGATGTGTTTATCGTTTCGGACTGCAATATCACCACGGCGGAGCCTTCCGTGGAAGCCACCGTAGGTAAGGGGACCAATTTCCCGGGCCTCACCGTGGAGGTGGGCAGGGCCGCAGGCGCCAAGTGCGAGCGGTGCTGGATGCAGTCTGCCAAGGTGGGGGAGAATCCCGACCATCCGACACTCTGCCCCCGCTGCGCGGACGTGGTTTCCAAGCTGCCCCGGTTTTAAGACCGTCATATCGTTTCTCTTGCTTGATTTTTGCATTCTGTACGGCGATGCAGAGACAGAATCGTAAAACGGTCCGGAAATTGAAAGAACAACCGCGCCGGAGGAATTTTCCCTCCGGCGCGGCGTTTTATATTGATTCTGCTTTTTCCGGGCAGAGCGCGCCGCAAAAGCCCCACATGGGGCTGTGGGTTAATTCTCCTCCGCTTCGACGGCCACGGCGGCGCTGTATAGTTCGTTTCGGGAAAGGCCCGTGGCCTCGGCCACCTGCCGAACCGCGTCCTTCATCCGCAGGCCGCGACTTTTCAGCTCCAATACCTGACGGACGCCCTCTTCCGGCGTAATTTCCGCTTCTTCCGAGGGGGCTGCCCCTTCCAGCACGAGAACGTATTCTCCCCGGGGGCTGTTCTCTTGGTAATAAGCCACGGCTTCCCCAAGGGTGCAGCGCATGGTCTCTTCGTGGAGCTTGGTCAGCTCCCGGCACAGGGCAATTTTCCGATCTGGGCCGAAAAAGGCGCACAGATCGTCCAGCGTGGTGCGCAGCTTGTGGGGCGCTTCGTGAAACAGCATGGTGCGGCGTTCGTTTTGCAGAGAGGAAAGGTGCTCCCGCCGTTCTTTTTTGTTGGTGGAAAGAAACCCTTCAAAGGTAAACCGGCCTGTGGGCAGGCCGCTCACCGCCAGCGCATTCACCGCCGCGCAGCAGCCGGGAATGGACAAAATCTCCACGCCCTGCTCTGCACAAAGGCGCACCAGCTCTTCCCCCGGGTCGGAAACGGCGGGGGTACCCGCATCCGTCACTAAGGCGCAGCTTTCTCCCGCCAGCAGGCGGTTTAATATGGACTGCCCGGCGGAGACGTGACTGTGGGCGTGATAGCTCACCATCGGGCATTTAATTTCAAAGTGGTTCAGCAGCTTTACGGAGACGCGGGTGTCTTCGGCGGCAATAAAATTCACCGTTTTCAGCGTCTCCACCGCCCGGGGAGAAAAGTCGCCCAGATTCCCGATGGGCGTGGCGACCAGATATAGCGTTCCGCTCATGGCGTGTTCTCCTTTTGTTCAGGTGTTCGGAAATAGGCGGCGGCATATTCCGCCGAGGGCATACCGGATGCATCCGTCAGGTACAGGGGCGGCCCGATGGAAAGGCCGGGCTTGCCGCCCCGGCGGGCCTCCACCAGCAGAAGAGACGGCGCGGTTCCCGGACGGGCTTCCACCAATCGCATTCGCTTTGGCTCCAGCCCGTTTTCCCGCAGGGTACAGAGGATATCGCACAGCCGCTCCGGGCGGTGAACGAGACAAAAGCTGCCGCCCCAGCGCAGCAGATACGCCGCTGCGCGGCATAAATCCAAAAGGGTGCAGTCCGTTTCGCTGCGGGCCGTGCGCCTTGTGGGCAGCGGAGCGGCCGCGCCGCTGCCGTCCGAAAAATAAGGGGGATTGGAGACACACAAGTCAAAGCATCCGGCGGGCAAAAGTTCCCGAATCTGCCGAATATCACCTCGCAGAGTTCGCAGACGGTCTTCAAGTCCGTTTTCCGCCGCGGCTAAGTCTGAGAGCGCGGCGGCGTGGGGCTGAATTTCAATGCCGGTGATTTGCAGTTCTCGCTGACGCTGGAGCAGAAGCAGGCCCAGAAGTCCCGTCCCGCTGCCCAAATCGCACACCCGCAGACCGGGGCGCAGAGGGGGAAAGCTTCCCAGCAGAAAGCTGTCGGTGCCGGGCTTGTGGGCGCACTCATCCCAGCAAAAGCGCAGGCCCCCGGGGCACAGGCTGTCCCATTGCTCCACGGTGCGCGCCCCCTTTTCGGTGAATGTGCTTCTATTATACGGCAAAGGGCCGTATCGTGCAAGATGTCCAATTGGGCATAACAAAAGCGCCCCAGAAAATCTGCGGCGCTTTTATGTACGAATCCCTTTATTCGCCGGGAACGATGGCGCTGCTGGGGCAGGTATCGCTGCAAGCACCGCAGTCCAAGCAAGCACCGGCATCGATCACATAGGAATCATCACCCTGGCTGATAGCACCGGCGGGGCAGACATCCGCGCAGGAGCCGCAGCTTACGCAGGCAGAAGTAATCTTGTAAGCCATGGAAAAGCACCTCCATAAAATTAGTAAGCTTATTGTAGCACACGTTAAAAAAAAATCAAGCGTTTTTGCAAAAAATATATTGGAAATTTAGGCAGTTTGTCGTGTATAACCGCGTTTTTCGTAACTTTTGGGAGGTATTTGCAGATGTTCACAATTTCTTTTCAATTTGGTCAAAGAAAGTCAAAAAACACCTATTGACATTTTTGCTGATGGTGCTATACTACGTATCAAATAAAAGTTAAAGAAAGTCAAAGTCAAACCTGACAAAAGACGTTATGAAAAAACTAACCTGAGAGAAAGAGGCGGTTTAAGTGGGCATTTCCGATTTGATTGCCAGCTTCCTGCAAGAAAGTCTGAACGAGGCTGACGGCGGAGTGCTGGAGGTGCAGAGAAGCGATTTGGCCCAGCGGTTTAACTGCGTGCCAAGCCAGATTAACTACGTAATGAGCACCCGGTTTTCTCCCGAGCACGGCTATATTGTGGAAAGCCGCCGGGGGGGCAACGGCTATATCCGGATTACCCGGGTGCGGATGGACCGGCAGACTTTGCTGATGCATGTGATTAATTCCGTGGGGGACCGACTAGACCTTCCCTCGGCAAGAGCAATTTTGAGCAATCTGGTGTCCTCCGGGGCGCTGGAAGACAGTGTGGGTGAAACGCTGATGATCTGTATGGACAACCGGGCGCTGGGGGCTGTACCCCGAGAGGCGCGGGATTTTGTCCGGGCCGATCTGATGAAGCGGGTTTTGATTCATCAGGTGGAGTGATTTTTCTGTTTTCGCGCCTAAAACGCAAAGGCGGCGCTCAGTACAAACTGTTTTAAATAATGATTTATATAGACTTGAGGAGGAAACAATTATGAAATGCGAACATTGTGGAAAGAATGAAGTCAACTTCGTTTATGAAAGCAACGTAAACGGGCATGTGGAAAAGGTCCACCTTTGCAGCGAGTGCGCCGAAAAGCTGGGCTATACCCAGGCGGTGGCGGCCCATAACCGCAGAATGATGCAAAGCTTTTTCGGCGGCGGACTGCTGGACAGCTTTTTCAGTCCCCAGCCCTCTTTGCTGGGCGCGTCCCTTTTTGGGGAGGACATTTTCGACGATTTCTTCCGCCAGATGCCTGCGCTGGGCGCGGCTCCCGCACAGCAGCAGGAGGTCCGGGAAAAGCCATTGGTGGAGGAGAAAGAGCAGGCGTATTTTGCAAAAATGCGGCAGTTGAACGCGCTGCGCTTGGAGCAGAGGGCCGCCGTGCTGCGGGAGGACTTTGAAAAGGCCGCCCAAATACGGGACCAGATCCACGAGCTGGAGCAGGAAAAGCCGCAGGACCATGCGCCTGCGAAAGATCAGGCGCCGCCCAAGGCGGAATAACAGGGATATTCCTTTGAAAGGGGAGAAAACCAATGAATGAGACAAGATTCAGCCCCAGAGCCGAAGAAGCCCTGCGGCTGGGACAGGAGGCGGCAGGTGAGCTGGGCCACGGCTACGTGGGTACCGAGCATCTTCTGCTGGGCCTTTTAAGAGAACCCAACGGCACGGCTCACGGCGTGCTGGAAACCGCCGGACTGACCGACGGAATGATCGTGGAGATTATTAAAAAGAGCGTGGGGGCAGGATTGCCCGGCGGGAATCCCGCCCAAGGACTTACTCCCCGCGCCAAGCGAGTGGTGGAGCTGGCCGTGGAGGACGCGGCCAGAGGCGGATATAACTTTGTGGGCACCGCGCATCTGCTGGCAGGTCTTCTACGGGAAGGGAACAACATGGCGGTGCGCATCCTGCGAACCGCCGGGATGGATGCCAAGCAGCTTTATACCGCCCTGATGCAGAAGATGAACGAAGCGCCCCGGGCGCAGGGCCGGGAGGGAACCCGCCCATCCGGGGGCGTTCGGGACGAAAGTCAGGACAAAACCCTGCGGGAGTTTACCAGGGACCTTACCGCAAACGCCCGGGCCGGGAAGTTGGACCCAGTGATCGGCCGGGACGCGGAGATTCAAAGAGTGATTCAAATTCTCTCCCGCCGGACAAAAAACAACCCCGTTTTAATTGGTGAACCGGGCGTTGGCAAAACCGCCATCGCCGAAGGGTTGGCCCGGAAAATTGCGCTGGGCGATGTGCCCGATGAGCTGCTGGATAAGCGGGTGCTTTCTCTGGACCTCTCCGGCATGGTAGCCGGGACCAAGTACCGTGGCGAATTTGAAGAGCGCATCAAAAAGGCGCTGGACGAAGTAAAGCGGGCCGGTGACGTGATTCTTTTCATCGACGAGCTGCACACCATTGTGGGTGCGGGCAGCGCCGAGGGCGCGGTGGACGCGGCCAACATTATCAAGCCCGCGCTGGGCCGCGGCGAAATCCGCTGCCTTGGCGCCACCACGCTGAACGAGTACCGCCAGTATATCGAAAAAGACGCGGCTTTGGAGCGACGGTTTCAGCCCGTTCAGGTAGGCGAACCGACGCAGGAGGCCAGCCTTGAAATTCTAAAGGGGCTGCGCAAGCGCTATGAGCAGCACCATAAGCTGAAAATTACCGATGAGGCACTTTCCGCGGCAGTGGAGCTGTCTGCCCGGTATATCAACGACCGGTTCCTGCCCGACAAGGCCATCGACCTGATGGACGAGGCGTCCTCCCGGGTGCGGATGGAGGAGGAAGAGCCCTCTGAAGAGCTGAAAAGCCTGGAGGAGAAGATTGCGGCCCTGCAAAAGGACAAAACCGCCGCCGTGGCGGCACAGGACTATGAAAAGGCGGCCCAGCTCCGTGATATCGAAAAGGATTATCAAGAGCAGGCAGAGCTGGAGCGGGACAAACGCCGCAGAAACAACTCTTCCCACCGCCCCGTGCGGGAGGAAGACGTGGCTGCGGTGGTGGCGGAATGGACGGGAATCCCCGTCACCCGCCTGACGGAGGACGAGGGGGCCCGACTGCTGCGGATGGAGGAGGAACTTCATCAGCGGGTGGTAGGTCAGAGCGAGGCTGTGGCTGCGGTGGCGAGAGCCATCCGCAGGAGCCGGGTAGGGTTGAAAGACCCCAAGCGGCCCATCGGCTCGTTCCTGTTCCTCGGCCCCACGGGCGTTGGCAAAACCGAGCTGAGCAAGGCTCTGGCAGAGTCCATGTTCGGCGATGAGAAGGCTATGATTCGCATTGATATGTCCGAGTATATGGAGCGGCACACCGTTTCCCGCCTGATCGGTTCCCCCCCGGGTTATGTGGGGCACGAGGAGGGCGGACAGCTGACGGAAAAGGTTCGCAGAAAGCCCTATTCCGTGGTATTGTTCGACGAGATTGAAAAGGCCCATGAGGATGTGTGGAATATCCTTCTGCAAATTCTTGAAGACGGGCGGATTACCGATTCTCAGGGCCGCACTGTGGACTTTAAAAACACCGTCATCGTTATGACCAGCAACGTGGGCGCGTCCAGCATTACTTCCGCTGGAAACCGGCTGGGCTTTGATAGCGGCGCTGCTGTGAACGATGAGGCGGGAGCCTACGAAAAGGCCCGCGAGCTGGTGCTGGATGAGCTGCGGCGAACCTTCCGTCCCGAGTTTTTGAACCGGATTGACGATACCATTGTGTTCCATCGCCTGACGCAGGTGGACATCACCGAAATCGCCCGCCGGATGCTGAAGACTACCGAAAAGCGCATGTCCGCTATGGGCGTGAAGCTGGAAGCGGATGACGCGGCTGTGGAAGCCCTTGCCAAGGAAGGGTTTGACCCCAAATATGGCGCGCGGCCCCTGCGCCGGGCCATTCAGAGCAAGGTGGAGGATGCGGTGGCAGAGCAGATGCTCAGCGGGGGTCTTAAATCCGGCGACACGGCCCACCTCAGCTATACGGATGAAAAGCTCTGCGTGCATAAGTAATATCCCAGTCTGCAAAAAAAGGGGAACGGTCATATGACCGTTCCCCTTTTTTTATCATCCCTGTGTATGTCCCGGACATACGTGTAATTTCTTAAACGGGGGCCTGCACGTCGACGGGCGCTTGCTCCGTTTGTGCTTCGTTGGTTTCCTGAGGATCGGGCTGCGCGGGCGGCAAAACTGATTCCGCCGCTTTGCCCTCCGCCGTTACGCTGCCCGCCGTGAGGATGCTGCCCTCGCTGCCGGCGGTATAGGTGACGCGCACTCGGTCGCCCACGTTGAGAATCACCGCCAGGGGATTTTTTGCGGCGCTGACGGCGTAGAACGTGTCTGCTCCCTCAAGGCGCAGGAAGTAATAGCTGTTTCCGTCCATCACCGCAGAACGGATTTCCGCCAGAACGCCCCCGATTTCCTGCTGATCGGAGGGGACAACCTCTGCCTGATCGTTGTCAATCAGTTTATTGTCTGCAAGCGCCGTGCGGTAATTAATTTCGCACTCCGCAAGGGTAGACCCGGTGGCCACAATCTGATACTGCTGCACATTGACCATGGCGTACATCTTCACCAGACCGTCCGCGCCCTTCAGCGCCATGAAGTAGGTGGGCTGCTCGGCAATGTTCAAAAGCAGGGGGAAGGTGGCCTGATAGTTCATCTGCTGAACCTTACTTTGGGCGGAGCCTTGAGCGGAATATTCCGTGGCGCCTGCGATAGAGTAAAAATGCGTTTCCTTGGTGCGCTGGTTGCACAGCAAAAATCCGATAATAGACTCATCAGAGGTGACAGAGGTGACGCCGGTGTACATATACACGTCGTCTCCGATGGCAATATAGTTATAGCCATCGGTGGTCTGGGTCACATTGCGCTGGCCGAAAATAGAGTTGAAAAACCCATTGTGATAGCTGCCGTAATAGTCATACTGCTGCATCACCAGCTCGCTGTTGTACACCCGGTCCACCCAAGCAGGAACATTCTCGTAATACGTGCTCTCTCCGGTAATGGCGTTGGTAAGCACGGCGCCATGAATGTCCACGCCGCCAAACAGGCCGATGGTTTTTACAATACGGGCGCTGACCCAGTAGGGAACGCCCTCCTCGTCAATCTCAAACACCGGGGTGTCAAACATCATGGTGGGGAACTGGAACCGCAGATGCCGGTTAAGGTTGCGGTTAAAGTGCTCCGCCACGGTGTATTTCATGCCCTCGGGAAGCCGAATCACATCCGCGTCCTGCGTCACCATGTCAATGATGATATATGCAGGAAGACCCTGCGCCCGATTGGTAAACCATTTGATTGCGTCGCCGTAGGCCAGAGAGGTGACGCGGACGGGGCGGCCCCGGTAGTTAATCTGGGTATAGGTGCTGAGAATCTCAAACTGGGACACCATGTCCGCCAGCTCGCCAAGCTTCCGGTTGCCCAGCAGCGTAGCGGAGTTTGCGTCCAGCATGGGAATCTGGTCGTAGGAAATCTCGTCCACATCCTGAGCAAAGTCTCCAGTCTCAATCGGAAGAAGCTCGCTGTAACTCTTGGCGCGGATGACCACCCAGCCCGCAAGGGAACCCACCGCCGCCACAATAATCATGGCCAGCGCCAGAGAAAAGGGGATGGTGCACTGCTTTTTTACAAAGTGGAAATAGCCCTTTGCCCCGTCGCCTTGAAAGCCGGAGGTAAGCACCGCGCAGCCGCAGTATACCGCGCACAGCAGGAATAAGAACACATACAGTTCCTGACTCTGGAAATTCAGAGCGGGCAGATTTACATAAAAGTAAACCAAGCCGACCGCCAGCGTCACCAGCAGGTTGAGCAGCACACGGGTAAACCGGTTGCCCACGGATTTGCGGGGCTTGCGCTCCCGTTTGGGGCGCGCGGTCGGCGGGGGAGGGGTATTGTTTGCGCCGGTCTGAGGGCCGCCAAAGCCCCCGAAGCCGCTGGGATCAAAGCCGTTTCCCGGTGTAAAATTGAAGTGAAAAGGCATATTTGATTGGCCCTCCTCATAATTTTTACCTATTTTACAGTTGCTTGTATTATATGTCAAATATGTGAATAAATCAACTCGGCCCGTTTTTAGACCCAAATTTCATGTGTGCTGTAAAAACTGCACAAAAATACCCCTGCAAATTTTACCACCTATTGTTCCTCTGATTGAAATGTGACTTGTCTTTTCCTTTATATCCCTATATAATAATTCTATTCAATTATTGGGGCAATCGTTTACTGGCATCCCCTGCCGCAGGGCAATTCTATGACGGAGGAAAAACACATGGCAAAAAAATATGTCTACAAATTTTCCGAGGGCAATAAGGACATGCGCGAGCTGCTGGGAGGCAAGGGCGCGAACCTGGCCGAGATGACTCTGGCCGGCATGCCCGTCCCTCAGGGCTTCACCATCACAACCGAGGCCTGCACCCAGTATTATACCGACGGCCGCCAGATCAACGCCGGCATTCAGGCAGAGATTGAGGAAAATATGGCTTGGCTGGAGGGGCACTCTGGCAAGAAATTTGGTGATTCCAGCGACCCCCTGTTGGTTTCCGTCCGCTCCGGCGCCCGGGCTTCCATGCCCGGTATGATGGATACCATCCTGAATCTTGGCCTCAACGATGTGGCAGTGGAGGGCTTTGCCCAGAAGACCGGCAACCCCCGTTTTGCCTATGACTCTTATCGCCGGTTTATCCAGATGTTCTCCGACGTGGTGATGGAGCTGAGCAAGAAGCGCTTTGAGGAAATTATCGACGATGTGAAGGCGCAAAAGGGCGTGAAGGAAGACCTGGAGCTGGACGCCGAGGATATGAAGGCGCTGACCGTAAAATTCAAGGAGTTTTACAAGAAGGAAAAGGGCGAGGATTTCCCGCAGGACCCCAAGGTCCAGCTGATGGAGTCCGTGAAGGCTGTGTTCCGCTCTTGGGATAATCCCCGGGCCAACTTCTATCGCCGGATGAACGAGATTCCCTACGACTGGGGTACTGCCGTCAACGTGCAGTCCATGGTCTTCGGCAACACCGGCAATAACTCCGGCACTGGCGTGGCCTTCACCCGCAACCCCGCCACCGGTGAAAAGGCATTGTTTGGCGAGTACCTCATCAACGCCCAGGGCGAAGATGTGGTGGCTGGCGTGCGCACCCCCTCTCCCATCAGCAAGCTGAAGGACGAGATGCCCGAGGTTTACGAGGAGTTTGCCAAGATTGCAAACAATCTGGAGGCGCACTACCGCGATATGCAGGACATGGAGTTTACCATTCAGGACCGTAAGCTCTATATGCTTCAGACCCGCAACGGCAAGCGCACTGCCGCCGCCGCCCTGAAGGTGGCTGTGGATCTGGTGGACGAGGGCATGATTACCGAGAAGGAAGCCGTTTTGCGTGTGGACCCCAAGCAGTTGGACGCACTGCTGCATCCCCAGTTTGACCCTGAGGCACTGAAAAAGGCCGCCGTCATTGGCAAGGGTCTGGCTGCTTCTCCCGGCGCGGCCTGCGGCCGGGTGGTTTTCACCGCCGAGGACGCCAAGGAATGGTCCGACCGGGGCGAGAAGGTCATTCTGGTTCGGCTGGAGACTTCTCCCGAGGATATCGAGGGTATGCAGGTTGCGCAGGGCATCCTCACTGTCCGGGGCGGCATGACCTCTCACGCCGCCGTGGTGGCCCGGGGCATGGGCACCTGCTGCGTGTCCGGCTGCGGCGAAATCACGGTGAGCTATGAGAAGAAGCAGTTTGAGCTGGGCGGAAAGACTTATTCCGAGGGGACATGGATTTCTCTGGACGGCTCCACCGGCAATATCTACGGCGAGGCTGTGGGCACCATTCCCGCGGATCCCAACTCCGGCTATTTTGGCCGCCTGATGGGCTGGGCGGACGAATATCGCCAGATGGGCGTTTATACCAACGCCGATACGCCCAGAGACGCCGCTCAGGGCCGCGGCTTTGGCGCGGAGGGCATTGGCCTTTGCCGCACCGAGCACATGTTCTTCGAGGGCGCACGCATCAAGGCCATGCGGGAAATGATCGTGGCTGAGACGGAAGAGGAGCGCCGCAAGGCTCTTGACAAGCTGCTGCCTTATCAGCAGAGCGACTTTGAAGGTATTTATGAAGCCATGGAGGGTTGCCCCGTCATTATCCGTTTCCTGGATCCCCCGCTGCACGAGTTCCTGCCCACCAAGGAATCCGACATTCAGGAGATTGCCGGCGAGCTTGGCATCACCGTGGAGAAGCTGAAAAACGTCATTGAAGGTCTTCACGAGTTTAACCCCATGATGGGCCATCGCGGCTGCCGTCTGGCTGTTTCCTATCCGGAAATTGCTGAGATGCAGACCACTGCGGTCATCAACGCCGCCATTGCCGTCACCAAGAAGGGCGTATACAGCATTACTCCCAATATCATGA
This sequence comes from Bacillota bacterium, assembly GCA_023402075.1. Classification (GTDB taxonomy): domain Bacteria; phylum Bacillota; class Clostridia; order Oscillospirales; family Oscillospiraceae; genus Oscillibacter. The sequence continues at coordinate 12,452 of JAEXCS010000020.1, read as the reverse complement.
TTCCTCTCATCGGTGAGGTGAAGGAGCTGAAATACGTCCGCGAAATCGTAGTGGCCGTGGCCGACCGACTCATCAAGGAGTCCGGCGTGGACATGAAATACGAGGTTGGCACCATGATTGAGATTCCCCGGGCTGCCCTCACTGCCGACGAGGTTGCCAAGGAGGCCGACTTCTTCTCCTTCGGCACCAACGACCTCACCCAGATGACCTTCGGCTTCAGCCGTGATGATGCGGGCAAGTTCCTGAACGCCTATTACGAGAAGAAGATTTACGAGTCTGATCCCTTTGCCCATCTGGACCAGACCGGCGTAGGCAAGCTGGTGGAGATGGCCGTGAAGCTGGGCCGCCAGACCCGCCCGGACCTGCACCTGGGCATCTGCGGCGAGCACGGCGGCGATCCCACTTCCGTGGAGTTCTGCCACAATGTTGGGCTGGACTATGTGTCCTGCTCTCCTTTCCGTGTGCCCATCGCCCGCCTTGCCGCCGCGCAGTCTGCCATTAAAAAGGCGCGGAATTAAGTGTTTCTCTGATTTAAAGACACTGTAAGCAGACAAAAGCCGCCCTTGGGTTTGTTAGAAACCAAGGGCGGCTTTTTATACGTTGGAAATGTCTAAACGGACTGAAGGTTAAAGCGGCGGCGCACCGTTTTGGATACGTCCGGGACGTGATAAGGAAGCTGTGAATGTACATAAAAATGCACCACGGACAGTGGTGCATTTTCAAAGGCTGTATTTAATATTTCCCTATGCCAGCAGTAAGCACTGCCCGAATTTCCGGAGCAATCTCGACCGATTCGGCACTCGTTTCCGGTTCTTCGGAAGAGGGGGCGCCATCATTGTCCGCCAGCTTGAATCTGGCAATTTCACGCTGCAAAGCCTGTGCCTGTGCTGCCAACTCCTCGCTGGAGGCGGAGCTTTCTTCTGCGGTTGCCGCATTTGTCTGAACAACGGAGGAAACCTGTGTCAGACCTTCGCTGACCTGTTCGATGGAAGCTGCCTGCTCAGAGGAGGCGATTTCAATTTCCTGCATCGCCTGCACCACCAGGTCGGTTTTCCCGGAAACATCCGCCAGACGCGCAAGAGTGTCTGCGGCAAGCTTTTCCCCCTTCGCAACGGTAGATACGGATTTCTCAATCAGCTCGGCAGTTTGCTGCGCCGCTTCGGCGGATTTGGCCGCAAGGTTTCTAACCTCATCGGCGACAACAGCAAAGCCCTTGCCTGCGTTTCCTGCTCGGGCGGCTTCTACAGCCGCATTCAGGGAAAGGATATTCGTTTGGAAGGCAATGTCTTCCACCAACTTTGTAATCTTTGAAATCTGCTGCGAGGAATCACTGATTTCTTTCATGACGGTGTTAAGCTGCTGCATATAGTCGTTGCTGGCTGCCGTACTTTCACCAACCTGATTTACATAGTCAGAGGCATTTTTTACGCTGAGCGCATTGCTTTCGGCCAACTGAGAGACGCTGGTGATGGAGGAGTTTAGCTCTTCCACGGTTGCGGCCTGCTCCGTTGTTCCCGCCGCCAAAGCCTGCGCCCCGCTGGACACCTGCGCGGCGCCGGTGTCCACCTGATTGGAGGCCTCGTTAATGGCAGAAAGCACGTCGCTGAGTGATGAGGCAGTTGCTGCAAGGCCTTGCTTAATCGGTTCAAAATCACCTTCATAGTCCAGATCCATTGCGATTCGCATATCTCCGTCCGCAAGAAGCTTCAGCTTGTCCCCAATGTCCTGTATGTACGACAATATTTTTACATTTGCGTTTCGGATGCTGTCAGCCATGCGGCCAAGCTCATCCTTGCTTTTATAAGTGATCTGAGCGCGCATATTGCCTTTTTCAATTTCTTTGTAAACGCCTTCAATTTCTCTGATAGGTCTTGCAATCGATCTGGTAATCATAATGGTGATAATAATGCAGAAAAACAGTGAAAAAAGTGCAGTGCCCACAAGAACTGCCAGCGAAATTGTTCTTGTCCGCGCGGCCTGTGTATTCAACTCGCTCATGCGGGTGTTGATTGATTCAGCAACCTCGTTTACAACATCCCCAACTTGGCTGGCATTGGGAATGTACTCATCAATCAACAGCTGTTTGCCCTCCTCCAAGGAATCGGCAGTGCCGTGCTTTGCATAAGAAAGCAGTAGTTGTTGATAAGCGGCGTTATTTGCCATAATTTGATTAAGGCTTTTTAAGGTTTCCTCACTTGCACCGGAACCTGCACTGAAATTTGCAAGTGCCGTGTCAAGCTCGGTTTGCTCAGATTCAATTTCGTCCATATATTTTTGACGCTGCCCTGCATCGTCAGTCAGGAATGACAGCGTGAAATACCTTTGCAGGGAAATACTATGTCTGCGAAGAGTCCAGACATTTACGGTGTTTGGAAGTGCATCGTCCTGATATCGGATGATCTGCGTGTATAGTGTATTCAGGCTAAGCAGAGAAATAGCTGTTGAGACAATCAGCAGAGCGAAAACGGTCCCAAACCCAATGGTTAATTTTCTGGAAATCTTTATGTTTTTCATAGATATGCCCCCAATAACCCGCATTTTTCTTTTCCTGCGGATCGTGTTAATTTTTCTCTATATCTTAAAATCTGCAACAGAGTGCCGAACTGTAATTGCACTTCAGATAGAATAGTTACAAAAATAAATAAAATGTTCAATAAACATACTAAAATATATCATATATCGTTGTGGTTTAATTGTCAATACAACGGAATCGGTGAGTTTCACAAAAGCGATAATGCATACGGACAAAACTTTGGCTTTAAAAGCTAACGCGCTAAACAAAGAATATAAGTTAGAGAAAATATCTGCTCAATAGGCGTCGCGTGGCCGTTATTAATACAGCTTGGAAGAAAAAAGTCTTAAGCTAAATAAATGCAATTGCCCTGATTTGAAAAGAAAAGTGGTTTCTTTTTTTGCAGCGATGGGTGAGGGCTTATAAAAAACACTTGGCAAAAGGTTTGAATGCTGCAAGAGGAATCTACTTTCAGCCCGCAGCTATCATCTAACGGCAGACAGACAGGGACTCCGCTTGCGGAGTCCCTGTCTGTTATAAAGTAATAGTTGCAAAGCTTAGCGCGGTTCTCCGCCCCGATAGGCAATTTCCACACTTTTCGTGTTGGTTAAGTATACCAGCGAGGGATAACCCACGTCAAATTCCAGCACGTCGCCTACCTGAATCTGATCCTTTACAGCCTCCACATCCAGAATGGTGTGGTCTGAAGACGCTCCCAAAATTTCCACACCGGGAAGCCTTGGCCTGATATCGGCAAAATCACCGTAATCCACCCGGCCCACAGCCACCAGTGCCCGCCGCCGTATCCCCCGATCCTCATAGCTTGCTTCTTTTCCAAAAGCATCCACGGTCAGCTCTCCCACGGGAAAGCTGGGCTTGTCCCGGCATTCCACCACCTCTGCTTTGAGCGTAAATACGTCCTTGTGCGTAAAGTCCGGGCTGCACCCGTAAATCTGCCCTGTAAGAACAATTTCTCCCAGACGAAGCAGATTCATGCGGTAGGGCATGGTGCCGTTCAGCACCATATACATAGAGGTGGATGCACCGCCGCTGACATATTCCAGCGGGCGGCCAATGGCTTTTTCAACGTCCGCCGCCAATGAAATCAGTCCCTGCATGTTCCGTGCGTTGGGCTTTACGGAGCCGTAGCAGCTCAAGTTGACACCTACGCCGATCAGGTGCAGGTTTTTCAGGCTGCTTTCAATTTCCAAAGCCGCGTCCACCACTTCCTCCGCGTCCCAAAAGCCCTCCCGCAAATCACCAAGGTCAATCATCAGCATAACCTGATGGAGTTTACCCTGTCGTTTTGCGGCGGCATTTGTGGCGCGGACAACGGTGATATCACTTTGCAGGCTGGCGTCGCTCAGGAGTACCACGTCTTCCACCTCGGAAAGCATGGGAACGCGAATCAGCATCAGCGGCGTTTCAATTCCGGCGGCGCGCATGGAGCGAAGCTGATCGATGCGGGAGGTGGCCACAAAGCGTACGCCGCTGCGGGCGAATACCCGTGCCACCTCCGGAAGCGCCGTGGCGCCTTTCACAACGCCCGCCACCTCCACACAGGAATCCTGGCAGCGCTCAATGAGCGCTGCCAGATTTTCCTGCAATTTATCCAAATCAATCTCCAACAGGGGATAACGAGTTTGGTTTGCAGACATAGGGTTTCTTCCTGCCTTTAAATTATTTGGCCACGGGCGCTGCGTTCTTCTTTTTCGCAAGGCGCACGCCGTCCGCATCCGCAGTGGTCAGGCCCATAAAGGCCATCGCAATTACGACGATGGGCATCAGCCAGTTAAACACGGCGTAAGGTGCGTACTGGGCGGTGGTGATGCCCAGGGTGCTGACGATAAACACGCCGCAGGTGTTCCAGGGAATCAGTGCGGAGGTAACGGTGCCCGCGCCCTCCAAGGCATTGGAAAGGGTCTTGGGATGCAGGCCCATCTTGCGGTATTCCTCGGCGTACATCCGGCCGGGAACCACAATGGAGATGTACTGCTCTGGCATGGTGGCGTTGGAAAGGACACAGGTGGCCTCGGTGAGAGTGACCAGCGTTGCGGGAGTTCTGGCCAGACTCTTCAGCTTGTTGACAATGACCTCCAACTGGTGCGTATACTCCATAATACCACCAAACATCATGGCGATGATGGTCATAGAGACGGAGAACATCATGCCAAGAAGACCGCCGGAAGAGAGCAGGCTGTCAATGGACTCCACGCCGGTGAGGGACTCGTAGCCGTTGATACCGCAGCTAAACAGAGTTCCCAGCGTACAGTCCGGCTGGAGGACCAGACCGCACAGAGCACCGGAGAGAATTCCCAGAGTGATGCCGGGAATGGCGGGAATCTTGCAGGCCACAGCTACAATCACGATGACGGGCGGCAGCAGCAAAATTGGATTGACGTTGAACAACCCCAGCAGTGCATTGGAAAGAACCTGAACCTGACTGAGATCAGCCTCGCCGCCATGATACTGGGTGATTCCGAGAACCCCGAACACCACCAGAGTAATACCATAGGCAACGGCGGTGGGCAGAATCATAAACTTTACGTGGGTCATGACATCGGTACCCGCCATGGCAGGGGCCAGATTCGTCGTGTCGGACAGGGGGGACATTTTGTCGCCGAAGTACGCGCCGGAGATAATTGCGCCGGCTGTCATCGCGGGATTCATGCTCAGTCCCAGACCAATTCCCATCAGCGCCACGCCCATGGTGCCCATGGTACCCCAGGAGGTGCCCGTTGCGAGAGAGGTAATAGAGCAAATCAGCATTGCTGCGATAAAGAAGATGCTGGGATGGAGAATTTTGAGGCCGTAATAGATCATAGAGGGCACAACGCCTGCATCAATCCATACGCCGATCAGGATGCCGATAATGGTCAGAATGACAATGGACTGCAATGCTTTGTAAATGCCGTCCAACATAGACTTTTCGATATCCTCCCACTTGTAGCCGAGATACAGTGCCATCAGCGCGGCGCCGATCACGCCCACAAACATGGGCACGTGGGGGTCCACTCCATAGACAATAATGCCAATTGCCAGCATGGCCACCAGGAACAGCATGGTCAGCAGGGCCTCCCATAGTTTCGGCATTCTAGCCTCTTTTACCTTTTTTTCTCCACTCATCGTTTTACCAACCTTTCTTCACTTTTCATTTCGATTTCTGTTGATCGCCAATGTATTCGTTCAGAGGTGTGCTTTTACGGTAATTTGGTGAGTCCTTCTCTTCGATAAAATAACCGACATTTGCAGGCATGCCGCCCTTTTCTCTCCGAAAACCACTCATTGCAGGGACTCGGGCGCCAACGAGCCGGGCCGTCCTTCTCCCCCGCGTCACCAAAGCGGATTGCGGGAAAAAGGCTGCCGGGAAAGGGCTTTACCAGCCCAGCTTGGTCATGGCGTCATCCACAGCCTTGATTACAATATCAATCTCTGCCTCGGTGACAATCAGAGGAGGCACAAAACGCAGCACGTTTCCGTTGGTATTGTTGATCAGTACATTGCTGTCCTTGAAGCACAGGTCCACCACCGGTTGACCGGAGGGCTGAGTCAGCTCAATTCCGTCAATCAGGCCCAGACCACGGACTTCCTTCACGGCAGAGGGATGCTTGGCGGCGATCACGTCCCGCATCTGTTGGCGGAAGTATTCGCCAACCTTGGCGCAGTGGTCGATCACACCCTCGTTAAGCATCACGTCCAGCGTGGTGGCAGCCAGCGCGCAGGCCAGAGGTCCGCCCGCAAAGGTGGAGCCGTGGGTGCCGGGGGTCAGCGTCTGGGTGGCCTCGCCACGGGCGCAGACAGCGCCGATGGGAACACCGGAGCCCAGCGCCTTTGCCATAGAGCAGGTGTCCGGATCCACACCGTAGTTCTGGTGGGCAAACAGCTTGCCGGTGCGGCCGGAGCCAACCTGAACCTCGTCAAACATCAGCAAGATGCCCTTCTCGTCACACAGGTCCCGCAGGCCCTGCAAAAACTCCTGAGAAGCGGGACGAACGCCGCCCTCTCCCTGCACAGGCTCGGTGAGAATGCCGCAGACATACTCATCGCACAGATCCTTCACAGAGTCCAGATTGTCGAACTCGGCATAGCGGAAGCCGGTGGGCAGAGGCTCGAAAAAGCGATGTACGGCATACTGGCCGGTGGCGGTGGCGGTGGCCAGCGTGCGGCCGTGGAAGGAGTTCTTCATGGTGATGACCACAAAGCGCTCGGGATGGCCATGGTCCTTGGCAAACTTACGGGCCAGCTTAATCTGGCCTTCGTTGGCTTCTGCGCCGGAGTTGGCGAACATAACCTTGTCAAAGCAGCTATTTTCAACAATCAGCTTGGCGGTCTGCACGGCCGGCTCATTGTAAAAATAGTTGGAGCAGTGCAGGATCGTCTCTGCCCGCTCCCGCAGGCATTTGGCAATGGCCGGATGGCAGTGGCCCAGACCGTTGACGGCGATGCCGCCCACAAAGTCCAGATACTTATTGCCGTCCTTGTCAAAAACATAGACGCCCTCGCCCCGCTCCATGGAGATGGGCATACGGACATGGTTGCCGTACAGATACTTGTCACCGGCCTCGATGACCTCCGCGTTGGTTTTGTAAAGCTCAATCATGGTGGTTCCCTCCTTGCAGTTATCTGAAATATTTTTTATTATTTAATGCCCACGCTTGGCCGCTCCGTTCCCACGGTGGTGCCGATCCCTTCGTCGGTAAAAGCCTCGTAGAGAATGCTGTGCATTTTGCGTCCGTCGATAATGTGCACGCTGCCAACACCCTCTTCAATGGCCTGCACGCAGCAGTCCACCTTGGGAATCATGCCGCCTGCGATGGTTCCACGGTCCTTAAGCATTTGAACGTCCCCGGTGTTGAGATAGCTGATGACGTCCCGCAGCTTGATGTCGTTGCAAAGGCCTTCAATATCCGTCAGCAGCACCAGCTTTTCCGCACCAAGGGCGCTGGCAAGCTTGCCTGCGGCGGTATCGCCGTTGATGTTGTAAGTGTGGCCCTGTCCGTCTGTCCCCACAGGGGCGATTACGGGGATATAGCCCGCGTCCAGCATGGCGAGGATGGAGGTGGGGTCCACATAATCAATGTCGCCCACAAAGCCCAGCTCCTCGCTGCGCTTATGGCAGTGGTAGATGTCCCCGCTGACGCCGGACAGGCCCACGGCCTTGCCGCCAAGCTTGTTGATAAAGCCCACCAGCTCCGTGTTTACCTGACCCACCAGCACCATTTCCACCACCCGCATAATGTCCTCGGAGGTGTAGCGCAGGCCACCGATAAATTCCACGGGAATGTTCAGCGTCTCCAGCATCTTGTTGATGCCGGGGCCACCGCCGTGACTCAGCACAGGCTTCAGGCCCAAAAGCTTCAGCATTACAACGTCGTGCAGCACGGCATCCTTCAGCTCTTCGTTGATCATGGCGTTGCCGCCGTATTTAATGACGACGATTTTACCGGCATACTTTTGCAGGTAAGGCATCGCCTCCATCAAGGTTTCCACCTTGCTTGCGATGTTGGTCATATGGCTCCTCCTTAAGTGCGATAGTCGCCGTTGATCTTCACATAGTCATAGGTCAAATCGCAGCCCCAGGCCTTGGCCTGCCCGTCGCCCTGATAGAAGCGGACGATGATGGTGATATCATGCTCGGTAAGGATTTCCTTGGCTTTTTCCTCGCTGAAATCGGTGCCAAAGCCGTCCTTCATCACCTGTACCTCGCCGGCGGCGCTTTTAATAAAGCAGTCCGCGCGGGTGGGATCCACGTCTGCCCCGGAATAGCCTGCGGCGGCCATAATGCGGCCCCAGTTGGCGTCCCGTCCAAAAACGGCCGCCTTAAACAGCATGGAGCCTGCGATGGACTTGGCCACCAGACGCGCGTCGTGCTCGGTGGGCAGGCCGTAAGACTCTACCTCGATGAGGTGGGTCGCGCCCTCTCCGTCGGAGGCAATGCGCCGGGCAATGTCGATGCAGATGTACTCAATTAGGCTCGCCAGAGCCGCCTTGTCCTCTTCCGTTTTGATCTCCACGCCGGAGGCGCCGTTGGCCAGCAGGAAGATGGAGTCGTTGGTGGAGGTGTCGCCGTCCACCGTGCACATATTGAAGCTCTTGTCCACTGCGGCGGAAAGCATTTTCTGCAAATCTGCGGGGTCAGCCTTGGCATCGGTTGTGACATAGGCCAGCATGGTGGCCATGTTGGGGTGAATCATGCCGGAGCCTTTGGCCATGGCGCCAATGCGGATGGTGCCGCCGGAAAGGGTCAGCTCATAGGCGGATTCCTTGCGCACAGTGTCGGTGGTCATGATGGCCCAGGCGGCCTCGGTCCCCTTGTCGGCAGACAGGTTGGGCACCACGCGGCGCACGCCGTCCAGCACTTTATCCACTGGCAGGCGCTGCCCGATGACGCCGGTGGAGCAGACGAATACCTCGTCTTCACCAAGGCCCAGAAGCTTTTCCGTCTCCGTCTCCACCAGCTTTGCATCCCGGATTCCCTGCTCGCCGGTGGCGGCGTTGGCGTTGCCGCTGTTGATGACGATGGCACGGGCTTTTCCCTTTTTGAGAATCTCCCGGCCCAGAATCACCGGGGCGGCGCAGAACTTGTTGGTGGTAAAGCAGGCTGCGCAGGCGCAGGGCTGCTCGGAATACAAAACGGCCACGTCGGGCTTTTCTTTTTTGCGGCTTTTAATGCCCGCGTAAACGGCTCCGGCGGTATAGCCCTTTGGAGCGGTAACTCCACCCTGAATCACTTGATATGCCATATGCATGACTCCTCTCTGAATATGAATGGGAAGGAAATTTGAAAAATTACGGATACATGGGGGGGACCAGAAGACCGGTGGTTTCCGGCAGGCCCATGATGAGGTTCATGTTCTGGATGGCCTGACCCGCGGCGCCCTTGCCGATGTTGTCGATGACGGAGCTGACGATCAGGCGGTGTGTGCGGGCATCATACACGGGGGTCATGGCGCACAGGTTTGTGCCGTAGACCCACTTGGTCTGCACGGGCTGGCTGGCAGGGAAGACCATGACAAAAGGCTCGTCCTTATAAAACTCGGAATACATCTGATAAAGCTCGTCGTTGGTGTAGTCCCGGTCCAGCGTGGCGTAAATGGTGACCTCAATGCCCCGCACCTGAGGCAGGAGGTGAGGCTGGAAGTTAATGTACTGCCAGGTTTCCGGCTTCATGGTGTCCCGGCCGGTAATGTAGGCGATGTTCTGCTCAATTTCCGGGGTGTGGCGGTGGGAGGCGCTGAGACTATATGCGCAGAAGTTATTTTCTGCCTCGGTAAGCAGCTTGTTCAGTCCCGGACGGCGGCCCGCGCCGGTATAGCCGCTTTTGGCGTCAATCACAATGGTGTTTTCCACGATGTGGCCCGCTTTCAGCATGGGCTGAAGTCCCAAGGTGGAGGCAGTGGGGTAGCAGCCGGGGTTTGCAATCAGGTTTTTGCCCCGGGCCAAATCGCGCATCACTTCGGGAATGCAGTAAACAGCTTCCCGGGTCATTTCGGGATCGGGATGCTCGGCGCTGTACCACTTGTTCCAAACCTCTGCGTCCCGGAAGCGGATATCCGCGCCAATGTCGATCAGCTTTTTGCCCTCACCCAAAACGATTCTTGCAAACGGAACCACCTCGCCGGAGGGGACAACAATAAACACAACGTCGCTCTCGCGGGCTGTAAGACGTACATTTTCCTCCGTCAGCTCCATGATGTCTTTGTCGTAAAAGCCGCGCAGGGCCGGGTGAGATTCCTGAATTTTGCTGCCCACCCCAAAGGTATCCAGCACGTTGACAAGCTCCGCCTCGGGATGATTGACCATCATCCTAAGCAGCTCCCCACAGACATATCCCGTGGCGCCGATGAACGAATAGCGAACCATGACACTTCCTCCTTTTTATCTTGCCAAAGCCGAAAAACGGCTTTTATTCGGGAATTGGCACAGCTAACTGTTGAAATCCCCTAGCATCTATTGTATAGTTTAATGAAGAAATAAGAAAGCGAATTATTTTTTTACATAACATTCTAATTTGGAATGTAGAGGGGAGTTGAAGTTTTTCCCATGAGCATTCGGAAATACATCGCCTATCTCAGAACCATTGAAACCGGCAGCATCACCCAAGCGGCAAACGATCTGGGCTATACACAGTCCGCTGTAAGCAAAATGATTGCAGATTTGGAGGATCTGTGGCAGGTGACGCTATTGACCCGCAACCGCTCCGGCATTGAGATTACATCGGAGGGGCGAAATCTTTTGCCGAAGCTTCAGGAGATCGTCAGGAATTACAGGGATTTAAATTTTGCGGTTTCCGAAATTCATGGGGTTCACTCCGGGCTTTTGCGGGTGGGCTGCTTTACAAGCCTGTCCACCAGCGTGCTGCCGTCGGTTTTGCAGCTGTTTCATGAGAAATATCCCAATATTCAGATTCAGCTTTTCACCGGGGAATATACCAGCGTGTCCGAATGGCTGCGCCGGGGCATGATCGATTGCGGCTTTCTGGCAATGCCTGCCGCCGGTGAATTTGAGGCAACCTTTCTCTTTCAGGACTCGCTGGTGGCCGTTCTTCCCATGGACCATCCCATGGTCAACGAACCTTGCTTCCCCGTCAGCCGCCTGCCTGAAGAAAGCTTTGTAAACCTCAAGGAGGTGCAGGACTATGAGATCACCCGGTTTCTGGACCATCTCAGGGCTTCGCCAAAGGCCATCTATGAAGTGACCAGCGACTTTGCCCTGCTGTCCATGGTGGAGTGCGGGCTGGGAATGAGCATTGTGCACGACTTGATTTTGCGGCCCAACCGCTATCATATCGTCCGCCTGCCCATGGATATCACCCAGTTTCGGGAGGTGGGGATTGCCCTGAAAAGGGATGTCACGCCTTCGGCCGTCACGTCTTTGTTTTTAGAGCACGTGGTGTACTGCATGAAAAAGTCGGCCTTTCTCGAGGGAATGAATTAAAGAGAAAAAGCGGCGGAATGCGGGAAGACCTGCTTCCCGCCGCTTTTTAAATATGTTCCGCCCGGAGTTGGAAAATCAGCTTCCGGAGGGGATATAGCGCCCGATCACGCCCGCCACATTGCTGATGGGCATGGTCTGCAAATAGACGCGCCCCGGTCCGGTGACCACCGTGTTAAAAAGACCCTCACCGCCAAAAAGAACGTTTTTTACGCCGGGGACGGTTTGAATGTCCATAGAGCAGGTGGCCTCCATGGCGGCAAGATAGCCTGTGTCGATTACCATAGATTGACCTGCCGCCAGATCGTATTCCACCACATGCCCGTCAAACTCTGCAAAGACAATGCCCCGGCCCGAAAGCTTCTGCATAATAAAGCCCTCGCCGCCAAACAGGCCCGCACCCAGCTTCTTGCGGAAGAACACAGACAGCTCCACGCTTTCCTCGCTTGCAAGGAAGCCGCTTTTTTGCAGCACAAGCTCCCGCCCCGGTCCGATTTCAAATACCCGGATATCGCCCGGGAAGCTGGAGGCAAAGGCGATCATCCCCGGGCCGCCCTTAGAGGTATAGCGGTTTTGAAACATACCCTCTCCCGCAAACATCCGGCCCAGCGCCTTACCCATTCCGCCGTTGGAGGTGGTTTCCATCTGCATATTGGGACTCATCCAGCTCATGCTGCCCCGTTCGGTAATCATGCTTTCTCCTGAATTAAGCTGACAGATGACCACAGGAAGGGTCTGCCCTTCAATTTTATATTCCACGCTTTGTTCTCCTTACTATTCATTTGCCGGGAACTGTTTGCACATCGCGCCGCTCATGGAAGAGCCGCGCGGGTTTACTTTTATTTACAGTTTGTATTATCCGCCATCTTGCCGTCCCCGTCAATATATTTTGTTAAAATATTCGAAAAATCATGTATAATAATTACGTCAAAAATATCTTTAAATTTTGTGATATTTGTTAAAGTCCTTGATTACAGGACAATGCGGGCGCTTTTGTGTTTGAAAC
>JAEXCS010000029.1 GCA_023402075.1 Bacillota bacterium | reverse complement strand
GACTTAAGCGTCCCATCTTTCTTCTTGTGGGTGGCGGGCAGACAGATGAACCCTTTTCCGCCTTCAGAGCGAAATGCCCCTTCCAGAAAGTCAAGCTGCCCTCCCGTGCCGGAAAGCTGGCGGCTGCCTGCGGATTCCGCGTTCTCCTGCCCCATCAGGTCCAGCTCCACACCACCGTTGATGCTGATGAAATTCTTCATTTTGCCCATTCGCTCCGGTGCGTGGACAAGATCCACATCGCCGGGGGAAAAAAGCTGCGGCTCCTGCTCCAGCCAGTCGTACAGCTCTTGAGAGCCCATGGCCAGATTCCATGTGGAGCGCCCGGTATCAAGCTTTTTCCGGGCATTGGTAAGCGTTCCTGCCTTGTGAAGGGCCAAAAACGCATCGCTGATGGTGCCGGTATGACAGCCCAAATCCTTTAAATCAGAGTCCGCCAGCATCTTTGCCACGGTAAACGGAACGCCTCCCACCCCCAAAGACAGCACAGCGCCGTTGGGGATTTCCTCAACAACATGCTTTGCAATCTCCACGTCAATCGCAGACGGCTCCCGATAGGTGCGCAGAGGCAGGGGGCTGTGTTCTCCCTCCACGATATAATCCGCTTCCGACAGATGGACTCTGTGGGACCCGTTTACGCCCTGAAGTCTTGGAAGATGCTCGTTAATTTCAAAGACCACCGTTCTGGCATTTTCAAAAATGGTGCGCCAGGCGTAGTTAGAAATCCCCAGACCGCAAAAGCCCTTGTCGTCCGGTTGGGATACAGGAACAAACGCCGCATCCACCCGAATATGATGGCGGTAAAGCTGGGGAAGCTGGCGTAAGATCATGGGTATAAAGCTGCACAGGCCCCGGCTTTGCAGCTTGCGCTCGTAGTCTCCGATGTGCCAGCTGTAATACGTGAAGGCGGACTGCTCCGGGTCCTGTTCAACCACCTCAATGCGGGGGAAAATTACCAGACCGCCCCGAATTTTCACATCCTGCAACTCGGTCTTCCGTGCGGCCAGTGCCCGGTCCATTAACTCCGGAAAGCCCGCGCCAAACCCATAGTCCACCCAGTCTCCCGACTGTACTGCCCGGGCGGCAGCTTCCTCTGGGCTTACAAATTTGCTTTTAAAATAGTCCATGATTATTTTCGCTCCCATATGCAGTAATTCATTTCAGACAGATGTTAGAAGCATCCGCCGGATGCTCGTGCTGCGCCCGCTCCATGCGGTTTCGGCTACACTGGGGGTTGGCCTGTATTCAAAATCTGCGCTGGAGTTCATACACAGTATCTCACGTCTATTCAAGGTTCTTACGGAAAAGTCCGGCTTATTTAAGCCGGACTTTTCGGAATGTAAAAGCAGGGGCGGTTCACAGGCAATCCCATTTAAACCCGGGGGGCAGCTCAGTCTGCCCAAATCTCCTCGTCAGTGGGCGCAGGAAGATAGACATTAAAAAACCAGCCAAATTAAAGATGCATGATAATGTAAAAAAGGCGCCCGCAAAAGCGGACGCCTCATTCTTAGCCTAGCTTATTCAGCTTCAAGGTCATTGCGCTCTTGCGGTGCGCAGCCGTGTTCTTGTGCAGAACGCCGCTGGCAACAGCCTGATCGACTTTCTTCACCGCGACTTTGTATACGCCATCGGCCTCGGTGCGATTGCCTTCTGCGGCAACGGCCTCGAACTTCTTGATGGCGGTCTTCAGCTCAGATTTTTCGGCCTTGTTGCGGGCGTTTCTCGCTGCGGAGATCAGAACGCGCTTCTTGGCAGACTTGATATTCGGCAAACCAAACACCTCCTTTGGCAAATTAAAAATCTGGAGAGATTATAATCTCACCGTGCAGAATGATATTTTAGCAGTTCTCGGCGCAAAAAGCAAGCCCTTTTCCAAAAAAAACTTGATTTTTTGCATATTGTGTCCGCTTCCGGAAAACCTACGGAAAAGACACTACATTTAGTGGGAGGCGGAACAAGATTTATGTATACAAAACGCACGGACTTAGCGCTGGAAGCCCAGGAGCTGTGGCAGGAAGGCGCGGAAAAGACCGCAAAGCTTTCCGGAGTTAAGGCAGGCAAGTCCCGCAGAGAGGGTTATCCCGTGACACGGGTGGAAATTTTGGACGCGGAAGGCGCGAAAACCCTTGGAAAACCGGTGGGTACCTATCTGACGCTGGATTTCACCGCCTATTGGCAGAGAAAAGAAGACTATTTTCAGCGAGCTGTCCGGGCTTTAGGCGCGGAGCTGAAGGCCATGCTCCCCGGGGACGGAGCGGCGCTGGTAATCGGTCTTGGCAACCGGGCCATGACGCCGGATGCGGTGGGGCCGCTGACCCTGGAAAGCGTGCTGATCACGCGGCATCTGCGGGCCGCCATGCCCAAGCAGTTCGGCGGCTTTCGGCCTGTGTCCGCGTTTTCCGTGGGCGTGCTGGGCACCACCGGCGTAGAGTCTGCCGAGGCGGTGCGGGGGCTTGTAAAGGAAGTAGAGCCGGATTTTGTGATTGCCATTGACGCGCTGGCTTCCCGCCGGACGGGACGGGTGTGCGCAGCCGTCCAGCTCAGCGACAGCGGCATTATCCCCGGCTCCGGCGTGGGAAATCACCGGGCGGCGCTGAATCAGGAATCGCTTGGCGTGCCGGTGTTTGCCGTGGGCGTTCCCACGGTGGTGGACGCGGCCACGCTGGCAGCGGACCTTCTGGAAGAGTCCGGCGTGACGGAGTTTGACGAAAAACGCCTGCGCAGCCGCAAGCAGCCTATGACCGTCACTCCCCGGGATATTGACGCGCAGGTGCGGGAGCTGGCCCGGGTGATGGGCTACGGCGTGAACTGGGCGCTTCAGGAACTGGAGATTGAGGACATGGCGGCTCTCTTGGGATAAGGGTGGAGCAAAGAAATACTGGTTGTGGCAAAATTCAGAGTGCCCAAGCGCATTTTCAGTCGATGCGCCGCGCCAGCGGGGACACCAGCGTTGTGGCATTGGGGTCTTTTTCCATCTGCTCCATGACAAAGCCGATAAAGCAATTCACACTGCGGGAAACGTATCTGTCCTTTTTTGTGATAAGGTGCAAGGAGTGCTCCATCACCGGGTGTTCCACATTTAAAAGGCAGACGTCAGGAAAGAAAAAGCGCTGAAAAATGGAATACGGTTGAAAGGAAATTCCATAATTCAGGCGAACCATCTGAATGATAAAGTCCCAACGAGATGAATTTAAGGCGAGCTTCGGCTCAAACCCCGCCTCGCGGCATGCATAGCGCATGGCATTATGCGTACTAAAGCTACCATCGGAAACGAGAAAAGACTCATTCCGCAGCTCCTGTAAGGTAACCTCTTCCCGCCCGGCAAGCCAATGCTGCTTGCTGACGGCGAGGGCATACCGATCCCGCACAAACAGGGCGTGATCAAACTTGTCCTCCGACATCGGAGCGCTTACGCATCCGACATCCAACACGCCGGCTTCCACATCCTCAATGATTTTTTGGCTGCCTGCTTCTTTAATATAGATTTTAATTCCGGGGTAACGTTTGGAAAAACCTGAAATAAGTTCGCTCATGTAGCAGATGCCCGCAATCGGTGGGAATCCAATGTAAACGCGGCCCAAATATACCGGCTTGTCCATGTAGGTAGACTCAATAATGCTGTCGTACTCGCTGATAACGCGGATAGAGTTTTTTAACAGCATCTCTCCCATGTCTGTCAGCTTTTGGCGACGCTGGAACGTATAGAATAACTCAATGCCAAGTTCACTCTCCATCTTTTGAATAACCTTGCTTAAAGCGGGCTGAGAGATGCAGAGCTTATTTGCCGCAGTGGAATAGTTTCCGTCTTTTGCGACCTGCGCAAAATACTTCAATTCACGAATATCCAAAATAGCAGTCCGTCCTTTCCTGCGAGAGAGGGGTGCGTAAAGTCCTTATTTGCCTGTTTTCGGGGCAGCACTGTTTTTATGCTGCATATATTCGGTAATGAAGTTGAGAAAATACTTGACGTTTTGGGAAAGATAGCGATCCTTTTTTGTAACTAGCATCAGATCCTCGTATTGCATGAGGTGGTCAACCTCCAGAAGATAAACGTCGGGATAAAAAAATCGGTCGAACAGAGAACGCGGCAAAAAGGCGATGCCGTAGTTCAGTCGAACCAGTTGAATAATAAAATCCCACTGGGAGGAGAGCATAACGATGTTCGGCTCGAACCCGCTCTTCCGCAACGCCGCGCAAATATCCTGCGGAGTGGAAAACTCGGCGTCCAGCATAATGAAGGATTCCTCCTTTAATTCCGCGCAGCTGACCCGATCTTTCTGGGCAAGTGGGTGCCTGCTGCTTACCACAAGGCAAGAAATATCTCGTGTGAACTCCCTTGCATCAAAGGATTCAGAGGAGATGGGACCAACAACGCAGCCCACGTCCAGATTACCGGATTCCACAGCAGAAAGAATCCACTGCCTGCCATGCTCTTCAATATGCAACTTGATATCGGGAAATTGCTTTGAAAACTCGGCAATCAGCTCACAAAAAAAGCAGGTGCCTGCAACAGCGGGAAATCCCACATGAACCTGCCCGGCATTCGCGCTTTCTTTCAGTTTCACTGATTCAATCAAATCGTCATATTCCTGAATCACGCGCAGTGCCTTCTCATAAAGACGCTGGCCCTCTCCTGTTGGCTTTTGCTGGCGCTGCCAAGTGTAAAAAAGCTCAAAACCAAGCTCATTCTCCATTTTCTGGATAACTTTGCTCAAGGCAGGCTGGGAAACGTAGAGCTTTTCCGAAGCAATGGAATAACTGCCGGAAGACACGATTTGCACAAAATATCTCAGTTCGCGACTACCAGTAAAGTGGAAGAGAAGCAAATAGCTTGTAGGAATGCATGGTTATAACTATAACGACAGAGCGAGTGCGCAGCATGTAAATAACGGGCCAAATCTATTCGCCGGATCTTTTGCAGTTTTCTGCGGCTCGTGCCGCCAACGGTGGACATAAGAATCTGGAGGGACTTCATCACAACAGTCACCGCCGGCAAATCTTCTGCCCGCTCCGGCTGGACGAAAAATGGAATAACCGGATACATTAGATAATAGTGTGCAGATTATTATTGACCACTTGCAAAGACAGTGGGCGAAGACACTAAAAATGTACCAAATAAGTTTGTGGCTCATGCAATTGCCACATACTTTGTCGCCTAAAGAGAAAAGGGACGGACAGCGATCGCTGTCCGTCCCGTTGAGAAAGGCTGGGAATTCTTTTTCCTCCCCGTGTGTACCCAAAAGATGCTTGCGCTTTCTATTTTATAAATCAAGTTCCAGCCCGACGGGACAGTGGTCGCTGCCAAAGATCTGCTCGTAAATCACGGCGTCTGCCACCGTCTCCTGAAGCCGCTGAGAGACAAGAAAATAGTCAATGCGCCAGCCTGCGTTTTTCTCCCGGGCGTGGAAGCGATAGCTCCACCAGGAGTAGGCGATTCGCTCGGGATAAAGGGTACGAAACGTGTCGGAAAAGCCCGCGTCCAGAAGCGCGGTCATCTTCCCCCGCTCCTGATCGGAAAAGCCGGGGTTGTTCCGGTTGGACTTGGGGTTTTTCAAATCCATTTCCTGATGGGCCACGTTCAGATCGCCGCACAGCACCACGGGCTTCATTTGATCCAGCTCCAGAAGATATGCCCGAAAGTCGTCTTCCCACTGCATCCGGTAATCAATGCGCTTCAGCCCGTCCTGTGCGTTGGGCGTATAGCAGCACACCAGATAGAACTGCTCGAATTCGGCGGTGATGACCCGACCCTCGTGACGGTGCTCGTCTCCGCCAAAGCCATAGGTCACGCCCACAGGCGGAACCCGGGTAAACACCGCCGTGCCGGAATAGCCGGGCTTGTCCGCGCTGTTCCAGAATTTTCCATATCCCGGCAGGTCAAAATCGGCCTGCTCCGGTTTCATTTTGGTTTCCTGCAAACAAATAACATCCGCATCCGCCGAGGCGCAAAAATCAAGAAAGCCCTTTCCAAGGCACGCCCGCAGACCGTTGACATTCCAAGAGATCAGCTTCATAAAGCACTCCTCCTTCTGTTTCTTTTTCCACAGTTTATCCGCTCCTGTGGAAAAATACAAGGATTTTTGTATCAGGCCGTTGCCGGAAGCGGAAAAAAGGAGTAAAGTAAAAACAGTACAACTATTTGGCGCAACTGAAATAAAATAAGGACGGGAACTTTTATGGACAGAGAGGACCGGGGCCTGCGGGACATGACCTCCGGCAGCCCTGCAGGACATATTTTTCTGTTTGCCCTCCCTTTGCTGCTGGGAAGCTTTTTGCAGCAGCTTTACAACATGGTGGACTCCTGGGTGGTGGGCAATTACGTGGGCGACGCAGCGCTGGCCGCCGTGGGCGTGGGCTTTCCCGTGATGTTTATGTTTATCTCCCTGTTTATGGGCATTTCCAATGGCGGAACGGTGGTCATCTCCCAGTATCACGGCGCGGGCAGGCCCGACCGGGTGCGGGACGCGGTGGACACCATTTACACAACCTTCATCGTCTCCGTAATTCCGGTGACGGTGCTGGCTTTGTTTGCGGTGAAGCCCTTGCTCTTTTTGCTGCGGGTGGACGAGGCGGTTTACCACGGCGCATGGGTTTATATGATGATTGTGTGCGTGGGGCTTGTAGGTACCATCGGCTATAACACCAACGCGGGCATTTTAAACGGGATTGGCAACAGTCGGGCAACGCTGCTGTTTTTGTCTGTTGCCGCAGTTTTGAACATTGTTCTGGATTTTGTTCTGGTGCTGAACGCCGGGATGGGCGTGGCGGGCGTGGCGTTGGGAACGGTGATTTCCCAGATGGTTTCGTGGCTGCTGGGTATTTTTTATATCAACCGGCGGTATCCGGAGATTGCTGTCCATCCCTTCTGCTTCCGCTTTGACAAAACGTTGTTCCGCCAGGTGATGGCGCTGGGCATCCCCACGGGGCTTCAAATGTCTTTGGTGTCCCTTGGCATCATGGCGGTGATGAGCAAGGTCAACACCTTTGGAACAGCGTATACCGCCGCCTATAACGTTGGAAACAAGCTGGACGGCGTGGCCTTTCTCCCGGTGCAGGCGCTGACCAACTCCATCACCGCCTTTGTGGGCCAGAATACCGGGGCGAAAAAACCTGAGCGGGTTCAGGCGGGGGTGCGTATCGCCGTAATCTATACAGTGCTCTGGTGCCTTGTGATGACGGCGGCGCTTTTGCCTGCGTCCGACGCGCTGTTTCACCTGTTCTCCCCTGAGGCAGAGATTGCCGAGGCCGGAAGGCACTATATGTTTGCCATCATGCCCCCTTATGTCACCTTCGGCGTGATGTATGTGCTCAACGGAGCCATGCGGGGCGCGGGAGACAGCGTGGTCCCCATGCTGGCCACCATCCTCTCTATGATTGTTCTGCGTGTTCCCGCAGTCTATTATCTGGCAAATCATTTCGGGCCGGAGCGAATGTTTCAGGGCTTTGGAATCGGCTGGGTGGGGGGCTTTATTTTCTGCGTGCTTTACTATTTGTCCGGCAGGTGGAAGCGCAGAGGGAGCCTTGCGGAGGAAAATCCCTGAACGGGTTGTTATTTTTCGTAATTTGGAATATACTGTACATTTATAGAGTTCAATGCCCGTTCCCTTTCATTCGGGGGACGGAAAAGGAGGAGAAATCCCATGGAAAAAGAGAAATTTTATATTACAACACCGATCTACTACCCCTCGGACAAGCTGCACATCGGCCACACCTACTGCACCGTTGCAACCGATGCCATCGCCCGCTATAAGCGGCTTCACGGCTTTGACGTGATGTTCCTCACCGGCACAGACGAGCACGGACAGAAAATTGAGACGAAGGCCAAGGAGGCCAATGTTTCGCCCAAGGAGTTTGTGGATCGCATCGTGGAGGGTCCCCGGGGCGTGAAGGATTTGTGGAAGCTGATGAACATTTCCAACGATCGGTTTATCCGCACCACGGATGACTACCACGTAAAATCCACCCAGTATATTTTCCGCAAGATGTATGAAAACGGAGATATTTACAAGGGCGCCTATAAGGGCAAATACTGCACGCCCTGCGAGTCCTTCTGGACGGAGAGCCAGCTGAAAGACGGCTGCTGTCCCGACTGCGGACGCCCCGTGACGGACGCGGAGGAGGAAGCCTATTTCTTCCGCCTGAGCAAGTATGCCGACCGCATCCGCACCTTGCTGGAAGACACCGATTTCCTTCAGCCCCGCTCCCGGGTGAACGAAATGGTGAAAAACTTTATCGAGCCGGGTCTTGAAGACCTGTGCGTCTCCCGCACGTCCTTCACCTGGGGAATCCCCGTGGACTTTGACCCGGGCCATGTGGTCTACGTGTGGGTGGATGCGCTGAGCAACTATATCACCGCGCTGGGCTATGGCAACGATCAGTATGACGACTATGAAAAATGGTGGCCCGGCGTGAACATCGTGGGCAAGGAAATTGTCCGGTTCCATTCCATCATCTGGCCCGCCATGCTGATGAGCCTTGGCGAGCCGTTGCCCAAGCAGGTTTACGGCCACGGCTGGCTGCTGCTGGACGGCGGAAAGATGAGCAAGTCCAAGGGCAATGTGGTGGACCCCTACCTGCTGGCCGAGCGGTACGGGACGGACGCGCTGCGCTTTTTCCTGCTGCGCTCCTTCCCCTTCGGGCAGGACGGCAACTTCTCCAACGAGCTGTTGATTCAGTGCATCAACACCGACCTTGCCAACGATTTGGGCAATCTCCTCTCCCGCACCACCGCCATGGTGGAAAAGTATTTCGGCGGACAGCTCCCCGCGGAGCAGGAAGCCGACGCACTGGATGAAGAGCTGACGGCACTGGCCGCCGCCCTGCGGGACCGGTACGAGGTCCAAATGGAGAAATTCCAGATGCAGAACGGTCTGGAGGAGATTTTCAAGGTCGTCTCCCGGGCCAATAAGTATATTGACGAAACAGCCCCCTGGATTCTGGCGAAGGACGAGGCGAAAAAGCCCCGCCTTGCCCGGGTGATGTATAACCTTTTGGAGACGCTGCGCATCTGCGCCGTGCTGCTTTTGCCCTTCACGCCCGATAGCTGCACGGAAATTTTCAGCCAGATCGGTGTTTCCAATGAGGGGACAAACTGGGACAGCGCCGGGAAATGGGGCGTGCTCCCCGCAGACGCGCGGGTCCACAAGGGAGAGAATATCTTCCCCCGCATTGATGTGGAAAAAGAGCTTCAGGAGCTGGACGCGGTGCAGGAAGCTGCCCGCAAGGCATCTCAGCCCGCGCTGGAGCTGGAGCCCCAGCTTACGGAAAAGGTGGACTTTGACACCTTCTTAAAGTCCGACTTCCGGGTGGTGAAGGTGAAGTCCTGCGAGGCTGTGAAAAAGTCCGATAAGCTGCTGAAGTTCATTCTGGATGACGGCACCGGCACAGACCGTCAGATTCTTTCCGGCATTCATAAGTTTTACGAGCCGGAGGCACTGGTTGGAAAGACGCTGGTGGCGATTGTAAACCTGCCGCCCCGGAAGATGATGGGGCAGGAGTCTAACGGAATGCTGATTTCCGCCGTTCACACGGAAAAGGGCGAGGAGAAGCTGAACCTTTTAATAGTGGACGACGCCATCCCCGCCGGCGCAAAGCTCTGCTAAACGAAACCGAACAGGGCGGGGCGGAAAACCGCCCCGCCCTGTTTTAAAGCCATCCGAAAAGAGGATACCCCATGTATTTTGATACCCACGCCCATTATGATGACGCGGCCTTTGACGAAGACCGGGACGCGCTGCTTTCCGTTCTGCCCGAAGCAGGGATAGAGCTGGTGGTGGACCCCGGCTGCGACGTTTCTTCTTCCCAAGCCGCCGTGGCTTTGGCGGAACGTTTTCCCCATGTATACGCCGCCGTGGGCATTCATCCCTGTGATTGCGCCGGCTGCGGCGAGAGCGAGCTTGCGGCCATCCGGGCATTGGCGGCCCATCCGAAGACGGTTGCCATCGGGGAAATCGGGCTGGATTACCATTGGGAGGACAATCCCTCCAAGGAATTTCAGCAGGAGATTTTTCGCGCCCAGCTTGCCATGGCGGTGGAACTGAATTTGCCGGTGATTGTCCACGACCGGGAGGCCCACGGAGACTGTCTTGCCGTGGTGTCGGAATTTCCCGCCGTCCGGGGCGTATTTCATTGCTATTCCGGCAGCGCGGAGCTGGCAGAGGTGCTTTTGAAGCGGGGCTGGTATCTGGGCTTTGACGGGCCGGTCACTTATAAAAATAACCGCAGGGGCCGGGAGGTGGCGGAGATCACGCCGCCGGAGCGGATGCTGCTGGAGACGGATTCACCCTATCTCACCCCGGTCCCCAACCGGGGGAAGCGAAACGACAGCCGCAATCTCCCCTACATTGCGGAGACGCTGGCAGCGTGGAAAAATATGGACCCGATTGAGCTTGCGCGCATCGCCGCGGAAAACGGGAAACGACTGTTTGGAATTGAGGTTTAAGCGCCATGGAAGAAAAGAAAGGCTTTACGATTACCTATGAATACGGCGGGAACCTGTATGTGAATACCACCAACCGCTGTAATTTCAACTGCGAATTTTGCCTGCGCCACAATGGCAGCGGCGGCAGCATCTATACCCACAACCTGTGGCTGACCCGAGAGCCTACCCGGGAGGAAATTCTGGCGGACATTGAGAAGTGGGACTTGAGTAAATACAGCCAGTTGGTGTTCTGCGGGTTTGGCGAGCCGAGCTATCGCATTGAGGATATCTGCTGGGTGATCGACCAAATGAAGGCGCACGGGACGAAGATGTATACCCGGATGGATACCAACGGAACCGGCAGCCTGATTCATGGCTGGGATATCACCCCGGACTTTGCCGGGCGGTTTGATATGGTGTCCGTCTCTTTGAACACCGATACGGCGGAGAAGTATGATGCCCTGTGCCACCCCCAGCAGAAGGGGGCCTATCAGGCGATGAAGGACTTCGCCAAAGAGCTTTGCAGGTACGTGCCGAAGGTGATGATGACCGTGGTGGACACTATCCCCAAGGAGGAAATCGAAAACTGCCGCCGCATTTGCGAGGATGAGGTGGGGGCCACCTACCGGGTGCGGGAGTATATCGAGGACTGAGCGGGATATTTCGCGCCGTTTTCCGCCCGGATGGCGAAAAGTTTCTGCCACAGCAAAAGCCCGGAGAATGCTCTCCGGGCTTCTTTTTTTAACTCTTCATGCATAAGGTTGTCCCATGAGGTGATGCAAATGAAAATGGCCGTAAAAAAACGAACCGTCCCCCGGCGGCTGGGAGCCATGGTTTTATCGGCGTGTACGCTGTGGGGTGTGGCTGTCACCGCAGGCAGCGACACCGTCGTCTCGGCGATCACCGCCCTGCGGCAGGGGGCATCGGCTCCCCTGTCTGCCCTGCAATGGGAATTGGGGGACTTTGGGCCGGAGGACGGCCTGTCCGCCGCCGCTGTGCTGACATTGTCAGAGTCTCCCCTGCTGCTGTCCGCAAGGCAAAGCGTGGCAAAGCTTTTGTCCACGGAGACGCCGGAAAAGCCCCAGGATCCGGTGGAGCAAATCCCTGTGGAGGAGACGCCCATGGATACCGCCCCCCTTCCCACGGAAGAAATTCCGGAAAACGGAATTACCGCTAAAACGCTGGTGCCCACCACGCCGGAGGGCTACACCGTCAGTGGTAAGGTCTACATCAGCAACAGCACCGACCATAAGCTGTCCATTCAGGACTTGACAGCCTCCTTTGACGCGGGGCTTACCGATGAGGAACCTCAAATTTTAATTATCCACACCCACGGCAGCGAGGCCTATACGCCCGCTCCCGGAGAGAACGTGGACTATTGCGGAAACCGCCGCTGCCTTGAAACCCAGTACAATGTGGTGGGGGTGGGAGATGTGATGGCACAGACCTTTGGTGAGCTTGGCATCTCCGTGCTTCACGACCGGACACTGTATGATTACCCCTCCTATTCCGGCTCTTACGACCGGTCGCTGAAGGCCATCGAAAGCTACCTTGCGCAGTACCCGTCCATTCACTTCATTCTGGACGTTCACCGGGATGCCATCGAGGATACGGAGGGCAATGAGTACAAGGTAATTTCCCCGGTGGAGGGAGTGGGAAACATTGCGCAGATTACCATGGTGGTGGGAAGCGACGGCAGCGGTCTGGTTCACCCCAAGTGGATGGAAAATCTAAAACTGGCCACGGCCTTGCAGCAAAACATTTCCCAGAACTATTCCACGCTGATGCGTCCCATTCTCTTGAGAAACTCCCGTTACAATCAGCATGCCACCACCGGCTCCCTTCTGCTGGAAATGGGGGCGGCGGGCAATTCTCCGGAGGAGGCCGCTTTGGCGGGTGAGCTGTTTGCCCGGGAAATGGGAGAGTATCTGCTGGCAAGAAGCAAGTAATGAAACCCAAAAACAGGATAGAACAGCCGACCCCGGTCAAACTAACCGGGGTCGGCTTCAACATTTTTGCAGAAGTTTTTCACTTTGAGGGAAGAAAGCGCAGCCACAATGTGGCGCGGCGCGTATGGCCCCGAAAGCCTCAGCCCAAATCCACCCGGAAGTCTCCCCTTGCCCGGGCTTCCTCCCGGCGCTTTTTGTCCGCGCCCAGCGCGTCCAGCATCCCGCCGATGATTTGGTTGGAAACAAGAAAACCCTCCGGCGTCAAGCGCCACCGGCCATCCTCCTCCAGTGCGTAGCCCGCGTTGCGGCACTCCTCCAAAAAGGGAAGAAAGCAGTCAAACCGGCGGCGAAAGAGATTTTCAAACACCTTGGGGTCCAGTCCTTGAACGGTGCGCAGACCCATCATCAGCCATTCCGTGTCCCGGTCAAGCGGGGGAATGCGTTCGTTTTCCGAAAGTAACGGCCCGCCGGTTTTCATTCCGGAAATATACCCTTCCAAATCCCGCGCATAGGCGTATCGCACGTTGCCGAAGTCGGAATGTGCGCCGGGGCCAAAGCCCGCGTACTCGCCCAGCGTCCAGTATTTCAGGTTGTGCCGGGATTCAAAGCCTGTCCGCGCAAAGTTGGAGATTTCATACTGAAAAAACCCGTGCCGACGGAGATAGTCCACTGTCCAGAGATACATCTCCGCCTGTGTCTCATCGCCGGGAAGGTGCGCGGTTTCTCGGCGGGTGAAAAGCGGGGTTCCCTCCTCCACCTTCAGTCCATAGCAGGATAGGTGCTGGGGCGCCAAATCCACGGCGGCGGTCAGGTTTTTCTTCCATACGTCCATGCTTTGCCCCGGCAGCCCGTAAATCAAATCCAGAGAGAGGTTTGAAATTTTGGCCTTGCGGGCGGCATCCACTGCGGTTTTCACCTGTCCGGCGGTGTGGATGCGGCCAATGGCGCGAAGCTCCTCGTCGTCGGCAGACTGCATCCCAAGGCTCAGCCGATTAAAGCCTGCGCTGCGCAGGGCCCGCAGAGTCCGAACGTCTCCGGCGGACTCGGGATTTGCCTCCAGCGTAATTTCTGCGTCCTTTGCCACACTGTATTTCTTTTGAATGTCCTTCAAAAGGCGGACAAGCCGCTTTGTCCCAAGCAGCGTAGGCGTGCCACCGCCGAAATATACGCTGTCCACTGTGTGAAGACCGGCCCGGGGAGCCAGTTCCAGAAGCTGCGCTTCCAGCGCTTGAGTGTATGCGTCCATGCGGTTCTCTTCGCCGGGAAGGGAGTAAAAATCGCAATAGTCGCATTTTTTAGCGCAAAAGGGAATATGGACGTATAGTCCCAGACTTTTTCGTTCCTCTTTCAAGGCGGCCTCCTTTGGCGGCGCACGGCGCCGGTGAGCAGTGATGGTGTGATATTGAAATGTCCCGGCAGGGCGCGACAAAGCCACGCCTTCCCAACAGGAAATGCGCCGGAAAACGTGCCCGCAGGCCCCTTGCCCGCGGGCACTGTGTTTGTTTCGCTGATTAGTCCTTGGCGGTGCAGAAGAAGGTGAAGGAGCCGGTAGCCAGCAGCTTGCCGGTGGCCTCATTGGTAATGTTCACATTAACAAGGCAGGTTTTTCTTCCACGGTGAACCACGGTGGCGGCGGCCACCGCCGTTCCCTCTTTAATGTTTGCAAGAAAGCTCATAGAGCTGTTTTGGGTGACGTAGGTGCGCCCGTCGGAATGGGCGGCGGAGCCGGTGGCGCAGTCCGCCAGCGTGTACAGCGCGCCGCCGTGCAGCATCCCATAGGGGTTGGTGCTTTCCTCGCGCAGCGTCAGGCGGCATTCCGCCCGGTCCTGCTCCAGCGTGCTCAGCTCGATAAAGTTATAGATCATAAAGCGGTTTTGCTGAATGCGGTTGTTTTTAATCTCTTCCAGTGTGGACATGGGCGTTCTCCTTGTCTTTTTCTAAAATAATACGACTAGTCTACCACAGTTAAAGGGAATTTTCCACACTTTCGTAAAAGTGGTTGACAAACCAAAAAACTTGCATATAATGAACATATGAACAATCGTTCAAGTGTTCATATGAAAGGAGCGCACGCCATGGAAGACCGCTATAACGTGGAGGCCTGCGACCTGCTCTGCGTCCACGAGGACGTGGTGAAAAAGGTTCGCAGCGAAATGCCCGACGAGGACGCGCTTTACGATCTGACGGAGCTGTTTCGTATTTTCGGTGATTCCACCCGCATCCGCATTCTGTATGTACTCAGCACGTCGGAGATGTGCGTGTGTGATATTGCGGCGCTGCTGGGAATGACCCAGTCCGCCATTTCCCACCAGCTGCGGGCGCTGAAAAACACGCGTTTGATTAAGTCCCGCCGGGAGGGGAAAACAGTATTTTATGCACTGGCGGACAGCCATGTGCGCACCATCATTGATCAGGGGATGGAGCACGTTTCCGAGTAAATTTGTATTCCGCGCCGCCCGAGGGGACGACGATAAAAATATTTTTCAGGAGGATATTTGTATGAAAAAGCGTTTTGAGTTGACCGATCTGGACTGCGCCGCCTGCGCCGCCAAAATGGAGGACGCCATTAAAAAAATTGACGGCGTGAACGGCGCGACCGTCAGCTTTATGGCCCAAAAGCTGACCTTGGATGCGGAGGACGCGCGGTTTGACACGATTCTGGATGAGGTGGTTCGCGTTTGCCACAAGGTGGAGCCGGACTGCGTAATTAACCGCTAAGCCCGAGAAAGCGGCGCGCGCGCCCAAATGCCGCCCGCCGCGAAATCATTGCCGCCGCCTAAAAAACACGGCGGGCCGGAGGAGAAGATATTTGTATGAGTAAAAAACAGAAGAAAGTGCTGTTTCGCATTCTGGCCGCGGCGGTGTTGCTGATCGCGGCTCATTTTCTGCCATTGACGGGGCTGGCGCTGGCAGTGTGCTATCTGGTGCCCTATGGCATCATCGGGTGGGATGTTTTGTGGCGCGCCGTGCGCAACATTGCCAATGGGCAGGTATTTGATGAAAATTTCCTGATGTCGGTTGCCACCATCGGCGCGTTTGGAACCGGGGAATATGCCGAAGCAGTGTTCGTGATGCTGTTTTATCAGGTGGGCGAGCTGTTTCAGGACTATGCGGTGGGCAAGTCCCGAAAATCCATCGCCTCTCTCATGGACATCCGGCCCGACACCGCCAATGTGGAGCGGGAGGGCGTGATTACCGAGGAAGACCCAGAGGATGTGGCCGTGGGTGAAACCGTTGTGATTAAGCCCGGAGAGCGGGTGCCGCTGGACGGCGTGGTAACCGAGGGAAACTCGGTTCTGGATACCGCTGCCCTTACCGGCGAGGCTGTCCCCCGGGACGTGGGTCCGGGAGACGCCATTCTCAGCGGCTGTGTAAACCTGCGGGGCGTGCTCCGGGTGAAGGTGACAAAGCCTTCGGAAGAATCCACCGTCTCCAAAATTCTCGAAATGGTGGAAAATGCCGGTGAGCGAAAGTCCCGCAGCGAAAGCTTTATCACTCGCTTCGCCCGGTACTATACACCCGGCGTGGTGCTTGCGGCGGCGCTTTTGTTTTTGCTGCCTACGCTGGCTTTGGCTCTGCTGCCCGCGCCCCCCGCGTTTCTGGTGGGTACGGTGTGGAGCGACTGGCTTCACCGGGCGCTGGTGTTTCTGGTCATCTCCTGCCCCTGCGCGCTGGTCATCTCCGTACCGCTTAGCTTTTTCGGCGGGATCGGCGGCGCATCCCGCAGCGGCATTCTGGTGAAGGGCGGAAACTATCTGGAGGCTTTGGCAGAAACAAAAACCGTGGTGTTTGACAAGACGGGCACCCTGACCAAAGGCGTGTTTTCCGTTTCCGCTGTCCATCCCGAGAAAGAGTATACCAAGGAGCAGATTTTGGAGTGGGCCGCGCTGGCGGAGCAGTTCTCCGACCACCCCATTGCCGGTTCCCTGCGGGCGGCCTGTGCCGCACAGATGGACCCCTCCCGCGCAAAGGATGTGGAGGAAATTTCCGGACACGGGGTTTGCGCCAGCATTGATGGCCACAGAATCTGCGTGGGCAACGCCCGGATGATGGAAAGGGAAAGTGCAAGCTGGCTTCCCTGTGAGCTGCCGGGGACCATTGTCCATGTGACTGCCGACGGATTTTATGCCGGGCATATCGTGATTTCCGATCGGGTAAAGCCCGACGCAAAGGCGGCAATTGTCGACCTGAAGGCCAGCGGTGTTGAAAAGACCGTGATGCTTACCGGAGACGCGCAGGCCGTGGCGGCTGCGGTGGCGGCGGAGCTGGGGGTGGACGAATTCCACGCGGAGCTGCTGCCGGCTGACAAGGTGGAGATAACGGAGCGGTTGCTTGCAGAAGGAAACGGAAAGCTGGCCTTTGTGGGCGATGGAATTAACGATGCGCCGGTTCTCACCCGGGCGGACATCGGCGTGGCCATGGGAGCCATGGGGTCTGACGCAGCCATTGAAGCGGCGGACATCGTTCTGATGGACGACCGCCCCGGCAAGCTGGCCACCGCCATGCGCATTTCCCGCAAAACTTTGCGGATTGTCCGCCAGAATATTGCCTTTGCGCTGGGCGTAAAGGCGCTGGTGCTGGTACTGGGCGCTTTGGGTCTGGCGGGGATGTGGGCGGCGGTGTTTGCCGACGTGGGCGTTTCCGTCCTCGCGGTTCTCAATGCCATGCGGGCCATGCGGGTAGAGCCTTCCTCCGGCGCAGAAGCATAAGAATAGGCCTTTCTCCGGCAAATAGCGTGAAAGACGGCGACTGTTTGAAAATAAAGAGCGCGGGTTCCGGACTATCCGGAACCCGCGCTTTTTAACAATTCAGTTTCGGGAAAACAGGCTTAAGGCGTACCTGCGCCGTTTTCGTGGGTGTCGTCTTCCGCAGAGGGCGCAGGTGGAGTTTGACTGGCGGGGGCAGCGGCTCTGCCCCGAAGCTTGTCGTGTATTTTCAGCATGGTTTCGGTGGCCTGGTCGAATTGGCGGACCTCCTGGAAGTTTTCCACCAGATCACTGTGAACCAGATCGCTGTAATCCTTTTTGGCATTCTTGGGATACACGGCCCGCAGCATAATAGGCGTTACAATGGTGGAAACCACCACCATCAGCACCATGGGCGCCAGAAATACCTCGGGCATTATGCCGCTGGCGATGCCCTTGTTGGCCACAATCAGTGCCACCTCACCACGGGAAATCATACCCACGCCAATGCGCAGGCTTTCAGCGTTGGTATAGTGGAACATCTTGGCCCCAAGGCCGCAGCCCACCACCTTGGTGACAATGGCAATCAAAATGGCTATCACCGACAACAGCACCACATTTGCGTCCATGTTGGAAAGTACCACCTTCAGTCCCACGCTTGCAAAAAAGATGGGAGAGAGGAACATATAGGACAGGGTTTCGCACTGGGACTGCACATAAACGGCCCGGACGGTTTTGGCAATAATCAGACCTGCGCAGAACGCGCCGATGATGTCGGCCACACCAAAGACCTCTTCGGCCAGATAGGCATACAAAAAGCAGAAGGCCACGGAAATAACGGCAAACCGCTTGCGGTTCCAGCGGGCGGAAACCATCCACTTTTGAATCCCTTTGTGGAGAAAAAGTCCCAGAACCAGTGTCACGGCGAAGAATGCCACAATTTTGATCAAAACAATCCACAGGCTTTCGCTGCCGGTGGAAGCGCCGGTAATCAGCGTCAGCAAAATCAGGCCCAGAATGTCGTCAATCAGCGCCGCGCCCAAAATTGCATTGCCGGAGCGGGTGGAAAGTTTGCCCATCTCTTTCAGTGTTTCCACGGTAATGGACACGGAGGTGGCGGTAAACACGGTGCCTACAAACATGTGCTCCAAGGGGTCGCCCGCGGGATTAAAGGCCGCCGCCAGCGCATAGCCGCCGCCAAGCGGCACCAGTACACCGATCAGAGCAATAAAGAAAGCCGCTTTTCCGGATTTTTTCAGTTCGTCAATGTCCGTTTGCAGTCCGGCGCTGAACATCAAAAGAATGACGCCCAGTTCCGAAAGCATGGAAAGAAAATCGCTGGGCTGCACTAAATTCAAAAGGCTGGGCCCCAGCAGCAAGCCTGCAATCAGGGACCCCACTACCTCGGGCATATCCACCCGTTTGGACAGCATGCCGAAAAGCTTTGTTACCAAAATAATCAGCGCTATATCCAACACATACCGATAAGATTCCATTGTACAACAATCCCTCTTCCCCAAGAATTCTAAATGAAAGCCCTTTTCGGCGGTTCGCACACATGAGCAAAGCGGCAAAGGCCAGTCCTTGTCATGTTGTCTAATGGAGCCGTGTCAACGAGACTAACACAAACCGGCAAAAAAGTCCAGAGGAAGACTGAGTTAAAAAGCACAATTATTGCAGAAAAATGAAAGAAAATTTGTATATATTATACGTAATCTTAAAAATATTTAATAATTTATCGTTTTCTTAACAATTATTTTGCAGGAAATGCTTCAAAAATAACGGGCGAGCTTAAAAAGCCAGCCGTTGATGAAGACGGAAACAAGACGGGTTTTCGCTGTCATCCAAGTATGAGTCTTCCCGGATTTTTGCTGAAAATACAAAAAGCACTCCCCACCCGATTGGGCGGAGAGTGCCTTTTGCTGGAGCGGGCAACGAGGCTCGAACTCGCTACCTCCACCTTGGCAAGGTGGCGCTCTACCAGATGAGCTATGCCCGCGAAACAAGAATCATTCTAGCAAAGAACGGTCTGCCTGTCAACTCTTTTTTATGGGATTTTCGAAATTCCATCAGATTGTGCAGAGTCATCCTCCGAAGCCAGATTAAATTCAATCAATTCCACGGGGCCTTCAGCCGGATAATAGGAAATGCCCCATTCAGGCGTCTGGGTCAGCTCCCGCTCCGTGCGAAGCGTATTCACCGCCTGGCTGACCGCGTCGCGGTCTTCTGTCCGCCAGTAACCCACGCGAACCGTCAGCTCCGTTTTTCCGTCATCCAGCGCCGCTTCCAAAAGGCTTTGCAGCGCGGCCGCGCTGGTGGCGTTGACGATGGAGGCAATCTGCTCCGCCGTGCGGCGGTAGCCCAGCTGAACGGACAGCTCGTAATACCCTCGCTGGGCGGTGGAGGAGGAGGTAATGTATTCCAGCGCGTAGCTGCCAAGGGCCGTCTCCTGCTGCACCTCGGCAGCGGCTTGTTCCAGCGCGTCGGCAACGCTGACGCCGTCGTCATAGCTGTAAAACCGGATAACCGCCTGATCTGTGTGCCGCCCGATGAGAAGCATCAGATCGTTGACGATATCCTGATAATTTTCCGCCCGCAGGGTAGCGGAGTCCTCGCTCTCCCAGAACTTGTTGGAATGCGGCTCCGCCGTGCTGTATTCCCGATCCAGAAGAGAGGCGCAGCCGGTGAGCAGCATGCACAGCGTCAGCAAAAAGCACAGCCTTTGTTTCATCCGTCCGCTCCTCCCTTCCAGTTCGGGTTTATGCCGAATACCGGCATTCTTTGCAGCTTTTCGAAGCTTTTCTCCGGGTGGGTTTAATAGCCCAAATCTTCGTCAATGAGAACTACCTCGGTTTCCACGCCGTTGATGGGCCGCCACAGCACCGCAAGGCCCCGGCAGATGCGCTCGGAGCTTTTGCAGTCGTAGCATTTGTCGCCCTTGAGGGCACAGGGGGTTTTCCGCTCCAGACGCTGGGCGTTTTTCGGTGCCGCGATGTTTCGGGCGCGCCACAGGGCTTCGTCGTAAGTAGCCGCCAGCTTGTTGCGGCCCGCCACCAAATAAAGCTTTTCATGGCCGTAGAGCATGGAAGCCACCCGGTTTCCGTTGCCGTCGATGTTGATAAGCGTTCCATCCTCATCCAGACCGTTGACAGAAGAGAGGTATACCTGCGCCGTTGCCGCATCGCCGGTGGAGACGGGCGTTTCCTTCCAGTGCCAGTGCACGCTGTTGTGAGACGCCAGCCGCTCGTATACGCCCATGTCCCGCAGAGTGATAGATCCGCCAAAGCCCACCGTTTTCCCGTCGATGGCTTTGTCGAGATAGTCCGCCGCCGCGTCCGCCGTGTCAAACACACGCACGGAAAAACCCCGCTCCTCCAGATTTTTCGCCGCTTTCTTCAGATCCGCCATATTATAGATCCTCCTTCTTGTATTCCCCGAATCCCTCGCCCAGCACGTCGTAGGCGTTGCAGACAATCATAAATGCGCGGGGGTCCGCCTCGTGGACAATGCGCTTCATCTCCACGATTTCCCGCTGCTTAAAAGCCACCAGCAGCACCCGCTTTTCATCCCCGGTATACGCGCCTGAGGCAGAGAGCAGCGTCACGCCACGCTCCCGCGCCAGAATGGCGTCTGCGGTGTTGCGCCAGCTGTCTGAAATAATATAGGCCACCTTGGACTCGTCCAGACCGTAGAGAATCTTGTCAATGACCACGGTGGAGACAAACAGGGCCACCAGACCGTATAGCGCGGTCTTGATGCTGCCAAACACCGCGGCCACCAGCGCCAGCACCACAAAGTCGGGAATCAGCACCAGTCTGCCCATGGGGAGCCATGGGAACTTCAGTCCCAAAAGCCGGGCAATGACATCTGTGCCGCCGGTGGTGGCGCCCTGCGTGAAAACAAGGCCCAGACCCACGCCCAGCATGGCCCCGCCAATAAGACAGGCCAGCATGGTGTCCATAGGCTGAAATTTATAAAGCAGGTTAATTCCATCGATGGCAAGAGAGCTGACCACCATCGAAAACAGGGAGGAAATCAAGAGGTGCCGCCCGATAAGCTTCCACCCCAGGAAAAACAGCGGAATGTTTAATATCGCCGTCACAATGCCCACCGAGGCCCAGGGCAGCAGGACGTTAATAATCTGAGCAAGACCCGTCAGACCGGCCACGCCAATGTGATTGGGCACAAAAAACCAGTCAAAGGAAAGAGCAAAAATTGCGCAGCCCAGTGCCATAATTCCGTAGCTTTTCAGCGTTTTTATAACAATATGAACCGTCTCCCTTCATCCGCGCCTTTTGCCGGGTTATAAAAATCCCGGCGCATTAAGCATCAGTCCAGCAGTCCCAGCTGCTTTTCCTCGCAGTCCTCCTCCCGAAGCAGCGACCCGGCGGCGGGCACCGCCCGCACGCGATAGCGGCTGTGATTCACGATGGGGCTCTCTTCCAGCAAAACGGCCCGTTCCAAATGGTACTTGGGCTTCATGGTTATCACCGCCACACCCTGTGTGGAGCGGGTGGTTTTGGGAGAGAGCAGCGCTGTGTTGAAAATTAAAACCCGCGGCTCGCTGGAGTAAACCGCCAGCTCCTCCTCCCGGTCAAGGCGCAGGATGGAAGCCAGAGGCGACTTGTCGGAATAGGCCCCCGTCAGCTTTCGGCGGTTGGAGGTGGTCTGATAGGCCGAGAGATTTACCCGGGCCGCTTTGCCGTTTTCAAAGAAGAACAGCAGTGCGCCCGCATAATCTCCGGGCAAGCAGGCAAAAACGGGGGTTTCCTCCGTGTCCATCCCAAGCTTGGAGGGAAGATAGTCGCCTAGAACGCTGGCCTTGGCGTCTTCAAAATCGCAGACGCGGCACTTGTAAACCTGACATTTGTCGGTGAAGAACATAATCTCCGACGCGTTGGTGGTTTCAAAGGACTGACGCAGCGCGTCCCCGTCCTTAAATTTCTGTTCGCTGTTCATCCGCAAAGAGGCGGGGATAATCTTCTTGAAGTACCCCTCCCGAGAGAGGAAGACGCTTGCCGGGTAATCCTCCACCTGCTCCTCCTCGCGGAATTCCTCCACCTCGTGGCTGTATATGATGGTTGTGCGGCGGGGCTGACCGTACTTCTTGGATACTTCCTCCAGCTCGTCAATAATAATTTTCTTGATGCGACGGGGGCTTTCCAGCAGGTCTTCCAAGTCAGTAATCTCGTCCTGCAAGGCGTCGGTTTCCTGCACCCGCTTTAGAATATACTCCTTATTAATGTTCCGCAGACGGATTTCCGCCACATATTCCGCCTGAATCTGGTCAATGCCGAAGCCGATCATCAGGTTGGGGATAACCTCGGACTCCTCCGCTGTCTCCCGAATAATTTTGATGGCCTTGTCAATGTCCAGCAGAATCCGCCGCAGGCCCTTGAGAAGGTGCAGTTTTTCCTTTTTCTTTCCCAGAACGAAAAACACTCTCCGGCGAACGGATTCCCGCCGCCAGGCGCACCACTCCTCCAGCAGTGCCCGCACGCCCAAAACCTTTGGCATCCCGGCGATCAGCACGTTGAAGTTGCAGCTGCATGTGTCCTGCAAGGTGGTCATTTTAAAGAGCCGGGCCATCAGCCGGTCCGGGTCTGTGCCCCGCTTCAGGTCAATGGTGAGCTTCAAACCGGTGCGGTCCGTCTCGTCCCGCATGTCGGAGATTTCCTTGATTTTTCCGGCCTTGATCAGCTCCGCCACCTTGTCCAGAATTACCTCAATGCTGGTGGAGTATGGAATTTCGTAAATTTCAATCAGGTTTTCGTCCTTGACGTAGCGCCACTTTGCCCGCACCTTCACGCCGCCCCGCCCGGTGCGGTAAATTTCTTCCAGCACCGTCGGTTCGCAGATCAGCTCGCCGCCGGTGGGAAAGTCGGGGGCCAGAAGGGTGTCCGTCAGGGTACAGTCCGGGTTTTTGAGGTAGGCGGCGGTGGTGTCGCACACCTCCTTTAAGTTGAACCCGCAGAACTGGGACGCCATGCCCACGGCAATGCCGCTGTTGGCGGACACCAGAATGTTGGGAAAGGTGGTGGGCAGCAGGGCGGGCTCCTTCATGGTATTGTCGTAGTTGTCAATGAAGTCCACCGCGTCGCTGTCGATGTCCCGGAAAATTTCCGAGCAGATGGCCGACAGCTTTGCCTCGGTATACCGGCTGGCGGCATAGGCCATGTCACGGGAATAGACCTTGCCGAAGTTGCCCTTGGAGTCCACAAAGGGAGTCAGCAGCGCGCCGTAGCCCGCGCTGAGACGTACCATTGTCTCGTAGATAGGCCCGTCTCCGTGGGGGTTAAGGCGCATGGTCTGGCCCACGATGTTGGCGGACTTGGTTCGCCCGCCGGTCAAAAGCCCCATTTTATACATGGTGTATAAGAGCTTTCGGTGGGAGGGCTTGAACCCGTCAATCTCCGGAATGGCTCGGGAGACAATGACGCTCATGGCGTAGGGCATGTAGTTGACTTCCAGCGTGTCCACGATGGGCTGGTCCTCCACCGCGGCATGCAGACCAAGGACGTTGGGGTTTGCTTCCCGGGAGATTTCGTCTTCCGGTTTTTTCTTCTTTGGCATTTGTATCAATCCTCATTTGCGGCGGCCGCCGCCTGCTTTCTTGTGGTTTCATCCGGGGCGCCTGCGCCGAAATCGGCGGCAAAGCGGCTTTCGGAAAGGGACTTTGCCCGCGCAAGGAAGCGCTCTTTCACAGAACGCGCCTTTGCGCGGTTCGCGCCCGGGAAGTCCGTCAGGAAATGTCCGCCACTTCCAGATATTTAAAGCCGTTTTCCGCAATGTGCTCTTTCCGGCCCTGAAGGTTGTCCCCCAGCAGCAGGTCAAACACCCGGGCCGTCTCGTCAAGGTCGGAGGGCTGCACCCGGATCAGTCGCCGGGTTTCCGGGTTCATGGTGGTAAGCCACATCATCTCCGGGTCGTTCTCGCCAAGGCCCTTGGACCGGTCTACCTTCATTTTCTTCCCTGCCAAATCCCGGACAATGTCGTTTTTCTCCCTGTCGGAGTAGGCAAACCAGGTCTTTTCCCCGCTGTGGATTTCAAACAGGGGCGTTTCCGCGATATAGACGTACCCCTTGCGAATCAGGGTGGGAGTAAGGCGGTAGAGCATGGTGAGAATCAACGTGCGGATCTGAAAGCCGTCCACGTCGCCATCGGTGCAGATGACCACCTTGTTCCACCGGAGGTTTCCAAGGTCAAATTCCGCCAAATCCTTCACGTGCTTGTCCTTGACCTCAATGCCGCAGCCCAGCACCTTCATCAGGTCGGTAATAATTTCACTCTTGAATATCCGGGCGTAGTCTGCCTTCAGACAGTTTAAAATTTTGCCCCGGACGGGCATGATGCCCTGATACTCCGCGTCCCGGCCCATTTTTACGCTGCCCAGAGCGGAGTCGCCCTCCACGATGTAAATTTCACGGCGGGCCACGTCTCTTGAGCGGCAGTCCACAAATTTTTCCACCCGGTTGGCAATGTCAATGCTGCCGGAGAGCTTCTTTTTAATGTTCAGCCGGGCCTTTTCCGCGCTCTCCCGGCTGCGCTTGTTGATAAGCACCTGCTCGGCGATTTTCTCCGCGTCAAAGGGGTTTTCGATGAAGTAAATCTCCAGATTGCTGCGCAGAAACTCCGTCATGGCCTCCTGCACAAATTTATTGGTAATGGCCTTTTTCGTTTGGTTTTCATAGCTGGTGGCGGTGGAAAAGTTGTTGGACACCAGCACCAGACAGTCTTCAATGTCTGCCCAGGTAATTTTGCTCTCGTTTTTCTGGTACTTGCTGTTTTGCTTCAAATATTGGTCCAGCGCGGAGACAAAGGCGGACTTGGCCGCCTTTTCCGGGCTGCCGCCATGCTCCAGCCAGCTGGAGTTGTGATAGTGCTCGGTGACGTTCACCCGGTTTGAAAAGCAGCAGGCGGCGCTGAGCTTTACCTTGTATTCAGGCTTGTCCGCCCGGTCGCGGCCCCGGCGCTCTGTCTCCCAGAACATGGGGGCGGTCAGGCTCCCCTCCCCTGCCAGCTCCGTCACATAGTCCACAATGCCGTTTTGATAGACAAAGTCTTCCGTTTCAAACTTTCCCGTCTCCGTTTCGTGGCGGAAGCGGAAGGATACCCCTGCGTTTACCACGGCCTGACGCTTCATCACGTCGGTGAAGTAATCCGCAGGAATGGCGGTGTCGGTAAACACGTCCAAATCCGGCAGCCACCGAATGGTGGTGCCGGCTTTCTTGCCCCGGTCTGTAGGCTCTTCGTGCAGACCGTCCACATTCTCGCCCTGCTCAAAGTGCAGGGTGTATTTCTTTCCGTCCCGCCGGACGGTCACATCCATATATTTGGAGGCGTATTGCGTGGCGCAGGAACCAAGGCCGTTCAGGCCCAGGGAGTATTCATAGTTGTCGCCGGTGTTGTTGTCGTATTTTCCGCCGGCGTACAGCTCGCAGAATACCAGCTCCCAGTTCCAGCGGCTTTCCTTCTCGTTCCAGTCCACCGGGCAGCCCCGGCCCTGATCTTCCACCTCAATGGAGCCGTCTTTGTACGACGTGACGGTGATGAGACTGCCGTGACCCTCCCGGGCCTCGTCGATGGCGTTGGATAAAATCTCAAATACCGCGTGCTCGCAGCCCTCCAGCCCGTCGGAGCCGAAAATCACACCGGGGCGCTTGCGCACCCGGTCTGCGCCCTTCAAAGAGGAGATGCTCTCATTGCCATAGTCCTTTTTTGACGCCATTGCCTGTTTCCTTTCCGTTTTGTCCTCTGATTCGGAATTATCGTACCATACGCTGTTAAAAAATTCAAGACTGGGGTAAATGCGGAAAAAGTCCGCTCTAAATTGCGCATTTTGGCGGAAATGTTTCGGAGCCAACTTTTCCATAATTTGTTTGTCACCCCGGGAATTGACCTGCGTTTCTGTGTTTTGCACATTTTCCACCGGGTTTTCCACACTGTTATGTAAACGTCAAAAGACGCCGGAAAATACCCGTCAAATTCCCACCGGGAAGACAGGGAAAAGGAGCTGCCGCACTTTGATGCGGCGGCTCCTTGGTTCTTTCTGTATTTATTGGGATGCAGGCGTTTTGCGGCTTACTTCAAAAGCATCAGCACCACGCCGTAAACGGCGGAAGCCAGCGTGCCGAACACAATCACCGGACCCGCCACCAAAAACATTTTTGCCGCCATTCCGGTGACAAAGCCCTCACTGCGAAAGTCGATTGCGGGGGAAACCACGGCGTTGGCAAAGCCGGTGATGGGAACCAGCGTGCCCGCTCCGGCGTATTTCGCGAGCTTGTTATAAAGGTTCAGCCCCGTAAACAGGGCGGAGAGAAATACCAGCGTGCAGGATGCGGCGGTGCCTGCGTCCTCCTTATCCAAGCCGGCGGCGGACCAGCCGTTTAAAATAAGCTGACCTACCACGCAGATCAATCCGCCGATGATAAAGGCAAGCACAGTGTTTTTCCCAATGGGAGATTTTTTCGATTCCTGCTTGACGAGCTGTGCGTATTCCTTGGGAGTGATGTCCATAATCCGCCTCCGATGTTGTTTTCGGTAGGATTTCTCCAAAAGGAAAAATTATGCGCACTTTTTTAAGCAGTATAAAACCTGAATAAAAAAAGCGTCTGCGCGCCCCGAATCTGGGCGCGCAGACACGCAAAACAAGCCGTTATTTCCGCAGCAGGGGCAGCGTGAGAATAAAGCGGGTGGAGATTTCGTCCGACTCGGCCCGCAGCGTTCCTTTGTGCTCTTCGGCGATGCTTTGGGCGATGGAAAGCCCAAGGCCAAAGCCAGTCTTTTCCCCGCGGGAGTCGTCCGCCCGGTAAAACCGTTCAAACAGGCGGCGAAGCTGTTCTGGCGGAATGGGGGGGCCTTGATTTGCCACCTGAAGCCGCGCCTGCCGCTCTGTTTTCCGGAGGTCAAGGGCAATGCTTTTGCCTTCCGCGCCATATTTGATGGCGTTGTCCAGCAGGACGGAAATCGCCTGCTTCAGCCGGTCGGCGTCGCCGGTGACCAACACATCAGGGCCAATCCCCTCGCAGTCCAGCGATTTTCCCGCGTCAAAGGCCACCGGCTCGAAAAGAAGGGCGCAGTCCGTGGCCGCGTCGGAGAGGGAAACCTCAGAAAATACACCGGAGCGAACCAGACTGTCGGCCCGGGCCAGCGTCAGCATCTCCTCCACAAGGGAGCGCATCTGCCGCGCCTCGGAAAGAATGTTGTCCGCCCAGCGGGCGGGGCGCTCTTCCAGAGAAACGCCGTCCAGCAGCTCCGCGTTGGAGAGAATCACCGTCAGGGGCGTTTTCAGCTCGTGGGATGCGTCAGACAAAAACTGACGCTGCTGATCCCATGCCCGCCCTACCGGGCGGGTGACCAGCCGGGCCAGCAGTACGGAAATCCCCAGCAGCACCAGCAGGGCCGCTGCCCCAATTTGCAGCGTGGACTGGACCATGGAGCGCAGCGACGCGGTTTCCATGGAAACATCCACAAAGGCAATCCGCTGGAAAAAACTGCTGTTCACCCGCAGATAGCGGAGGTTGTAAGCCGGAATATTCCCCGTTTCCCGCTCCTGCTCCATGCAGCTTTGCAGAATGTCACGCAAAGTGTCGGTGTTTTCAAGGTCGGAATAGGTCCCGCCGGTGACGTAGACGGTGTTTCCCCAGACCTCCACGGTAAAATAGGGGAGCTGCACCTGATCTCCGCCGATGATGACGCCTGTTTGCCCCCGGTCTACCCGGGGATCGCGGATGACAACCCGGCGTAAAAGCTCCTGCGTGCTGTCGCGGATATTGTCTCTTGCGGAGGTGTACATAAAAAAGAATGCGCCGCCCAAAACCGCCGTCACCAGCAGCATACAAACCGCCACCACCTGAAGCCTGAGCCTTCGGATCATGGCGTTTCCTCCTCTGGAACCAGACTGTATCCCGCCATGCGCAGGGTAATAATTTTTGCAGTGGAGCGCAGGTGCTGAAGCTTTCGGCGGAGGAAGGAGATATAGACCTCCACATTGTTGTCCTCCGCGTCGGACTCGTAGCCCCAGACCTTCAACAGCAGCTTTTCCTTGGTCAGCACCAGCCCCTGATTCAGCATCAGCATTTCCAGCATGTCAAACTCCTTCCGGCTCAGCCGTACGGAGCGTTCCGCGCAGGAGAGGGTGAAAGTGGACTGTTCCAGCTTCAAATCACCGCAGGTCAGGGTGGCGGTGTCCCGCAGCTCGGGGGTGCGGCGGGTCAGCGCACGGATGGCTGCCAACAGCTCTTTTGGCTCAAAGGGCTTTGTAAGGTAATAGTCCGCGCCGCTGTCCAGTCCCCGCACCCGGTCGTCCAGCTCCGAGCGGGCGGTGAGCATCAGCACGGGGGTGGCGCTTCCCTCCGCCCGCAGGCGGCGGAGCA
The DNA here is from genome assembly GCA_023402075.1 of Bacillota bacterium. Taxonomy (GTDB): domain Bacteria; phylum Bacillota; class Clostridia; order Oscillospirales; family Oscillospiraceae; genus Oscillibacter. The sequence goes on along the minus strand of JAEXCS010000029.1, from coordinate 27,567 downwards.
CCTCAAACCCGTTAAGCTTTGGCAGCATCACATCCAGCAAAATTACGTCGTAAATAGAGGTGAGCGCGTTGTCAAGGCCGCTTTCCCCATCGTGGCTCACGTCGGCGGTGTAGCCGTTCATCTCCAGCAGGTCCCGCAGCGTTGCGGCAAGGCGCACCTCATCCTCTACAATCAGAACGCGCATGGAAAATCCCCCTTAAAAGAATTCAAAAGACGGACGGAAAAACAGCCCCAAGCCCAGCGGGCCGATTCACAAGGGCGGTTATCAGGTTCCGGAGGAGACTGTGTCCAGTCCGCGTCCAGCCACCGCCACCAGCGCGTCCAGCTTGTCCGCCGCCATGCGGTAAATCGTGGAGTCGTCATCCACCCGGACGTATCGCCCGTCTCCGTCCAGCACCGCATTGCCCACGGTCAGCGTAAGTGTCTTTTCGGTGTTGCCGTCGCCGGTATAATTCACGGTGACAGTGGCGGTGGGTTCGTCAAACCCGCACAGGGCCGCCGCTCCGCCAGAAGGGCGGTAGTCCACGCAGGCATCCAGTTGCAAATTCGAAAGCTGTCCCAGCAGGCGCTGCACCTGCTCGTTGGCAGTTACGTCCGCTCCGTCGCACAGCCATGTGACGCTGCCCCCACTTGCGGGGGAAGTCCCGTCTCCGCCCTCGTCCGGCTGGCTCTGCGGCTGGAAGGCGGAAAGCTCGGTCGTTACGCTTCCTGTCAGGGTGACGGTTCCCAGCCGGTCCTCCGTAAGGGCCGGAAGCGCAGGGAGAAGGAGCATGTCGTAAATCCCCACGGACATCTCTTTTACCAACTCGTCCGAGACAATAAAAATGGGCGTGTCCGAATCGTTCATCAGCATATAATAGCTGTTTCCGTCGGAGGTGGTGTTGCCCAGGGCCAGCGTGGTAAGCTGCCCGTTGGACGCGGTGGCGCTCAGCGTCCGGTCAGGCTCTGAAAGGCCATAATCTTCAGGAGTGCCTTTGTCGGTGATGGTCTGCTGGGGCTTCAGGGTGGAGAGCGTGTTCACCATTTGGATGAGATAGTCCTGATTCAGCGGAAACTCCGGGTCGTCGGTCCAATACCACTCCCCTTCTTTATTCAGGGCGAAGGACAGCGTGGCACTGCCGTTGTGGTAGGAAATTGCCTTATAGGCGGCGCCGTCGCTTATTATGCCGGAAGAAGAGCCGGAAGAACCCGCCCCTTCCTGACTCCGGCGATTTTTCGCGGATCGCACCGCCAGCACCGCCGCTGCCAGCACCGCCGCGGCAAGAAGCAAAAGCAGAAGCGTCCGTATGCGTCGTTTGTTCATGGGGAACCCCTTTCTATTTGGAGCTTGCGCCGCCGAAGCGGCGGACAAAGCATATAAATGTACCTATTATAAAGCTTTGGGGCCGCCAGGTCAATCTGTCTGGGACACATGCCTTTTTATCAAAACAGAATAGTAAAAATTTCTTAAGAGAAGCTGAATTTTTCGGTTAAAAAGAGAATGGTGGGAAGATGCTACCCGCTCCCTGAAAAATAATAATGGAGAAAGTGTCAAATGGAGACAAAATTTGCACAAGTTTCGTCATATTTTCAAAAAAATCAAGCCACATTGTCAGACTTTTCACTTGCAGTTGTTTGCGTGCTCCTGTATAATCTAGGGCACGTGAGGAAAAATCGAAACGAACAACGAACATTTGGAGGAAAAGAACAGTGCGTGGCATTCACAGCGCCGTGGATGATATCCGGCGGAACGTGTTTACCGAGGTGGCAAAGATTGCCTATGAGGGCGGGGACTATTCCCGCGTTGACCTGATTCCTTATAGGATTGTCCCCGGAGAGGATTCTCAGTATCGCAGCAACGTCTTTTTGGCCCGGGCCATTGTGCAGGAACGCGTCCGGTTGGCCTGCGGACTGCCGCTTCAGCCTGTGGATGTGCGGGCTCCCGCCAGCGCGGGCATCGAGGAGGCCGCAGCGGCGGACGATAAGTTTTTTGAAGAGCCGCTGGTAAATGTGATATCATTTGCTTGCAACGCGTGCCCTACCAAGCGAATCCGGGTGACGGACAGCTGCCAGGGCTGCATGTCCCATCCCTGTCAGGCGGTTTGCCCCAGGGACGCGATTTATTTTGACGAGATGAAGCACTCTCATATCGACCAGAGCAAGTGCATCAAGTGTGGCCGCTGCGTCAACCAGTGCCCCTACCATGCCATCAGCAATCTGGAGCGGCCCTGTGCCGCTGCCTGCGGAATGGACGCCATTGAATCCGATGAGCGGGGCCGGGCCAAAATCAACTATGACAAGTGCGTGTCCTGCGGCATGTGTCTTGTAAACTGTCCCTTTGCCGCCATCGCGGACAAGAGCCAGATTTTTCAGATTATTCATGCCATGAAGCGCCACGACGGAGTGATTGCCTGCGTGGCCCCCGCCTTTGTCAATCAGTTTGGCAAGGGCGCCTCTCCCGCGAAGCTGAAGGCCGCCATGCGCCGCTGCGGCTTTGCCGACGTGGTGGAGGTGGCTGTGGGTGCGGATTTGTGTACCATCGAGGAAGCGGAGGACTTTTTGGAAAAGGTTCCCTCTGAGCAGCCCTTTATGGGTACCTCCTGCTGTCCTGCGTGGAGCATGATGGCAAAAAAGCTGTTCCCCGATTTTAAGGATTATATTTCCATGGCCTTGACGCCGATGGTGATTACCGCCCGGATGGTGAAAAAAGAACATCCCGGCGCGCGCATCTGCTTTATCGGCCCCTGCGCCGCAAAAAAACTGGAGGCGAACCGCAAATCCGTCCGGTCCGACGTGGACTATGTGCTGACCTTTGAGGAGCTTCAGGGCATGTTTGACGCCAAGGAAATTGATTTTTCACAGCTTCCCGAAGACCCGGCGGACGATTTGACTGTGGCCACCGGCGCAGGCCGGGGCTTTGCGGTGGGCGGCGGCGTGGCCGCCGCTGTGGTGGAGGCCGTGAAACGCATCGACCCGGAGCGGGAAATGCTGATTGATTACGGCGACGGACTGCGGGAGTGCCGCAAAATGCTTACCCTTGCAAAGGCCGGAAAACGAGACGGCTATCTGCTGGAGGGCATGGCCTGTCCCGGCGGCTGCGTGGCCGGCGCAGGCACCATCGCCCCGGTTCGGGAAACCACCGCCGCAGTCCAGAAATATAAGGATGGCGCGGCCGTTCAAAACGCGCTGGACAGCCCTCTGAAGGAGCGGCTGGGAGATACGAAGGAATAAACGCCCCGCGGCCGACGGAAAGTTTACAAACTTTCCGTCGGCCTGCAACTTTTTCCGCGCTGGCACGTCTTTAGAATAGAGCCTGTTCGGCGCGGTTTCCAGAGATTGCATGGGAGGAAAGCGTCGCCCTGGGATTTACTTTCTTTTCAAGGCGTGGTATCCTGAAAACGTTATAAATAAATGAATTCACAATAACCGAAGAGACTATGGAGGCATGAACGTCGATATGAAAAACTACCTGCGCCGCATTTTTTCCAGCGTTTTGGCAGCATCGTTGCTGTGTGCGCTGGCGGTTCCCGCCGCCGCGTCTGCCGCGCTGGGCGAGGACCTGCTTCAAAAGGATGTTCCGGTGCACCGGGACACGCAATTGTCCACCAATGTGTTCTGGAGCACCGCTTACAATGATATGCGGGTGGAAAACCTGATTACATACAGGCCCGGCTCCTCCGCAACGCCCATGGTGACTTATGGAAGCGTGCTTACTTCCTGCAACACCGTCTCCTCCGCCGCGCAGGCGCTGGAGAGTCAGGGTTACCGCGTGGTGGCGGGCCTGAACGGCGACTTTTACAATGTGAATAACGGCCTTCCCATCGGCATGGTGGCGGCGCAGGGCGAGCTGAAAAGCTCTGACGGCGGCTATTGGGCCATCGGCTTCCGGCAGGACGGCACCGCCGTGCTGGGCAAGCCTGCGGTGAAGGTCAGCGCCGACCTTGGCTATGAAATGCTGGACAACGGCGACTTCCCCGCCCGGGTGGTGCGTCAGCTTGCCGCCGTCAACAAGGCCCGGGTTTCCGGCGGCGGAATTTACCTTTATACTTACGAATTTAACTCCAAGCACACCACCGGCACCACGGAACCGGGGGTGGACGTGGTGTGCACCATTCAAAGCGGCTCCCTGGCCTTAAACGGAAGTCCGCTGGTGCTGAAAGTGGACAGCGTCCTTACTGACGCGGCGGGAACCGCCGTTCCGCAGGGGAAGGTGGTTTTGTCCGCCAACAATCAGGCGGACGCCTATGCCCTGAACGCCATGAAAAACATTCCCATCGGGGCAACGATCACTGTTACCGCCACTCCGTCCACCACGGAGTGGACAGACGTGCAGTATGCTGTGGGCGCGCTGTACGCGCTGGTGCAAAACGGCAGCGTGGTGTCCGGCCTTCCCACTGACGTAAACCCCCGTACCGCCGTGGGCCAAAAGGCTGACGGAACGTTGGTGTTCTACACCATCGACGGGCGCAGGGCCGGGTATTCCGTGGGTGCGTCCATGACGCAGATTGCTCAGCGGCTGATTGAGCTGGGCTGTGTCACCGCCCTGTGTCTGGACGGCGGCGGGTCCACCACCTTCACCGCCACCCAGCCCGACGCGGTGAACGCCAAAACCGTCAACCGCCCCTCCGGCGGCAGCGAGCGGGCGGTGAGCAATCAGATTTTTCTGGTGGCTTCCAGCCAGTCCAGCGGACAGCTGAGCCATTTCTACGTTTCTACCGACAACAGCTATGTGCTGGCGGGCAGCAAGGTCAACGTGACTGCCGCCGCCGTGGATACCAATTACATTCCCATGAGCGGCAAAAGCTATACCCTCAGCACCAGCGCCGGGGAGATTCAAAACGACGTTCTTACCACTCCGGCAAGCGGCGGAGAGGTCACTGTCACCGCCACCGGCGGCGGACAGTCCGGCTCTGCCAAGGTTCACGCCGTTACCACGCCGGATTCTATTTCCGTGAAAAACGGCGCAACCGCCGTCACCACGCTGACCGTGGCCCCCGGCAGCGCCACAACGCTTACCGCTTCCGCCGTTTACCGGCATTTGGCCCTGAAGGCGGATCCGGAGGCGTTTACATGGGCCGTTACGGGCGATATCGGCGCAGTGGACAAAACCGGGAAATTTACTGCCGGTTCCCCCGGAACCGGCACCCTGACGGTTTCTGCCGGAGGAAAGACTGCCACGGTGCAGGTGAATGTGTCTCACATCGCCCTTGCCACGGTGGAGGATTTCGAAGTTGCCGCACCCGAGCTTTCCAGCTTTAGCTACGGCGCGTCTATTTCCCGCGTCACCGACATGAATCTGGTGAAGTACGGACGGGCCGCCGCCGCCGTGAATTACACCATCGGCGCGGATGGAACCTCCTCTGTCCTCTTCGCCGTGCCCTATTCCATCGGCAGTGCCTATACGCAGCTGAGCTTCTGGGTATACGGCGACAAGTCCGGCAACGCACTGACCGTTTTGACCTCCGACGGGGCAAACACTGTGGAAACTTCCGCAGGCAATGTGGACTTTACCGGCTGGAAGCAGATTACCGTTGCCCTGCCCACTGGGACAGCGACGCTGGCCGGATTCAAGCTGACTGCGGGAATTAACGCCGACGGCACCGCATCCGCCGCCTCCGGTACGCTGTATCTGGATCAGATTGTGACCTCTTATAACAACGTGGTGGACACCGCGCCCCCTGAGGTGAAAGCCACACTCTCCGGAACCAGCCTCACTGCAACGATTACCGACGCGGCGGACAAATTCCCCGCGCAGAGCGGCGTGTCCGTCACTCTGGACGGCAAGGTCGTGTCTTTCACCTATGACGCGGCGAAGGGGACGCTTACCGCTGCGCTGCCTGTCAGCGATACCTATGCCCACCGCGTTACCGTCACCGCACGGGACGCATCCGGAAACATTGGCCGCGCTTCCTGTGATATTGCCGCAACCGGCGGTGAGACACAGTTTGGCGACACCGCAGGCTATTGGGCGGGAACCTATGTGGATTGGCTGAAAACCACCGGAATTACCACCGGATATGAAGACGGAACCTTCCGCCCCAACCAATCCATCACCCGCCAGCAGTTTGCCGTGATGCTCTACCGCTATCTGGGACTGGACGGAAGCGGATATGAAGCAAACGACCTCCCCTTCGCGGACGCGGGAGACATTGGCGAATATGCCCGTACGGCGGTGAAAACGCTGTATGCCATGGGGATTCTCACCGGGTCTGAGGAAAATGGAAAGCTTTATTTCCACCCCGGAGCAAGCCTGACCCGCGCCCAGGCGTCCACTATGATCGGCCGGACGCAGCAGAAGGGCTATGGACAGACGGCTCTTACCTTTAAGGATGCGGCCTCCATTCCCGCCTACGCTTCCTATTACATTCAGACCATGCTTGCGCAGAAGGTCATCAGCGGCTATGAGGACGGCACGTTCCGCCCCGCTACTTCTATCACGCGGGGACAGATGGCGAAAATTCTTTACAATTTGCTGTAAAGGCCGTGTAAAAGATTTTTCCGCCGCGTGGAAACTTTAAAACAACAAGGCCCCGGGGAATTTAATTCCCCGGGGCCTTCTGCTTTGCCTGTTTTCTTTTGCGCCGTATTAAATATTTTTTGGAGAAAAAGCAAAAAATGAAAAGAAATTTGGTTGATCCTGCAAATGTTAAGAATTGTCCGGTTGATTTTTCAATGGGATTGGAGTAGACTGACGGAACTGTTACCAAAGGAGGGAGTCTTTTGCGCGCCTATACGGCTGACCAGTGGGTCCTGTTGTTTTTTTTCTATTGTCTGTGCGGCTGGGTTTGGGAGTCGTGCTATGTCTCGGTGCGGCGGCGCAGATGGGTCAACCGGGGCTTTCTCCATGGGCCGGTGCTGCCGATTTACGGCTCCGGGGCCATTCTCATTCTGCTGTTTACTTTGCCGGTGCGGAACTATCTTGTTTTGCTGTATCTGAGTGGGGCCGTGGCGGCCACGCTGCTGGAATATGTCACCGGGGCGGTGATGGAGCGGCTGTTCAAGGTGCGCTATTGGGATTATTCAGGCCAAAGGTTTCATGTAAACGGCTATATCTGCCTTTCTAGCAGTATTGCATGGGGATTTTTCTCCATTTTACTGGTGAAGGCAGTGCATCCCCCCATTGCGCGGCTGGTATTGTCGGTTCCCTCTGCGTTTGCCACGCCGTTGGCGCTGGCGCTGGTGGCAGGGTTTACCGTGGATGCGGTGCGCTCTGTGCAGGCCGCGCTGGACTTGCGCGCCATGCTTGAAAAGCTTACGGAGGAAAACGAAGAGCTGCGCCGCCTTGCCCGGCGGATGGAGATTATCTCCGCTTTTGCGGAGGAGGATTTGCAAAAATTCAGGGACAGGACGCAGGTGGAGCGTATTTTGCTGCAAAATCGGCTGAGAGAAGAGCGGCAAAAGCTGGCAAAGAGCCGCTCGGAGCGAAAACAGCGGCGGGAGGACCGGCTGGCCGAGGCGCTGCGTACCCTGTCGGACGCCACCTTGAGCGCACTGGAAAACGTGGCCGCTGCCGCCGAGGTCTGCCGAGACCGGCTGATGGGTGAAAACGGCCTGTCCGCAGGGAAGCTGGCGGAGCTGGACGAGGCGGTAAAAAAGCTGCGGGCGCGGCAGGATGCCGTCCGGGCCAGAACTGCGAAAGCCTATCGTCAGTCTCTGCGCATTTTGCGGGGCAACCCATCCGCTGCTGCAAAGCAATATCCCGAGGCCATGGAAAACCTCCGCCGTCTGGAGGGAACCGACGAGGACTGAGGGCGTGTTTTCTAAGGGTGGTCTGTTTGCTGTCATGGACTGCCAAAATACACGGGGAGACTTTTGCAAGGAAAAAGGCCGGAGCGTAAATTTACGCTCCGGCCTTTGTTTTGAAATTTTACACTTTGATTTTGTAAGGTTTAAAACAGACCGCCATTCTCGCTGTCGGACTCCTGCCGATCGGAATCGGAAATGGGGTAGATACCGCTGGTGCGCTTGGCAATTTCATAGTATCCCAGTTCTGTGCACTGATAGGCGGGCATGTAAAAGAGCTCTACTGCCACGGCCCACAGCGAGAGCAGAAGAATCGTTGCCAAGGCGCCGGTCAGGGACGTGGCGGCGTAGACCTCGCCTGATATTAAAGCGGAGGCAGACCGAAAAGAGGTCTTAGAAGCCCATATTACAATGGGGAAAGAGGCCAGAAGCTCCCAGCCCAAATAGCTCAGATCCAGCGTGAGAAGCTGGACCTTGTAGCCCATGGTCTGCTTTTTGCTCAGCTCCAGCGCATCCATGCAGCCCAACTCCGGATTTTCACAGAGATTTAAATAGGCAAACCGATAGCGATAGGCGGCGACAATGCCGGGGATTACAAACAAAAGCGACCAGAGAAAGACAAAAAGCACTCTCAAAATAGCAAGTCCGATCACCCGCCCCGCAAAGGAAAAGCCGTCAAACAGGGTGAGATACCCGGCCCGCACGCCCTGTCGGATATCCATGCAGTAGAGAATAAAGCCAACTTGCAGGACAACGCCCAAAAGCGAGGTTAGGATGCTGACAAAGCTCCCCAGCGGATTGCCGTATGTCAAGGGGTTGCCGCTGCTGGCCAGACTGTCCACCATGTTCAGGGCCAGAATCAACAGAAGATACAGCCCCACAAAGCGCTTGGGACTTACCTGCGCGGAGCGAAGCAGTTCCTTCACCTCTGCTTTTAATGCCGGACGGTCAATTTGTTCCTCCATAAAAAAACTCCTTTCGTGCCGCAGCATATCGCGGGCGGCCCATTCATATAACAACTGCGGACGTGATGTCCGCGTGCTTTTTTATCAGTGTATCATGCATGGGAAAGCTTGGCAAGACCCGGGTGGTTCGTGTTAAAAAGATATACAAAATTCGTTAAATAAAGCACAAATTTCTGAGAAAACCGGCACTAACAGTCTGGACAATTATTCATTTTAGGTGTAGAATAATACGCAGTATGTGGCAGAGCAACCTTTAACGCTCTAACCAGGAGAAAAATGAGGTGAAAACAATGGCACAAGCGTTTTTCGGCGGTGTTCATCCCCATGATATGAAGGCCGCCACCAGTGAAAAGGCCATCGAACAGCTGGCGCCCCCGGCTGAGGTGGTCATCCCCATGTCCATGCACTTTGGCGCTCCGTGTACACCCCTTGTCAAGGCGGGCGACCATGTGAAGGTCGGACAGAAAATCGGCGAATTCCGTGGCTTGGGTGCACCGATTCACGCCAGCGTTTCCGGCACGGTAAAGGCCGTGGAGCCGCGTCCCTATTCCATGGGCGGCAACATGATGGCCATCGTGATCGAAAATGACATGAAGGACGAGCTGAGCGAAGAAATCAAGGCCCCCGCAGACCCCGGCGCACTGACCGTTGACGAGATGGTGGAAATCGTCAAAGATGCGGGCATTGTCGGCATGGGCGGCGCAACATTCCCCACCCATGTGAAGATCTCCGGCGGTATCGGCAAGGTGGACACCGTGATTATCAACGGCGCCGAGTGCGAGCCTTACATTACCGGCGACCATCGCGCCATGCTGGAGCGCCCCGAGGAGATTATCGGAGGCGCGATTTATCTGGCCAAAATGTTTGGCGTGGACAAGGTTGTCATCGGTGTGGAAGACAACAAGCGCAACGGCATTGACGCCATGAACGGGGTCATTGCCCAGAAGCATGCCCCTGTGGTGGTGGAGCCTTTGCGCTGCCGTTACCCTCAGGGCGGTGAAAAGCAGCTCTGTCAGGCTGTTACCGGCAAGCAGGTTCCTCCGGGAGGTCTGCCCTCCGCCATCGGCTGCGCCGTGTTCAATATCAATACCACCTGCGCCATCTACCGGGCCATTACGCAGGGGCTTCCTGTGGTGAGCAAGGTGGTTACCGTTTCCGGCTCCGGCGTAATTGACCCGAAGAATCTGGAATGCCCCATCGGCACCCCCGTGGCAAACCTGCTGGACGCCTGCGGCGGCCTGAAGGACGGTACATATAAGTTGATCGCCGGAGGCCCCATGATGGGCATGGCGCAGTACACCGCGGACATCCCCGTGGCCAAGGGTACCGGTGCGGTTCTGGCGTTTTCTGAAAATGAAGAGCAGACGGTGGAGCACCCCCAGTGCATCCGCTGCGGCAAGTGCGTTTCCGCCTGCCCGGTGAAACTGGAGCCGCTGTTTATGTATCAGTATGCCTCCAAGGGCATGGTGGATGAGCTGAACGCTGCCAACATTATGGACTGCATGGAGTGCGGCGCATGTTCTTATATCTGCCCCGCCCGGATTCATCTGACCCATATGTTTAAAACCGGCAAGCAGCTGGTAAAAGATAAAGCGGCGGCCGACAAGGCAGCCGCCGAAAAGGCCGCTGCTCAGGCGGACAAGACAGAGAAGAAGGAGGCGTGAGAGATGACCGACTATAAGAATCTGAAGCTGATCGCCACATCTTCTCCCCATATCCGCGCCGCGGAAAATACCCGTTCCATTATGCTGGACGTGATTATCGCTATGCTGCCCGCTCTGGCTTACTCCGTTTGGGCGTTTGGCCTTCGGGCGCTGACGATTACCTGTGCCAGCGTGATTTTCTGCATGGCGTGGGAGTGGGCTTACCGCAAGCTGATGAAGAAGCCCCAGGCTGTGGGCGATCTTTCCGCGGTGGTCACCGGTATGCTGCTGGCGTTTGTCTGCCCTGTTGGCGTGACCTATTTTGCCCTGTTCGTGGGCAGCTTTTTCTCCGTCGTGGTTGCAAAGCAGCTTTTCGGCGGCATCGGCAAAAACTTTGTAAACCCCGCGCTGGTGGGCCGTGCCATGATGGTGGCCTCCTTCGCCGGAAACATGACTACATGGGCGAAGTTTCAGGCCACCTCTCACCTGTTCGGCTCCAACGCCGACACGGTGACGGCAGCGACTCCCATGGCCTATCTTCACACCAATAATTTGCAGGGGCTGCTGGACAGCGGCGTCACCGTGACGGACATGTTCTTAGGCCGCATCGGCGGTTCCATCGGTGAAATCTCCGCCCTGATGCTCATTGCCGGCGGCATTTACCTGCTGGCCCGCAAGGTCATCTCCTGGCAGACTCCGGTGAGCTACATTGCCACCGTGGTTGTGCTGACGCTGATTTTCCCCCGTGGGAATGACGCATTTACTTGGATGCTGTTTAACCTTCTGGGCGGCGGACTGCTGCTGGGCGCGTTTTTTATGGCGACCGATTACGCGACCTCTCCCGTCACCGGCAAGGGCCAACTGATCTATGGTATCGGCTGTGGCCTGATTACGGTGTTTATCCGCTATTTTGGCTCCTATAACGAGGGTGTGTGCTACTCCATTCTGATTATGAACCTGCTCACCGCCCTCATCGACAAATATGTGAAGCCTCAGCGCTTCGGCGTCGTCAAATCCGATAAGAAGGAGGCGGCTTCGAAATGAGCGGACAAGTGAAAAGCAAGGAAAGAATTACGATGGACCCCAAGTACATTTTGGTGCTGACGTTCACCCTGACCCTCACCTGCATCATCGTGGCGGGACTGCTGGGCCTTGTCAATCAGGTGACAGAACCCAACATCACCGCAGCCAACAAGGCTAAGACCGTGGTGGCTATGTCCGCCGTGGTGGCCGATCCCAACAGCACCTTTTCCGAGGCTCTGGAGATTACGGACGAAATGACCGCTGCCGCAGCGAACTATAAGACCAAGGTGACCGAGATTTATCAGGTTATCGGGTCCGACGGGGCCGACGCGGGCTATGCCGTGAAGATGGCGGCCAGCGGTTCTCAGGGCACCATCGTGATGATGGTGGGCGTGGATGCGGAGCAAAGCGTTACCGGCGTATCCATCGTCTCTCATGCCGAAACCTCCGGTATCGGCACGAAGGTGATGAACAACGACCCGCTGCCCGGCAGCGGCGTGGGTGTGCTGGAGCAGTTTGTGGGCATGAGCGCTGCGGACGGGGCCTTGACGGTTGGCAGCAATGTGGACGCCATCACCGGCGCCACCGTGTCTACCAAGGGCGTCACCGGCGGCGTCAACGGCGCTTTGGCCGTGACGGCCTTGATGGGCTGAGAAAGGGGGAGTTGAAGAATGAACATCGGTAAACAGTTGAAAGAGGGCGTCATTACCAACAACCCCGTGCTGGTGCAGCTTCTGGGTTTGTGCTCTACCATGGCAATTACCACCTCTGTTATGAACGGCCTTGGCATGGGTGTGTCCGTGCTGATTATTCTGACCGCTTCCAACGTCGTGATCTCTGCAATTCGGAAAATTGTTCCCAATAAAATCCGTATTGCCATGTACGTGGTGGTCATTGCAGGCTTTGTTACCTGCGTGGACCTGCTGTTGCAGGCGTTTTTGCCGGATATTGCCGCGTCCTTGGGCGTCTTTATTCCCCTGATCGTGGTGAACTGCATTATTCTGGGCCGTGCAGAGGGCTTTGCCTCCAAGGAAGGGATTGCCGCCTCTGCGATGGACGGCGTGTTTCAGGGCCTTGGCTATACGCTGGTGCTGCTGGCTATGTGCATTATCCGCGAGCTGCTGGGTGCAGGCACCCTTGCCGGCATTCGGATTATGCCCGCCAGCTATCAGACCATTGGCGTGCTGACGCTGCCGGTGGGCGGCTTCCTGGTGCTGGGCGTTTTGATTGCCGCCATGCAGTGGGCGCTGAACCGGCCCAAAAAGGCCGCAAAGGAGGAGAAGTAAGCCATGAAAGAGATCTTTTCCATTGCGCTGGGCGCCATTCTGGTCAATAACTTTATTTTTGCTCAATTCCTTGGCATCTGCCCCTTCATGGGCGTTTCTAAGAAAATTGACACCGCCGTGGGCATGGGCGTGGCCGTTACCTTTGTCATGGGCCTTGCCTCCGCATTCACATGGCTTGCCAACGAGTATCTGCTGATTCCCCTGCATCTGGAGTATATGCAGACCGTGGCGTTTATTTTGATTATCGCTTCGCTGGTGCAGTTTGTGGAGATGTTTCTTCAGAAGTCCCTCCCCTCTCTGTACACGGCGCTGGGTATTTACCTGCCCTTGATTACCACCAACTGCGCCGTGCTGGGCGTGGCGCTGCTGAACGTACAGAACGGTTACAATTTTATTGAGTCCGTGGTGTATGGCATTACCGGCGGTCTGGGCTTTTTGCTGGCCATCGTGCTGTTTGCCAGCATCCGGGAGCGTCTTGTGTTCGCTGATCCCCCAAAAGCTTTTGAGGGCTTTCCCATCGCGCTGGTTACCGCCGGCTTGATGGCGCTGGCGTTCATGGGCTTCTCCGGTGCGAACGTCTTCGGTTAAGGAGGAGAAATCATGAATATTGTCTTTGCCGTTTTGGTATTGGGGGTTTTGGGTGCTATTTTTGCCGTAATTCTGGCCATGGCGTCCATTGTCTTCGCCGTGAAAACCGACCCCAGACTTCCTGAAATTGTTGACGCTCTGCCCGGTGCAAACTGCGGCGGCTGCGGCTATGCGGGCTGCTCCGACTGTGCGGGCCACATTCTGGACGGCAGCGCGCCTGTCAGTGCCTGCCCTGTGGGCGGCGCGGCCTGCGCTGAAAAAATTGCCGCCATTATGGGCGTGGAAGCCAGCAGTGCCGAAAAAGAAGTGGCCTTTGTCCGCTGCAACGGCGGAACCGCTGCGAAAAAGCGCTTTGAATACCGCGGCGTGCTGGACTGTGTCTCCGCCACGAAAGTGGCCGCCGGTCCGCTGGAGTGCGGCTTCGGCTGCCTGGGCTTTGGTTCCTGCGTGACTGCCTGCCAGTTTGATGCCATGCACATTGCTGCCAACGGCTGCGCCGTGGTGGACCCTGTGAAGTGCACCGACTGTATGGCCTGCGCCACGGCCTGCCCCCGCAAGCTGATTATTTCCGTCCCCGTGTCCAAGAAGGTCCACGTGGCCTGCATTAATCAGGACAAGGGCAAGGTGGCCATGAGCGTGTGCGCCAACTCCTGCATTGGCTGCGGCCTTTGCGAGAAGGAGTGCAAAAAGGACGCGATTCACGTGACCAACAACGTGGCGGCGATTGATTATGCCAAGTGCATTAACTGCAAAATGTGCACCAAAGTCTGCCCCCGCGATTGCATTTTGCCCATCGCAACACCCGAGGAAAAGGAAAAGTATAAGGCTGTTAAAAAAGCGCAGGCCGACAAGGCCAAGGCTGCGGCTGAGGCTGCTGCCGCTGCGCAGACTGCCGCTTCCGCTCCCAACGCATAAGCTTTTTCAAGACCTCTGTCACAAGAAAAAGGCAGGCCCAGATCTTTTGATTTGGGCCTGCCTTTTTGTTTGCCGGACTTTTGTTCGGCGCTTGAAATTTAATCATTCCCGCTCAGTCTTGGTCAAACAGGCGTCCTGCCGGAATTTGCAGCGCTTCGGCAATGGAAAAAAGCGTTTCCAGAGAAAGTCCCTTCAGCCTCGCGCCGTTGTTGGCCTCAATCTGACTGAGAAACGACCAGCTCTTGCCAATCATTTCCGCCAGCTGCTCCTGCGTATAGCCCCGTACCTTCCGGTAATAAGCAATTCTCAACCCCAGAAGCCGGTAGTTTTCCCGATATTTTTCCCGCAAGCGGTATCCCTCCCTCCTTCACAAATTAGGATACTTTCCTATTTATCCTTAATGTTATCAAAACAAAGGATACTGCGTTACAGACCAATAGAATAATATTATTTACTTTTGGCGAGTAATATAGTATTATTAGAATAAATAAATACACTTTTGGCGAGAGGTGAGGTTATGCCGGAAGAGGAGGAGCTTTTGGCGGCACTGGCAAAGCGTCTAGGCTGTAATTATCTCTCTGATTTACGGGAAAGCTGTTTTCAGCGCTCTGCGATTCAAGCGGCGCTGGAATTTTCGCAGGAGACGTATTCCACAGCGCAGTGGCGTGACGCAGCCGGGTATCTGCTGCATCTTACAGAGCTGCCGCCTACCGCGGAGGCGGCGCGGGTGCTGCTGCAAGACTGGGAGACGACGCAGGCTTGTGAAACTTAATTGAAAATATGCGTCCCGGTCCGCAAAAGCGGACCCGGGACGCTTTTGCACGTTTTAAAGCATTTTTAGCCGGAAGGGCAGGGTCGTTTCCGGTGGCTTGGCTTACGGTAAAAATGAAGTGCCAAAGAACCGCCGTGTCCGAAAAATGCAAGTGTTTGCCTGAATTTACAATTTGTTTATATCCATCCATTGACAATCGTTTTGCGTGGTGGTAAACTCGCTTTAGCACTCGAAACCTATGAGTGCTAATCTTTGTTTTACCGTTCTGGTAAGGAGCGGAGTATGGATTTGACAGACCGGAAAAAGCTAATACTGAAGGCGGTTGTGGAGGATTATATCTCCACCGCCGAGCCAGTTGGTTCAAAGGCGATTGCTACCCAGATGGGTGGCTCCGTCAGTTCAGCCACCATCCGAAACGAGTTGGCAGATTTGGTGGAGCTGGGCTATCTGGAGCAGCCTCACACCTCCGCCGGGCGGGTTCCCGCACCAAAAGGCTATCGACTGTACGTCAACGAGCTGATGGAGCGGCAAAAGCTTAGCGTGGCGGAGACGGAGAAGCTGAACGCCGCGCTTCACCTGAAAATGGAGGAGCTGGACCGAGCCGTTTCCCAAGCCGGGAAGGCGGTGAGTGCGCTGGCTGGCTATCCCGTATATACGGCTACCGCCGGACGGAAAAAATTTTTTGCCAAGCACTTTGATTTGATTCCCGTGGATGATGAAAGCCTGATTGTCGTGGTGATGATGGGGAACAACCGGGTGAAAAGTCAGTTGCTTCGGCTTCAATTGAAGCTGGACGCGGACCAGATACCACCCCTTGCTCATGTTCTGAACACCCATTTTACAAACAGCTCTGCCGACGAGATAAACGAGCGGCTGCTGCACATGACGGATCAGCTTTCCCCCAAGATGTTTTTACCCTTAAGCCAAACCGTGGCCTACGCCACGGATGTGCTGGACGAGGCGGGCCGCCGGGAGGTGCAGACCGTGGGAGCCAGCCGGCTTTTAAAGCTTCCTGAATTTCGGGATGCAGATAAGGCCCACCAGCTGATGAGCTATCTCAGCGATGAAGACGCGGATCTTCCCTCCCCCGACGAAAATGCCCCCATGAAAATTTTGATTGGGCCGGAAAACGTCAGCCGTGCGCTGGTAGACACCAGTGTGGTGGTTGCAAGCTACGATATCGGAGATGATTTGCGGGGCTTGATCGGAGTAGTGGGTCCCACCCGTATGGATTACGCCGCCGTAACCGCGCGGCTGAGCTATTTTGCCGAAGGAATGGCGCGAATGTTCGGAAAGAAGGATTTACTTTCCAAGAAGGAGGACACAAAGACGTGAGCGAGGAAAAGAAAGAGCCCATTGATCAAACGCCGGAGCAGGAGGCGGAGCAGACACTTCCCCCCGAGACGGAGGAAACTTCGCAGGCTGCTCCCGAAAAAAGCGAAAAGCCCCGGAAGGAGTCCAAGAAAAAGGAAAAGACCTATACCCTCACCCGGGAGCAGATGGAAGCTGCGGAGCTGGCGGCAAGACAGCTTGCCGCTGTCTCGGATCAGTTTACCCGGCTGAGTGCCGAATATGACAACTATCGCAAGCGCACCGCCAAGGAGAAGGAGTCCATCTATCAGGACGCCAAGGCCGACACTGTCACCGCCTTTTTGGCCGTGTACGATAATCTGGAGCGGGCCATGCAGGCCGGGGGCGACGATGAATCCCCCCACAAAAAGGGCCTTGAGATGATTTTCATTCAGTATAAAGAGGTGCTTGCCAAGCTGGGTGTCACCGAGATGGAAGCGCTGGGCCAGCCCTTTGACCCCAACCGGCACAACGCCGTCATGCATATTGACGACGAGACACTGGGTGAAAATGTGGTGGCGGACGTATTTCAGGCAGGCTTTATGATGGGCGACAAGGTTTTGCGCTTTGCTACCGTCCGCGTGGCCAATTAAATTGACCGGATTTGTAATTTTTTATGTTTCTATATAGGAGGAAATCATTATGTCTAAAGTAATCGGAATCGATTTGGGTACTACTAACTCCTGCGTGGCGGTGATGGAGGGCGGCGAAGCCATCGTCATCGCCAATGCCGAGGGCAACCGCACCACCCCGTCCGTCGTGGCTTTTTCCAAGACCGGCGAGCGTATGGTGGGCCAGGTGGCAAAGCGTCAGGCCATCACCAACCCGGACCGCACCATCTCTTCCATCAAGCGTGAGATGGGCACCGACCACAAGGTAAGCATTGACGCAAAGGCATATACCCCGCAGGAGATCAGCGCCATGATTCTGCAAAAGCTGAAGGCCGACGCAGAGGCGTATCTCGGCACCACCGTCACCGAGGCGGTTATCACCGTTCCTGCCTACTTCACCGACGCCCAGCGTCAGGCCACCAAGGACGCGGGCAAAATCGCGGGCCTTGAGGTCAAGCGTATTATCAACGAGCCTACCGCCGCCGCTCTGGCCTATGGTGCGGACAAGGAACAGTCTCAGAAAATCATGGTGTATGATCTGGGCGGCGGCACCTTCGACGTATCCATTCTGGAAATTGACGACGGTGTGATCGAGGTGCTGGCCACCGCCGGTAACAACCGTCTGGGCGGCGACGACTTTGACGAGTGCGTCATGAAGTATCTGGTAAGCGAGTTCAAGCGGAGCGACGGTGTGGACCTCTCTGGCGACAAGGTGGCCATGCAGCGGCTGAAGGAAGCTGCCGAAAAGGCCAAGGTGGAGCTTTCCGGTGTTGCCAGCTCTAACATCAATCTCCCCTATATCACCGCCGACGCCAACGGTCCCAAGCATCTGGACGTGACCCTCACCCGGGCCAAGTTTAACGAGCTGACCAGCCATCTGGTGGATGCCACCATGGGTCCTGTGCGGCAGGCCATGTCTGACGCGGGCCTGAAGCCCTCTGAGCTGAACAAGGTTTTGCTGGTGGGCGGTTCCAGCCGGATTCCCGCTGTGCAGGAGGCCGTGAAGGGCTTCACCGGAAGCGAGCCTTTTAAGGGCATCAACCCCGACGAGTGCGTGGCCATAGGCGCGGCTCTGCAGGCGGGCGTTCTCACCGGCGACGTGAAGGGGTTGCTGCTGCTGGACGTGACGCCCCTGTCCCTCGGTATTGAAACCATGGGCGGCGTGTTCACCAAGCTGATCGACCGCAACACCACCATCCCCGTAAAGAAGAGCCAGGTGTTCTCCACCGCCGCCGACAACCAGACCTCCGTGGAGGTCAACGTGCTGCAGGGTGAGCGGGAGATGGCCGCGGCCAACAAGTCTCTCGGTCGCTTCCATCTGGACGGCATTGCCCCCGCCCGCCGCGGCGTGCCCCAGGTTGAGGTTACGTTTGACATCGACGCCAACGGCATTGTCAACGTCTCTGCCAAGGATTTGGGCACCGGCAAGGAGCAGCACATCACCATCACCTCCTCCACCAACATGAGCAAGGACGACATCGAGCGGGCGGTGAAGGATGCGGAGCAGTTTGCATCCGAGGACGCAAAGCTGAAAGAGGAAGTGGAAACCCGCAATCAGGCCGACCAGATGGTTTACCAGTCTGAGAAGACTCTGAACGAAATGGGCGATAAGATTCCCGCTGACGACAAGGCCAAGGTGCAGTCCGGCATCGACAAGCTGAAAGAGGTTCTTAAGGGAACCGACAGCGCTGCCATCAAGTCCGCCACTGAGGAGCTGACGCAGGCATTTTACGCCGTGAGCGAAAAGCTCTATCAGCAGGCAGGCCCCCAGCAGGGCGAGCAGCCCGGCGCGGGTCCCGACGCAGGCGGTCAGCAGGGCCAGTATTACGACGCTGACTACAAGGTCGTGGATGAAGAGGACAAAAAGGACGGCAACCAGTAACAAATAAATGGAATGCGGAGCGGCCATAGCGGCGGCTCCGCATACCCCGTATAGCCCGACCCAAGGCGCGCGCCGAGGACGCGGGACGGAGAGGAGGAATAAGGAAGCGAAGCCTGCCCGCCGCTGCGGCGGAGAGGCTTTGCGGACTTAGGCACTGTATGGCAGATCAAAAACGTGATTATTACGAGGTTCTGGGCGTTGCCCGGGATGCGTCGGAGGACGCGATTAAAAAGGCCTACCGGAAGCTTGCCAAGGAGAACCATCCGGATTTGAACCCCGGAGATAAGGCGGCGGAAACCCGGTTCAAAGACGTCAACGAGGCCTATGAGATTTTGTCCGACCCGGATAAAAAGACCCGATACGACCAATATGGCCACGCTG
This sequence comes from Bacillota bacterium, assembly GCA_023402075.1. Taxonomy (GTDB): domain Bacteria; phylum Bacillota; class Clostridia; order Oscillospirales; family Oscillospiraceae; genus Oscillibacter. The sequence continues at coordinate 8,429 of JAEXCS010000029.1, read as the reverse complement.
GCGTGGACCCCAATTTTGGCGGGGGCTACGGTGGCGCTGCCGGCTTTGACTTCGGCGATCTGGGGGATATTTTTGGCAGCTTTTTTGGTGGGGGCTTTGGCGGCGGACAGCGCCGGGCCAACCCCAACGCGCCCCAGCGGGGCGAGAGCATTCGGCAGGCCGTGTCGGTTTCCTTTGAGGAAGCGGCCTTTGGCTGCGACAAGTCGGTGACGGTAGAGCGGTATGAATCCTGTGACACCTGCAAGGGCAATGGCTGCGAGCCGGGGACCACCCCGGAAATCTGCCCCGACTGCCACGGCACCGGCACGGTGCAGACCCGCAAGCAGACGCCCCTTGGCGTGTTTGCGTCCACAGGCCCTTGCCCCCGTTGCGGAGGAAAGGGCCGCATTATCCATCAGCCCTGCAAGGAGTGCTATGGCACCGGCATGCTTCGCAGCCGCCACACCATCGAGGTGAAGGTTCCTGCCGGGATTGACGACGGTCAGACCATGTCCATCCGCGGTCAGGGCCACGCAGGCAAAAACGGCGGCCCTGCCGGGGATTTGCTGATTACCATCACCGTGAAGCCACACGAGCTGTTCCGAAGAGAAGGCAACAGTGTGCTGTGCGAGGCGCCTATCACCTTTGCACAGGCGGTGCTGGGGGCGGAGCTGGAGATTCCCACCATCGACGGGAAGGTGAAATATACCCTGCCTGAGGGGACGCAGACCGGCACTACCTTCCGCCTGCGGGGGAAGGGCATTCCCCTGCTGAACGGACGGGGGCGGGGCGACCAGTATGTCACCGTTTACATCGAAACCCCAAAAAACCTGAACAAAGCGCAGAAGGAGGCCCTTGTAAAATTTGCCGAGTCCGTAGGCGACAGCAATTACGAGGAGCGTAAGAAGTTTTTTAAGAAAAACAAAAAGTGAGGCGCGCCATGTATCTGGCCGATTACCACACCCACTCCCTTGTCTCCCCCGACAGCACCGCGCCTATGCTGGAAATGGCCGCTGCCGCTGCGGAAGCGGGGCTGGACGAAATTTGCTTTACCGACCACTTTGAACCGGTGAAGCCCCGCACCGTCATTCCGCTTGATGAATTTGACTGGGCGGCGCAGACGACGGAATATGCCGAAGCCGCTGCCCGCTGGTCCGGCCCGGTAAAGCTGCGGCTGGGTTTGGAGCTGGGAGATGCACAGGTGGACGAGGCCCGGACAGAGCGGCTGCTGGCAGGAATACCGGAGCTGGATTTCATCATCGGCTCCGTACATATGCTCTCTGAACGATTTGCGCTTCAGGATATCGGGTGGATACAGGAGCCGGACGAAAAAACCTGCTATGCCGAGGTAGAGGACTATCTTGAAAACCTGCTGAAAATGGCGCGATGGGGAAAATTCACGGTGCTGGGCCACATGACGCTGCCTCTGCGGTATATGAACGATTACCGGGGCTTTCACATCAGTCTGGACGGTTATGGTACCGAGCTGGAAAAGATTTTGCGGACGCTGATTCAGGGCGGGCGGGGCATTGAGGTGAACACCACCCGGGGCGGGCGGTTCCTTCCCGATGCACAGTGGCTCAGGCTGTATCGCAGTCTTGGGGGCGAAGTGATCACATTGGGCAGCGATGCCCATCGCCCCACCGATGTGGGCAAAGGAATCCGCGAGGGGCAGGCGTTGCTGCGGGAGTGCGGCTTTACCCGTTTTTGCACCTTTGAAAAGCAGCGGCCGCTCTGGCATGCCCTGTAAGGGATGTCTTGCAAATTTCCTCAATTGCGTGTAAGATGAACAAAAGGTGCATTGCACCCTCCGGCAGACCGGGCGCTGGACGCGGCGATTGCCGCGCCGGGGCCTGAGTGTCATGCCGTCAAACAGATGAATGCGAGGAAATTTTTATGAAAATCGCACTGGGCGCCGACCACGGCGGATTTGAACTGAAAGAAAAAATCAAGCAGCAGTTGGAGAAGGACGGGTACGCGTGCCACGATTTCGGGTGCTTTTCCATGGAGAGCTGTGACTATCCCGTGTTTGGCGAGGCGGCAGCCCGGGCCGTGGCCTCCGGCGAATGCGAGCTGGGCATTGTCATCTGCACCACCGGCATCGGCATCTCCATCGCCGCCAATAAGGTGAAGGGAATTCGCTGTGCCCACTGTGCCGACACGATGCAGGCCCGGCTTTGCCGCCAGCATAATAACGCCAATATGCTGGCCATGGGCGCGGGCTTTACCGGGCCGATGCTGGCGCTGGAAATGGTAAAGGTCTTTTTGAATACCGACTTCGAGGGTGGACGGCACGCCCGCCGCGTGGCTCTGATGGACGCCATCGGGGACTGAGGAAAAACTTCGGAGGAGGAGCGCTATGGCCGGACCGAGAGGATACAGCACCTACCATGGAAAAGGCCCCAAGTGGAAAATCCTGCTGGCGGTTTTGCTGGTGCTGGTGATTTTGGGGGCTTTAGTGGTGATTCGGCTGCAAAAGTACGTGGTCTACGACGATTCTGACCGCCCAAGGCTGGAGCTGCCGCAGTTTTCAAAAAATCAGCCGGATGGCTCCGGCAGCGCACCGGCGGATGAACCCGGTGATGCAAGCTTTACCATTGAGGAGCCGGAGCAAAATAGCATTCAGGCCGTTGCGCTTCCAGTGGGTCCTCTGACCGACTGGGCGGCCGCATGGGCCGCGGCATCACCCGGCGGGACGTATAATGCCGCTGTATATACTGTGAAGGATACGGACGGCTTGGTCTATATTGATTCTCAGGCTGCGCCGCCTGCGTCCGTGAAGACCGTGGAAGGATCTGCTGCGGCGTTGGGAGATATGCTGAAGGACGACGGTATTTATGCCGTTGCCAAAATTGCCTGCTTCCGGGATTCTGTTGCTTCCAGCGCCGACCTTGCGGGCAGGGGGCTGAAAAATACCGGCGGCTATGTCTTTTACGACGGGAACAACGAACGCTGGCTGGACCCCGCTAAGGAGGAGGCGCGGCAGTATCTCGTTGATTTGGCCACTGCCTGCGCGGCGGCGGGCTTTGATGAGATTTTGCTGACCGACGTGAGCTATCCCACCGTGGGAAAGCTGAATAAGATAGACTACGGCACGGCAGAAACAAGCCAGCGTCAGGAAATCAACGCGTTTTTGGCGCAAATGAAAGCGGCGCTGGCGGAGTACGGTGTGAAGCTGTCTGTGCTTGTGCCGCCAGAGGTGGCTGACCCCACTTCAACGCTTGTTGAGGTATCTGGTCAGGCGCTGGAGGACATTGCGCCATTGACGGACCGAGTTTATGTCCCCGTGTCCGAAGAAGGGACTGCATTGGATTCCCTGCGGGCGCGGCTTTCCGCCGCCAGTAAGGGTACAGAGCTGGTGCCGGTGCTGTCCCAGCCGGGAGCGTCTGGCGGCGAGTCCTATTTCATTGCACCGTAAACGGCGAATAAACGCCGGGGGAACGTATACTCGTTCCCCCGGCGTATTTCTTTTTAGCAAGTGCGCTTCACGATTTTCAGGAAAAACGGAAAAACGCGAAAATTCTCTTGAACGTTTCATGGCGTTGTGCTATAATACTCCCGTTACACCTGCCGGTGTGATGGAATGGTAGACGTAGTGGACTCAAAATCCACCGCTGGCGACAGCGTGCCGGTTCGAGTCCGGCCACCGGCACCAAACGCACATTACCCGAACATTCACTTTATAGGTGAAGCGTTCGGGTTTGTGTTTTTATTGTAACAATTATAGAGGTGATAGAGCAATCTATTGCCTCTATTTTCTTGCATAAATTTGTCTGATAGTGTAAAATCGTTGTATGTACGAATTGGGGTGATATAGATGTACAAAGACTTAAATCACTTAAATAAAGAACAAATCGAAAATTTAATGGCACGATACTATGCCGGTGAATCTATTAAAAAGTTAATTAGTGCTTTTAAATTAGACATATATCCATCTGCTTTGTATAAACTTTTTCCACCCGCAGAATACGAGAAATACAGTTGCGAATACTGCGGTAGTGTTTTGGTTGCAGATCGACCTTCTAAGCAATCACAAAAATTCCCAAGATATGAACGAGATTTGTATTGTCCCATGTGTGGACATAAACCATATTGTAATCCTCCATGCAAGTGTGAAAATTGTAAGCAAGCTGAACAAGAACTAAAAGAATATCAAATCGAACTCATTAAAACCACATATACGGAACCAACAGAACAAGTTTCTTTTGATGGAATTTCATTTGAAAATAAAGTCTTTTTAGGCTCATTATGCCGAGTACTTCTTAAGGAAAATCTATATGAGATATCACCATATTCGGATATACATATGCCACTTGCACCAACAGACGAATTGAAAAAGCAGATATATGATGCTCTAATACAGGGGCGTATAATTACAGTTAGTCCAACATCGTCTCTTGAAGCTTTTGATACCAAGCACGAAGATTTTCCGGATGTATTCTATACGTACAGGGTAACATATAATTTGAATTTAATATTTCCTCCCAATAAACAAGATTTGTTTACAGAGATTTTAAACCCTAATTATTATTGTAAAAATTTTGAGCAAGAAGCACTTACGTTATGGCGTAAAATTGCAGTAGCTGAATGTATTCAATATCTAAAATATCAACTGGATAATGTCGGATTTGACTTTACAGCAGGTGAAAAGACCTATAAAACATTTGAGATTATTTTAGAGGATTTTTCCGTTTCTCAAACTTTTGGTATAATCTGGAAGTCGGTTGCAGATGCATCAAAATTATACCTTGAAAAAGGTATCTCAAAGATTCATGCAGCTAATACCACAATAAGTGCTTGTGAGCGTTATGCTGAACGAGCTAAAATTAATGGTTGGGATTTAAAGGGATATAGCAGAATAAAAGATATTCCACAAAGTGCATTGTCTTTATTCTTCTTTAATCGTGTTCTAGAAATTGGTGATATGGGTTTTACAATTCCTCCGACAATTGTATAATATTATTAATTATGCTAGGGGATGACACTAGTATGAAGTGGTCAGATGAAAAAATAGAAAGTAAAAGACAATACTTTTTACAGCAGCGAAAGGAACCAACAGGTAATTTCACGGAATTTGTAGTGAGGGTCTATTTTAGCGTTTACAAAAAATGTTCTGAGAATAAAAATAATCTTTGCAAGAGTAGCGATGTGAGTAGCTATAAAATTAAATACATCCTCCCCGCTTTACCCGTTCGTAGTTCTCCGCCACCGCATCCCAGCGAAGGACGTTGTAAAACGCCTTCACATAGTCGGCACGCAGGTTTTTGTACTTGAGATAATACGCGTGCTCCCACACGTCAATACCCAGAATGGGGACATAGCCCATTCCCTCCATGAGGGGGTTGTCCTGATTCGGGGTGGAAGAAAGAACCAGCTTTCCGTCGCGGTTGGCGGACAGCCAGGCCCACCCAGATCCGAACTGACCCGCAGCCAGTCCCCCAAGCTTGTCCTGAAGAGTGGAAATGCTTCCGAACTCCTGCTCCAGCAGTTTTGCAAAGGCCCCGGTGGGCTCCTTGCCGCCGTCCGGCCCCATGGTGGAAAAATAGAGATTATGGTTGTAAAATCCTCCGCCGTTGTTGCGGATGGCTTGCCGCACAGCGGGATCTTCAATGTCCCCCAGAGAGCGCAGCAGCGTCTCGATTTCCTGATTCAGGCCGGCCTTTTCCGCCGCGTCGTTGAGATTTTTCGTATATGCAGCATGGTGCTTGGAATAGTGAGTTTCCATGGTCAGCGCATCAATGTGCGGCTCCAGAGCGTCGTAGGCATATGGTAATTTATATTGTGAGTACATATTGACACCTCCAAATAATTCTGGCGGTTAGCTTTAACTAACTGCTTTAATGATATTTTATCCAATTCACCTGAAAAAGTCAAGCCCTGTTGGTAAATACGCAAATTGTTTACAATTGGGCCAAAACCTGGACGAGCTGCTTTGCTAATTCAGACTTCCTATTGATTTCTTGAATCATCTCTGCCGTGGCTTTTGGTGCCCCTTTTTATGGCATACAAAACCTTCTGCCGCAGATTTTACTCTATGTCGTGGAAAGTATCTTGAATTTAGTAAAATGAGTATGCGAGGTGGCAGTTTTACGGTTCGGTTTCTCCTTTTCGCTTCAGGCATATACTATACTGGCTTTAAAAACAACAAGACATATTCTCGGTTTAATTTTTAACCGTGTATGAAGCGGAACATAAGGAGTTACTGTCATGATTGTTCATAAAGACCCAGATTACAGCATCTCTTATCGATTGCCATGCAATCCGTGCTGCTGCAGCAGCTATTTTACAGGCCCAACCGGACCTACGGGTCCACGGGGGGTGCAGGGCCCCACCGGCGGAACAGGCCCCACCGGGGCCACAGGTGCGCAGGGGCCACAGGGCTTTACCGGCCCTACCGGCGGCTTAGGTCCCACTGGCCCCACCGGTACCACTGGGACACAGGGAACACAAGGCTCCGCCGGATCTACTGGCCCCGCAGGTTTTCCGGGAATGCAAGGTCCACAGGGTGCTCAGGGTACACAGGGAATACAGGGCCCTATCGGTGCTGCGGGTTCCGCGGGTGTGCAGGGCATCCAAGGCCCCACCGGCGGCATAGGCCCGCAGGGAATACAAGGGCTTATTGGCCCCACAGGTTCCGCAGGTTTGCAGGGCATCCAAGGGCCCACCGGCGACACGGGACCGCAAGGAATACAGGGCTTTATTGGTCCTACCGGAAGCACAGGTCCACAAGGAATGCAAGGTCCCACCGGCGACACAGGTCCGCGGGGAATACAAGGGCCCACCGGGATTACCGGTTCTGTGGGTGCACAGGGTATACAAGGGATTACCGGCGGCACAGGTCCGCAGGGAATGCAAGGCCCCACCGGGCCTACCGGTTCCGTGGGTGCGCAGGGGATTCAAGGATTCACTGGTGCCACAGGGCCGCAGGGAATGCAAGGGCCAACCGGGCCTACCGGCTCTGTGGGTGCACAGGGCATTCAAGGTTTCACTGGGGCCAACGGCCCGCAGGGAATACAAGGGCCGATCGGTCCCACCGGTGGCACAGGGCCACAGGGAATACAAGGTTCCGTCGGTCCCACCGGCTTGGCAGGTGCACCGGGTATTCAGGGAGTCACCGGCCCTGAAGGGCCTCAGGGAGTTCAGGGCTTTATGGGTTCCACCGGCCCTGCGGGCATTCAGGGCATCCAAGGCCCCACCGGCGTCACAGGCCCACAGGGAATACAAGGTTCCGTCGGTCCCACCGGCTTGGCAGGTGCACCGGGTATTCAGGGAGTCACCGGTCCTGAAGGTCCTCAGGGGATTCAAGGCTTTATGGGGCCTACCGGCCCTGCGGGCATTCAGGGAATACAAGGCCCCACCGGCGTCACAGGTCCACAGGGAATACAAGGCCCCACCGGAGCTACCGGCTCCGCAGGCGTACAAGGAATTCAGGGGCCAACCGGCGGTACAGGCCCACAGGGAATACAAGGCCCCACCGGGGCTACCGGCTCCGCAGGCGTACAGGGAATTCAGGGGCCAACCGGCGGCACAGGCCCACAGGGAATACAAGGCCCCACCGGAGCTACCGGCTCCGCAGGTGCACAGGGGATTCAGGGACCAACCGGCGGCACAGGCCCACAGGGACAACAAGGTTCCACCGGCGCCACAGGCTCTGCGGGCACACAGGGTGTCCAAGGCCTCATCGGCCCCGCAGGCCCGCAAGGAATTCAGGGACTCATCGGTGACACTGGCCCCGCAGGCACACCGGGCGTTCAAGGTCCCACCGGCGCCACTGGTCCACAGGGAACGCAGGGGCCAATTGGCCCTACCGGCCCCGCAGGTACGCCGGGCATTCAAGGGCCTGCTGGTGCGATTGGACTCATAGGCTTGCAGGGCCTCCAAGGTCTTATAGGTCCCGCGGGTCCCCAGGGGGTTCGAGGGCCTATCGGTGAAACTGGTATTCAGGGAATGCAAGGCTTGCAGGGGATGCAGGGTCCACAGGGAATTCAAGGCCCGCAGGGAGCACAGGGGGTTTCTGGGGCCACTGGCCCCGCAGGCCCGCAGGGAATACAGGGCATTACCGGGCCTATCGGGAATACAGGCGCGCAGGGCATCCAAGGGCCAACCGGCAGCACGGGTCCGCAGGGGATTCAGGGTGTTACCGGGCCTATCGGGAATACAGGGGCACAGGGCGTGCAAGGGCCAACCGGCAGCACGGGGTTGCAGGGGATTCAGGGAATTACCGGGCCTATCGGGAATACAGGCGCACAGGGCGTGCAAGGGCCAACCGGCAGCACAGGCCCGCAGGGAATTCAGGGAATTACCGGGCCTATCGGGAATACAGGGGCACAGGGCGTGCAAGGGGCCATTGGTCCCGCAGGTCCGCAGGGCATTCAAGGTTCCACCGGCTCCTCGGGCGGAATAGGGCCAACCGGCCCCACAGGGCCTTCAAGTGCAGGAAGCTCGTATCT
>JAEXCS010000024.1 GCA_023402075.1 Bacillota bacterium | reverse complement strand
TACGGACGCAAAGTCCTTGGAGTGATTCGTCAGGCCGCTTGTCCTCTCATTCTAACAGCTTAGGCAACAAGATGGATAAAGACATGGCTGGTGGCCATGTCCTCAACCAAATATATAGTAACAGGAGATATTTACAATGGATTTCGAGAAAGTACGGGACGTAATCGTGGAAACACTGGCCTGCGAGGCCGAGCAGGTGACATTGGAGGCCACTCTGGCAGAGGATTTGGGCGCGGATTCCCTAGCCTCCGTAGAGCTGGTGATGGCACTGGAGGAGGCCACAGGCGTGGCCATTGACGACGCAGAGCTTCCCAACCTGAAAACCGTGGGAGACATCGTGAAGTATCTGGAAGCCCACAAGGCCTGATTGCCGTAAACCGACCGAAAGGGAACCGCAACGGTTCCCTTTCGCGCTATAAAGGTTTTTTGTGCGCCCTTTGCGGGGTGCCAAAAGCACGCGTCCTGTGTGAAAGCCCGGGGCGCGAATAAAGGAAGGAGAATCATGACCAACTCCGAGATTTTTGAATTGATGGACCGCTTTGAAAAAAGCGGTATTTTGACCATGCGTGTCTGCGTGGGCGGCGATGAGCTGGAGCTGAGCCGCGCGGGCACTGCATCGGTACCCGCCGCCGCGCCTGCTCCCGCATCTCCCGTTGCATCCGTTTCCAGTCCGCAGAACGGGTCGGTAATCCGCGCCCCGCTGGTGGGAACGTTTTACGCCGCACCCGCCCCGGACCAGCCTCCCCTTGCAAAGCAGGGCGACCGCGTGGGCAAAGGGCAGACCGTGTGTCTCATTGAAGCCATGAAGATGATGAGCGAGGTAACGGCCCCCTGCGACTGCGTGATTGAAGAGGTGCTGGTGCAAAACGGCGACCTGCTGGGCTTTGACGCGCCCATCTTCCGCTATCGGGAGGCTTAACCATGTTCAGGCGCATTTTGATTGCCAACCGGGGCGAAATCGCGCTGCGGGTGCTGCGGGCCTGCCGGGAGATGGAGATTGAAACGGTGGCGGCGTATTCCACCGCCGACGCGGATGCACTCCATGTCCAGCTTGCAACCCAAAGTATTTGCATCGGCCCGCCCAAGGCAGCCGACAGCTATCTCAATCAGGCGGCACTTTTGACCGCAGCCAAGGCCACGGGCTGCGACGCGGTACATCCCGGCTACGGCTTTTTGTCGGAAAACGCAGACTTTGCCGATGCCTGCGCCGCAGCGGGGCTGAAATTTATCGGCCCCTCCGGCGATTCCATCCGCAAGGCGGGAAGCAAGGCCGCAGCCTGCGCGCTGATGGCTGCGGCAGGCGTTCCCACGGTTCCCGGCTCCGGCGGCCCACTGGCCGACGTGGACGCCGCTTTGAAAATTGCCGGACAGGTGGGCTATCCCGTGCTGCTGAAGGCCAGCGCTGGCGGCGGCGGGCGGGGCATCCGCAAGGTGGGCGCCCCCGATGAGCTGCCCTCCGCGTTCCACGAGGCCGTGGCAGAGGCCATGGCCTGCTTTGGCGACGGAACGATGTATCTTGAAAAATTTGTGGTGAATCCCCGGCACATTGAGTTTCAGATTCTGGCAGACAGCCACGGAAACACCATTCATCTCTTTGACCGGGACTGCTCTATTCAGCGGCGAAACCAAAAGCTGATTGAAGAGGCCCCCGCCCGGTGCCTGACTCCGGAGCTGCGAAAGGAGATGGGCGAGGCTGCGGTTCGCGCTGCCCGTGCCGTGGGCTATGAAAACGCCGGGACGGTGGAATTTCTTCTGGCGGAGGACGGGCGGTTTTACTTCTGTGAAATGAACACCCGCATTCAGGTGGAGCACGGCATTACCGAGCTTGTCACCGGAGTGGATCTGGTGCGCCAGCAAATCCGCATTGCGGCAGGGCTTTCTCTGGGCTTTGCGCAAGAGGATGTGGCGCTGAACGGCCACGCCATTGAGTGCCGCGTGAACGCCGAGGACCCCTCATCCAACTTCCGCCCCTGTCCCGGCACCGCAGCGTTTGTTCACTTCCCCGGGGGGATGGGTGTGCGGATTGACTCGGGGCTTTACAGCGGCTATACCCTACCGCCCTATTACGATTCTCTGGCGGCAAAGGTTTTGGTTCACGCGCCTACCCGGCTGGAGGCCATTCGCCGGATGCGCCGCGCGCTGGAGGAGCTGACCATTGAGGGCTTTGCCACCAACGCCGGGCTGAGCCATTTGATATTGTACCATCCGGATTTTGTCCGTGGGACCTGTACCACCACGTTTTTGGAAAATCATTTACAGGAGCTGGTGGATTGGGACCGTCGGGCGGCGGAAAGTGAGGCGGCCAAATGACTTCGATTTTTGCGCAGCGGCGGCAAAAGCTGCTGGCGATGAAAGCCTTTCGGGATGGGCAGACCCACGCGCCCACTACCGAAACGATCTGCCCCGGCTGCGGCCAGACTCTGGGCGCGGGAACGCTGACCCAAACTCAGTATGTCTGCCCACAGTGCGGCTATCACTTGCCTCTGGGGGCCTATTACCGCCTCAGCACCATTTTGGACCCCGGTTCTTTTCGGGAGCTGAACCCTCGCCTGACCTCCACGGATCCCCTGCATTTTCCCGACTACTCCGCCAAGCTGGACACCGCCCGGAGAAAAACCGGCTTAAACGAAGCCGTGGTCACGGCCTTAGGCGCCGTGGACGGGCAAAAATGCGTCATCGGGGTTTTGGACGGGCGGTTTTTTCTCGGCAGTATGAGCGCCGCCGTAGGCGAGAAAATCACCCGCGCCATTGAGTTTGCCGCAAAGAGCAGGCTTCCCCTGATTCTCTTCTCCGCCAGCGGCGGAGCGCGGATGCAGGAGGGGATTCTCTCCCTGATGCAGATGGCAAAAACTAGCGCCGCGCTGGCCCGGTTTGATGAAAAGGGAGGATTTTTCCTCTCCATTTTGACAAACCCCACCACCGGCGGCGTCACCGCCAGCTTCGCAAGCCTTGGCGACGTGATTTTGGCTGAACCGGGAGCGCTGATCGGCTTTGCGGGACCGCGGGTCATCGAGCAAACCATCGGACAAACGCTGCCGCTGGGCTTTCAGCGGGCGGAATTTCAACTGAAGCACGGCTTTTTGGACGCGGTGGTTCCCCGCAGTGAACTGCGAGAAACGGTTTCTCGCCTGCTGGCGCTTCACGGGAAAGGAGGCCGCAATGACTGAACCCATGACCGCAGCCGAACGCGTTGCGATTGCCCGCCATCATCAGCGGCCCAATGCGCAGGAGATTTTTGATTTTTTGTTTACAGACCTGTTTGTCCAGCGGGGCGACCGGCTGGCCGGAGAGGATGAAAGCATTTTGGGCGGCGTTGCCCGGTTCCACGGGCGGCCTGTCACGGTGATTGCCACCCGCAAGGGCCGCAATTTAGAGGAAAATATCAGATACAACTTTGGAATGCCCTCTCCCGAGGGCTACCGCAAGGCGTTGCGTCTGATGCATCAGGCGCAGAAATTCCGCCGCCCTATATTTACGTTTATCGATACGCCGGGGGCCTATCCCGGCATGGAAGCCGAGGAGCGGGGGCAGGGCGAGGCCATTGCCCGAAACCTGATGGAAATGAGCCACCTTACCGTACCCATTCTCGTCACCGTCACCGGCGAGGGCAACAGCGGCGGCGCGCTGGCTTTGGCCGTTGGTGACCGGGTGCTGATGCTGGAAAACGCGGTGTACTCCATCCTTTCGCCCGAGGGGTTTGCCACCATTTTGTGGAAGGATGTCTCCCGTCACGGGCAAGCCTGCGAGCTGATGCGGCTTACCGCACCGGACTTGAAGCGGCTGGGAATCATCGATGAGATTATTCCCGAACCGGCAGGGGGCGCGCACCTGGCCCCGGACATCGCCCTGCGGGCGCTGGACGAAGCGCTTGTCCAAAATTTAAAGGCCCTTTCCCGCCAAAGCGGAGAGGCCCTTGCCGCCGGGCGGTATCGAAAATTCAGAAAGATGGGGACACCCCCGAAGGAGGACCAATGAGCGGAATTAAAATTTGCGGCGCGGGACACTATGCCCCGCCGAAACTGGTAAGCAATGCCGATCTTGAGAAAATTGTGGACACCAACGACGAGTGGATTACCTCCCGCACCGGCATTAAAACCCGCCACCACTGCGTTGAGGAAACGCATGCCGACATGTGCCGCCATGCGGCGCAGACGGCACTGGAGCGGGCGGGAATCAAGCCGGAGGAGATCGGCGTGTGCATCGTGGCCACGTTTTCGTCCGACTTCCTCTCCCCCAACGCGGCAAGCCTTTTACAGCGGGATTTGGGTCTTTTAAACGACACGGTCTGTTTTGACATCAACGCCGCGTGCAGCGGCTTCCTCTTCGCCATCCACACGGCGGAGTGCCTGCTGGCGGCCTCGCCCCGGAAATACGGGCTGGTGCTGGGGGCGGAGATGCTCAGCCGCTTTATCAACTGGGAGGACCGGGGCACCTGCGTCCTCTTCGGGGACGCGGCGGGGGCCGCCGTGGTGGAATGGAACGAGAATTACGAATCCCTTGGCGCGGTGCTACACTGCGAGGGCGACAGCGAAATGCTGGGCGTCACCGGTTCGGGCCACAAGGCCCCGCCGCAGATTTTTATGCAGGGCCAGCAGGTATTCAAATTCGCGGTAAACGCCGTGCCCTCCTGCATGGATCAGGCATTGACGCGCAGCGGAAAAACCATTGACGATGTGGACTTTTTTGTGTTCCATCAGGCCAACACCCGCATCATCGATCTGGCGGTAAGAAAATACCACATTCCTGAAGAAAAATATTATAAAAACATTGAAAAGTACGGTAACACCTCCGCCGCCAGTATTCCCATGGTGCTCAGCGAGCTGACCGAGCTTGGCAAGGTCGGCCCCGGCAGCAGGGTGATGCTGGTGGGCTTTGGCGGCGGACGCGCATGGGGCGCGGCGCTGGCGGAATTTAAATGAGAGGACAGACCCGCGCCTGCGGGGAAGCGACGTGATATGAGATTGAACGAGTTTCTGGGAACGGAGTTTCCCATTATTCAGGGCGGCATGGCCAACATCGCCACCGGCGAATTTGCCGCCGCCTGCGCCAACGCGGGCGCACTTGGCATGATTGCCACCGGCGGCTGGGACGGTGAGCGTCTCCGGCAGGAGATTCGCCGGGCAAGAGAGCTGACAGACAAGCCCTTCGGCGTGAACCTGATGCTGATGAGCCCCCATGCCGACGACATCGCAAGAGTGATTCTGGAAGAAAACGTCCGGGTGGTGACCACCGGGGCGGGCAACCCCGGGAAGTACATCCCTGCGTGGAAGGAAGCGGGCATCAAGGTGATGCCCGTGGTGGCGGCGGCGGTGCTTGCAAAGCGGCTGGAGCGCTACGGCGTGGACGCGTTCATCGCCGAGGGTACCGAGTCCGGCGGCCACGTGGGCGAGATGACCACTATGGCGCTGGTTCCCCAGGTCATCGATGCGGTGAGCGTCCCCGTCATTGCCGCAGGCGGCATTGCCGACGGGCGGCAGCTGGCGGCGGCCTACGCGCTGGGAGCCATCGGTGCACAGGTGGGCACCTGCCTGCTTGCAAGTGAGGAGTGCCCCATTCACGCCGGGTATAAGCAGGCAATTCTCAAAGCCAAGGACTCCGACACCGTGGTGACAGGCCGCAGCATCGGCGGGCCGGTGCGGGTTTTGAAAAACAAGATGGCCCGGACCTATCTGGAGCTTGAAAAGCGCAATGCCACGCTGGAAGAACTGGAAACGGTGACGCTGGGCGGCCTTCGCCGGGCAGTGCTGGAGGGTGACGTGGAAAACGGCAGCGTGATGACTGGTCAGGTAGCCGGAATGCTTCATGAAATCCGCCCTCTGCGGGAAATTTTCGAGGAGCTTGTGGCGGCGGGTGACGCCCGCATCCGGGAATTGGCGGCAAGCCTATGAAGCTGGGATTTTTATACGCCGGGCAGGGCGCCCAGCACCCCGGCATGGGCGCAGACCTGTATGAAAAGTATCCCGCCTTTCGCGCCGCGCTGGACAGCGCCGACGTGGGCTTTGACTTAAAGGCCGTATCCTTTACAGACCCCGACAGCCTTTTGAATGAGACGCAATACACCCAGCCCTGCATGGTGGCCTTTGCCGTGGGAATGACAGACGTTTTAGCGGAAAAGGGCATTACACCCGCCGCTGCCGCAGGCCTGTCCCTTGGCGAATACTCCGCGCTGTACGCCGCAGGCGTATTGAACGGGAAAGCCGCCGTGGAGATGGTTTCCTTTCGCGGCAAAGCCATGACCAACGCTGCAAAGGGCGTGGACTCCGCCATGATGGCGGTTTTGGGCGCAGACCGGGAAACGGTGTCTTCCGCCTGCAAGGCCGCGGCAAGCCTTGGTGTGGTAGAACCCTGCAACTTTAACTGCCCCGGCCAAATCGTCATCGGCGGTGAGCGGACGGCGGTGGAGAAGGCGGCGGCTGTCGCCAAGGAGCTGGGCGCAAAGCGCTGCATGCCTTTGAATGTCAGCGGCCCGTTCCACACCTCCCTTTTAAAGCCCGCCGGAGACGCGCTGCGGGAGTATTTTAAAACGGTAGACTTTCAGGAGCCGAAAATTCCCGTCCTGCACAACTGTCTGGGCGGCGAAAAAGGGGCTGGCGATTCCATTCCCGCCCTTCTGGAGCGGCAGGTTCAGTCCGCCGTGTACATGGAGGACTGCATCCGCGCCATGGCGGCGCTGGGCGTGGACGCCATGGTGGAAATCGGCCCGGGCAAGGCTCTGACCGGGTTTGTGAAGAAAACGCTGCCGGGCTTTCCTATCTTCAGCGTGGAAACGGTGGAGGATGTTGAAAAGCTGCCGGAACTGCTGAAGGAGGTGGAGCGCGGATGAACTTTACAGGTAAAACAGCCGTGGTCACCGGCGGAAGCCGGGGACTGGGCCGGGCCATATGCAAAAAGCTTGCCGAGCACGGCGCCAACGTGGTCTTTTCCTACGCAGGAAACACTGCCGCCGCACAGGAGACATTTGCGGAGCTGGAGAGCATGGGTGCAAATGCTCGCGCAGTGCAGGGAAACGTGGCGGACAGCGAAGCGGTGAAAGCCCTGATAGACACTGCTGTAAAGGAGTTTGGCGGACTCCACATTCTTGTGAACAACGCCGGCATTACCCGGGACGGACTGGTAATGCTGATGAAGGAAGAAGACTTCGACGCAGTGATTGACACAAATCTGAAAGGCACGTTTTTGTGCATGAAAGCCGTCAGCCGCATTATGCTACGACAGAAATACGGCCGCATTATAAACCTCAGCTCTGTGGCGGGTGTGCACGGCAACGCAGGACAGGTGAATTACGCCGCCAGCAAGGCGGGCGTCATCGGCATGACCAAGTCCATCGCCAAGGAGCTGGCCGCAAAAGGAGTCACAGTGAACGCCGTGGCCCCCGGCTTCATCACCACTGACATGACCGATGGTTTGCCCGAGGCGGCAAAGTCCTCCCTGCTGGCCACCATTCCCATGGCGCGGTTAGGTGCGCCGGAGGACGTGGCAGAGGCCGTTGCCTTTCTCGCAGGAGACGGCGCCGGGTATATTACCGGGCAGGTTCTGGGCGTGGACGGCGGCATGGCCATGTAAACCGGTGGGGGCCGCCACGGCTCCCATCCGCATAAAGCAATAAGGAGACAGCTATGGATAAAAGACGAGTTGTGATTACCGGCCTTGGCGCCGTCACGCCCATCGGGCATTCCGCCCCCGAAACCTGGCAGGCGGTGCGAAACGGGGTGTGCGGCGTAGCCCCCATTGCCGCCTATGACGCATCCAGCCAGAAGGTCACTCTGGCGGCGGAAGTAAAAAACTACCAGTCGGACGACTTCCTCGATAAAAAAGAAGCAAAGCACATGGCCCGCTTTACTCAGTTTGCAGTCATTTCTGCGCGGGAGGCGCTGAAAGACGGCGGCTTCACTCTCGAAAATGCGGACCCCGACCGCTGCGGCGTCATTGTGTCCAGCGGCATCGGCGCGCTGCAAAACACCGAGGACGAGCACAGCCGGTATCTGGAAAAGGGAATTGATCGGGTATCCCCCTTCTATATTCCCACGACCATCTGCAACATGGCCGCAGGGCAGGTTGCCATCGACGCGGGCTTTCGGGGTATGTGCTCCTGCCCGGTGACGGCCTGCGCCGGCGGCACCAACGCCGTGGGCGATGCGTTCCACTACATTCGGGACGGGTACGCCGATGCGATGCTCTGCGGGGGCAGCGAGTCCGCAGTCACGCCGCTGGCTATCGGCGGCTTCACCACCATGAAGGCCCTGACCCAAAGCGCCGACCCTACCCGCGCTTCCATCCCCTTTGATGCGGAGCGCAGCGGCTTTGTAATGGGTGAGGGTGCGGCAATTCTGCTGCTGGAGGAACTGGACCACGCACTGGCCCGGGGCGCGAAGATTTACGCGGAATTTGTGGGCTACGGCTCCACCTGCGACGCATATCACATGACCGCCCCCCTGCCGGGCGGCGAAGGCGGCGCAAAGGCCATGGCGCTGGCCCTTTCCGACGCGGGGGCGCGGCCCGAGGACGTGGACTATATCAACGCCCACGGCACCTCCACCCCCTTAAATGACGCGGGAGAGACGACTGCGATTAAGACCGTGTTCGGCGAGCACGCGAAAAAGCTTGCTGTCAGCTCTACCAAATCCATGACCGGCCACATGCTGGGTGCGGCAGGCGCTGTGGAGGCTCTGTTCTCCGCGCTGGCTTTAAAAGAGGGCTATCTCCCCGCCACCATCAATTATCAGGTAAGCGATCCCGCGTGCGATCTGGACGTAGTACCTAACGAGGGGCGGAATGCCGAATTGCGCTATGCCCTGTCCAACTCCTTGGGCTTTGGCGGCCACAACGGCAGCATTCTCCTGAAGAAATGGGAGGGCTGAGACATGGGCTTGCAGTATAACTCCGATGAAATTGCCCAGATTCTCCCCCACCGCTATCCCTTTGCACTGGTAGACCGCATTGTGGACGGCGAAGCGGGAAAGTGGGCCAAGGGTATCAAGTGCTGCACGGTGAACGAGCCGTTTTTTCAGGGGCACTTTCCCCAGAAGCACGTAATGCCCGGCGTTTTGATGATCGAAGCCATGGCGCAGGTAGGGGGCGTGGCCGTGCTGGCCCTGCCGGAAAACCGGGGGAAAATCGCCCTGATGGGGGCGGTGAAAAACGCCCGCTTTAAGCGGCAGATCACGCCCGGCGATGTGCTGGAAATCACCTGCACGCTGACAAAGCAGCGCGGCCCGGTAGGCGTCGGGCAGGCGGAGGTCCGGGTGGACGGCACGTTGGCAGCCACGGCGGAGCTGACCTTCGCCATCGGGCAGTGATGACTGGACTTGAACTTCAGCTATAAAGCCCCAGAGGGCACAAATTTTAAAAAAGGTGGTTTTTGCCGTGCTGGATCAGCTTTTTTTTGAGGTGTACAGCAAATTTAAGCTGCATTTTTATCAGGAAATTTTGACCAGTTTTCAATCCCGGGAAGCCAGCCTGACCACCATAGAAACCTTTTGTATGGAATCTATTCAGGCGTTGAAAAGTCCCACCATTAACGAATTTGCATCGTTTCTGCACATTTCCCCCTCCAACGCCGCCTACAAGGTCAACAGTCTGGTGAAAAAGGGCTATGTAGACCGGGTGCAGTCTCCGGAGGACCGGCGGGAATTTCACCTGCGGGTGACGCAGAAGTATATCGATTACTACAACATCAGCTCCGCTTACGTGCGGGAGGTGTCGGAGCGGATGCAGCGGCGCTTTCCTCCGCACGACTGCGCGAAGCTGGAGGAAATGCTGCGCATCATCAGCGGCGAACTGATGCCCGAGGTCGTCCTTCCCGAAATGCCCGCCGCGGAATAAACCACTGCGAAAAAAACCCCGGAAGCATCCTTTATGGACGCTTCCGGGGTTCATTTGGTTTACAGATTACTTGTGATCAACGGATGCCATATAGCTGGCCAGCTCCACCATTTTGGTGGAATAGCCAAACTCGTTGTCATACCAGGAGACAACCTTGACAAAGGTATCGGTCAGGGCGATGCCTGCCTTGGCGTCGAAAATAGAGGTGCGGGAATCTCCCAGGAAGTCCGAAGAAACGACCTCGTCCTCCGTATAGCCCAAAACGCCCTTCAGCTCTCCCTCGGAGGCGGCCTTCATGGCCTTGCAGACCTCTTCATAGGTGGCGGGCTTTTCCAGATTGACAGTCAAATCCACCACGGACACATCCAGCGTGGGAACACGCATGGACATGCCGGTAAGCTTGCCATTCAGGTCGGGGATCACCTTGCCCACGGCCTTTGCCGCGCCGGTGGTGGAGGGAATGATATTCCCACAGCCTGCCCGGCCGCCGCGCCAGTCCTTCAAAGAAGCGCCGTCCAGAATCTTCTGGGTGGGGGTAACGGAGTGAACTGTGGTCATCAGGCCGTCCTTGATGCCAAAGTTCTCATGCAGCACCTTGGCAATGGGGGCCAGACAGTTGGTGGTGCAGGACGCGTTGGACACAAACTGCATATCAGAGGTGTACTTTTTGTTGTTCACGCCCATGACGAACATGGGGGTGTCGTCCTTGGAGGGAGCGCCCATGATGACATGCTTCGCGCCTGCATCAATGTGGCCCTGGCATTTTTCCTTTGTCAGGTGCTGCCCGGTGCACTCGCAGACATACTCTGCGCCCGCATCGCCCCAGGGAATGCTGCCCACTTCCTTCTCCGCGTACACGGCAATGCGCTGCCCATTGACAATCAGTGCGCCGTCCTCATGGGACACCTCGCCCTGAAAACGGCCATGAACCGTGTCGTAGCGCAGCATATAGGCCATATAGTCCGGGGTCATAAACGGATCGTTTACCGCCACAACCTCCACATCGTCCCGAGCCATTGCGACGCGGAAAACCAGACGACCAATGCGGCCGAAGCCATTAATTCCAAGTTGAACCTTCATAAGGAAACGTCTCCTTTCAAATTCGGCCGCTAACAACCGATTGCGCAACCGTTTTTGTTAATCGTTTACATTTGCATATTATCACAGTTTGCTTGCCTTTGCAACTGTCAATTCCATAAGATTTTTTATTGCTACTTGTATAAATCCAATAATTTTTTAAAATTTTGCACAATTTTGCGCTTGAAATCGCCGCAGGGCCTTGACGTTGAAACGGAAGGAGCATATACTAAGCACTAATTAAAGGATTACGTAATGTCGACACAGCTTGCGCAAACCCCGCAGTCCGCAAAACGCGGCGCTTGGGCTATGGCGGCATGACGTGCTACGCTTAACCGTTCCCGTCTCCGGGTATTCGGACAAGCGAATCTACGTGAGAAAGGAGCGGTTCTCCACGATGAAAGTAACCATCAGCGATGTGGCAAAGCTTGCCGGCGTGTCTACGGCCACTGTCTCCCACACCATCAACAACACGCGCTATGTCTCGGAGGAAACAAGGGAAAAGGTTTACGCCGCCATCTCCCGCCTCGGCTATACACCGGATGCCTCCGCCCGGAGCTTCCGGACCGGAAAGCGGAAAACCATCGGCTTTATCGTGCCGGACATCTCCAACAAATTTTTCGCCACGATGATTGAGTCGGTGGAAAATTATCTGGCCGCCGCTGGATATCATTTGATTATTGCCAACACCAAGGAGGACATGGACCGGGAGGAACGAAACATCCGCCTGCTTGCCGCCGGGCTTGTGGACGGGCTGCTCATCGCCAGCACCATGGACAGCTTTTCTCGGCTGGAAAGCCTGATTCCCGCTGGCTTTCCCGTGGTATTGGTGGACCGGGTGTTCAGTGAGAAAAAATTCACCTCCGTGTGCGTGTCCAATTTTCAGCCGATTTACCGCAGCGTATGCCGTCTGGTGGGCAAGGGCGACCGGCGTATCGGCATCATCGGCGGGCTTCCCCGCCTGTCTTCCACGCGGGAGCGCGTCTCTGCCTATCAGCAAGCCATTTCAGACTGCGGTCTGGAAGCGGAGGAAACGCTGATTCGCTATGGAGACTCCATGGAAAACAGCGCTCACGTCTGCCTTGACGAATTGTTGGAGCAGCAGTGTGACGCAGTGATCGTCACCAACGGACTGATGGCCTCGGAGTCTATTATTCATCTGCACCGTAAAGGCGTGCAGCTTGCCCGGGACATTGATCTTGTGAGCTTTGTGGACTATGAGTCAGATTTTTACGAGCTTTACGCCAACCAGATTGACTCCATTGTCCAGCCTGTGGATGAACTGGGGAACATCGCCGGGGAAGAGATTTTAAAGCGCGTGGAGGATCCGGACGCACCGATTTTTGAAAAGGTACTCACCTCGGCCTATCGCCCCTATGATGTACCAAAGTCCAAAAATGATGCGGACGAATAAGGGGACGCAATCGCTTACGGATTTTTTGGGCACCCGAAAGTGCTTTCAAACATTTAAAATCAGTTGATCGCCTGTTGTGATGCAGCGTGAAGCGCGCCGCCGGATTTCCGGCGGCGCGCTTTGTAAGTTGATAAAGCAGAGAACCTTTACAGGGCGGCCTTGATGTCCTCGGCGATCTGCCCGGCGGTAAGCCGGTATTCCCGCAAAACATCCTCCGCCTTGCCGGACTGTCCAAAGCGGTCGTTAACGCCCAGCTTCTTGAACTTGCAGGCAACCTTGCCCATCAGCACGTCCGCCACCGCGTCTCCCAGTCCGCCGATGACGCTGTGCTCCTCCACGGTAATCACCTTGCCGCACTTTTGGGCGTATTCGGTGACGCAGGCCGCATCGATGGGCTTGATGGTGTGGACATTGATGACGCTGACGCGGATGCCGTCAGCCTCCAGAAGCTTTGCAGCCTCCAGACATTCGGACACCATCAGCCCGCAGGTAAAGATGGCTGCATCGGGCCCCTGCCGTATGACGTTTGCCTTGCCAATTTCGAAGGGATAGTCCTCCTCAAACACCGGAGAAGCCAGCCGGGCCAGCCGGAGATAGGCGGGACCCTCCATCTCCGCCAGTGCGAAGACGGCTTTTTTCGCTTCCTTCGCGTCGGCGGGGACGATCACCGTCATGCCGGGAATCACCCGCATCAATGCCAAATCCTCAATGGCCTGATGGCTGCCCCCGTCCTCTCCCACAGAGACGCCCGCGTGGGTCATGCACAGCTTCACGTTGAAATGAGGATAGGCCACGGAGTTGCGCACCTGCTCATAGGCGCGGCCCGCACCAAACATGGCGAAGGTGGAGCAAAAGGGAATCAGCCCCATGGTGGACATTCCCGCAGACACCGACACGAGATTGCCCTCGGCGATGCCCATATTATAGTGGCGTTCAGGATAAACCTTTTGAAATTTTGCGGTCTGGGTGGCATTGGCCAGATCCGCGTCCAGAACCACCACCTTGTCGTTCTGCGCGCCCAGCTCAATCAGCGCCTCGCCGTATGCGGCGCGGGTTGCAATTTTCTCTGCCATCTTACATTCCCTCCAGTTCCGCGAGGGCCGCGGCCCGCTGCTGCTCGTTGGGGGCCTTGCCGTGCCAGCCCACCTGATTTTCCATAAAGGACACGCCCTTGCCCTTCAGGGTATGTGCAAGAATGCACCGGGGCTTTCCGGAAACGGCGGGGCAATTCAACGCCTCCACCACGGCGGCAATATCATTGCCGTCGGCCAGTTCGATGAGGTCGAAGCCAAAAGCCCGCAGCTTGGCAGGCAGGTCGCCAAGGCTCATGACCTCCTCGTTGGAGCCGTCAATCTGAAGGCCGTTGTTGTCAAATAAAACCGTGAGATTGTCCAGCTTGTAATGGGCGGCGGACATAAACGCCTCCCACAGCTGGCCTTCCTGCGCCTCGCCGTCGCCGCACATAGCGAAGACCCTCGTGTCTTTTTTCAGGTGCTTTGCGCCCAGTGCCATCCCCACCGCAATGGACATGCCCTGCCCTAATGAGCCGGTGGACGCATCCACTCCGGGAACCTTTTTTACGTCGGGATGCCCCTGAAGAATGGCGTGGAGCTGGCGGAAGCTTTTAAATTCCTCCTTAGGGAAAAAGCCCAGCTCACCCAGCACTCCGTAATAGCAGGGGGAGGCATGGCCCTTGCTCAGGACGAAGCGGTCCCGGTCCGGGTCGTGGGGATGTTTGGGGTCCACCCGCATCTGGGTGCAAAACGCGGCGCTCATTAGCTCCACCGCGGAGAGCGAGCCGCCGGGGTGGCCGCTGCCCGCGTCGGCGGTCATGTTGATGATGTCCCTCCGGACCGCGGCGCAGAATTTTTCCAGCTCTTGCGTCGTCATATTCTTCCTCCGTATTCCCAATGAATTTGGGTTGTATTCCTAAGTTTCTACGGTATCACAAGTGGCCCTGTGTGTCAAGAAAGAACCGGATTTCCAAGCCCCCGGCAAGTTTTAATATGTATTTGGACAAGCGGTTTCCAGCTTATGGAATGTCCGCTTGTTCATATTTTATAACCGGAAACAAACCGGTCAATGTATGGAGGTACATTCCATGGAAGAAAAGACATTTGTAGGTTATGGCTACGGCAGGTTCCAGACTGACAGCGGGGAAATGAAAGATTACTGCAACGTGTTCATGCTGGAGGACTTCAACGGCACGGAGAGCAATGACTATCACTTCGGCGGTCAAAAGGCTGTTAAGTATGGTTGCGGTTCTCCCACCGTCTGGAAGGACATTAAGCCCGGTACGCGCGTCCAGTGCTATTTTGATTCCCGTAAGAAGATTTCCTACATGGTTCCTGTAAGCAAGGCGTAAGCGCGCTTTGTGGCCCAAATAAAGCGGTGCGGGGTAGCTCCCCGCACCGTGCCCCCCCCGCTAACAGGGGGGCACTACCTACAATAGAAGCTGAGGGGGCGTTCTAGGGTGGATAGCATGACAGCGGAAAACATTGTCCTGTATGACTGGCTTTCCTTCACAAGCAAAGTCCATAGCCCTGATGCGTTAATATCTGCGCTGGGTCTTTCCCATGTTCCATGGACAGAGACAAAAGGCGCACGGGGCTACAAGGACAGAAAATACTTTTCCTGCATCAGCATCCATTATAATGGCCGTGCTGATATGGGTGTGTGGGTGGAAATGTCCGGGCAAGGATGCCGTACTTTTGAATCGCTTTCAAATGTCGGCTGGGACAGTCTTTTTAAATTCATTCGTGATAATACTTTGAAAATAACCCGCCTTGACGTGGCCTTTGACGACCATACCGGCCTTTTAAATATCCGACAGATTGTCAACGACACGCAATGTGGTATGTATATCAGCAAGTCGGACTATTGGGAAACGGTGCTTTCCAGCAAAGGCTCCACCGTGCAGATTGGCAGTCCCCAAAGTAAAGTCCTGATTCGGATTTATGACAAAGCCGCCGAACGTGGCTATTCCTCTGACGTGCATTGGGTTCGTGTTGAAATTCAGCTTCGGGATGATAGGGCGGTACAGTTTACAAAAATCCCGCTCCCTATTGGACAAGCTTTCGCCGGGGTGCTCCTGAATTATCTCCGCTACATAGAACCGGCAGAGGATGCAAACAAGTGGCGTTGGCCCATGACGGATTACTGGGCCGCTCTGGTAGGTGCTGCGGAGCGCATTAGCGTTTATCAGGCTCCGGGCATGGAGTATAACGAGGAACGTTGCAAGCGGTACGTGGTCAATCAAGCAGGGAATCCCATTGATGCCTGTATCAAAATGTACGGCATTGAAGAGTTTGTAAGCATGATTGAAAACCGGGAAACCAAGAAAAATCCAAAATACGATTTGATGATTCAGCGGCATAAATTTGATGCGCTTGCAAATAGAGTGGACTTCTATTTTAACGGCAAGAGCAATGCACAGCAGGACGATGAAGTATTCTATTTTATACCTCCTGCAATTTCCCTTTAATGTAACACAGTTCTCCGTCCCGGGCCTGCTGGCTGCGGTGGCAGATTGTGTTACAGATATGGCGGGATAGAGTAGTGGACTAGCTCGCCGGGTTCTCAGCCCGGAAACACAGGTTCGAATCCTGTTCCCGCAACCATAACTTCAAAAAGAAAGGGGGTAATTTTGAGACTACTACCGGTCTGTCCGCTGTCCTGTCCGCGACTTCCACGCTCACCACTCTGATGGGTAACGTGTGGGAACTCATGACGGGCAATCCTCTGCTGACTCTGTTCTTGGCAGTTTCTTTGATTAGCGTTGGCGTGGGCGTGTTCAAGATGATTAAAGGCGCGTCCAGAGGCCGCTAATTCCCCGGCGTGGGGGTTCGGGGATTTCCTGAACCCCCATTTTCTTTTTGGAGGTAATTTTCATGACCGATTACTTGACCGGCGTTTTAAGTCTGTTTGACGCTGTGCTTCGGGCCATGTTCGGCGTGCCGGTGTTTGCGTTCTTTTTGACCTGTTTCCTGATGGTGGCGGTGCTGGGGCTTTTTATGCTGGTAAAACGTGCGGCACAGGGCCGCAAAGACCGGAGGTATTAAAATAAGCGGTGAAACCGTCCTTTATCACGTAATAAATTTTGTTCTTTGGCTTGGCGGCTGTCTCCATGTGATAGGCTGTCTTGGCGGTCTGGCCTTTTTCGTATGGGTGGTTCTTTGGGATATGAAACGGCCCGAAAATCCTGACAACCTGTTTGATAACGAAAAAGAGGACAGACCCTAGGCCTGTCCTCTTACTTTTCTTTAGGTCTTGCTTGTTTGTATAGGCTGATTATTCCTGCAATTATCATAATTGTTCCGAGTGGCCAGAAGATAAGAAGCAATAGAATTCCTATGATTGTGCAAGTAAGTGCAACATTTCTATTCATCTATTTTCCTCACTTTCATTTGGGGGTGTTTATTTCTTGAAATCCTTTATGATTCGCATTGTATCACTGTTGCAAGTATTTGTCATGTGCTTTTCTGTTTTGTGTGTCCCCGTTTCTGCTTCTGGTGTCGATGTCGGTAAATCTTTATGGCAATGGCTTCTTGATTTGACAGAGGTTAGTTCTCAGTACCCACCCTCTCGCTTTTGGCAAGACCTATTAAAAACCCATGATTACCCCGATACCGCCTACACGGACTATGTAACCACCGTAGGTGAATATTACGGCGGCACTTCGTTTCAAAATGACGGTTCTGTGTTTATTCAAGATTGGGAGCCGTATTCTACACAATATTACGGGTCTGATAATGAATGGCATAGTTTGTCTCCTGTGTCTGATTATTTATCTGTCACTAGTAGTTATTTGCGCTTCAAAATTCCTCCGAATGGTTCTTTAAATGCACAGATCCGTCTTGATTTCCAGATTGCCGTGGCTTCTACTGTCAAGATAAGTTTTCCCGCTCAAGATTCTACTAATTTCATTTATCGGTATGTTGAATTGTATAATGGGTCTGGTGAAGTTGGTGGTAGTCTCACTAACCCGGGTAGTGTTTCTTCTTATAATTTATCCGCAGGTTCTTATTATTATTTAATTTCCGGTTTTTCCAATTCTGGTCTTTCGGAGTTATCTTCATGGTATACCAATGCTTTCATCCCTCCCCTTGTGCTTGTAACTATGATGCCCGGTGCGGTCTCCCCTGATGCTCCTTCTGTGTTGCCCGAAACCCGTACCGGCTCTCTCTGCGGAGATTATTTTTATTCCGGTGATAATGGCTCCATGACGCAGGCAGAAAACATTTACCTATTTGATGAAACCAATAATATTATTAATAATCCCGCCACGGGAACCACGGCAACCGCTTCCAGTTGGAAATACGATTATGAAACCCGTACCTATACCATTACAGCCACGGACGGCAGTACCTATACCATCGTTCATGGAGACGAATCCGCAGAAGTAAAGCATACGGATTCTTCCAATACCACGAACATTTATAATTATTACTATGGCACGAGCGGCGGCTCCGGTGAGAATCCCGGAGAGCAGCCCGACAAGGAAAGCATTTGGGACAAGCTGGGAAAGCTGCTTGGTTCCATTACAGACGGTTTTCTTGAAGTCGTGAAAGCATTCTTAGGAAAGCTGCTGGATGGCTTAACCTCCCTTGTCGATATGATTAACAGCAAAATCGGCAATATTGTGGAATCCATTCTCGCCCTGTTTGATTATCTCCCCTCGTTGTTCTCCGGGTTCACTGGATTTCTCGCCGCCGTGTTTCCGTTTCTCCCGCAGGAGTTTTTTGACATTTTGATTTTAGGGGCGGCGCTGGCTGCTGTGCTTCTGATTTTGAAAGTGCTGAGAAAGTAGGCGCATATGGAATATATCGGGACGCTTTTTGAGCTTACCAAAAATCTGATGGATACCCAGTTGACGCTGTACGGCTTTACATTTTCTTACTGGCAAATTTTCATTTGGACAATGATTGCGGGTTTGATTCTCTGGTTTTTAGGAAAGGTGTTTTTGAATGATTGATACTGATGTTGGCGCAACCGGTTCTGAGGTTCTCAGCGTTGAGCCTTCCGACACGGAAGCTTCCGGTTCCGGGACTGTTGAAACCGTTCTTGTCTCTGTTGAAGAATCCCGCCCCTTCCTGACAACTGATTTTTCAGATTACACGGTAACGGAAGGGCTTTTGCTCCTAATTTTCGTAATGCTGTTGCTCAAGTTCTTTTTGGACCTGATTCGGAGGTGGTTTTAATGGTTCAGATTGTGACGGACTTTTTTGGACTGTCCGGGCTGGATATGGTTCCCCCGCAAAACCTTGCGGAGTTGATTCCCTATCTGCTGCAATTTATCGTGGCGGTGGTTCTGGTTCTGGCGGTGTTTAAGGTCATTTCTGCCATTGTCCAAATTTTCTGTGACTGGCGGTGGTTTAAGTGATTTTTATTGCGGCTGTTGTTGCCGTTCTCATTCTGGCCGCTTTTCCAAAAGTCCGCTGTGTTGCGTTCCATCCGGTAGCATCTGTTTATTACGGTGTGAAGGACCTGTATTTCTATTTTAAGCTGAACATGAAAAACCTTTGCCCTACCGGGTCGCTGGTTGCATATGTGGGGCTGTTTGGAAAAGGGAAGACCCTTTCTGCCGTTCATCAGGTAGTTTCCGCATACCGGCACTATGACGGCCTGCCGGTGTGGTGTTCCCGCCGTCATAAGATGGTGACGCAGCGCATTAAAATCATCTCCAATGTCTCGCTGTCCGTTCCTTACGAAAGCTTTGTTTCTCTGGAACAGATTGTGCTTGATGCGGAGCGGAAGGCCGAATATGACGATGCAAACGGGACACTGACGGTCACGCTTGTTTTGGGGGATGAATTCAGCGTTCAGCTAAACAGCCGTAACTTTAAGAAAAACATTGACCCGCTCTTTCTGAATACGCTGTTGACCTGCCGCCATTATCATATCTCCCTGTTCTACACGGCCCAGCGATTCATGCAGGTAGATGCACTGCTCAGGCAGGTGACAAGCTATGTCGTGGATTGTGATAAGACTTGGCGCATTCAGGGGAATAATGAATATGACGCTTGGGAGATGGAAAACGCCGCAAACGCAACATTGCTTACCCCGCTTCGGCGGCATGCATGGTTTGTCCGTGACCGGGATTATGAAGCTTATGATACATTGGCCTGTGTGGGAAATCTGAAAAAGGATATGCAGGATGGCAATATGATGTCGGAAGCAGAAATTCTTGCTCTGCAGCAGAATCAAAATCAGACAAATATGGACGGCGTTGTAAAGCCTTCCCGGCGCTGGCAGAAAAGCCGAAAAAAAAAAGCCTTTTAGGAAAGTGGGGTTCCCGCGCTCCGGCCCGTCCGGAGCGGGGACCCCCGCCCTGTCTGGTAACACAAATTTTAGACTTGGGCAATCGCAGCTGAAGGTAAAATGTGTTACACGGCAATTTCTGTTGCAAATTCATTCGGGCTGAACCAGCCTAAAGACTTTCGGGGATAATCGTTCATCCACTCCTGACAGGCTGTAATTTCCCGCTTGCTCACCTTGTTAAAATCTGTTCCTTTTGGGAACCATCGGCGAATCATGCGGTTGTGATTCTCGTTGGTTCCCTTTTCCCATGCCGCATAGCTGTGACAATAGTAAACCGGGCATCTGGCTACGGCTCGTAACTCTGCATATTGGAGAAACTCGGAGCCGTTGTCCGTTGTAATGCTCTTGAACTTTACACCGCTTTTTCTAATGCGCCTTAGCGCTTCTCGCACCGTTTCCGCTTTCTTGTTTTCAAGCTTTCGGATAATCTCAAATTTCCCGGTGCGTTCTGTCAGGGTCAGCACCGCGCCTTTCCCGCTGGTGCAGGAAACCACTAAATCCATTTCCCAATGTCCCGGTTCCTCCCGGCTGTTGATGTAGTCCGGGCGTGCGGTGATGCTGGGTAAATCCGGGTGGGCAATTCTCCGTACAGGCTGATAGCCGTGCTTTTTTCTCTTTGATTTTTCTATTAAGTCTTTGTTGCGCAGGTGGAGAAATATCCCCTTTGTGATGTAGCTGTACAGAGTGGTCACACAAATGCAGGTCTGGTAGCCCTGTTTCCGGGCCTGTGCCAGAGCAGCCGCAGGAGAGAACCGTTTTCGCTTGTCACCGCCGCCCAGCATGAGCCGCTCTAAATAATCCGCATAGGCCCGGTCATGACCGATTTTCAATGGCCTGCCCTTGGCTGTCTGGGCGTATCTGTGCCGCTGTTCCGCTTTGTGGGCAGAGTAGCGCCGCTCGTCGTAAAAGTCGCAGGTGTGCGTATATTCCCCGGTTTTAAGCTCGTTGTAAATCGTCTGGCGGCAAAAGCCCAATTGCCGGGCAATCTCTGCAACCGGAATGCGATTGCGGCGCATGGCTTCTAACTGCTGTCGTTCATCGTGGGTCATGTAGTGCTGTTTTTTCATCATGCGTTCCTCCACTTATACGTGAATTTAAAACGTGATATTAAACAGTACCGCCCACGGCTATCTCGTGGGCGGCTTCTCTGTAACACAAGCTATATCGCTCGTTCCTCCCAAAATAAAGTTTTGTGCCTGCAAAGGCGAGGCTTTGCCTTGACTTTGCTTGCCTACTTCATTTCGGACGGTGGACGAACTGTCAAGGGGAACGTGGAATAATTCCAGTGCGCACACTGGTGTTATGCCGCGAAAGCCCCTTGATAGTTCGGTAGCCGTCTGGAACGGGAGCCGCTTGCGCTGGGGTGTTCGCTCTCCCGTACGTCTTCTCGTACTGCAAAAAGGCAGCACCAATTCAGATGCTGCCTTTTCCATATTACTATTTTTTTGTTAAATGTCCAAATTCTTCTTGACATTTGCCGATTTCCAAGCCCCCGGACGGCTGTCTTCTTTTCTGCTGCCAAACCTTTCTCACGGGGGCTTGCGGGGCAGGCCAAAGGCCGCTATAATAGAAAAAACATCAAAAACAGGGGGACGCAGGATGGAAATGAGACGTGAGCGCGACACCATGGGGGAAATTTTGGTTCCGGCGGAACGCCGCTGGGGCGCTCAGACCCAGCGTAGCCTTGAAAATTTTAAAATCGGCACAGAAAAAATGCCCCGGGAAATTATCGGCGCCTTTGCCTATCTGAAGGAAGCCTGCGCCAAGGCCAACGCGGACTTTGGCAAGCTGACGGCAGAGCAGGCAGCGTGCATCTGCGCCGTGTGCGGCGAAATCCGCGCCGGGCAGTGGGACGAGGAGTTTCCTCTGGCGGTATGGCAAACCGGGTCCGGCACGCAGACCAACATGAATGTCAACGAGGTGATTTCCCATCTGGCGACGGAGCGGGGAACGCCCCTCCACCCCAACGACCATGTAAACGCCTCCCAGTCCAGCAACGACACCTTCCCCTCCGCCCTGCACATCGCGGCAGTGCTGGCGGCGGAAGCGGGCGTGCTGCCCGCCGCAAAACGGCTGAGCGGGACCCTCGCCCGGCTGGAGCAGGAGAACGGGGACATTATCAAAATCGGCCGCACCCATTTGCAGGACGCAACGCCCCTGCGGTTTTCCCAAGAAATTTCCGGCTGGCGGGAACTGGTGGACGCGCCCTGCCGGATGCTGGAAACGGCGCTTTCAGAGCTGCGCCGCCTTGCCATCGGCGGCACTGCCGTGGGCACAGGGCTGAACGCGCCCGAAGGGTTTGACGTGAACGTCTGCGCCTGCCTCACAGAGCTGTGCGGCACGGAATTTATCCCGGACGAAAACAAGTTTCACGCCCTCACCTCTAAGGACGCGCTGGTGTTTGCCCACGGGGCGCTGAAGGCCCTTGCGGCAAATCTTATGAAAATCGCCAACGATGTGCGGTGGTATGCCTCCGGCCCCCGCTGCGGACTGGGCGAGCTTCATATTCCCGAAAACGAGCCGGGCAGCTCCATCATGCCGGGAAAGGTAAATCCCACCCAATGCGAAGCAGTGACCATGGTGGCCGTGCAGGTGATGGGCAACGACGCGGCGATTGGCTTTGCCGCGTCTCAGGGAAATTTCCAGCTCAATGTGTTTCTTCCGGTGTGCGCCCACAATTTTTTGCAGTCCGCCCGTTTGCTGGAAGACGCGATGGATTCCTTCCGCATCCACTGTATGGAGGGGCTTACCGCCGACCGGGCGCGGATGGAGCAAAATCTCCGCGGCTCTTTGATGCTGGTGACCTGTCTCACGCCGCAAATCGGCTATGAAAAGGCGGCGGAGTGCGCAAAGCAGGCTCTCCGAGAGGGAACAACACTGAAAGAAGCCGCCCTTTCTCTGGGGCTGATGAGCGAGACGGAATTTGACGACGCCGTGCGGCCTGAGAAGATGGTTTAAGCGTTCCCACTTCTTTTCGGCGCGGCCCTCCCTCCCATCACAGACAGTGATGATGCTACCCCAAAATGTGCCGTCCCTCCGGTTTGCAATGCAATCCGGAGGGACGCTTTTATTGCTTAGAGAACGACTTACAACCTTTACGCCACCGTCCGGCGGTTAAAGGTGATGGTGACCAGTTCGCAGTGCGGTGCATTCAACACGATTAATCCACAAGATGTGTCAACGTGTTATTGTCAAGATTCAGCCGGTAATAAGACGGAGGATTCGACCTTCCGTCTTCCTCCTGCTTCAACTGAACACAGGTATATAAAATGTAGCCGTCCTGATAGCTGGCCGTGACAGAGGTGCTTCCGTTTATTTCGTGATATATGTCCTGATTCGCATTATACACCTGAAACGCATCGGTACTGCACACCTTTGTTATATGGGAACCGTCCAGCTTCACTTTATCAATTTCGTCCAGATTGGGGAGATAGTACACCCACTCCCCCGCTACACAGGGCGCTGCCATCGCGTCCTTCACAAGCACCTGCTCATCGGAGCCGTCTTTTTTCTGAATGCAAAGCTGATGCGCATCGTCAATATACGCTATCCACTCACTCTGGTCGGAAAAAGCTTCAGACTCGTCCCCGGCGGAGGACGCACTCTCTTCCCCGCCGATGTTTAAACTACTTTTCCCGCCGCCGGAAGCCGCCCCAAAACCTGCCGTACTTTCTCCCCCCGACGCGTTACAGCCTGTCGTCAGAATCAACAGCGCGGACAGACACGCAAACACGCTTAACTTAGATTTCATATCCATACCCCCTGCATATTCCTGACGGCGATTTAGGTAATACGGTAGATTTCATAAGCTTTTGGGGATGCTCATGAAGTGCGAATTGCACCATTTCCCCTTAAGTTTGTTAGCTGAATCTTGCTGCAATGCAGACCGCCGCCCGGTTTCTTCCATCCTACACCCCTGGGCGGAGCCGCGCAAGTCCCTGCAATCCTCGCCAGACAAGCAGACCCGACTGCCTCGGCCGCTAATAAATTGCGATTGGCCCGTAAGGACCGTCAATAATATCGATTTGTGTTTCAAAAATGTCTGTCAGGAGTTCTTCGTTCATAATATCCCCCACCGTTCCAAAGGCGGCAATTTTTCCATTCTTCATGGCGCAGATTCTGTCTGAATACTTGGCCGCAAAATTGATGTCATGCATCACCGTCAAAATCGTTCTTCCAAATTCATCGGCGGCATGCCGCAAATGCTTCATCATTTGAACGGAGCGCGCCACATCAAGATTGTTGAGCGGCTCATCCAAAAGCACATATTCGGTTTCCTGACACAACACCATTGCCACATAGGCCCTTTGTCTTTGTCCACCGGAAAGCTCATCCAAATATCTGTTTTCCAAGTCCTTCAGATCCAAAAAATCAATATACTTGGAAATAATCCGCTCATCCTCTTTTGTCAGCCTGCCTTTGGAATACGGAAACCGCCCAAATCCAGCCAGCTGCCGAACCGTCAATCTAGTGACAAAATGGTTTTCCTGCCGCAAAATCGTCAGGATTTTTGCAAGATCCTCCGACTTGGATTTTGAAACGTCCATGGACGCCACTTTGATCTGGCCCTCGTCCATATCCAGAAGCCGGCCAATCATCAAAAGCGCCGTGGATTTCCCTGCGCCATTGGGGCCAATCAAAGAAGTTAATCCAGCTTTGGGTATCTGAATATTCAAAGGCCCGATTTTTACCTCTTCCGAATACACTTTCCCCGCATTGAGAATATTGATCATAAGCTTCCCTTTCTTAGCAGTACAATAAGAAATGCAATTCCTCCAAACAGCTCGATAATAATGGAGACAACCCCCTGTGCCCTGAACACATGGTACATAAAAAAGTATGATCCCGTTAATATGAGAAAGCCGATTGCAAGAGACATGGGAAATACATATCTGTGGTCATAGGTCGGCGCGGCCTGATACGTCATGGTGGCAACCAGAAAGCCATAAAAGGTCAACGACCCCACAAGAGCGGTTGAAACCGACATCAGAACAGAAACCAATATCAGCGTATAGATCACTCCGGCCTGATGATTCACACCCAGAGAGGTACTGGCACTCCTGCCCAAAGACAGTACATTCAGTTTTTTGGAATAAGCAAGAATCAGCAATGCAGTAATGCCCACAATTGGGATGGCAATTGGAAAGTAAGCGGCGTCTGCGTTATTGACAGAGCCAAACAGCTTTGCCTGCAAAACGTCAAATTCCGACGGCGCCAAAAGTCTTCTCATAAAAGAGGAGACGGCTTTCAGACCCGTTCCCATAATCACCCCCACCAGCAGCATCAGCTGCAAATTTCCATATTTTCCGGAAAGCAGCCAGCCATAAAGGATGAGGCACATTAAAACCATTGCCGCGACCTGAAGCAGGAAAGGCCCCACGCCGCTGAATTTTAAAAATGCGCTGGCGCCGAAGAAAAACATCGTGCCGGTATGTATCGTCGAGTATAAGGCTTCAAACCCCAAAAGCGAGGGGGTTATAATCCGATTATTGGTGCTAGACTGGAAGGCAACGGTCGCCAGACTTTGGCAGACAGCCGCAATCACCATGGCAGTAAGTGCCACCATTCTCCTTTTCACCACCGGCATAAAAGAAGGAGAGCCCACCGGAACGGGATTGTTATAAACCAACAGTCCGTAGGAAGCAAGTGCGCCCAAAGCAATCAGCGTTATCAGCAAAATCCAATATCGTTTCTCTTCCCGTTGGGAGCGAAACGCTCTGGCCGACCGGCTTTTGTCATCAGGGACAATCCGGGATGTATTCTGCTGAATATGATTTTGAAATTCCCTCATCTCTGTTTCCTCTGCTTTAATAAGATCACAATAAATACAACCGCACCCACAGTACCCAGTATTAAGGAAACAGGCACTTCAAACGGCATGATGATGGTCCGGGAAATAATATCGCAAAGGGTGATGACCCCCATTCCCAGCACACACACCCACGGCAGATTGCTCTTTAAATCGTCTCCCCGGTACATGGAAACGATATTGGGGACAATCAACCCAAGAAACGGCAGGTTTCCAATCACGGCGGCAACAATCCCGACAGCGGCAGAAATCAGACAGGTGCCCAAAATCACAATCCGGTTATAATTTACACCAAGACTTGTTGCCACATCCTCCCCCAATCCGGCCAGCGTCAGCCGGTCCGCATAGATGAAGATGATAATATTTACAATTACAATCAGCCATAAATATTCATACCGGCCAATCTGCACAGAAGCAAACGAGCCTACAAACCAGCTTTCAATGCTTTGCGTCATTTGAAATACAAGACCGATAAACGTAGAAATTGCGGAAATAACCGCGCCAAGCATCATTCCGATGATGGGAACAATCAGGGAGGAACGCAGCTTCACTCTTCTTAAAAAGAGAAAGAAAATCATTGTGCCAATAAATGAAAAAACAATTGCCCCCGCCATTCTCAGCATCAACGACGGAGCCGGAAACGCCAAATAAACAAACACAAGCCCCAGCCCAGCCCATTCAATGGTGCCTGTCGTGGTTGGCTCAACCAGACGGTTTTG
This sequence comes from Bacillota bacterium, assembly GCA_023402075.1. GTDB lineage: Bacteria > Bacillota > Clostridia > Oscillospirales > Oscillospiraceae > Oscillibacter. The sequence continues at coordinate 12,927 of JAEXCS010000024.1, read as the reverse complement.
TGTAATCAATTGTGTCACCAGCCCAGACATGGACATGGCCGCCCCGGTCAGCATCAGCGCCGCCGTCCGCGGAACACGGGTGATGAAAAACATATTCCATCCGTCCGCCTGCCCCTGTATATCGTAAACTCCCGTAAACAGAGACACGACGCCTAACGCAAACACAGCACACACTGCAAGCACAAAGGATTTTGACCACAGCTTCCTGCGGCTAAAAGGGTGGGGCTGAGAAATCTCAGCCCCTGTAATTCTATGTATCATGCGTTTCAACATTTTGAAAGACACCCTTTATGTTATTTGGAAAAAGCACTTGCAATGTTCTCAAACAGCTCCAGATAGGTCTGTATGGATTCATTTGTGTACGTGTCATTCGGCGCGTAGATAATCTGATCCTTTGAGACGGCCGTTGTGTTTTTCAGAGCAGGCGATTGATTGATCACATCCTTGGCGGGTACGTTCTCCTCTTCGGAGGAGATGGCCGCATCACGGTCCAACACCATCAACCAATCGGGGTTGCTTTGTGCAATCGCTTCCACGGAAATATCGTCTCCCTTATGGTCGGAGGAGGAGCCGTCCACCTCCAATGCCGAAGTCCAGCCGAAAATATCATACATTGGCCCCCAAACACGCCCGGAAAAAGGTGCTGCAAAGCCAATATCTCCGCCCGAAACCACAACGCTCATAATTTTGTCCGTTCCGTTATAGGCAGCCTTGGCGTCTTCAATGGCCTGATCGAACGCAGCGTTCAGCTTTTGGGCCTCTTCATCTTTATCAAAAATCTTTCCCAACGCAATTGTGGAATTTTTCAGGCCATCCACCAGCGTGGCTCCGGATTCTCCGGCCTCTTCCGAAAGCGCAAAGCTGAGGTCAATCACAGCCGCATCAGGCACCAGCGCTTTTATATCTTCATAATAGCTGGCAAATCTCTGGCCCACAATCACAAGCTCCGGGTTAACCGCGGCAATGATTTCAAGGTTGGGCTCGCGGTGATCCCCGATGTCCTGCACGGCGGCATCCTGATAGTAGGGAGAACCCGCAGGCATCACGCCCTTCGGAACCGCCGCCAGCTCAATTCCCCAATCAGAAAGGGTTTCAAACGTTCGATTGTCCAAAGACACCACATTCTTCGGGTTGACAGGAACAGTGACAGTGCCATAAATATCTGTAACTTCCACCGTGGCGGCCACGGCGGGTTCACTCACCTGCTGGCTCGTTTCGGGACTGGAGGTGTTATTGCCGGAGCTTGCACAGCCCGTCAGCATTAAGGCAAGAGCCGCAGTAAAAACAATCAGCTTTTTAAGACGAAAACTTTTCATGTGTATCCTCCTGAATTTGTGTTTTAATTAACAGGCAATTAACTGCCATGCTTTTATTTGGTCCGTTTAAAACGTTGGATGCGCTCTGTCTTAATCACGCGATAAGGCTCCCCTCCTCTCTTTCCGTTGGAAAGCACCATGCAATCCCCCTTCTTTAGTTAGCTATTACTAACTACGTGTAAAAAAATAAGAGGTCAACCATAGTTGATCTCTTATCCAATATACTTTCGTATATCCTCCGAGACGGGGTTTGCTGATGTATGGGCAGTATTATATCGTGCATGCGGACAAATGTCAATATTTATCATCGCATCTCAAGGACATGTTCTGAAAACAGGCAGGGCGTCTTCATGCTCCGCGTGGCAAAGGCCACTGCGGTGGCTCATTCTCCAGAGCCTTGGCGAAAACGCGACGGATGCTCAATTTTATAATTATCTCCCCATGCATGCATCGCATCCAGCACTGGCATTAAGCTGTATCCAAGCTCTGTCAGGGTATATTCCACCCTCGGCGGCACCTCTGCATAAGCCTTGCGAAGCAGCAGGCCCTCCTGTTCCATTTCTCGCAGGTTAGCTGTTAAAACCTTCTGAGAAACAGAGCCAATGGCGCCGCGCAGTTCTCCAAAGCGTCTCGTTCCATCCATCAAATCCCGAAGAATCAAAACCTTCCACTTATTCCAAATCAGTGTAATTGTAAGCTCCACTGGGCAAGCCGGAAGCTGATCGCACATCTTTTTGTCCCCCTCATTAGTATCTTTTCGAAACCAGATAACCAAACAGTTCCTACTTTACATTTTGCACTAACGTAAAGTATAATAGAAAAAACACAAAAAATCAAGTTTTTAAGGAGGAACGTAATGAAGATTATGATTATCGGTGCTTCGGGCAAGCAAGGCAGGAAGCTTTTGGCAGAGGCGCAAAGAAGGAATCATGAGGTAACGGCAGTTGTCAGAGATAAAAGCAAGCTGCCCGATACCAATTGCAAGGTTCTTGAAAAAGACCTGTTTGCGCTGACCTATGATGACTTAGAGGATCAGGATGTCATCATCAGTGCTTTTGGCACATGGTCTCCGGAGACGCATATTCTGCACAAGAATTCCACGGTATATTTAGCCGATTTGCTTTGCGGCAAGAGCAACCGCCTGCTGTTTGTCGGCGGAGCCGGAAGCCTGTATACCGACGAAACTCATACCCAGCGGCTGATGGATACTCCGGATTTTCCGGAATCCTATTATCCCACGGCTTCCAATATGGCCCTTGGGCTTGATGAAATCAGGAAGCACGATGATGTGAATTGGACCTATCTCAGCCCTTCCGCCGAGTTTGACGCAGAGGGCGCACGCACCGGAAACTACCGGCTTGGCGACGAGGTCATTCTGTTTAATGCAAAGGGCGACAGCTATATCAGCTATGCGGATTACGCCATGGCAATGCTTGATGAAGCAGAACAGGGCAAGCATATCAAGAAAAGATTTACGGTGGTTTCCGATTAAACGGGCATAAATAATCCAGTCCTTCTCTGAAAAAACATGGGCAAGCTCCATAAAAACGCAAAGAGATACGGGCAACTTGTTTTGCCCGTATCTCCATGATAAAATAGGGATACCCCCGTATGATTGGCGGGGAATAAAACACATAGCTTGTACACCACGAGGAGGAAGTCAGATGAACAATCCATGGCTTGAGAAGTATCTGCTGGAAAAAGCAGGAGTCAGCAGCGATTATAAAATCGAATGGGGCTGGCAGCGCTATATGGTGGGAGGAAAACTGTTTGGAGCGGTCATGCACCCTTCTGACAAATACGCCCCGGAATATGCGGAGAAGGACTTGCTCAATCTCAAGTGTGACCCCGCATTTTCCGAGCTGCTTCGCGCAGAGCACCGTGAAATTATGCCCGGATTTTACGCTGACAAGCGCACATGGATTTCCGTTGATCTGGGCGGCAACCTACCCGACGAGCTTCTCAAAAAGCTTATAGATGACAGCTATGCTCTCGTTTTCGGAAAGCTGACAAAAAAACTCCAGCGGGAGATTTTGGGGAATCCCACATGAGATTGCCCCTTGATTCATCTGGATTTTAAACGCAATCACATTCCAACTATCTTTTTGACGGTGTTTGCGGTTCTGATTGTCAGTTTCTTGCCGATGCTTTTGCTTGCCGTCTTTGACCACCAATTTGTTTTTTGATACTCTTTTCGGGTGAAGGACCAAAATACCACTTCTTTGTAGCTCTTTATCGTTTCTAATTCTTTCTTAGGCTCTCCAAGTTCGTTGAATACCTCAGCAAATGTAGCCGGGGGCATAATAAAAATCAGGTTGTCGTATATTTCCTTATTTTCATTGCCCCACCAGTCGGGCGCATTGCGCAGGATGTCCTCAAGTGCTTCTTTTGAGATAATAAAAACCGGAATATCCAGATTAAATAGATTTTTTATCATCGTCTCAATTTGGTTTGTAAAACTCCCTGTGTCCTCTCCATCACTTGAAAAAATCACATTGCCGCTGTTCAGATAGGTCTTAACCTCTTGAAAGCCGAGCTCTTCAAAGCCTTGCTTTAATTTTGCCATTGAAATCTTGTTTTTGCCGCTTACATTGATACCGCGCAAGAACGCAATCTGTCTTTTCATATTTGCAAATCCTCCGGATATTCTTTTCCTTATGATACCACGATTTTCTTTGAAAGACAGCCTTCTTGCCGTGGATATGATACAATTCCCGCAGCACCTTTTTTGAACGCAGCTAAAAATGTCTTAGGTAACGACTCAGACTGCAACTCAGTCTGAGCCGTCTTTTTTTGCGTTCTGCTGGGAGGACAGACGACCAAAATCGAACAGGCACAAGGCGGTATCCTGCGACTGGCAGGATGCCGCCTTTGTGCTGCGAAAAAACGCCGCAGGTTTCTTTCATATGAAACCCCTTAGCTCTCCGTTCCGGTTCTGACGGATTTGTTTTCCGGCAGCTAAATATTATCCAGATTTACTGACCCTTCTAATGCGAAGTTCTCTAAAATATAGTCCCGCACCAAGATTGCTGCCGGAGAGAGAATCCGCTCTTTAGAATATGTCAGATTTACGATGCGGCTGAATTCCTTTCCGTCATCCGAAATCGGAAGCACCACTACTTTTTCAGACTCCATAGAAGGTACGTAAGGCAGCACCGCCACTCCAAATTTCAGCCCCACATATTGAAGCGCAGCGTTGCACTCCCGCACTTCAAAAGCAATGGTGGGCACGACACTCCGCTGGGAAAATATTTGGTCAAGGCGTGTACGCAGATCGCTGGCAGGCTCCAGCATAACCTGCGGTTCATTGGCAAAATCAAGAAAAGTCACCGTATGCTCACCGGCCAGACGATGCCCGAAGGGGACTGCCAAATAAAGCGGCTGGCGCATCACGCCGACGGATTCGACCCAATCCCCCCGATGGAAGCTTAATCCCAAATCCAAATCGCCCGACTGAATCCGGGAAAAAATATCCCGGGACGGCGCCTCTGTAAATTGAAAGCGAATGCCGGAGCATGTTTCCTGGGCATAGAACCCCTCTACCAACGCGGGAATCAGAGAGGCGGATATACTGTGAAAATATCCCAACCTGACGGTTTGTCTGGCCTCGCCGGCCATCTGCTTCAAAGCGTCATGCCCCTCATCCAGAAGAATCAGCGCTTTTTCTACATATGGCAAGAACTGCTGTCCATATGCCGTCAGCGCCACCTTGTGCTTGTCCTTTTGAAAAAGCTTGGCCCCCAGTTCTTTCTCCAGCTCGTTAATGGCGTAACTCAGGCTTGGCTGGGAGATGTGAAGTCTTTCAGCTGTCCTTGTATAGTGTAGCGTGCGAGCAAGATTCCGGAAATATTGCAGCTGCAATAGCGTCATAACATACCTCCACAGCCAGTTTGTTTTTTTATTGTTATCTTAAAATAGTCCATTACCGGGCCGCCGTCAAGCTTATTCATTTCCAGGCCGATCAAGCCTTCCATTTTTTCAACAAAGCGCTCAATTCCTCCAGATATGAATGATAGAGTTTTCTCTATCCATTTGATTCAAATGAAGTATTAGACAAATAATTAGGCAAAACATACAATACTTTCAGAAAGTTGAACTGAATTCAGTCAATATGTCAATTACAGAAAGAAGAGGAGTATTTTTTATGCCGAAAGAAGTAACAGAAGAGCAGATTCAGATGGTTGAAGAGTTGGTCGCCCGCGCCCACAAGGCGGCGGCAATCATCGAGACTTATGACCAGGAGCGTGTGGATTCCCTCTGCCGCGCAGTGACAGCGGCGCTGTATGATGCGAAAGTCTGGGCGCCCCTGTGCGACGAGGCCGTAGATGAAACACAACTGGGCGATAAGGTCACCAAGCGTAATAAGCGCAATAAGCTTAAGCTGATCCTGCGGGACTGCCTGCGGACCAAGAGTGTCGGCATCATTGAGGAGGTTCCCGAAAAAGGCCTTGTCAAGTACGCAAAGCCCGTGGGTGTGATTGCCTCACTGGTCCCCACCACGAATCCCTGCCTGACGCCTGCCGGACAGGCGATCTACGCCATTAAGGCGAGAGACGTTATGATTTGCAGTCCCCATCCCCGTGCCAAAATTGTAACCAATAAGTGCGTCAACATTATCCGGGAAACTCTGGTGCGGGAGGGCGCGCCTGCCGATATCATTCAGGGCATTCAGGAACCCTCCATCGCGCTGACGCAGGAACTGATGAAGCGCTGCAATCTGGTCATCGCCACCGGCGGCAGACCCATGGTTAAGTCCGCTTACAGCTCCGGCACCCCCGCCTACGGCTCCGGCGCAGGCAACGCCACCGTGATTATTGACGACACCGCCAACACCGCAGAGCGGCGCAAGGAAGCAGCGGAAAACACCAGAATTTCCAAAACCTCCGACTTTGGTTCTGGCTGCTCCTGCGACGGAAATCTGGTGATCCACACCTCAATCTACGATGAAATGGTAGAAGCTTTGAAGGCCGAAGGCGGTTATCTTGTGAATGAAGCGCAGGCCGAACGTCTGAAGAACGTCATGTGGGACGAAGTGGGACATCGTCTGCCAGACACCGTGGCCATCAGCCCTCAGGCTTTGGCGCAGGCCGCAGGCATCGAGATTCCGGACGGTACGAAGTTCATCATGGTCACCGGCGGCGGCATAGGGCAGGTGGGCAAGCAGCACTTCTTCTCCTCTGAAAAGCTGACCACCCTGCTGGCCCTGTTCAAGTACGACGGTGAGTTTGAAAACGCACTGGATATGATGCGTGCACTCTTTGAGGTAGGGGGCAAGGGCCACTCCTGCGGCATCTATTCCTGGAATGATGAGCACATCCATCGTCTTGGTCTGGCTGCGCCTGTCTCCCGCATTATGGTTCGTCAGCCCAACAACAAAGGCAATGCCGGCTCTGCAACCAACGGTATGCCGCCCACGTCCTCCATGGGCTGCGGCACTTGGGGCGGAAACATTGTTTCCGAAAACATTGCCCTGAAGCATTACATGAATACCACTTGGGTCGCTCACCCCATCCCCGAGGATATGCCTTCTCTTCAGGAGCTGTTCGGGCCTTTCTATAAGGACGGGATGGATCAGGAGTAATTCCTCTAAAAAAGCCGACTCTGACCGGTATTTGCACCATCTCAGGCTTTGCGGGGCAGGATGGCTGCATCTTTCGGGTATTCTAAAAAAAGGCAGGCTGATGCGCAATGAACGAATTCCGCTACTTTATGCCCACTGAGGTCTTCTTCGGTCAGGGCATTGTTAAAGAGAAAAAAGATCTGTTCCTCAGTCTGGGTAAGCGAGCCTATATCATCACTTATGCACTTCCCGGACGACACTATGCTTTGGAGGATGTAACGGCGGTTTTGGATGAAAACCGGGTCCTCTATCAAATAGAAACCGGCATTGAAGAAAATCCCTCCACCGAGACGGTGGAGCGGGTAGCCGCTTCTGTGCGTGAGTTTGCTCCCGATTTCCTCATTGCCATCGGCGGCGGCTCCCCCATTGACGCCTCCAAAGCCATTGGTGTGCTTTTAAAGAACCCAAACAACTCAGGACTTGATCTGTATAGCGATTCAACACTGGAATCCCTGCCCATCATTGCCATTCCAACCACCGCGGGAACAGGTGCGGAAGTGACGCATTTCTCTGTTCTCACCCGCAACGACAAAGACACCAAGCAGGCCATCGCGCCCCGCATTTTTCCACGCTACGCCCTGCTGGATGCGACTTATCTCATGGAAATGCCGCTGCGTCTAAGCTGTTCCACCTCCATCGACGCGCTGTGCCACTGCTTGGAATCCTACATCTCCACCGCTGGAAACGAGCTTTCCAGAGCCATTTGCGAAATCGGCTTTACTTATTTCTCTCATTGTGTGGAACCCATGCGTGCCGTTTTGAACGATCCTGCCTGCACGCAGAGCAAAACGCCATACACCTATGAGATTCGTGAACAACACATGATGGTGTCTTTAATTGGCGGCATTGCCAATACGCAGACCGGCACCTGCCTGCCCCACGGCATGAGCTACGCCTTGACCCACCACAAGCATATTCCTCACGGACTGGCCTGTGGGTTGCTGATCGCGGAATATCTAAAAATCTTCAAGCAGCCTGAAAACATCGCGCGCGTTGATCGCGCAATCCGGCTGTGCGGTTTTCGGGATCTAAATGATTTTTCCGAATTTATGGACGGCATGCTGCTGCTGGATGCGAATATTACGCCGACGCTCAAAGAAATTGAGTCCTACGCGGAGGAATTTGCCATGCAGAAGCACCGCTTTGCCCGGCATCCCGAGCCTGCCGGTAAGGCGGAGGTTTTGCAGATTTATACCAACAGCCTGCTAAAAAAGCAGCACTGATTGTGCGCGATTTATCAATGCACCGGGAATGCAAACGTGTTGGGAGTCCCGGATCCCCACCAGAAAATAAATAATGGTAGGAGAATATTCTATGACCTTTAGTAGTCTGTTCAACGATCTAATTGCATTGTTCGCGTTTCTTTTAATCGGGTTTGTCATACGCGAGATCGTTAAGCCGCTTCAGAGGCTTTACATTCCGGCATCCATTATCGGCGGAGTTGTTGCGCTTATTGTTGGCCCTCAGGTGCTGAACCTGGTGGAAATTCCGGCCTCCTTTGGCTCCATGGCCTCAGTGATGATTATGCTGGTGCTGACTTGTTCCGTGATCGGCGTGGACATGGATAAATCCAAAGCAAACGCATACTTTACACACCTGTGTATCATGGTATCCGTCTACGGGTTGCAGATGTTTCTGGGCTGCGGCATCGGGTCCTTTATGGAAAATGTCTGGCCGGACCTGCCCTTTGGCTGGGGTTCTGAGGCGGTGTTTTCCTTCTGGGGCGGCCATGGAACAGCCGCCAGCGCCGGTGCGGCTTGGGAAGAATACGGCATTCTTGGCAACACCTCAGTTGGTATGATTATGTCCACTCTGGGTGTAATTTCCTGCTTTGTAATCGGCATGATTATGATTAACGTGGGCGTCCGTAAGGGATGGGCCACCCAAGCATCCAACGACTTCAAAAATAATCCCGGCTTTTTCGGCGGCATGCTGCCCGAGGATAAGCGTCCCCCCATCGGGGTTGCAAGAGTCCCCAGCACCGGAATTGACAATTTCTCGTTCCAGCTTGCCATCGTTCTGTCCTGCATGGCCTTCGGCAACTGGTTCATGGGGGTGTTCAAAAGCGCCATTGCCAATGTCCCCTATCTCGGCGCCCTGTCTCAGCTTCCCTCTTTGATCAACGGCATTCTGGCCGGCATGCTGGTGTGGAACGTGATTAAGCGCACCAAACTAAAAGGCTTTGTGGACCGTAAAACCATCAACTCCATCTCAGGTCTGGGTCTGGAAATCACCATTGTGTCTGCTGTGGCCACCATGGATCTAAAGCTGATCTCCGTCCTGATTGTCCCCATCCTGCTGCTTAGCGCTGTCATCATCGCGCTGACCGCCGTGTTCTGTCTGGTACTGTGCAAGATGTGGCATCGAACCAACTGGTTTGAAAAGTGCTGTGGCTCCTTTGGCGCCGCCACCGGCTCGGTGCCTACCGGACTGGCTTTGATTCGCTGCGTGGACCCCGACGGAAAGACCGACGCCGCCGACACTCTGGCCATCGGAAATTCCCTGTGGGCGCCGGTCTACGGCTCGTTGCCTGCTCTGTTGCCCCTGTTCGCAGTCAGCATCGGAATGTTTGTCCCAATCTGGCTGGGCTTTGCGTTCATGGTGGTTCCTTTGGTCATCGGGTTTATCTTCTTCCGGAAAAAATAATATCCGCATTGCTGCGGGCGGCCCGTGCGGGCCGCCCCGGTCAATGATCTTCAGGAGGCTTTTTATGTCTATGGATCTTGTCAGGGCAATTACCCTGTGCGAAGTTGGCCCCAGAGACGGCCTGCAAAACGAAAAAAAACTGTTGACCACAGAGGAAAAGCTGGCGCTGATCGAAGGCTCGACAGATGCCGGTCTTCCTGTCATCGAAGTCGGCTCTTTTGTCAGCCCAAAGGCAGTCCCTCAGATGGCCGACACAGACGAGGTATTCCGGAAGCTAAAGCGGAAAGACGGAGTGGAGTACCGCGCCCTGATTGCCAATCTGAAAGGAGTTGAGCGGGCAGCCACCTGCGGATGCAAAAAGGTAAAGCTCAACGTTTCCGCAAGCAAAGCCCACAATCTGGCAAACTTAAACCGAACGCCTGCGGAGTCGGTGGCTGGTTTCCGTGCCTGTGTGGACGCTGCGCGCAGCGCCCAAATTGCCATCTCCGGCTCCATCTCCATGGCGTTTGGCTCTCCGTGGGATCGGGAGATTCCTCTGAAGGACGTGCAGGAAATCGTGGATGCCTATCTGGCAGTTGGAATCACGGAAATCTCCCTTTCGGATGCCTCCGGCCAAGCATATCCCACGCAAGTATATGATATCTGCACAGAGATGCGCCGGACATATCCTCAGGTGACATGGTGGCTCCACTTTCACAACACACGGGGGCTGGGCATCGCCAACATTTTGGCAGGGATGCAAGCTGGCTTCACTCGGTTTGATACCGCCTTTGCCGGCGTTGGTGGCTGCCCCTTTGTACCCGGTGCAGCCGGAAACGTGTCTACTGAGGACGTTCTTCATATGTGTGACGAGATGGGCGTTGCCACCGGGGTCGATTTGGACGCTGCCATAACCGTGAGTCGGCGTCTGGTGAAAATTTTGGCGCACAGCACGGACAGTTATCTGCTGCGAGCGGGCAAGTCCAAGGATCTTATCCGGGAACTGTCCACCGGACAACTCAAACGCCAGTAACTTCAGTTTGAATCTCCACGCCTGAATGTCATACCGCTGAAGAAACAATATGGGCTGGGCAGTGAATCACTGCTCAGCCCATAAAGCTATTCTTATTTCTTTTCGTTGACCGCAATCCAGATTTCGCAGATGTAATTGGGATCGCCTACCTCCGCGGAGGGGTAAACCTCCAGCTCCACGCCGTTGCCGTATTCGTAGTTGCTCTGGGGAAAGAACTCGGTGACGATGCGCTGATAGGTGGTCTTTAATGCTTCGGGCATTTTACCCTTGCACCGAAACACTGCGTATGTGTGGGCAGGAACATCCACGATTTCCAGCCCCTCATTGCCTAAGTGCGCACCATTGTACTCCGCGCCAATACCGTAGGGGAAACCGGAGTCCGCCATGTCTCCGGAGAAGCAGATGCCCAGCACACCGCCCAGATTCTCAAAGCGGCCATACTTGCAAATGTTCTCAATGGTGCCGTCCTTGGTGCACTTGTTCCAGAATGCGGAAATTTCCTGTGTGGCGGTGTCTCCCTGGGGCTTGGTGACCTGCTTTTTCTTGCAGATGATTTTAAACGCGTCTTTCTTTTCAATCCTGTAATCCATGATACTGCCTCCCGATAAAATCAATTTTACGGACAGTCTGAAAAAGGATTTGATGGTGCCTCCCCGGCGCGCCTCGGTGGGGGGAATGCCGTGAAACCGCTGGAACGCGCGGGAGAAGCTTTCAGGGGTATCGTAGCCGTACTTGAGCGCGATGTCGATGATTTTATCATCGGTGCTGAGCAAGTCTTCGGCTGCCAACGTCAGGCGGCGCATGCGGATATAGTCGCCAAGAGAAAACCCGCAGAGCATACTGAACATCCGTTGGAAATGAAAGGCTGACGAACAGGCCTGCTTCGCCACCGTCTCATAGTCAATTTTCTCCGTCAAACGCGCCTCTGTATAGTCCAGCGCCCGCTGTATTCCCGTAATCCAATCCATCTTCAAACCTCCTTATGTGATGATTCTACCAAGCCAGTGACCAGCGTTCTTGACTTTCCGTGCGGTGTGGTGACAGGGTATTGAGAAACCATTTAAGCGTAGTGGAGCGCACGGGAATCTCCGCCATATTGATTGCGTCGATGTGGTGGCAAATTGTACGAGGAGAAACTTCAAACAGGTCCGCCAGCTCCTGTGCGCCAACTCTCTCTTTTTCAAGGAGTAGCATAATCATGCTGACAAGCCTGTCCACTTTCGTCCCGATATTGACAGAGCAGCTATCTTGCGTTACAATATAGTCAATCTACATTGCAATGCAAGATAGGAGTGAACTGATGATTTCCTCTCAAATGCTGAAAGGAACTCTGGAGGGCTGCATACTAAAGGTGATCAGTCAAAAGGAAACCTACGGCTATGAAATATCTGAAAATCTGCGGGCATACGGCTTTGCCGATATTTCCGAAGGGACAATCTATCCTCTACTTCTGCGGCTGGAAAAAAATGAATTGATTACCGCGCAGTATCGAGAATCGCCAGTAGGTCCGAAGCGAAAATACTTTTCTCTCGCACCAGCCGGAGAAGAGGAGCTTACACGCTTTTATTCCAGTTGGCAAGAGCTTGAACATGCCGTAAATTTACTGTTTCAAAAAGGAGACGCATGAAATGAATCAAAAAACCAGAGAACTTAACCGAAGCAACAATGCTTTGGATAAGCAGATCAACGCTGAAAATCAGGAAGCGTTTACCAACATGATTTGCTATCTGCGGGCCGCAAAAATTTCACCATACCACCAAGAACTAGTCCGTCAGGACTTAACGGAAATGGTTCTTTCTGCCCAGCAGCGGGGCGAAAATATCCGCTCCGTGATCGGCACGGATTATAAAGCGTTCTGCGACGACGTAATTTCCAATTTGCCCCCTGAAACGCGAAAGCAACAAGTCATTGATTTTTTTGATACTGTCTGTGGGTGCCTGTCCATACTGGGCCTAATCAACATTATCATGTCCAGCGACACAATCCTTCTTATTCGCAACGCCGTAACCGGAAAGCCACTTAACTTTTTAATCTCTGTTTCTCTTGGAAGTGTTATATCAGCCGGTATCATCTTACCCGCCGCCTTTGTTATTACAACGGCGATTTTAAAAAATTCCTTTGAGACAAAGCAGGTAACCCGGCATCGTTTAAAAGCATTTATGATCGGTGCAGGACCAATGCTTTTGTTTTTATTGATTGCATGGTTTGGCCAGAGAACACTTTTTAAAATTAACATATTGATCGCGTGTGGTGTTGTCCTGGCGTTCTATGCCGCTCATAAAGTGTTAGAACGAATTTAAAACGCCGGCAACAACAGGGATTACCCAAAACGG
>JAEXCS010000037.1 GCA_023402075.1 Bacillota bacterium | reverse complement strand
CTTTCACGATAACATTCTGCCTGTTCACTTTTGGCTGATGCTTCAGCGGTGGCCTTTTTGCGTTGCTTTTTTTCCGTCGCCTGTTTTGCCTGATTTCCTATTGACTTTTTATTTGCAGGCTTAAATTCAAATAATCAAGTTTATTTAGTCAAAAAAATTGAACTAATTTGAGGTCATTTTAAACGTCTGAGCCGGGTTTGTCAATAGGAAAAAATGCGGAATTTTGCCGCTTGCACCATAAAAAGGATTGGTCAAGTCTCTTAACGGGCGGCAAACAGGCGGGATTGCGCAGGGGGCGGAAGCGTGGTAAAATAGCGGCAAGACAACGGACCTTGTTTGAGCCCTGCAGGGCTTTTCAATTGGAAAGTGAGGCTATTTATGAAATACGAGTTTGACACTGTCATCGACCGCTCCGGAAACCGCGCCGCCAAATATGACGAGCGGCTGAAAAAGTTTGGCACGGAGGATGTAATTCCCCTGTGGATTGCGGACATGGACTTTCGCACTGCCCAGCCCATTATTGACGCGTTGAAGGCGCGGGCGGAAGAGGGAATCTGGGGCTATACCGCACGGCCGGACAGCTATTTTGCCGCCATTCGCGGCTGGCAGAAGCGGCGCAACGGCTGGGACATCGACCAGCGCCTGATGAGCTTCAGTCTTGGCGTGGTGCAGACGCTTTCCGCCTGCGTGCGGCTGTTCACCCCGGAGGGGGGCAGCGTGCTGATTCAGACCCCGGTTTATTCCGAGTTTTACGACATGACCGAGGCGTGGGAGCGCACCGTGGTGGAAAATCCCCTTGTGGAGAAAGACGGCAAGTGGACCGTGGACTGGGCGGACTTTGAGGAAAAGCTTGCCCGGAGCGACCTCTTTATCCTGTGCAACCCCCACAATCCTCTGGGCATTGTCTGGACGGCGGAAGAGCTGCGGCGGATGGGAGAGCTGTGCGAAAAGTACCGCGTGCCAATGGTGTCCGACGAAATTCATTCAGATTTGATTTTCCATGGGAAAAAGCACACCGTCGCCGCCAGCGTTGCGGAAAACGTCATTACCTGCATCTCCGGCACCAAGACCTTTAATCTGGCGGGCTTGCAGGCCAGCACCGTGGTGTTTCCCAACCGGCACAAAAAGCAGGTGTTCGACCGCTTCTGGCATCGCATGGACATTCACCGCAACAACGCCTTTTCTCTCACGGCCATGGAGGCTGCGTTTACCTATGGTGACGAGTGGCTGGATCAGCTTCTTCCGTATCTCAGCGCCAACTTTGACTACATTCATGATTATTGCGCCGCACATATTCCGCAGATTTGTCCCACTGTACCGGATGCCACCTATCTTGTCTGGCTGGACTGCCGCGCACTGGGCCTTACAAATCAGGAGCTGCACGACTTTATGATTCAAAAGGCGCGACTGGGCTTGAACGACGGGGATTCGTTCGGGCGCAGCCTCAGCGGGTTTATGCGCTTAAACGCCGCCTGTCCCCGCTCCGTGCTGGAGCAGGCCATGGAGCGGCTGAAGACCGCTGTGGACGGACTACATCTTTAATCAAAGGGAGCGGACGGCATGGAATTGCGCGCGCCGGATTATCTGAAACAATTTCAGTGCCTTGCGGGCGCCTGCCCCCACTCCTGCTGTCAGGGGTGGGAGGTGGTGGTGGACGAAGCTTCCGCTGCCTTTTACCGCACTCTGCCGGGGCCGCTGGGGCAGCGTCTTCGGGCCGCCCTGCAAACCGAGGACGGGGAGGACTTCTTTGCCCTGACAGACACGGGCCGCTGCCCCTTTTGGGACAAAGACGGCCTGTGCGCCATCCACCGGGCGCTTGGCCCGGAGCGCACCGGCGAGGTATGCCGCAGCCATCCCCGATTTATTGAGGACTACGGGCCGCTGCGGGAGACGAATCTTGTCGCTTCCTGTCCGGAGGCTTGCCGTCTTCTGCTCGCTTCTTCCGCGCCGCTGACGTTTCCCAAAATGGAAACGGACGAAGAAGGGGAGACGGGGGACTGTTGGCTGGGCCCGCTGCTGGCCGTCCGGGAGAAGCTTTTTGAAATTTTACAGGACCGCTCCCGCAAAGTTGACTCCCGCTTTGCGGAGCTGCTGGCTTTGGCCGCAGAAGCGCAGACTTTGCTGGATGAGGACGAGGCCCCGCTGCTTCCGGCGCTTTGCCGGGGATGGGTGGGCCTTGTTCCCGACTGTCAGCTTGCGGGGGAGGAAATTTTTCCTCGGGCATGGGAGGTGCTGTTGGGTCTGGAGATTTTGGGAGACGACTGGCGGGCGCTGCTGGGCCGGGGAGGGGAGACTGTTTCCGGCGCGGTTCCCGCGCCTTTGCTGGAACGGATTGTTGCCTATTTTCTGTTTCGTTATACGCTCAAGGCTGTCAACGATGGGGACTTGCTGGGGCGGGTACAGCTTGCCCTGCTGGGTGCTTTGGTGGTGGAGCGGGCGGCAAGTCTCCTGCCGGTTGGCGAAGCGTTGCGGCTTTACTGCCGTGAGATTGAACACGACGGGGACAACATAGATGCGCTGCTGTTGGCGTTTCGCACCGAGCCGGCCCTTGACAGTTCCTCTTTTTTCCGAACATTGAAAACTTGACCACAGGCTGGCACTTGAAATGGAGCGTGCAAAACGAGTAAATAATGCACAAAT
Source organism: Bacillota bacterium (assembly GCA_023402075.1). Lineage (GTDB taxonomy): Bacteria > Bacillota > Clostridia > Oscillospirales > Oscillospiraceae > Oscillibacter. Next base: position 3,583 of record JAEXCS010000037.1, on the reverse strand, counting down.
TACAAGTATTTAATTTTTGTAAAATGTAGAATCACACAAAAATCGCTTGACTTTTGCGCGCTAATGTGGTATTTAATAATTACCGGAAGGGAGTGAGTCCAATGGGCTAGCTGGTTCAGCGAACTCCAGTCTCATTTCTCACCGCCGCGTTTGGAAGTATCCCGTAATATCACCGCAAGCGCATTCCTGTTTTGGCAAGCCGCTTTTTCCCTGAAAGGGAAGGTTCTTTTCCGGCAACCCGGTAACCCTCTGGCGAATTTTCGGCAGACTCCAGCAAAACCCCGGAAGAAACCAAAGACGAAACATGGCTCATTTCAATGAGAATCACGAGATTCGGTTTTGGCAATGTCCAAGGCAACTATCTGCGTGCACCTGATGTTTTATGGATTGGCTTCCACCGAGAATTTTCCCTGTTTTCTGCTCATTCAGCACAGCCGTTTCCGGCGACCCGCAGCGAAAGCTTCAGTGTCTCAGCCTTCCAAACGTGAATTTACGAAAGTAAGAGGTAGCATCATGGCAGAGAACCCCAGTCAGAAGTAACCCCCCATCCGCGTTGGACGGATGGGGGGTTGTGTTTTTTATGTCAATTTGTCGTCCCTTTTTGGGGCGCATTTTTTTTGCCCATCAGCACCAGCTTTTACTCCCGCAAAAAAGCGGCCACAGTGAACGATCGTTCACTGTGGCCGCTGCAATTTAGTTGCCGCTTTCCTTGTGGAAGAATGCGATGCCCAGCGTGTTTGGCCCGCAGTGGGAAAAAATCGTGCAGCCAGCCTTGCCCTCCAGAATCGTGCCGAAGCGTCCGTCCGCGCGGAGAACCTCCCGCGCCGTGTCTGCAAGCTCCGGGCCAAAGGAGGTGTCTACCAGCCAGACGCGTTCCGTGTCAATGTCCGTGCGCCCGTCCAGCCGGTCATGGAGATATTCCGTTATTACCCGCTCGATGGAGCCGCGGTATTTCTTCGACACGGACATTTTCCCGTCAATGACCTCCACGCAGGGGTGCAGCTTTAAAAGATTTGCCCCGATGGCGGTGACGGAATTGCAGCGCCCGCCCTTTTTCATATAGTCCAGCCGATCCAGCACAAAGCTGACCTCCAGCCGGTCGCGCAGGCTTTCCAGCTGCGAAACGATTTCCTCCGGAGAGCGGTCCTCCCGCGCCATGCGCGCAGCCCGTAGGGCAAGCTCGCCAATGCCCACCGTCAGGTTAGCGGAATCCACCGTGTATACGCCCGGCAGCTCCTCCGCCGCAATTCTGGCGTTTTGATGGCAGCAGGAAAAACCGGCGCCCAAATTAATGTGGATGACCGCATCATATTCCTTCAGCAGGCTGGTGAACAGTTCGTGGTAGTCCGCCGTGTTTACCGCGCTGGTGGTGGTGATATCGCCGCCGGCATCCACATGCGCGGCAATGTCCGCCGGGTGAATGTCCACACCGTCCCGGTAGACGCGATCTCCCTTCGCAATGCCCAGCGGCACCACCGTAATATTGTTTTCTTCCAGCAGGGCGGCCGGCAGGTCGCAGGTGCTGTCCGTGGTAATTTTAATCATGAGCGGGCTTGCTCCTTTTCGTGATATCTGATTTCGTGAAAGACCGTCAAGTTATTTTTGACATATCTGCCGTAAATGATTTATCAATCTTATCATAGCTGCCCTGAAATTTCAAGAGCGCCGCACAGCCTAAGAAAATTTGCGGTGCAAATCCATGGGCGGATTTACCTGTTCAGTCAATTGTCAGTCAATTAAAAGAGGTATACGGTTCCTCCGGCGGGGACGTTGACTTTAATACCCCGTCGGCGTATACTTGAAAAAATATTGTCTGCCGGATATATGCGCCCTGTTGAGGTGCGGGTCTGCTGTGGTATGGCACTTTCCGGCAGCGCTCAGAAGGAGTGCGGGTATGTTTCGTGAAATGCGCAGGAAGAGACAGCTTTTGTCTGAGGAGGATACGGCTTCGGTTTTGAACCGAGGAACGGCAGGCGTTCTGGCCTTATCTGGGGACGACGGCTACCCATACGCCGTTCCCCTGAGTTATGTTTATGACGGGTCCAAAATCTATTTTCACGGTGCAAAACAGGGGCACAAGATTGATGCGATCCGCGGCTGTGAAAAGGCATCGTTCTGTGTTGTGGATCGGGATCAGGTGATGCCGGAGGAATACACCTCCTATTTCAGAAGCGTAATTGTCTTTGGCACGCTTCGGATTTTGGAGGATGACGCTGAAAAGCTGGAGTCCATTAAAAAGCTGGCTGTCAAATACGCTCCGGAAAACAGCGCCCAAAGACTTCAAGAGGCCATTGACCGGGAGTGGAAGCCCCTTTGTGTGATGGAGATGACCATTCATCATATGACGGGAAAAGAGGCTGTCGAGCTGATGAAAAAGCACCCGGAACAGAGTGTGTGACAGCTGCGGTAAAAGCATTTCCGGTGTGAAGCAGCGAGTTGTTTGAAAAGGCACGGGCCGTCAGTCGACGGCCCGTGCCTTTTTTGATACGCACTGGGAGAATGTAAAAGTGGAGTTCCGGGTATGCCGTCAAACGGCAACCGACGTTTATACACAAAATGCAATTGTCCCGTGGCTTTTTACAAGCGAAACCCGGAATGACGGCGCTGGCGGATATGCCCCGTTTCAGGGCTGCTTTTGAAGTGGCACCCGGATATAAACCGGGGAATGAGAAAGCGCGTACGGTTTTTCCATCGTCGCTCATGCTTCGTTTACACCTATCTTGGCACATCCGACAATTGACAAATTATGAAAACTATTGTATAAATTTAATTCTGCGGTTAGTTATATCTAACTGCAACTGAGGGGACAATGCGTCCAAAGAGTTTAAGGAGGATATTTCATGGTCCAGAAGATGCACAGGCAAGGAATAAGCTTGCTGTTGGCGCTGGTAATGCTGCTTTCGCTGGCAGTATCACCGGCGTTTGCGGTACAATCGGTGATTTCCATTAAGGATACGGAAATTACAACACAGTCAAACACATTAACCGTAAATTTGACGCAGATTCCAACGGCTGGGATTTTGCGTGTTTTTCAATTGAACAGCGATGCGGAATATAATTCCGAACTGTTTTTCAATGACGCATATCAGCTGGCGCAGGGGCTTATCGCCAACCTCAAGGTTGGAGACAATGTCCTGACGCTGTCCAAACCCCTTATCGCGGGCAGCAAGATTGTTGCCGTTTTGCGGGATGGGAGCGGCGCCAGTCCTGTGGATTACGCTTCCGCGCCGCTCATTGTTGCAGGGAGTCCTGTTGTCACGGATCCCAGCGCGATTCTGGCAAATTGCCGGGTCAGCCTGCAAAAGGACGGGGCGGAGCGGACGGAGTCCTTCCGGGAAAATGAGACTTTTGTGAACGCTGAAGTTTCACTGGACGAGTCTGTTGAGAAGTGTGCCCTGACAATCTACGCCTATGCGGGTAACACCACTTTTGACCCGGATGGGGCCTATAATAAGCGTCTATGGTCGGGCATGGTGCAAGACGGAGATTCGGTTACCTGCGACTTTAACGAAAACACTCTGCCTCTTACAGTGGGGTATAAAATCATTGCCTGTTTGAACGTGCCTGTGGGAGCGGACAATTA
>JAEXCS010000040.1 GCA_023402075.1 Bacillota bacterium | reverse complement strand
GATTGAACAAAATAAAAATTTTGTTCAATGTAGGGGAGCGCAAAAGACCAAAAATAGAAATACATACCCCTACATTGTCAAAGCCGCGTCTCTATTGCCGGTTCGGCTTTTCGTTCGTAGCGGCCATGTCCTGGCAAAGCTGGTTTACCGGCGTACAGCTAGTTTGTTTTAGCATGAAGCTTCGCAGTGCCAAAACGCTAAGGCCCGGTTAAACCCGTTTCCAGCGATTTAAACGGCTTCTTGTGAAGCGTTGGTCAGTCCAGACCGCTCCGATAGCATAAAAACATTACAGGATTTGAAGGTGATATTTTGAACGATTATCGTACCGAAGCGCCGCCGGTCCTGCGGGATTTTCTGTCGTATCATGAAACCATAAAGGCGCACTCCAAGCGGACCGTGGATGAATACTTTCTGGATCTGCGAAACTTTTTTCGCTATATGAAGCAGATTCGGGATCCCTCTTTGCGGGACAGGCGTCTGGACGAGATATCTATTCTGGATGTGGATTTAGACTTTGTTAAATCCATAACATTGACAGATGTTTACGGATACATGACCTATCTTAGCCGCGACCGGATTTTACATCAAAACAGCTCCTCCTCGGATTATGGACTGAATTCGTCATCCAGAGCCAGAAAAATTGCAACACTCCGTTCTTTTTACAACTATTTGACCAACAAAGTCCATCTGATTACAGAAAGTCCCGTCAAGGACATTGATTCTCCGAAAACCAGAAAATCACTGCCGAAATATCTGACATTGGATGAAAGCATTCAGCTTTTAGAATCGGTCGACGGCAAGAACCGTGAGCGGGATTACTGCATCCTGACACTGTTTCTCAACTGCGGATTGCGGATTTCCGAGCTGGTTGGGCTGAATTTAAACGATATTCAGGATGAGGCACTCCGGGTTCTGGGAAAAGGCAACAAGGTTCGCATCGTCTATCTGAACGAGGCCTGCAAGGATGCGTTGCGGCGATATCTGGCGGTGCGGCGGCCCGTGTCAGGCCGGGACAGCAGCGCGCTGTTTTTGTCGGAACAAAACAAACGCATCAGCCGCTCCGGTGTGCATGCTCTTGTTAAAAAGCATCTGGGTCAAGCAGGTCTGGACGCGTCGGAATACTCTTCCCACAAGCTGCGTCACACCGCTGCCACGCTGATGCTCCAAAACGGTGTGGACGTAAAAGCGGTGCAGGAGGTTTTGGGCCACGAGCACCTGAACACCACGGAAATTTATACACATATCGACAACGAAGCTCTCCGCGTGGCAGCTAGAGCCAATCCCCTCTCTGGGGTCAAGGCTTCTAAAAAGCCGCTGGACTCCTAAACCTTGACAGTGCCTGTCCTTCCCTGTTATAAAAACAACAAGGCCCCCGGAATTGCCGGGGGCCTTGTTGTTTTATTCAGTTGTCAGCAGGCTGTTCCAATTCCAGTCGGTTTCTGTTGGGATGGTTCCCAGCCGCCACAGAGAAACGCCGGTAAGCCCCAGCAGCTTGGTGGCGCCGAGCTTGACATGAACACTGTCGTTGTCATCGTACCACACAAAATAGCGGCTGCCGTCCTCCGTCGTGTAGATTGCATAGGGTTGTTGATAGGTATCAGACCAGCCCTTTTCCGTATTCGACTGTCTCAGCCGTTGATATAACGTTTCGTTGGAGGGATACACAGGCGTTCCAGAAAGAAGTTTGCCGTCCGCATCAATTTTCCAGGCCATGGGCTTGCTGGAAAAGCCTAAAAGCAGCTTGGCCTGATTGGCAGCACCCATTTGGGCGGCGGCGGACAGCAGCGAGGTATATACCTGATCCACGGGGGCCTGCGCGGCGGTCCTGTAATACTCCGTCCCCACAAAGGAGGACATATCTGCGGTGTTGTAGTCATAGGCCATCAGAATCACCCGGTCGGCAAGTGCGCCGATGGCAGAATAATCGTAGCCATCGTAATAGCTGCCGGTGGCTAAGGACGGAGAAACGCAGATATACAAGCTCTTGTCAAGGGACTGAACTTTACTGGAAAGTACGGTTGAAAAGGTCGTAAAATCCGATTTCTGCGCGGCCCGCAGGCCCTCAAAATCAATCGTCACGCCGGAATAGGGATTCTTGCTCACAGCGTTGTAGGAAACGGTCAGCTCATTGACGATCTGTTCCACCGCAGCCGCTCTCCCGGCATCGGATGCCAGCAGTTCCCGCACGCCGCCGGACACATCCATATAGACGTTCAGGTTCAACGGCGTGCCGCTTGCATCCAGATACCCAGTCACGTCCTGATAGCCGCTGGGAACGGTGTATTCATTGCCGCTGGCCGAGGTTGTGGAGAGCAGTGCGTTGGTTCCGTCCCAGGTCATCCGGCTCCACCCTGCGCTGACGGCTTCCATCCCGTCCGTCAGACTAAGCTGGCTTCGGGAGGAGATGGCGTAGAACCCGTGGACAAACTCCGTGGGGTGGCTGAGCTTTTCGTAAATGCGCACCAGCATGGCAGCGGCCTGTCCCCGGGTTGCTGTGGCGGTGGGGGCAAAGGTGGTTTCCGAAGTGCCGGAGGTCATGCCAATTTGATAAGCCACAGCCACGTAGCCCTTCCCTGCTTCCACATCGGTAAACGGAAGCGCGGTCGATTTTTCCTGAATCGCGGCCGCCCCTTTCAGGCCCACAGCACGCACCAGCATCTCAGACATCTCGGCGCGGGTGATGGGCATGTCCGGGCGGAATTTTCCGCCCGGGTCCACCACATCGTGGGCCAGAGCCGTTTCCACCACAGAGTACCACGTGTGGGAAGAAGGCACATCGGAGAAAGAGGGATTCTGCGGCAGTTCTCCGTCCCAGTTCATCGTTTTTGCCATCATCCGCACCAGTACGGCGGCAAACTGCCCCCGGGTGATGGGGTCTGAATAGCCAAACGTATCGGTGCTGTATCCGCCCATCAGGCGATAGTCGGCAGCCTTTTGCACCTCGGATGCAAGCGCACTCCCCACCGGAACATCCCGGAAGGACGCGGCGGAAACCGGCAGTGCGGACACCGCTGTGAGGGCGGCAGCCAGCAGTGCCGCGCAAAGCTTTTTCATATGTATTCGCCTTCCTAATTTCAAAATCCTTAATAAAAGAAACCATGGCTGACGGTATATTTCCGTCAGCCGTGATTATAGCACCTTTTTCCGATGAGTTCAAGTCACGGACGGTTAACGCCAAGAATTCTAATGGGCCGTATCAGGACATACTCATAGCTGCTCAACGGCCTGTTGTCCGCGTCGAAGCTGTGGGCCGCCACGAGAATTTCATCCGCACCATAGGGCGGCTGCGCTTCCACCACCACGGGTGAATGCTGGTAACGGCTTCCACCAAGAGAGAGCTGGACCAAATCGCCCGGACGCAGCTCCCAAAGCTGACATTCTGCACCCACGGGACCTACCGAGGCCTGGGACCGGGTAAGAAAATTAAATAGGTACTCTACCCCTGTCCACGCGGGGGCCTTTCGATTTGCGTTGATATAGTACCAGCCATAGGTCGGGAGAAAATTCATCATGCCGCCTCCGGCGTAAAGGCACTGGGATGCAAAATTTGTGCAGTCTCCGCCGATGTTTTCGTAATCGTAAAAGGCCGGATTCCGGCCATAGGCCCAGCGGTGGGCGTACCACACCGCTGCCTCACGGTTATACTCCTGTAAAAGGTTCATGGGTACCCCTCCCCTGCCCCAGCTTATGCCAATGAGAGGAAACGGTTCCATCACATATCTTTTCCAGAATATATCTTCCCATAAAATCTTTGCACAGAAAGTGCAGACTGCATGAAAAAGCAGGGAGACAACCGTCTCCCTGCCTTGTTTTTCTGAAACTGGCGGTTAGATCTTGTGGTCGCAGCCCAGAACGTTAATCAGCTTATGGGCCACCATGTCCTTGATGGCCTGACGGGCGGGCTTAAGATACTGGCGGGGGTCAAAATCGCCGGGGTTTTGTGCGAAGTGCTCCCGGATGCAGGCCGTCATGGCAAGGCGAAGGTCGGAATCAATGTTGATTTTGCACACGGACAGCTCCGCCGCGTGGCGCAGCTGATCCTCCGGCACGCCGATGGCGCCGGGCATACTCCCGCCAAATTTGTTGATTTTCTCCACAAACTCCTGCGGGACAGAGGACGAGCCGTGCAGCACGATGGGAAAGCCGGGCAGGCGGCGGGAAACTTCCTCCAGCACGTCGAACCGAAGCTGGGGCTTGGTGCCGGGCTTGAACTTGAACGCGCCGTGGCTGGTGCCGATGGCGATGGCCAGAGAGTCACAACCGGTGCGGGAAACGAACTCCTCCACCTCTTCAGGGCGGGTGTAGGACGAGTCTTCGGCACTGACGTTCACCTCGTCCTCAATTCCGGCAAGAGTTCCAAGCTCTGCTTCCACCACCACGCCATGGTCGTGGGCGTATTCCACCACTTTTCGGGTGATTTCGATGTTCTCGTCAAAGGGCTTTCCGGATGCATCGATCATCACGGATGTAAAGCCGCCGTCAATGCAGCTTTTGCAGGTTTCAAAATCCGGGCCGTGATCCAGATGAAGCACGATGGGAACACTGGGACACTCGATGACCGCAGCCTCCACCAGCTTGATGAGATAGGTGTGGTTGGCATAGGCCCGGGCGCCCTTGGATACCTGAAGAATCAGAGGCGCTTCCAGATCGCGGGCGGCCTCGGTGATTCCCTGAACAATCTCCATGTTGTTGACGTTGAACGCACCGATGGCATAGCCGCCTTCATAGGCTTTTTTAAACATTTCGGTTGACGTGACCAATGGCATATCAAGCATCTCCTGTCAAAATTATTGTTTTTCCCGGCCCGGCGAAGATGTGCACCCGGAAATCCGCGCATCCATCCGGAATGGGTTGGTTCAGCTATAGGAAAACGATTTTACAATATCATAATAGCACAGAGAAATAAAATTGCAAGTATTTACAATTGTAAGTGAACATGATAAGATATTTTCGCTTATATATTTATTAAACCCGGCTTTCCGGGATGAAAAATCAGGAGGAACTATCCATGAGTGAACTGAAAGGCGCCTGCATTCTGGGCCAGTCCGGAGGTCCCACTTCTGTGATCAATGCCAGCGCGTACGGTGTGATTGCCACCGCGCTGAAGTCTTCCGCCATTACCGCGGTTTACGGGGCGGAGCACGGCATCAAGGGTATTTTAAACGATCGTCTGTTTGACATGAGCGAGGAGGATCCGGCAGAGCTGGCTCTTTTGAAATACACGCCCTCCTCCGCACTTGGTTCCTGCCGCTATAAGATGGCAGACCCGGATGTGGACGACACCGACTACAAACGTATTCTTGAGATTTTCAAAAAATACGATGTGCGCTATTTCTTTTACAACGGCGGCAATGACTCTATGGACACCTGCAACAAAATTTCCAAGTATATGCAGAAGGTGGGCTATGAGTGTCGTGTGATGGGCGTGCCCAAAACCATTGACAACGATTTGTTTGGCACAGACCACTGTCCCGGATATGCCTCCGCCGCCAAGTACATCGCCACCAGCTGCATGGAAGTTTATCAGGATGCCCGGGTCTATGATACCGGGATGGTCTGCATTATTGAAATCATGGGCCGCCACGCAGGCTGGCTGACCGGTGCGGCCGCACTGGCCACGGCCTACGGCGCGGGTCCCGACCTGATTTATTTGCCGGAGACGGACTTCGATATGGAGGAATTTCTGGCCGATGTGGAGCGTATCTACAAGGAAAAGGGCAACTGCATGGTAGCCGTATCCGAGGGCATCCACTATCCCGACGGCACCTTTGTCTCCGAGGCGAAGGCTTCTGCCACCGACGGGTTTGGTCACGCTCAGCTTGGCGGCCTTGCCGCTACGCTTGCTGCCGTTGTCAAGGAAAAGACCGGCGCCAAGGTTCGGGGCATCGAGCTGAGTCTTTTACAGCGCTGCGGTGCGCATCTGGCCTCAGAGACGGACATTGAGGAGTCTTTCATGGCGGGAAAGGCCGCCGTGGAAAACGCGGTCAACGGCATCACCGATAAGATGGTGGGCTTTGATCGGACCGAGCGGGACGGCCATTACGTCTGCAAAACGGCTCTGCTGAATTTGACGGATGTTGCCAACACGGAGAAAAAGGTCCCACGTGAGTGGATTAATGCCAGAGGAAATAGCGTTGAGAAGCCCTTTATCGACTATGTACTGCCTTTGATTCAGGGCGAGCCGAAGCTTCCGAAGGAGGACTCACTTCCCCGCTTTGCAAAGCTTAAAAAGGTGTTGGCGAAATAAAACCGGCAATATGGTGCGGCCCGCTCGTTTGAGCGGGCCGCATGTAATTTAGAAGTGCCATTTCCTATGGGTATCGCCCCAGCTCTGCTTGTTCTGTCTGCATTACAATGCACTGAAGTCGCTTGCTATGAATAGGATATGTTGCGGCCTTTGTATTGGAGGTAATTATTTTGGAGCTTGAAACTTGTCGCAATAATGATTCCGTCATGGATACCGTCATGATTGCCCGTATTCTGCGCGCAGAGCGCTGCCAACTTTTGGTGTGCGACTGCGCTACAAACCAAGAGGTTGTTGTTCATGCAGACAATGCCTGCCGCTTTTCCTGCGGTGAGTGTGTGTGCATCCGTTATAGCGGCGCCATGGCGATGAGCCTTCCCCCGCAGATTTCCGCCACCTGTGTTGCGCGGTACTGTGGAAATTGAGTGTACTCCTCTTATATAATATAAAACAGAGAGGGCCGAAGGCCCTCTCTGTTTTATTGAACGTTGCTGGTATCTCCTACCGGTTCTTCTGATAGATGGCCCACAGCCCGTCCATCAAAAGGTACTTATCGTAGACAATCTCATTTCGGCAATATTTCACGATGATGGGTGCGCTTCCCCCTGTTGCCACCACGCTGACGGTCTTGCCGCGAAATTCATCCCGGATGCGGTCCAGCACGCCGTCCAGCATTCCGGCTGTTCCGTAAATGATACCGGCGCGCATGCAGTCCTCCGTGTTTTTTCCGATGAGCGACTTGGGATGCTGGAGGGAAATGGCGGGAAGCTGCGCCGCCCGACGACTCAAAGCCTCCAGCGAGACGTTGACCCCCGGCAGCAAAAGCCCGCCTTCGTAGGTGCGGTCATGGGAGATAACCCCGATGGTAATGGCGGTACCCATGTCGATGGTAACGATGGGTGCGGCGAACTTTTCAAGAGCCGCCACCGCGTCCGCCACAATGTCGGCCCCCATCTGGGTCTGAAAGTCCATGCGGATGTTCAGGCCCGTTTTAACGCCGGGCCCCACCACCATGGGCGGCTTTCCCAGTAACCGGCTCACGGCCTTTTCCAGCATGAAATTCAGCGGCGGAACCACGCTGCACACAATGGCCCCGCTGACGTCCTTCAAATCGTAATGATACAGCGTAAATACGTTCATTAAATCAATGCTGAACTGATCCGCCGTCCTGCGGATGTCTGTGTCCAGCGCGGCCAGAAATTTCAGCTCCCTGTCCGGGCCGAACAGCCCCACGGACATATTGGAATTTCCCACGTCGATAGCCAAAAGCATGTCGCAATCCCCTCCCCTGTCTGTTACTTTTATGGTATCACGTCATGACAACTCTTGCAAGCGGAACTGCATTCTGCTATAATGATTTTATCAATCGAACAAACGTTGCTTTTAATCTACTTAAGAATTTGAAAGGAGCTTTGCCCATGGATACAATCTGCAAGCTTTCTTCCCCTTTGGGTCCTCTGTGCCTTGCGTCCGACGGTACTGCGCTGACGGGGCTGTGGCTGGAAGGGCAGAAATACTTTGGCTCAACCCTTACGGGGCGCGAGGAAACCGCCGCACTTCCTGTATTTGACCGGGTGGGAGATTGGCTGGAGGTCTATTTTTCAGGCCGGATTCCCGACGCGATTCCCCCGCTGGCTCCCCAAGGCAGTGCGTTTCGTCAGGAGGTATGGAAGCTTCTACTGGAAATTCCCCGGGGGGAAACCGTCACCTATGGTGCGCTGGCGCAGCGCCTGCAAGCGCGGGGAACGTCCGCATCGGCTCGGTCTGTGGGCGGAGCGGTAGGGCACAACCCCATCTCCATTCTCATCCCCTGCCATCGGGTGGTGGGCGGTGACGGCTCTCTCACTGGCTACGCCGGGGGACTTGCTAACAAAATGCGTCTGCTGGAGCTGGAGTGCGTGGATTTAAAAAGATTCCACCTTCCCAAAGAGAGGGAATGTCTGTAAAGAAAATGTGCTTTATAAATAATTTGAAAATTGAAATGGAGACTTGTATTTTTTGATTGGAAAGGATACGGAGAGAATGGATGAAACGATTATTATAAAGAAGTCAGGAAAAGGCGTTTTCCTGGTCATATGTATCATATTGGGAATGACTTTGCTTAGTGTGTTTCTACTGTTCGCAGATTTGATGGAAAGCCCTCTGCCGCAGATTGTGTTAAGGGTTTTTGCAGCTTTTAGTATTCTCCTTTATACTTTTTGCAATATTTTTATTATTAAAAAGGCACTGTCCGGAAAACCCCTTCTTACCGTCACTTCAGACGGTATTTTAGAAAACAGCACTGTCCTTTCTTTTGGATTTATTCCTTGGTGTGATATCGAATATATTTATCTTGACAGTATGATGAACAATGTATTTATTGAAGTTTTGTTAAAAAATCAGGAAGCCTATATTGAAAAGCTTAGTGGTGTCAAAAAATGGTTAGCGCGGTGGAACCTCAAGTTGGGGCATCAGCCTATTTCTATCTCGTTGAGCCCCAGCGGAGTCTCTCCGCAGGACCTGATTGGAGAACTCCAGAGAAGGCATATGGCGGCGCAGTAAAATAGCTCGTCATACTCTCTACACATACAAGCAGTGGGAAGCACAAAGTGCTTCCCACTGTCCTTTTCTATTAAAGAATAATGCAGATCAGCCCGCCGCTGCCCTCATTGATGATGCGGGTCAGCGTCTCCTGAAGCTTCTTCCGTGCGTCATCGGGCATCCGCTGAAGCTTGTTTTGCAGGTCCTCGCTCACCAGCTCGTGGAAGCTGCGGCCGAAAATATTGGACTGCCAGATTTTACTGGTGTCTCCCTCAAACTCCTGTAAAAGGTAGTTCACCATATCTTCCGACTGTTTTTCATTCCCCACGATGGGGCTGACCGCCGTTTCGATGTCAGCACGAATCATGTGGATGCTGGGGGCGCTGGCCTTCAGGCGCACGCCGTACCGCCCTCCCTGCTTCATGATTTCCGGCTCCTCCAGCTTTAGCTCGTCAAGGCCGGGAACCACAATGCCATAGCCATTTTCCCGCACGTCGTTCAGCGCACCAGCCACCTTATCGTACTCTGTTTTCACCGTGGCAAGCCGGGTCAGCAGGCTCATCAAGTCTCCGTCGTCCGCCACAGCGAAGCCAGACTGCTCCGACAGTGTCCGATAAAACAGCTCCTGAGGAAGGAGCAGCACCGACGAGGCAACGCCTGTTCCAAGGTCAATGCCGGTAAGCTTGGCGGAGCTGATGTTCTCGCTCTTTCCAAGCTGGGCGATCACCCCATCGACCTCCCGGATGTGGCGCAGTCCCATGGTTCCTTCCCGTACCGAGCCGTACAGTCCGGCCTTGATGGGGTGGTCCGCCGGAAGGGCGTCCACCCACGCGGGCAGGAACACATCCAACTCCTGCATGGGGAACTCGTACAGCACGGCTTTCAATACATCCGCCACCGCCGCCTCATCCAGCTCCAGACAGTTCACCGGCATGCAGTTTACGTCATAATGAGCCGCAATATCTTTTGCCATCGCCTGCACCCGCTCGGATTTGGGAGAGTCGGAGTTCAGCAGAACGATAAAGGGTTTTCCCAGCTCCTGAAGCTCCCGGATTACCCGCTCTTCGGCATCCAGATAGTCTTCTCTGGGAATTTCGGAGATGGATCCGTCAGTGGTGATGACGATGCCGATGGTGGAGTGCTCCGCAATCACCCTGCGGGTGCCAAGCTCCGCCGCTTCCATCATGGGAATCTCGTGGTCGTACCAAGGTGTTGTCACCATGCGGGGCTGGTCGTCTTCTGTGGATCCGATGGCACCCCGGACCATATACCCCACGCAGTCAATCAGCCGCACGGAAAACGCCGCCCCGTCGGACAGCTGAATCTGAACGGCCTCTTCCGGTACAAACTTTGGCTCCGCCGTCATGATGGTCCGTCCGGAGCCGCTTTGGGGCAGCTCGTCTCTGGCTCGCTCACGGCGGTAGACGTTTTCAATGTTGGGGATCACCTGCGTCTCCATAAACCGTTTGATAAAAGTAGATTTTCCCGTGCGTACCGGGCCTACCACACCGATGTAGATGTCACCGGCGGTCCGGGTGGCGATATTCTGATAGATGGTCGTATTCATAGCATCCCCCGTCCTTCTTGCAATCCTGCTTCCACTCTATGTGGAAAGCCTGACAAGTATGACAGGCAGGAGACACCGAAAATTGCACAAAAGCCCGTCGCTTTTTTGCGGATTCTTTTTGGATATCGCATATTTACAGCCGCGCATTATCATGCTAAATTGATAATTAACTAAATTAAGAGAGCAGCGCTCTCAAATTGGAGGAATAGTGATGAAACTGAAAAAAGTTCTGGCTCTGCTTGCCATGGCGGCAACAATCGGTTCTCTGGCCGCCTGTGGTGGCACCGCACCCGCAGGCAGCGACGCACCCGGCTCCGCGTCGTCTTCCCCGGAGGCCGCGTCCGGCAGCGCGGCACGCACCACCTTTACCGTGGGCTTTGACGCGGAGTATCCCCCTTACGGCTTTATTGCCGCCGACGGAAGCTATGTGGGCTTCGATCTGGATTTGGCGCAGGAGGTCTGCGACCGCAACGGCTGGGAGCTGATCCGCCAGCCCATTGACTGGACCTCTAAGGACATGGAGCTGGACGCGGGGAATATCGACTGCATCTGGAATGGCTTCACCATGACCGGCCGCGAGGAAAACTATACATGGGTAGGCCCTTACGTAAATAACTCCATTATGTTTGTGGTGCGGTCCGACAGCGGAATTACCGACGCGGCGCAGCTTGCCGGAAAGCCGGTGGTTACCCAGTCCGGCTCCTCCGCGCTCACGGCCCTGACCGACGATCCCGGCGACGGCAGCAATGATGAAAACCTTGCTCTGGCCGCTTCTTTCTCCGCGCTGGATGAGGTTCCCGACTACAACACCGCCTTTATGAATTTGGAGTCCGGCGCGAATGACGCCATCGCGGTGGACATCGGCGTGGCCAACTTCCAGTTGAAAACCCGTGGCTCCGACAAGTTTGCAATGCTGGAAAAGCCCCTCTCCACCGAGCAGTATGGCATCGGCTTTAAAAAAGGCAACACGGAGCTGGCCGATCAGGTGAAGGCCACGCTGGATGCCATGTGGGCTGACGGAACCTTCCAGAAAATTGCTGCCGCTGCCGCCACGACCTATGAGGCGCCGGAACTGGCCGACATGCTCTGCTACGGCAAATAAGCAGTCTGCTTCCGAGAGGGCGGCGGGAAACACCGCCGCCCTCTCAGGCAATTGAACAGCAAGGAGAATTGGGAATGGTTTTGGTCAATGTACTCCAGCAGCTGCTGACGGGCCTGTGGGCGGCCGTGCAGCTTTTTGTGCTCACGCTGATGTTTTCCATGCCGTTGGGGCTTCTGGTGGCGCTGGGGCGGATGTCCGCCTGGGCGCCTCTGCGTCGTCTTGGTGCAAAGGGAGAAACAGCGGGAAAGAAGCCTGGGAAAGCTCTGTCTGCTTTGCGGACATTTAAGCCTGTACAGGCGATAGTGCGTTTTTTTATCTCCGTCCTCCGGGGTACGCCGCTGATGCTTCAGATGATGGTGGTGTATTTCGGTCCCTACTATGTCTTTGGCATCAGCCTGTCGGGCTATTCCCGCCTACTGGCGGCGGTCATCGCGTTTTCCATCAACTACGCTGCCTACTTCGCAGAAATTTATCGCTCCGGCATCCAGTCCATTCCGCAGGGACAGTATGAGGCGGCTCAGGTGCTGGGCTATGGACGGAGACAGACCTTTTTTAAGATTATTCTGCCCCAGATGGTGAAGCGGGTCCTCCCCGCCGTCACCAACGAAGTGATTACCTTGGTAAAGGACACGTCTCTGGCCTTTGTCATCGCCTATCAGGAGCTGTTTAACGTCGCAAAGCAGATTTCCGCCGCCAACACCACCGTCCTGCCGCTGTTTATCGCAGGGGCGTTCTACTTTCTCTTTAACAGCGTGGTGGCATGGGCAATGGAGCGCATTGAAAAACGCATGAGCTATTATAGCTGAGGAGGTGTCCGACTATGAAAGTGATGGAGCTGAAAAATGTCCGCAAGTCCTTTGAAGGGGCCTCGGAGGTTTTAAGAGATATTTCTGTTGGCGTAGACAAGGGTGAGGTTGTGGCCATTATCGGCCCTTCCGGCTCAGGAAAGTCCACCTTGCTGCGCTGTGCAACACTGCTGACGGAAATGGACGGCGGCGCGCTGTCCTATTCCGGATATAAGGCTGCTTGGAATGATGAACAGGGCAGAACGGTCTACGCCGGCGACCTGAAAAAGATACGGCGCTGTTTTGGGCTTGTATTTCAAAACTTCAATCTTTTTCCCCACTACACGGTTTTGAAAAATCTGACGGACGCGCCTGTCAGCGTGGCGGGCCGAAGACGGGCGGAGGTGGAAAACGAAGCCATAGAGCTGCTGAAAAAAATGGGCCTTTCCGACAAGGCCGGATGCTATCCCTGCCAGCTTTCCGGCGGACAGCAGCAGCGGGTGGCCATTGCCAGAGCGCTGGCCATGCAGCCCGAGATTCTATTTTTCGACGAACCGACTTCTGCTCTGGACCCCGAGCTGACGGGCGAAATTTTAAAGGTTATCCGCCAGCTTGCTCAGGAGAAAATGACCATGGTCATCGTTACCCACGAGATGGCTTTTGCCCGGGATGTGGCGGACCGGGTGATTTTCATGGATGGTGGGGTCATTGTGGAGCAGGGGGCGCCCAACGAGGTGCTGGGCGCGCCGAAAGAGGAGCGGACACGGCAGTTTCTCGCCCGATTTTCCAATTAACTATAAAAATATTTTGCTGGACGATTGCGGGGATGGCGCTTCGGCGGCAAAATGCGGAAAGACGTTCGCCAGCAAGAAGCGGTCCGGCTATGCCGGACCGCTTTTTTATCGTTATAAACGCTTCCGGGGAATCAGCAGCAGCTTTTCCTCCGATACGGCCCCCTCGTCCTCCAAATCATTGGCGGAGAGGATGGTGGTGACGGTGGTATTATACCGCTTGGCAAGATCCCAAAGTGTCTCCTGCCTGTTTTTGCACCGCAGGACGAGAGACGGCGCACCGGAAAGGTCCTTGGGCGCTTCGCTGCTGATTTTGGCGGAGGACACGCAGACTCTCTTTTTCCGAGAGACTGCTTCGGCACGAAACTCAACAGAAAACCGCACCTCGATCCCCCGGTCCCCCAGACTTCCCTGCACCTCTTCAGGGCAAATGGCATGGGCGGTTACCCGACAGTCCTCCGGCAAATCCATCTGACAGTTTACCTCTATGCTCCGCTCTGCCATCAGTGCCGCGCCGCCCTCGTCCAGATACAAAGCCCGGATGCTGACTGCGGTTCGCAGGGTACTGCCGCCTCCTTCACGGCTGACGGATACGGCGCTGGGAGAAGCGGAAAGCGTCAGGATAGAGTCTGCCACCACGCCGATTTCCAACACCTCCCGCACAGTTTGTCGGCGGGTCAGGGTTTCTGCAAAGTCGCATAGCTGCAAAGGCTGGGCCTCGTAGTTCAAGTCATAGGCCGTGCTGTACAAATCGCACAGCAACGTCACGTCCTGCTCCTGGCGCAGCAGGGCCGTGGCGTGGAGATACAGTGTGACGGCAATCTTTCGGTTGTCATGGTCGCCATCCACCTGAATATCGGTGCCGGTAAGCTGAACCCTAACTGAGGCCACACAGCCCTCAGTCGCGCCATCCACCTCCATGATCTGGGAGAACGGCAGCTCGCCGGAGGTGGAGCAGCACTTCCCCTCCAGAGAGCGGTACAGGAGACAAACCGTAAAAATTCCCTTTAAAATCAGCTTACTGCCCACAACTTTTGTCTCCGTCACGCAGACGGACACACGACTGGAAAGAATCTCCGCGGCACCCTCTCTGCCCGGAGATAGGTCCAGCTCATCCGAAAATGTAAAATCCTTTTCTGCGATATGTGTCAGAGCGGTGGTGTGCTGCACCTCCCGCCGTTTTTCAACGCACAGGGCCGCGTCTGTCTCCGCGTCGGTACAAAATTCCGTCTCCCCCCGGCGATATCCGGTAAGACGGGTGACAAGCCGACAGCGGGTGAAGACCTTGCGGGGATTCAGTGCGCGGGTTTCCAGCAGCTCCGGTTCTGTGTCCGCCACCAAAAGCACACACTCCGGCATAGCCTTAGCGTCCGACTCGGCGGCAAAAGGCATGGCAAAATCCAGCGTGCGAACGCCGCTCTCCCCGTCCGGGGTATAGAGCACCGTCACCCGCACGGTGCCGGAAATCTCCGCCTTTCCGTCCCGCAGCTCCCGGCTGTGGAGATAGACTTTTCCCTCCGTGTCGATGATACGGGCAATGTCGGGGCAGTAATCCGGCACAATTGTCTCCGCCGTTTCCTCCTGCGTCAGCACCAGCTCCCCGCCCACGTCATAGGCGTCAAAGCGAGCTTTTTTTAAATCCAGTTCCATTCAGACCATCCTTTCCCGGCCATTGTGATTCTGGCCTATCCTATGCCGGGAAGAAGCGGGTTATTCCTTGATCCCGAACAACCTGCGCAGCAGGCCACACAACGCTTTCGGCGACTTCCAGACGACGATTTTCATATAGACGCACTCCTTTTCCAAATCAAGCTCATCTCAGCGCCGAAGACAGGCGCTCCCGCAGGCGATCAGGAGCAGCGCGACGATAAACAGCAGAAAACCGGTGGGGAAAATCGCCGCAATTAAAATGCCCATTCCAAGCGCCACCGCACATACGCCCAGCCAGCAGCCCCCTCCTCCACGGCCACACCACATATCCGCCGCACCTCCTCTCGTACTCCAGTATATACGCAGGATGAAAAAAGCGTGCGGAACAAAGCACCAAAGCGGGAAATTTTTACTCAGAAAAGAAAAAATGGAAAAGTGCGGATACCGATTTTACGGTATCCGCACTTGATTATTTCTTCTGTTCTGCCCATTCTTTAAGGGGCTTTAGCTCTTCGTAGAGCCGGAGATAGCTGTCATGGCGACTCTTTTGAAGCTTCCCGTCCTGAAGAGCTTCCAGCACCGCGCAGCCTTTTTCCTTTGTATGACTGCATCCCACAAACCGGCACTCATCTCGATAGAGAGCAAAGTCCAAAAAAGTCTCCGGAAGATGGCGTTTCAGCTCCAAATCCAGTTCTTCGGAATCAAAGGACGCAAAGCCGGGGGAATCCACCACCTCCGCGCCGCAGGACAGGTGAAAAAGCTCCACATGACGCGTGGTATGTCGTCCTCGGCCAAGGGCCTCGCTGATCTCCCCCACCTGTAACCCAAACGCTGGGTCCAGTGCATTTAAAATGCTGGATTTTCCAACGCCGGAGTTCCCTGTAAAGGCAGATAGCTTTCCGATAATCAGGGGCTTCAGCTCCTCCAGACCCTCCCCCGTTTCCGCGCTGACGCGGACCGTGGGAAAACCCGCGGCGCGGTAAATCTCATACAAACCGTCGGCACTGTTCAAATCGCACTTGTTCAGCACCACCACCACGCCGCAGTCCTTTAGCGCCGCGATGGCCGAGAGCCGGTCAATCAGATAGGGGTCGGTTTTTGGAAGTGCCTCCGAGGCAATCACCACAATCTGGTCCACATTTGCCACGGCAGGGCGACGAAAGATGTTCTTTCTCGGCTTTATGGCTTCTACATAGCCCTCGCCACCGCCCAGCTCCCGTATTTCCACCCGGTCGCCTACCAAAGGAGAAAGGCCCTCTTTACGAAACCGTCCCCGGGCGCGGCAGCAAAACAGTTCACCGTCGCACTCCACATAGTAAAACCCGCTGAGGGCCTTTTGAATCCGGCCCTCACGCATCGAAGCTTACCGTGCGTGTTTCAAACAGCGTTCCGTCGTAATACACCTGCACCGTGCCGGTGCCGGTGCCGTACAAGTCCACGGTAGTGGTTCCGTCGCTGCAATTCACATTCCCGTCAAACTGTGACTGTCCATCCAGCAAAACCACCATATGAACGGTTTCCCGCCCATCCTGCGGCAATGAGAAGGTGGCCGGCTGGAAAACCAGATTTCCCGAGGGGTTACTTGTGCCTGCGGGTCCCTTGCTGACGGAGAGGATAATTTTGTCGCCCTTGTTGGCTTTGGTATTTCCAGCGGGGTCCTGCGCCACTACCATGCCGACTGCCTCGTTGCTCTCAACCTCTTTTACCTCAACCTCCAGCCCGAGACCTCTGGCAAGCTCCTTTGCCTTGTCAACGGGAAGCGCAGTCAAAGGCAACACATCCACCGGAATCTTCTCCGGTCCCGTGCTGACGTACAATATGACGGTGTCGCCCTTTTTCAAGGTAGCCCCCGCCTCCGGATCCGTGCGAATGATAGCATCCGCCGTCACGTCGTCACTGCTCTCATCTACGGGCTGCACATCCAGCTTCAAATCGGCGATGAGCGTTTTCATATCCACCTTTGCAACCTGAATGTTTTTTCCAATCAGGCCGTCCGGCATCACGTCGGTTCTTTCCCCGGCGCTGACGGTGACGTCAATTACAAGATTGGTTTTTTTAGGCATGTTCTCGGATGGGTCCTGCTTGAGTATCACATCCACGGGCGCGTCGTCGTAAACCCTGCTCACCACGTTGATCGTAAAAATTCCGTCAACTTCGGGAAGTGCATTGGCCTCGTCCACCGTCAGTCCCAGCACATTGGGAACGAGATAGTTGTCCCCCGCTTCCATGGAGCCGAGCACGGCCCGAGCCACGAAAAACACCGCCACCAGTGCCACAACCACCACACCGGCAATCAGCACTGTGCGTTTTTGAGGAGACATATCTCCCCCGGCCTTTCGAGGCGGATCCCGGTCGTAATCCGAATCATATTTTCGGTCACGGCCCCGTCCGTATTCCCGCCCGGTTTCCCGCTCACGGGAAAGCTCGCGTGCGGCATGATGCTGCGCGGCGGCAGCCATCACGGCCCCGGTGCGCAGCGGACGGGTGGGCTCGTCAGGCTCTTCCGGGCGCAGGTCCTTGGGGTTGATATCCAAATCGACGCCGGGATTTTTACGGAAGGCGTCCAGATCCAGAATCATGGCCTCGGCGGAGTCATACCGCCGATCCCGGTCCGGAGCCATGGCCTTCATGCAGATCAGCTCCAGCGGCTCGGGGATACCCGCGTCAATCTCACGGGGTGCCAGGGGAATGGAGCTGAGATGCTGAATGGCCACCGACACGGCGGAGTCCCCCTCGAAGGGCAGGCGGCAGGTAAGCATCTCATAAAGCACCACTCCGGCGGAATAAATGTCGGAGCGCGCGTCGGTCCGATCCCCACGGGCCTGCTCCGGAGAGATATAGTGAACGGAACCAAGTGCCTCCTGCGTCAGTGTCTGAGCAGAGTTTTCGAGGCAGGCAATGCCAAAATCGGCCACCTTCACGCTGCCGTCCCGCAGAACCATGATATTTTGGGGCTTGATGTCCCGATGGACGATGCCCCGGCTGTGGGCGTGAGAAAGGCCCCGCATAATCTGGGTGATGAAGTGCAGGGATTCCCGCCAGTCCAGCTTTTCCCGCTTCTCCATGTACTGCTTGAGGGTAATGCCGTCAATCAGCTCCATGACGATGTATTCTACCTCCGCGCTTTGGGACACGTCATACACCGACACAATATTGGGATGGGACAGCATGGCAACGGCCTTTGATTCCGCATGGAATCGGCGACGGAACTCCTCGTCCTGTGCCAAATCACTCTTGAGAATTTTCACCGCTACCAGCCGGTTCAGCCGGTGGCACTTAGCCTTGTAAACCACAGCCATGCCGCCGGTTCCGATTCGTTCCAAAATTTCATAGCGGTTGTCCAGCATTTTTCCGATATAGGAATCCACCATGTCACACGCCCTCCTTTCCTTCTGCTTCGCGCATCAGCACGGCGGTCACATTGTCTTTCGCGCCCCGTTCTTTGGAAAGATCCAAAAGCCTTGCAAGGCAGTCTTCTCCCACCTCGGCGCGGGTTACCTCATCCAGCATCTCCTGATCGGACACGGTATCCACCAGCCCATCGCTGCAAAGCAGAATGATTTCCCCCGGCTCCATGGGGCATATGTAGCCGTCGCACTCGATCAGCTCATCCGGCCCCAGCGCCCGGGTAATCAAATTGCGGTTTGGATGACGGCGGGCTTCTTCGGCAGTGATGTCCCCCCGTTCCACCATGCTCTCCACCAGCGAGTGATCCCGCGTGATGCGCTGGATGAAGTCTTTTGTAATATGATACGCGCGGCTGTCGCCCACGTTGCTCACCACAGCGCCGCCGCCGTAGCCCACTGCGGATACCAGCGTGGTTCCCATGTTCTGAAATTCCTCGCTCTGCCGCGCCGCTTCCCACACAGCCCGGTTTGCAAGAGACACTGCAAAGGACGACGCTTCCCGAAGCTGCCCCGGCGTCATTTCCGGACGCAGCACGCGCCGTATCTCCCGCATATAGGTATCCACCGCGATATGGCTTGCCAGACGGCCACCGGCAGTACCGCCCATGCCGTCGCACACCACGCAGACGGTGTGCCCGCTGTCCGTGTGCTCCCGCACGGCATAGGCGTCCTGATTGTCCTTGCGAACAAGCCCCACATCCGTAATGCCCCAAACCTGCATGTCGGTCACACTCCTTTCCTCTCTTCCATGGCCTTCCGACGGAGTTGACCGCAGGAGGCATCGATATCGCCGCCCAGACTCCGCCGCACCGTGGCGGTGACGCCGTGGGACTCCAGCCGCTTTTGAAACGCTGCCGTCCGCTTGGATGGCTTGAATGGACTTTCCACCACATCGTTCAGCGGAATGAGATTCACATGCCCCGGCATTCCCCGCAGCTTTTCCGCAATGAGGTCCGCCTGCCAGTCTCTATCGTTCACGCCGTCGATCATAGCGTACTCAAAGGAAATGCGCCGTCCTGTTTTCTGAAAATACCGATGGCAGGTGGCAAACAGCTCATCCACGGGATAAGCCCGGTTTACCGGCATGATTTTAGAACGGGTTTCCCCATCCGGCGCATGGAGTGAAACGGACAGCGTGAGCTGAAGGCCCAGCTCCGCAAGGCGGTCGATTCCGGGAATGATTCCGCAGGTAGACAAAGAGATGTGCCGCATGCCGATGTTCAGTCCCTCCGGACAGTTCACCAGCTCTAAAAACCGCAGTACGTTGTCCAGATTGTCCAGCGGCTCCCCAATCCCCATCAAAACAATGTTGGAAACCGGCAGACCGGCGTCTTTCTGGGTAAATATCACCTGATCCAGCAGCTCCGCAGGCGTCAGGCTTCTAACCTTGCCTGCCACGGTGGATGCGCAGAATGCGCAGCCCATCAGGCAGCCCACCTGAGAGGAGATGCACACGGTATTCCCGTGGTGGTAGCGCATGAAAACGGATTCAATGCAGTTTCCGTCGCTCAGCTCCCACAGGTATTTCACGGTGCCGTCCAGCTTGGAAACCTGCTTACGCACGGCCACAGGCGGCGTGAGAATACATGTACGCTCCAGCTTCTCCCGGAGAGCCTTGGGCAGGTTTGTCATCTCAGCAAAGGAAGCCGCGCCCCCGTGTAGCCAGGAAAACACCTGCTTTCCTCGAAAGGAAGGCTCTCCCATGTCCCTCAGGGTTTGGGTCACTTCCTCCTGCGTCTGGGATTTCAAGTCAATCATTGTGAAGATTCCTTTTCAGCTCGCCGTAGGCGGCAGATGTAAAATCCGTCGGTTCCGTGGAGATGGGGCCAGAGGGTCAGTTCTCCCGGCTGCTCTCCGATCGGTTGGGGCAGCGTAAAGCTTTCCCGGGAAAATTCCGGGTGTGCGGCGAGAAATCCCTCCACAATCTGACCGTTTTCCTCCGGAAGAACCGTGCAGGTGGAGTAAATCAGCGCACCGCCGGACTTCACATACCGCGCCGCATTTTCCAGAAGTGCGGACTGGGCCACAGTAAGTGTAAACAGGTCATCGGGGGATTTATACCGAACATCCGGTTTTTTGCGAATAATACCAAGGCCCGAGCAGGGCGCGTCTACCAGCACCACGTCGGCGCTGGCCACCCAATCGGGGCGTAAAACTGTTCCGTCGGCAGCAAAGGTCTGAATCGATGTAATCCCCAGACGCGCCGCGCCCTCCTGAATGCGTACCAGCTTTTTTTCGTGGAGGTCGCAGGAAAAAATCTCACCCCTGTCCCCCATCAGCACAGCCGCACCAAAGGACTTTCCGCCCGGAGCAGCGCACACGTCGATGACTTGCTGGCCCTTTTGGGGCGCGGCAATCAGGCCCACCAGCTTGGCAGCGGGGTCCTGCACGAAAAACTCGCCCTGCCCAAACGATTCCAGCGCCGTCAGATCACCGGAAGAGGAAAGCTCCAGACAGTCCGGAACCCATGGGTGCGGAGTAACCGAAACTCCCGCATCGGTAAGCTTTGCGGTTAACGCCTCCGTGGTGGTTTTCAGGGTGTTGACCTGCACCGTCAAGGGTGCAACGCCGTTGTCGGCGGCGAGAAATGCCTCAGCTTCCTCTCGTCCCAGAAGCGCCAAAAGCCGCTTTACAAGCCACTTGGGGTGACTGTACTTAATAGAAAGATACTGCACCTCATCCCTGTCGGGAATGGTGGGAAGCTTGTCCTTGTTCAAGGAAACCTTTCGCAAAACGGCGTTCACCAGCCCGGAGGCTGTGCCGCGTTTGTTTTTCTTTGCCAGTTCCACGGCTTCGTTTACCGCCGCCCGGTCCGGCACCTTATCCAAAAACAGAATCTGGTACGCACCCAGCCGCAAAATATCCGAAAGCGGTATCTGTAAATGGCTCACCTTCTGGGTGCAGTAGGCACCCAGATAAAAGTCCAGCAATGCGCGGTTTTGCAAAACGCCATAGACCATGCGTGTGGCCAGAGCAGCCTCCGCGCCGATAAGTCCGTCCCTCCGAAGCTGGGCTTTTAAGGACGCATCTGCCCACGCGCCGTTGGAGGTAACGGCGCCCAGCACCCGCAAAGCGGTATCCCGGGCGCTCATTGGCGGCCTCCCCGGCGGTTTCCGCCCCGGGATGCAAAAATGGCTACAAACCGCAAAAGCTGCAAAAGGCTGGTCAGCAGCGCCGCCACATACGTCAGTGCCGCCGCCCGCAAAACCTTTTTCGCACCAACAAGTTCCTCATCGGCCAGCAGACCCTGTCCCTCAATGGTTTCAATGGCCCGGGCAGAGGCGTTAAACTCCACCGGCAATGTTACGAGTTGAAAGAACGTGGTGATTCCAAACAAAATGATACCGGCCAGAAACAAGGACTGGCTGTACATCAGCATTCCAATCATCAACAGGATAAAAGAAAACCGAGATCCAAAGCTGGTGACCGGAATAATGAGATTGCGCAGCCGGACAGGAGCATACCCCACGGCGTATTGCACCGCATGTCCCGCTTCGTGGCAGGCCACGCCCACCGCTGCCACTGTGGCCGCGCCGTACACATTCTCGGACAGATAAATGGCGTTAGTCCGGGGATCGTAGTGGTCGGTGAGCCGTCCCTGCGTGGGGTGAATCGTCACGCCGGTGACTCCGTGAGCCCGCAATACCGCTTCGGCGGCCTGCGCCCCGGTCATGCGGCGGCGGTTGGTTTCTTTGCTGTATCGGTTGAAGCTATTGGAAACCTGCGCCTGTGCGTACAGAGACAGGAGAAATACCGGAATCAGCAGTACCCAGTACAAATTGTGGGCAAAGAAATAAGCATAATCGTTTTGCATCAAATTCCTCGTTTCAAAGTTGGATAGGATGACCGCGCAAATAGTCGGCAACAGGCATTCGCTTTCCTCCATCTGCCTGTATCTCTGTCAAGCAAAGAACCTTGCCATCTCCACAGGCAATGAAAATCCCCCGCTTATCAGCGGAAAGCAGTGTACCCGGTTCGGCGGAGGTTTCCTCCCCTGTTTCCAGAGAGCGGAAAATCTTCATTGCCCGCCCGCCTACCACTGCGGAGGCAGCAGGCCAGGGAATCAGTCCGCGAATCTGACAGTTGACGGCATGAGCGCTTTTCGTCCAGTCAATGGGAGACAACTCACGGGAAAGCATTGGCGCATAGGTGGCCGTGTTCTCATCCTGCGCGGTGGGGATTGCAGTTCCGGTTTCAATGGCTGAAATCGCTCCGCTTAATGCCTCTGCCCCCAACTCGGCCAGACGGGCGGTCAGAGCCTGCGCGTCCTCGTCCAATCCAATAGGTGTTTTAATTTTACAAATTACGTCTCCCGCGTCCAGCTTGTCCACCATATACATAATAGACACGCCCGTTTCCCCGTCACCGTTTAAAATTGCCCAGTTGATGGGGGCCGCGCCCCGATATTGGGGCAGCAAAGACGAGTGGACGTTGATAGAGCCGTATTTCGGATAGTTCAGCAGTTCCTCCGGCAAAATTTTCCCGTAGGCTGCGGCCACAATCAACTCCGGCTTCAGGCGGCGCACAAGCTCCATGGCTTCGCCGTCCCGGGCCTTCTGCGGCTGAAACACATCAAGATTAAGCGTCATGGAATATTCCTTGACAGGTGTTGGAATCAGCTTCATACCCCGGTTTTTAGGCTTGTCCGGCTGTGTGATGACTCCGCAAATCTCATGTCCGTCCTCCACCAGTCTCCGTAAAGAAGCCACCGCAAATTCGGGAGTTCCCATAAATAACACGCGCATCAGCGTTACGCCTCCGGTTCCGCGTTTTCGTCCTCTTCGGTCCCCTCAGACTCCAAATACTCCGACAGCTCTTCATCTGTCAGAAAATGATCCACGTACTCGGAGAACAGGTGTCCGTCCAGATGTTCAATCTCATGGCAGAAGGCTCGGGCGGTCAGGCCCTCGCCCTCCACCTCAAACCAATTTCCCGCGCGGTCCTGCGCCCGCACCCGCACATGGTCGGGCCGGGTGACCACACCCCATTTTCCCGGCAGGCTCAGGCAGCCTTCAAGGCCCGTCTGCTCGCCTTCCTGAAAAATGATTTCCGGGTTAATCAGTTCAATATACTCCTCGGATTCCTCGTCCAGCACCAGGCAAACCCGACGCAAAACGCCCACCTGCGGTGCGGCAAGACCTGCCCCCCTGGCGTCGGTCAGCGTTTCCGCCATGTCGTCCAGCAGTTGGCGCAGGCGCCCGTTGAACTCCGTCACAGGGCGGCTCTTCTTCAGCAGGGAATCGTCCCCCGCCTCTATAATTCTTCTCAAAGCCATTGCGTTGTCCTCCAATCGAAAATCGCAATCAATCCATTGCGTTGCAGTCTGCAAACAGGTTCAGGCCCCGGTTTTCCCGCCGCTTTCCAAACTCGCGCACAAGCCATGCCGCCCGGTCGCGGGTTGGCTTGTCATTTTTGCCGGAGAGAAATATCCGATAGCGAAACCGGTTGTTCACCTTCAGCACCGGCGCGGGCGCGGGGCCTAAAATCTCCGGTTCTGTTCCCCGCACCGCCGGGTCCGCCATCAGCGTCCCCAGCTCGTCCCGCAGGGCCATCGCCGCGCGGAGCACTGCGCCCTCGTCTCCTCCCGAGACAGTGAAGGTAAAAAGGTCTGCAAAGGGCGGATAGCGGCGTATCCGACGCAGAGCAATTTCACTCTCGTAAAATCGTTCGTAATCCTGCGATGCAGCGCTCTGAATCACCTCGTTGCCGGGCGTGTAGGTCTGGATGACCGCCCGGCCACTCTTTCCGCCCCGGCCTGCACGGCCCACTACCTGCGTGAGCAGGCTGAACGTGCGCTCGGCGGCGCGGTAATTGTCCATATACAAAGACGCGTCGGCGCTGAGTACGCCCACCAGCGTCACATTTTCAAAATCAAGGCCCTTAGCCACCATCTGGGTTCCCAGCAGAATAGGAATCCGCTCCCGCTCAAACCGACCGAGGAGCGTTTCATGATCCCCGCCGGCGGTGTCCGCGTCCATTCTCAAAACGCCCACGCCGGGAAACAAATCCCGCAGTTCCTCTTCCACCCGTTGGGTTCCGGCCCCGATGTGCTTCATAATACCGCCGCACTCCGGACAGACGTCGCTGGCCGGGCGGGAATGCCCACAGTAATGGCACATGAGCCGCCCGTTGGCGGAGTGATAGGTCATGGAAACGCTGCACCTTGGGCAGGCTGGAACGCTGCCGCACTCTCCGCATACCAGCATCCGACTGTTGCCCCGGCGATTCAGAAACAGAATGCTCTGCTCTCCCCGCTCCAGATTTTCCTGAAGCTCTCGCCGCAGAGGTTCGCTGAGGGCGCCGGAATTTCCCGCCTTAATCTCCTGCCGCAGATCCACTACCTCAACGGCGGGCAGACTTTGCTCGTTATACCTTCTGCGCAGCAGCTCGTGGTGATACTGTCCCTGCTTCGCGCTCCATGCGGTTTCCACCGCCGGGGTGGCGGAGCCAAGCACCAGAGCCGCGCCGCTTTGGGCGCAGCGGAATTTTGCCACATCCCGGGTGTGGTATCGGGGCGCGTTTTCCGACGCGTAGCTTCCCTCCTGCTCCTCGTCCATGATGACAAGCCCCAGATTCACCGCTGGTGCAAACACCGCCGACCGGGTTCCCAGCACCAGCCGGGCCTCTCCCCTGCGGATGCGCTTCCATTGGTCATACCGTTCCGTCATTCGCAGAGAGCTGTGAAGCATGGCCACTGATCCACCGAAGTAGGAAGAAAACTTCTCCATCATCTGGGGCGTCAGAACAATTTCCGGCACCAGAACTAATACAGATCTGCCTTGGTTGAGAACTTCCTGCGCCAGACGGATGTATACTTGCGTTTTTCCGCTGCCGGTAACGCCCTGTAAAAGCGCCGCCTCGGCCTTACCGGACTGCGTTAGGGCAAGAAGCCGCTCAAAAGCGGACTGCTGCTCCTCGTTAAGGACAATGGGCGGCCCGGGTTCGACCTCTTTCGGCTCCGGAATCCGAAGCCGCTCTTCCTCCGAAAACGCCACAATACCGGACTTCTCCAATCCCTTCAGGGTCTGGACGGAAGCTCCGGTAAAATAACAGATGTCCCGCACCGAGGCCCGGCCGGTGGCGCTCAGCAGCAATACCACCTCGTAGCGCATCGGCGCGGATTTTTTTCTGGGTTCCACCAGTGCCAAAGCTTCAGATCCGTCCATGGTCAGCTCCGCCATCCGGCGCAGCTTGTCGCTTACGCGCCGGGTGGAGGTGACACTGGAAGACAGCACACTCTTTTTGCACAAAGCCCGCAGCGTCGGCTCTGCGTCCTCGCCGCAGACGGACTTTAGCTGTGACAGCTCGGCGCTGCCTCCGGCGGCAAAAACCGCGTCCAGCACCGATTCCGCATGTTTGATTTTCCCGGCGAGATTCCCTGCGGTGGCACGGTTCAGCCCCTCCGCCACGGTAAAAATCTCCCGCAGGCGATACCACAGGCCCGCGGGAAGAATGGTTTTCACCGCCTCGTACATGGTGCAGAAATACCGCTGGCGCATCCACAATGCCAAAGACATGCCCCAGCCGT
Source organism: Bacillota bacterium (assembly GCA_023402075.1). Taxonomy (GTDB): domain Bacteria; phylum Bacillota; class Clostridia; order Oscillospirales; family Oscillospiraceae; genus Oscillibacter. The sequence goes on along the minus strand of JAEXCS010000040.1, from coordinate 165,940 downwards.
CCAGTACCGGTTCGTCATCCAGCACAGATGAAAGCGCCTTTGCACCAGCACGTTTCGGCCCGGTTTCCCGGGCCAGAATCACGCCCTCGCAGCTTCGGTTTCCTCTGCCGAAAGGCACGGACACCCGTACTCCCGGCCTTGCATTTTCCAGCATGGGTTGGGGGATCAGATAGTCATAGGGCCGGTCAATGGAAAACGTCGCCGCGCTGACGGCCACTTTTGCAATCTCTGAGTGCTCCATCCTCGTCCCTCCCCGTCCGCAGGATTATTCCCGCGGCATCCTCTGCTGGTCGGCATCGCTATCCGCGATAGTCAAGTTCATCCCCCGGGAATCCAGCTTCCCGTCCGCCACCTCATGAATGGCCAGCGTCACGGGCTTTTCGCACAGCGGTTCTCCGGAGCTTTCAGCGGCCTCGGAAATCTGGCGGGCTCTCCGGGCCACCACATTCACCAGCATATAGCGGTTGGGAATATAGCTGATCAGTTTCGTCATTGCAGGATAAAGCATCATGGTAAATTTCTTCCTATCTGCCTTTCGGCTTAAAATAATCGCCTGATGAACGAGCGCTTATCTTGCGCTGATGATCTCCATACGATCACTGGGCTTGCAGTGCTCGGCCGTCATAATGGCGTCCAGCTCCGCCACTGCCGTTTCTACGGTGTCATTGATGACAAAGTAGTCATAGGTATGGGCTGTTTGAAATTCCACCTTGGCCCGCAGCAGGCGCTTTTGCACCTTCTCTGGCGAGTCGGTTCCCCGCTCGGTCAGCCGCCGCTCCAGCTCCGCCCATGAGGGCGGGGCGATGAAGATGCGGGGCGTTCCCGGCCGCTTATCGCACACCTGTAATGCACCCTGAATCTCAATGTCCAGAATCACGTCCTGCCCGGCATCCATGGCTTCGTCCACATATTTCTTCGGCGTGCCATAGAAGTTTCCTACATACTCGGCGTATTCCAAGAACTCCTCGTTGGCGATTCGCTCCCGGAACGCGTCCACGTCCATATACCGGTAGTGCACACCGTCCACCTCACCGGGACGCGGCTCCCGGGTTGTGGCAGAGATGGAAAAGTACAGATTGGAGCGCTTTTCCAAAAGCGCCTTTAAAACCGTGCTCTTTCCCACCCCGGAGGGCCCTGAAATAATGAAAGTCTTTCCCTTTTGCATCCTATTCTTCCTCTTCCTTCGGGATTTCAGTCCCCAGCCGCCCAGCCAGCTTTTCCACCGGCAGTGCAGAAAGGACCACATGGTCGCTGTCCATGACAAAAATTGAGGCGGTTTTCCGCCCGTAGGTCGCGTCGATCAGCATTCCCCGCTCCCGGGACTCCTGAATCAGGCGCTTCACCGGCGCGGAATCCGGACTGACTACCGCCACCAGACGGTCCGCGGATATCAGGCTTCCAAAGCCGATGTTGATGAGCTTCACGGCCTTACTCCACGTTCTGGACCTGCTCGCGGATTTTTTCTACCTCCGCCTTCAGGTCCACCGCCACCTGCGCGATAGAAACATCGCAGCACTTGGAGCCAATGGTGTTGGACTCCCGGTTGACCTCCTGAATCAGAAAGTCCATCTTTCGTCCCATTGGTTCGTCGGAGCGCAGCATCTCCCGAAGCTGGGACAGGTGGCTGCGCAGGCGAACCGTCTCCTCATCCACAGCCACTTTGTCGCTGTAAATCGCGGCCTCGGTCAAAATTCGCTGAGGATCGATGGATGCGCTTTGCAAAACCTCCTCCATCCGGGCTGTCAGCTTCCGGCGATACTCCGCCACCGTCTCGGGAGAGCGCTCTTCCACCCGCTTGGTCAACGTCTCGATTGCGTCCAGCCGTCCGCCAATGTCGGCGGCCAGCTTTTCGCCCTCCAAAGCCCGCATGGTATTGTACGCGGACAGCGCTTCATCCAGCACCAGGCAGATATCCGCGCCCAGCGCGTCCAAATCCTCCTCCGCCTTAGTCACATTCAGAACGTCGGGAAACCGGGCCAGCGTCTCGGGATAGATTTTGGCTTCGGTTCCGCAGAGTTCCGCAAGCTCCCTCAACGCAGAGGCATAGCTCTCTGCAAGGCCACGATCCACCGTCACCTTGGCCGTGTCCGCCCCTGTGGAATCAATACTGAAAAGGATATCCACTTTCCCCCTTGAAACAGCCTGCTGCACATGCTTGCGCACGGCATCCTCCGCAAAAACGTAGGCCCTTGGCAGCTTCACTGTGCAGTCCAGATACCGGTTGTTAACGGACCGGACCTCTACGGTGATGTCCCTGTTTTCAAGTGTTTTTCTCGCCCGGCCGTAGCCGGTCATACTCTTAATCACTTCTGTTCCCTCCCTATCAAAAACCGCGCCTTACAGGCAGCGGAACCCAAGGCCGCAGCCGTTGCACAAAAGATACGTGCAGCAAAGCTGCTGGCAAAGCCCGGCGTTTCCGCACTGCTCCATCCCAAAGCCGCCCTGCGGACTGTAAGCCGACGTTCCGGCGTTATCCATAAATTCCAGTGCCTGCCGGTATTCCCGGTTGCCCGGGTCCATCCGGGTAGCGGTTTCATAATATCGCCGTGCCTCGTCCAGCCAGCCCCGGCGGTAGCACACCGCACCCCGAAGAAAGTTCCACTCCGCGTTGTGGTCGGCGTAATTTGCAAGCAGGGCCTCCGCCCGGCTCAAATCCCCGGAGTTAACTGCCATGCGAACCTGCTGCAAAACGGAGCTTTGGGACGACTGCTGGGCAGAGCCGCCTCCACCATAGCCGTACCCATACCCCCCGGAGTAGCCGGAGGTTGGGCGGCTTGTGCTGCTGCTTCGTCCGCTGCCCCGCCGCTTACTTACTTCCTCATAGGCAGCGTTGATCTCCTTCATCTTCTCCTGAGCAAGATCTGCCAAGGGATTATCGTGGTAGTTGTCGGGATGATACTTCCGCGCCAGCTCCAAATATGCTTTTTTCACTTCCGCATCCGATGCGGATTCGGGAACGCCGAGAATCTGATAGGGATCGTTCATGTGGTTTCCTCAACTTTTCTGTCTTTCTTACGCGCCGAGCTGCCTGCCCGGTACGTGCCTGAAAGCACCGCTTTTCCCACCTGAAACAGGCCTGTATAAACGGTCTGCTCCAAAATAGGGGTCCAACACCCGAAATCCCACAGCTCATAGGCCGTGGCAAGCAGGCGGACGGAGTGATCCAGCGTCTTTGTAAAGGCTTCCCGGCTCTCCGGCGTCCACGCGCCGTCAGTCAGTCCATAACGGTAGATCAGCGGATTGTAATTTCCGGAAAGGGCATCCTCCTTCAGGTCGTCCGCCGCATCCGTCAGATAGACCCAGCGGCCCAGATGGTATAAGAGCTGATGGAGAATGCGGCGCAGCAACCCGTCCTCCGCCTCGTCGGCGGCAGCGGCTAAAATTTGGGCAAACGCATCCGCCGGAGCGTCCAGAGAAGGGGACTTCTCCCGCTCCAATTCTGCAAGCCGACCAAGCTGCTCCCGAGTTACACGGTCAAAGTCTGGTCGGGCGGCGGCGGCTTTTCGATAGCCGCTCTTCAGGGCCTCCGCCGCCGCGCGGTATTTAAGCCCCTTCCAAAACCCGTGGTCAGCCACGCCGTCTTTCGTCTGCCAGTAGGCAAGAATCACGCTCTCGTCCGCCGCCAAATCCAGCGCGGGGTGCTCGCCGCAGCACGTTCTTTTCTTCAGGGGACTTGCCACGCACCGTTGGCAGCGGGTTTCCGACTCCTCCCCTCCTGAAAGCAGGATGGCCAGAAACGTAAAGTCATAGTTCAGAATGAACCGGGCGGGAAGGCCGCAACGGCGGTGCAAGGTGTGGCACAGTCCGCAGTAGGCCCTGCGGAACCGCTCCTGCTCCTCAGCGGGAAGCAGATCCAGTGGGGGCCTGACATAACCAAACATCGCGCCCCGGCTTAAAACAGCCTGACAATGGTAAATTCCATGCCGCCCTGCCGCCGCAGACGGCGGTCATAGAGCGCAGCCGGAATCATACCCAGCACAAAGGCAATGACTGCCGTGGTATACCGTGCCGCCGCCGTGGCGAAAAATCCCCCCAGCGCATATCCAAGGAAAAACAGAACCACCGGAACCATATAGACCAGCAGGAGAATGCCAATGATATTTTTGGTGCTGCTTTCCACCACCACCTTCTGCCCCGGCCTTGCCCCAATGGAGTTTTTTGCCCTGGCATAAACCGACGCACCGGAAACGCCGCAGCCCGCGCATTCCTCGCAGTCGTGTCCGCAGGCGGACTGGCGGGCCACGGAAATTTCAGCATGGTTCGTATCCAGCAGTTTTTCAATTGTTGCAATTTGTGTCATATGATCGCTCCTAAATCCGCTGATTGTTTACGTTAAGGAATTGTGGGATCAGGCGGTTCTTCCTGTCCGGTGTCGTCTGAAATAGTGATTTTCACCTGATATTCACCCATCACGCCCACGTCCGCGCTGTTGTTCACGGTGATTTTTGCGGGGACCGTATAGCTTCCGCCAGCGGCGAGAATATCGGTCAAATCCGCCGTCACCGTGATGTCCTCCACCGTGACAGACGCCATATCCGCCGCGGTTCCCCGCAGGGACACAGGCAGCTCGGAGGTCAGGATGGTTACAGTTTTCCCTTCCGGAACGTTTTCACACGTGAAATTCACGGCATTGAAATCAGCGGAGGCCATGTCCTTAAATCGGACCGTCATAGTTGCACGGACAGCGCCGCTGAGATTTTCGCAGCCCGCGGGGACATTGATGGTATACCGATAGGTGGAGGGGCCCACAAATTCCGCCAGATCGAAGTCGTCCAGCGTGATATACTCCACGTCTTTCAAAAGCTCTGCCGCGCCGGAAACCGTAATGCTGGCGGGGGTAATGGAATAATCCAGATTCTGAATTCTCGCCCCCGCTGCCTCAATAAAGTTTACCCGAAGGGGAAGCTCCTTCTCCACATTCACAGGCAGCGTCACCTGAATCTGATCGGAGGTGGCGCGCAGGTTTGAGGTGTCCTCAATCAACTGTCCGGCCTCGTCATAAAGCTCATAGTCCAGCGCTCTGGACACGGTTTCCGCGGCGTTGTCCACGGCAAGTGTTACCTTGGCATAGGCCACCGCGTCCACTTCGGTACGCGGGCCGCGCAATTCCAGCGTCTCCGGCTCCAGCCGAAGCTCTCCGGCAATATACCCCTCCGCCACGGTGCCTGTCAGCGTGCAGCGGATATCTACATTTCGCCGATACAGTTCCCCAATTTCAACATGAGCGGCATAGGATGTATTGGAATAGGAGACAGCGTCTCTCGGAATATTGCTGGGATAGCGCACCGTATAACTCACGTTATGGGACCCGGTGGCGGTAATGTCGGACAGATTCGCCTGAATGCGGATTTTATCGGGGTCCAGTCTTGCCAGAATCAGCCGCCGCGCCTTAATCGTCAGCGTCATAGTCTGGTCGCTTTCCGGCAGAAGCATCAGGCCTCGATCAGCAAGAATGGTGTCGGACCCGACGTATTCGATAGGAATATCACTGATGGTCTTCTCCTTTTCGGGGTTGTTGATGCTGTCCACATACAGCCAGATGGCACAGGAGAACAAAACGGAAAGAACCACATACAGTACCTTGCTTTTGTTCCAGCTTTGTTTATTGTTCTCCATTGCCTCTGCCTCCTTCCCCGCGGGCGCGCAGCAGGCCGAAAAGGCCCGGCTTTCGATCCGACGGCTCCTTCTCCTGGGGCAAAAGCTCGTTGCGCAGGAGGTTTTCCAGTGTCTCCGGCATCAGATGCCGCTTCAGCATTCCGCCTACGGCCACGGAAATGGACCCTGTCTCCTCGGAGACGATTACCACCACCGCGTCGGAGTTTTCGCTCATGCCGATACCGGCCCGGTGGCGCATCCCAAGATCACGCGAGAGATTCACGTTTTTACTCAGGGGCAACATGCAGCCCGCGCCCAAAACCCGACCCTTGCGGACGATGACCGCCCCGTCGTGCATAGGTGCCTTTACGAAAAAGATGTTTTTCAAAAGCTCACCGGAAACGTCTGCGTTCAAAACCGTGCCGCTGCGGACCATATCGTCCAGCAGAATCTCCCGCTCAAACACAATCAGTGCGCCGGTGCGGGATTTGGACATCTCGGTGCAGGCCAGAACAGTCTGCCCGATCATGCGCTCCAGCGTGCTCTCCGTCTCTCCTCTGGTGAAGAAAAAGGCTAGCCGACGGCTTCCCATCTGCTCCAGCACCCGGCGAAGCTCCGGCTGAAACAGGATGATGAGGGCCAGAACGCCCCATTCCACCATCCGGCCCATGATGTAGCTGATGCCGTTCAGGTGAAAGATGGAGGACAGCCACAGCACCGCCAGAAAAATCAAAACGCCCTTTAAGAGGTTGGCCACCCGTGAGGTCTTGACAAAGTTCAGCAGCTTGTACAAGACGATGGCCATTAACAAAACATCCAGAATATCCGTGATTTCAATTGTCAGCAGGTACCGGGCAATCATGCCCGGCAGAAGCGAAAATTTTGCGCTCATCGCTGCATCAGCTTCCTTCCCGGGTCAGGGCGATCTTCCGTTCGTGTCAAAAGCCGCAGGATACGGAGAACACCCAAATTACAAGAACGTTTATATTATATAAAAAATGACGCCGAATTGCAAGGCAAAAGGCGTCAAAATTCATAGTATGTTCACCGCTTTTCAGGATTTTTCCTCCAAACGCAGCTTTGCCGCCCGCAACCCGAAAGCCGGGTGCGGGCGGCCGTGGGGAATTCAGTCAGAAAGGCGCTTCAGGATTCCCGGCAGAGCTTCCAGCACTAAATCCACTTCTTTTTCCGTGTTAAACGCGGAGAAGCTGAGACGGACAGTGCCGCTATCTATGGTTCCGGCGGTGCGGTGGGCCAAAGGCGAGCAGTGCAGTCCGGAGCGGACCGCGAAGCCCGCCTCCGTCAGGGCATTGCCCACAAATTCAGAATCCACCCCGTCTACCACGAAGCTGAGTACGCCGGTCTGGTCAAAGAGATCACGTCTTGCGCATACGCTTACACCTGGAAGCTTTCGCAATCCCTCCGAGGCCCGCAGCGCCAACATTCGCTCGTGAAGGCAGATGTTTTTTTCGCCCTTTGCGCGGACAAAACGAATCCCCTCCAAAAGGCCGGCGACGCCGGGTACGTTATGGGTCCCGCTCTCCAGACGGTCTGGCAAAAAGTCCGGCATTTCCTGCTGGATGGATACGCTGCCGGTTCCCCCTTCCAGCAGAGGTCTTGTCTCGGCCTTGTTACCGCAGAGCAGAACACCGGTTCCCTGCGGTCCGTACAGTCCTTTGTGTCCAGGCATGGCGATAAATGCCGCGCCCAGCGCCGTCAGGTCCAAAGGCATCACACCTGCGGACTGAGATGCATCAATGATAAAGGGTACGCCCCGTTCCCGGCAGAGTGCGGCCACAGCCTCCACCGGCTGCACCAGACCGAAGACGTTGGATACGTGGCTGCAAACCACGGCATCCACACCCGGAGTAATGGCTTTATCAAATGCCTCCGTTGTCAGGTCTGGTCGGAACATCGGCGCACCAGCCACCGTAATCTCCGCACCCAGCGCCGCCAAAGGCCGGGTGACGGCATTGTGCTCATAACCGGAAATCACCACCCGACCGTTGCGGGGGACAATGCTTTTGATGGCGATATTCAGCCCATGAGTGGCGTTCATGGTGAATACTACCCGATCCGGCTCAGATACATGAAAGAGCTCGGCCAGTTCCGTGCGGCAGGAAAACAGCGTATCCGCCGCCTGCATAGCCGCCGGATAGCCTCCCCTCCCGGGAGAACTCATGGTTTGCAGGGCCTTCACCATTGCCCGGCCCACCGTCTCCGGCTTTTGGAAGCTGGTGGCCGCGCTGTCCAGATAGATCATAGTCAACCTCCCTAAAAAGATTCCGAAGCGGCGCTTATACCCCGCATTCCAGTACTATCCGGAGTCCGGCGGCAAAGCCGCCGGACGCGGTTCACAGAGAAATCTCCACGTATTTCCCCTGTTGTAGCAAATATATTTTTGCGGGGTAAAGCCCCGCAGACCGAAGAATTGACAGCGCGGCATGCAACGCCCTACCTGACACTTCCACGGCATACGCACAGCCCATATTGCTTAGATCTCTGGGAGCGCGGAAGATGCGCGTCCGGATCCCCGCGGCCATCAGCATTCTTTCCATCCGTTGGGCATAGGTCACAGAGCGGGCGATCATCCAGTATTGTTCCACGGACACTCCTCCTCTCCACATAGTCTATGCGGGCCGGAAAAAGGGGTGAGAATCGGAAAGCCAAAACATTTTCAGGCCAGCGCAGCTTTGCAAATATTGAAACGCAAACGGGAGGCCTGTCCTTCCGGACGGGCCTCCCGCATAAATTGTCATTCTTTTTCCAAAAGCACCGCTGCCTGCGCCGCCATGCCGGAGCCGTCCCCCGTGAAACCAAGGCCCTCCTCCGTGGTGGCCTTCACATTCACTCTGTCCCGCTCCACACCAAGCGCCCCGGCCAGATTCTCCGCCATCTCCGCTTTGTAGGGGGCAATTTTGGGTTGCTGGGCAATCAGCGCGGCATCCACGTTTACCACCGCATAGCCCTTTTCCCGCAAAAGCGCCGCCACCTGCCGCAGAAGGGCGATACTGTCCGCTCCCGCGTATTGTGGGTCACTGTCCGGAAACAGGGTACCGATATCTCCAAGGCACGCCGCCCCGCAGAGCGCGTCCATTACCGCGTGAGTCAGCACGTCTGCGTCGGAATGGCCCAAAAGCCCCTTTTCCCAGGGAATTTCCACGCCGCCCAAAATCAGCTTCTTTCCCTCCACCAAACGGTGAACATCATAGCCCTGACCAATGCGCAGCCGCGTCATAGCCGTCCCTCCCTGGCGTCCAGAATCGCCTGCGCCAGAATCAAATCCAATGGCGTGGTGATTTTTAAATTCTCCTCGTCCCCGTCCACCAGATACACAGTTTTTCCCAGCAGCTCCACAGCGGAGCAGTCGTCCGTCGTTTCTGCCCCGGCTTCCATGGCAGACTGAAGCGCCGCCTTCAAAAGGCTGGCCTCAAACACCTGCGGCGTCTGCACCGCGGCCAGAACGGAACGGTCCAGCGTCTCTTCCACCTGTCCGTCCCGCACGGTTTTCACCGTGTCCTTCACGGGAACCGCAGGGGCCGCGGCGTTGCACCGTGCTGCCTTTTCAATCACGCTGTCAATCAGTTCCGGCGGGGTCAAAGGGCGCGCACCGTCCTGCACTGCCAGAAGCTCCGTTTTCTCATCGGCTTCCAGCGCCGCCAGCAGCACCGAGTGCGTCCGGGACTCTCCGCCCCGAATCACCTTGACGCATTTTGAAATTTCATATGTACGGCACAGATCGGAAAAAGGCAGGATATCCTCCTCCCGGGCTGCCACGATGATAGCGTCCACCCGCTGGGCACGTTGAAGCGCCAGCAATGTCCGGGCCAGAACAGGGATACCGTCCAGCGGCTCCAGCAGTTTATTGATCCCCTCTCCCATCCGGGAGGAGCCGCCGGCAGCAGCCACCAGCGCCGTGCAGAAGGGACGCTGTGCATCCCTGAAACGGTGAAAGAAACGGAACATTCAATCTCCTCTTCCCCGGCCAGATTTCTCCGGTCCGCATTTATGCATCCATGGACCCGTCCAGCCGCTGTTCCACCTGCTCATAGCTGCCCGCGCCGGTAAGCACGATTTCCGAAATTAAAATCTGCTTGGCGTTATGAAGCATTTTCCGCTCTCCGGTGGACAGACTTCGCTCCCTGTCCCGCATAGTCAGACTCTTAATCACACGGGCCAGCTCATAGAGGTCCCCGCTTTTCAGGCGCTGCAAATTTTCACGATAACGCTTATTCCAGTTGGTACTCTCGTCAATATTCATGGAGGGAAGCGCACTGAACAGCGCCTCCACCTCCGCAGGCTGCGCCACAGGGCGCAGTCCAATAGCGTCGCTGTTGGCTGTTGGAATCTTTAAGAGAAGTCCTCCCACCAGCATCTTGAAGACATAGTAATCCTGCGCAGCGCCGCCTAGCTTCTCACACACAATCCCGTCGATTACGCCGGCACCGTGCATGGGATGAACCACCATATCTCCGACACTGAACATTTCAGACTCCTTTCTCGTCCCGGATGCGCGTATCGCAGCTATAAAAATTTCAATATTGTTAATTAATTAGATGATATCACATTTCATGTAATCTTACAAGTATATCCTAAAAAATGTTGCGTAAACCGCAAAAAACCGCCCTTCACAGGATTGTGAGGGGCGGTTTTCATCAAAAATGGAACTTTATTTCTTATTGGACTGACGCCAGATGTGCATTTTTTCTGCCTCAGCGATCAGCTCCTCTCGGAACTGAGGATGCGCAATGCCGATGATAGCCTCAGACCGCTGCCAAGTGGACATACCCTTCACGTTGACCTTACCATACTCTGTCACCAGATAGTGCAGGTTGGAACGGGTGGCCGTGACGACGGAACCGTTCAGCAGAGTGGGACGGATACGGGAGGACAGCTCTCCGGTTTTCTTGTCCTTTACAGAGGAGGAGCAGCAGATGAAGCTCTTTCCGCCCTTGGACAGATACGCGCCCAGAACGAAGTCCATCTGGCCACCTGCGCCGGAGATATGGGTGGTGCCTGAGGACTCGGAAGATACCTGCCCGTAAAGATCGATGTCCACCGCACCGTTGATGGAAACAAAGTTAGGAATCTGAGATACACGGGCAACATCGTTGGTATAGTCCACAGGAGCTGCCATGCACTGGGGATTATTGTCCAGAAATTCATACAGCTTCCGGGTGCCTGCGGCAAAGGTAAAGACCTGGCGGCCCTTGTCAAAGGGCTTGTACTTACCGGTGATTTTCCCTGCCTTGGACATATCCACAAACGCGTCCACGTACATCTCTGTATGTACACCCAAATCCTTCAGGTCGGATTCGGCAATCATCTTACCCACGGTGCCGGGCATAGCGCCGATGCCAAGCTGAAGGCAGGCGCCGTTGGGAATCTCCTCCATGACAAGGCGGGCAATGGCAAGATCTGTCTCGCTGGGCTGGGCCGCGCCGCCCAGTTCATCCGGAAGGCTGTTATCTCCTTCGACAATCATATCCACATCGTCGATATGAATGCAGTTTTCAAAGCCGCCGTGGCAATAGGGCATGGAGGTGTTTACCTCCACAATAATGCATTTGCTGCGCTCACAGGCAGCCTTCAGATGGGAACAGTTAGGGCCGAAGTTAAACCAGCCATGGGAATCCATGGGGCAAACCTGTATCATCATGACATCGATGGGCGCCATATTTTCGCGGTAGTACCGGGGAAGCTCGGAGTACCGGATGGGCACGTAAAACGCCAGACCTTCCTTGGTCATCTTCCGCTCCAGACCGCCCATATGCGTGGAGTTCCATGCAAAGTGCCGCGCTGCATCCGGAACGTTCATCACGGCAGGACGGTGCGTGAGAACGCCGCCGCGGATATTTACGTCGGTCAGCTCGTCGGCACGCTTTGCCAAAGCCTTATCCAGCGCGTCGACCGTGCCTACGCACCACCCGAAATCAACCCAGTCTCCGGATTTGACGACCTTGACAGCCTCGTCCACAGTCTTCAATTTCTGCTTGTACGTCTCCTGATAGCTCATGAAAAATTCCTCCCTGTTTTTTCAATAAAACCATGCAGTTTCAAAGATTGTCAATATTGTAACATAATGGTTTTTAGAATGCAATCAAATCTGTGAAATTTGCGGGTGGAATTCACCGGACCGCATTATTCGCAAAGTTTTTCTCTGGGAGGCAAACCAACCGACTCCATGCCTGATTTTCAGGAAGAACAGAGTGTATAAAAAGCAGGCGCTTTTTGAAGAGACTCTCCCCTAATGTTCGGAAAATTACTAGCTTGTGTTCATCAAATGGAGCACACCCTGTCAAGAACAAAAATGTAAAGAAAGCCCCGGAAATGCAAAGCATTTCCGGGGCTGAATTGCGTATCAATCGGAAGATGGTGGCTTACTCGCCCTCAACCTCGGATTCGTCCTGCGCCGCAGGAGCCAGCAGAGCGCGGATAGACAGAGAAATTTTCTTCTTTTCCTCGTCCACTGCGATGATCTCGGCGTCTACTTCCTGACCTTCGCTCAGCACATCGCCGGGCTTTTCAATCCGCCGGTCAGCAATCTGGGAAATGTGGATCAGGCCGTCCACACCGGGAACAACCTCGGCAAACGCGCCGAAGGTCATCAGCTTGACAATGCGAACCGTAGCCACATCGCCCACGCGGAACTTGCTCATGAAGTCCTCCCAGGGATTCACGCCGCGATCCTTCACACCCAGAGAAATCTTGCGCTTCTCGGCATCAAAGGAAATAACGTATACCTCCATGGAATCGCCCACTTTGCAGACCTCGGAGGGGGTCTTGATGCGGCTCCAGCTCAGCTCAGAGATATGCACCATGCCGTCCACGCCGCCGATATCCACAAACACGCCGTAAGCGGTCATGGATTTGACTGTGCCGGTATAGCGCTTACCAACCTCAATGCTGTTCCATACCTCGTCCTGTGCGGCTCTGCGGGCCTCGTCCGCCACGGAGCGGATGGAACCCACCACACGGCGGCGGGCACGATTGACCTCGGTAATGCGGAGCTGCACCTTGGACTTAACCATGGTTTCAAGGTCTGCGCCGCGGGGCATTCCGCTCTGAGAGGCGGGCACGAACACGCGCACACCCTTGACGGAAACGACCACGCCGCCCTTGTTAACCTCGGTGACAACGCCGTCCATCACGGTCTTGTCCTCCACAGCCTGTTCGATGTTCTCCCAGACCTTCACAGTGTCAAGACGCTTCTTGGACAGCTCGGCAAAGCCTTCGATGTCGTTGACGCGGACGATATATGCCTCGATCTCGTCGCCCACCTTCAAAAGATCCTCGGGCTTGGCGTTGGGATCATCGCTCAGTTCGCTGGCCTTGATGTACGCGGCCTGCTTGGCGCCCACGTCCACCTGCACCTCCGTGGGGCCCACGGCTGTGACAATGCCGGTTACCTTTTCCCCTGTATTTAAAGTCTTAAAAGATTGATTCAGCAGTTCCTCAAAGGATTCCTCGCCGTTTTCGACGCTCATGATTTCTTCACTCATCGTTGCATATACCTCCTTAATGATGCCCGCAGGCGTGGAGGCACCGGCCGTCAGACCTGCAACAGAGCAACCATTGAAAAAATCCGGCGAGAGCTCGTCCGCCCCCTCAATCTGGAGAACGCGCGGGCATCTCTCAATACAAATTTCCGTCAAATGTTTGGTGTTTGCACTTCTGGGGTCTCCAACCACCACCATTGCGTCCACCCGCCCGGCAATCTCTGCCGCCTCGGATTGACGCTTACGCGTAGCATTGCATATTGTATCAAATATTTTGGCGTTTGTACACTCTTTTTTTAAGATTTTTACGGAAGTCTCAAAAAGTTCACGAATACAGGTGGTCTGTGCGGCTACGGTGATGGGAAGGTCCCGCCGTGCGGAGTCCTCTTCAAGCCAAAGCGCAAGCTCATCCGGCCCGCCGAAAATCAGCGGATGCCTGCAATAGCTGGCAATTCCCTGAATTTCGGGATGATTCCGCTCTCCGATAATGATGACCTGCCGGCCATCCTCCTCCGCCTGCCCAACAAGGGCCTGAATCCGCAGCACATTGGGGCAGGCTGCGCTGACACAGCGAAGTCCCCTCGCCGTCAATTCCTCCACCAGTTCCCGCCGCTCTCCGTGGGAACGGAGCACCACGGTCGCGCCCTCCGGCGCGTCCTCCGGCCCGGCAATTTTCCGCACGCCCATATTCTCCAGCTCCGCCACCACATGGGCGTTGTGGATCAGATCCCCCAGCATGACGCAGCAGCCGCTCTCAGCGGCGGTCTTCTCTGTAAGGTCCACCGCCCGCTCCACGCCATAGCAAAAGCCGGCGCTCTGCGCCAAGATTACTCGCACAGCGACTTCCCTCCCACGGACTGCCCCCCCAGGGCATAAGCCGCCGCCAGAACCTCGTCCGCCACCGTCTGAATTTCCTCCGCCGTGCCGTGCTTCCCTGTAATCCTCGGCTCATAGGGCTCGCCAAAAATAATGCGGGTACGGCGGAAGGGCTTCTTCTCCCCATCCACAAACACCGGCACCAGCTTCGCACCCGTTCGGACACCGATCATGGCCACACCGCCGTGGGCATGGGCAGGAAGACCGTCCACATGGCCGATTCCGTTCCGGACAGTGGTTCCCTCCGGAAACATCAGCAGATTATCTCCTGATTTGATGGCCTGCATAGCGGTTTTGACCGACTGAATATCGCTTCCGCCCCGGCTGACGGGAAAGGCCCCCACACGACGCAGAATCCAGCCCAAAACGGGATTGCGGAACAGTTCCTCTTTTGCCATGATGTGCAGCCGGTAATTCACCGGCAGCACAAGCGCCACCATGATCGGATCCCAGTCGCTGGCGTGGTTGGGGCACAGCAGTGCCCCTCCTCTGGGCAGGCGGTCCATGCCCTCCACGTCGGCAGGATGGAGAAGGTGAGTGATAAAGCCCACCACATAGTAAATAAATACGAAAAAGCGGTTAAACGGCTTCATTTCAACGCCTCCTCAACCACTTTCGAAAGCGCGGCCAAACTCTCCTGAAAATTCATCTCCGTAGTATCCACCGCAACGGCATCCTCGGCCTGACGCAGCGGCGAGGCCGCGCGGTGGGAGTCGTCCCAGTCCCGCTGGACAATTTCGCTGCGCACCTGCTCCAACGTTTCGGGTGTTCTCCGCTCCGAAAGCTCCAGATACCGCCGTTTTGCCCGGATCTCCACCGAGGCGGTGAGAAAAATTTTCACATCCGCGTCGGGCAAAACCACCGTGCCGATGTCCCGTCCGTCCATCACCACGCTGTGGTTCCGTGCAAGCTCCCTTTGCATCTCCAGAAGGTACGACCGAACTCCCGGATAAGCGGAGACGATGGAGGCATATTTGGAAACCTCTGGAAAGCGAATCTCTTCCGACACGTCCTCCCCATTCAAAATCATGCGCTGCGTTTCATCTTCTCCCCTGCGCAGTTCCACCTTTGCCTGCGGAAGCAGACGAAGCACTTCGGCCTCGTCGGACGGGTTCACCCCACAGCGCAGGACATAGCAGCCTATGGTCCGATAAATGGCGCCGGTATCTACGTACAAATATCCTTTTTCCTCTGCCAGCGCCCGTGCCAAGGTGCTTTTTCCTGCACCGGAGGGCCCATCGATGGCAATGCTCACGTTCTTCATGGGAATGCTCCTTACTCCTTGGTATCCGCCGCTGCAAAGCCTGCGGCGCGCCCGGTGGCCCAGGCAATTTGCAGGTTAAAACCGCCGGTATAAGCGTCTACATCAATCAATTCTCCCGCAAAGTACAATCCCTTTACAAGCTTTGATTCCATGGTGTGTGGGTCAATCTCACGCACCTTTACGCCACCGGCTGTGACAATGGCTTCCTCTACCGGACGGGGCTCTTCGATGGCGATGGGAAAATGCTTTAAAAGCCTCAGCAGGCCCTGCCGTTCCTCCCGCGTGACATCGTGCACCTTTCGATGCGGGGAAATCCCGCAGCACTCCACCATGACCGGAATCAGCTTTTGGGGCAGCAGATCGCTCAGAGCATTGCAAAAATCGCTGTTCGCATATTTTTCAAAGTCCGACAGCAGCCGCTTATCCAACTGCCCCTCGTCCAGCGCGGGCTTCAAATCAATTTCCAGTCGATACGCCTTGTCACCGAAATGCCGCATATGGGCAGAGGCGGACAGCACCAGCGGGCCGCTGACCCCAAAATGGGTAAATAGCAGCTCGCCAAAGTCCGTATGAATCTTCTTGTTGTTTTCAAAAACCGACAGTTCCACGTTTCTCAGGGAAAGGCCCTGCAAATCCGCGCAGAGGTTTCCGACTTCCCGCAGGGGCACCAGCGAACCTCGCAAAGGCGTGACCGCGTGCCCCGCCTGCTCTGCGAACCGGTGTCCGTCTCCTGTGGAGCCGGTGGCGGGGTAGGAAATCCCGCCGGTGGCCAGAATGACTGCGTCGGCGCTCAGCGCCCCCCGCTCCGTTTCCACCCCTCGGACGGCTCCGTCTTCAAGAAGCAGGCTTTCCGCCCGCCGCCGCGAAATGGAGACATTCAGCTTTTTCAGCCGCCGTTCCAATGCGCCGCTAACATCAAAAGAGCGGTCGGAAACGGGAAATACCCGCCGCCCCCGCTCCACCTTCAGTGGAACGCCCAGCTCCTGAAAAAATGCCATGGCGTCCCGCCCGTCAAACCGGGAAAAGGCACTGTATAAAAACTTTCCGTTGCGGGGAACGTTGGCCAGCAGTTCCTCGCACCCGGAATCGTTGGTGACGTTGCACCGGCCCTTGCCGGTGATATTCAGTTTTTTTCCAAGGCGGTCGCCCGGCTCCAGCAGCGTCACGGACGCGCCCCGCTCCGCTGCCGAAATTGCGGACATCATGCCGGCGGCCCCGCCGCCGACCACCAAGATTTTTTTATTCATCGTCTGCCTTTCCAAATACGCCGTAGGTTTCCCAGATATCCTCCAGCTCGGAGAAGATGGTGGACACGTCTTTTCCCAGCCGGAAGCCCAGAGCCACCAGCAGGGCGTTTACCATGGACATGGGGGCCACCATGGAGTCCACAAAAGAAATCATCTCGCTGGGAGCCAGCACTGACGCACTGGACATCTGCCCCAGCGGGGACAGCTCGTTGTCCGTTATGCCCAAAATTGTCGCACCCCGGTCCTTGGCAAATTTCGCGGTGTTGATGGTGGCCTTGGAGTACCGTGGAAAGCTGATGGCCAGCATCACGTCACCGGGGCCGATGCGGAACAGCTGTTCAAAAATCGCTCCCGCCTCGTTGGACTGCACCAGCGTGACGTTGTCCAGCAGCAGATGCATGTAAAAGTTCAAATATCCCGCCACAAAGGAGGACGACCGCACGCCCAGAATATAGATGTGCCGCGCCCGCACCAGCTCATCCACCACAAGGTCAAACTCCCTGCGGTCCGCCTTGTCCGCCACCATCCGCAGCCGATCAAAGTCAGAGCGCATCACGGAAGACAGCACGTCATGTCCGCTCATCATGCTGTCCGCCACCTGAATGCGCTGGGTAGAAGTCAGGCGGCTGCGTATCATTTCCTGCAGCGTCCGCTGCAAGGCGGGATATCCCGCATAGCCCAGCTCGTAGGCAAAGCGAACCACCGTGGATTCACTGACGCCCGAAAGCTGGCCCAGCTTGCTGGCGGTCATAAACGCGGCCTTATCATAGTTGTCCATAATGTAGGAAGCGATGCGCTTTTGTCCCTTTGAAAAGCCGCTCATGCCGCTTTCCAGCGTATATAAAATGCCTTTCGCCACAATTTTCCCCTCCGCCGTATCTCTTCTTCCGGGTCAGCGCATTGAGCGCTGACCAAGTGTGATGAATAGCTTATCATAATTCCTGCATTTTTTCAATAAAAACCTTTGTTATTTTGATACAGCGGCCTTGAAAATGCAGTTGTTTTCTGAAATTCCCCTGAGATTGCAACGGATTTGCAATGTGGCAGCAAACATAAGAATTGCAGGATTTATAAAAATCCTGCAATCATATCCCTTATATTGTAGAGCGGCAACCTATAAGGTCCCTCTCCAAGGGCTGCGCTGCACTGGAAGGGATGCTGTGGAAAGGTGGAGCGGACACGTCCCTCTGTCACTGCGCTTGCAGCGCGGACAGCTCCTCCTCCGTCAGGTACCGCCACTTCCCCTCCGGCAGTGCGCCCAGCTCCAAAATGTGCTCCCGCACCCGACGCAGCCTGAGAACCGTCAGCCTGCATTGGTCGCACATGCGACGAATCTGGCGGTTTTTCCCCTCGTGAATGACCACGCTTAACCGTGCCCGTGCACCATTTTGAAAAAGCACCTCCACCGTGGCCGGAGAAATCGACTCCCCGTCAAGCTCCGTAACGGCCCGCAGGGCCGCATCCGACCCGACCCGGAAACCGGAAACATCCAGCTCATAAGTTTTATCAACCTGAAAGCTGGGGTGAATTAACCGCTGCATCAGCGCCCCGTCGTTGGTCAGCAGCAGCAGCCCCTCGGAATCCATATCCAGCCGCCCCACCGGAAATACCCGCGCCCCCGCGTCTTTCACCAGCTCCGCCACTGTGGGACGGTTCTTCTCGTCGGAGAGGGTGGTCACATAGCCCCGGGGCTTGTTTAGCAGCAGGTAGGTCTTGTGTTCTTGCCGCCCAAGCGGAACGCCGTCCACACGTACGTCGTCCATATCCGGGTCGGCCCGGTCGCCCAAATGGGCGGTCTGGCCGTTCACCGTTACCCTTCCGTCGGTAATCCATTCCTCCGCCGTTCGGCGGGAGCACAGTCCCGCGGCGGACAGCAGCTTTTGCAGACGTTCTTCCATATCCGCCGTCTCCTTATGTGTATTTAAATGTGTATTTAAATCGGAAAGGCCGCGCTTTATCGCGCGGCCCCAGACCGTCCGGACGGGTTTCCACGTGTCCGGCGGCCTGAATCTTTGGAGGTTCCCCGCCGTTCTGGCGCGATCAGCACTTTTTCAGCAGCTCACCCATACGGCGCAGCAGGCTTGATGGGGGCTGAATGGCGGAAAGCGCATCACCGCCGCACAGCAGATCCACCCGCCCGGTTTCCTTGCCGCTCAAGGTAAACACAGCGTGTCCGACTTTCGTTCCCGCCGTCACCGGAGCCTTTACGCTCTCCGGCAGCTCAAAGCGAACCTCCAGCTTTTCTCCCTGCGCCAAAGGCCAGGAAAAGCTATCCGCCGCCACCACGGGGATTGCAGTGCTAACACCCCCGGTCACCGCCAGCGTCCCCACCTTCTCACCGATGGTCATCGCCCGGTGTGCGGGGTATTGGGAAAACCCATAGTCATACAGCGCGGCGTGGTCGGCCCAGTCGTTCCCGTCCTGCAAGGTCACCGCCACCAACCGCTGCCCATTTCGCCGCGCACAGGACACCAGTGTGCGGCCCGCAGCCTTGGTGTAGCCGGTTTTCAGGCCGATGCACCCATCAACATAAGAAAGCAGCTTGTTGTGGTTGGTCAGCGTCCGCCCGCCCACGGTGACACTGCGGGTGGAGACAATCCGGGCAAATGCTTCGTTGTTCATGGCAGCACAGGCCAGCACCGCCATGTCTCTGGCGGTGGAATAGTGCTTTTCGTCATCCAGCCCATTGGGATTTGCAAAGGAGGTGCCGCTCATGCCCAGCTCCTTTGCTTTTTGGTTCATCAGCTTCACGAATTTCTCCGTGCTGCCCGCCACACCCTGTGCCACGGCCACCGCCGCGTCGTTTCCGGATGAGAGCATCAGCCCGTACAGCAGAGTTTCCAGCGTCAGCTTCTCTCCCGCCTTCAGATACATGGAGGAACCTTCCGTGTTGGCTGCCTCCGCCGTGACCTTCACGGTGCCGCGCAGCTCTCCGTTTTCCAGAGCCACCAGCGCGGTCATAATTTTTGTCGTACTGGCAATCAGCATTTTTTTATTTTCATTTTGGGCGTACAGCACCCGCCCCGAATCCACGTCCATTAAAACGGCGGATGTAGCAGATGTGCTGACAGCGGCGGCCTTACAAGGGAAAATACTATACAGACATAAAAGGGCGCAAAGCAGCGCCGCAGAGCGTTTGAAGCGAGTTTTCATCCACGATCACCTTTCCACTGAGGTGACCTTAGTATACCCCTGTCAGAACTCCTCTTTTTCCTTCTTTTTGTCGAAATATTTTTCCACTTTGTCCAGAATATCCGGGGCCATCTCCACCAGCCGATCCACCGTGGATGCCGGCGGCAGAGAAACAGGCAGAACACGTGTGGTTCCGTCCTTGATCACCAGAAACGCCACAGGAGAAATTTTCACACCAGCACCGCTGCCGCCGCCGAAATTCTGGGGCTGTGTCGCGCCATAGTCTCCGCCGCCGCTGCCAAAGCCGAAGCTGACCTTGGAGATAGGAATCAGTGTCACGCCGTCGGGCGTGGTAATCGGCTGGCCCACAATGGTATTGGTGTCCACCATCTCTCGAATTTTTTCTATGGTGGATCCCATCAGATCGTTCAGCGGGTGCTTCTTCTCAACAGTATTATCCATAGCGATTTCCTTTCTATGCGGCGGATTTGGGCGTTTCCGTCTCCGTCGTTTTTTCCTGCCGCGGTTTGTCGTTTTTATGAGCCTGATAAAATTTTATAAGCCAGCGTGCACCGGGAATCAGCGCGCCAAAGCCCATGGACAGCAGCGTTCCCACGCGGATAGAGATGCCGACATGTCCCCGGATGTAAACATGTTCCGCATCATAATTGACACCTACATGCAAAGACGGCTTTGGAATATCGATCAGTTCTTCCAGCAGCGGCATCACCGTCCACATGGCGGCGCAGACACGGCCATAATTTTCCGCCGCTGCTGCGGGGTCCTCTTGCCCGGGAAGTGTTGCCGACAGAGACAAAGGGTGGACGCGAATGCCCCGGCCAACCCTTCGCAAAATTTTTCTCATTGGTCCTTGAAAGATATGATATGCGGATTTCAAATCCTCCACCGTGGGTATGGGAATTTTCTTCACAGCTTTTGTCAAATCCTTCGGCTTTTTTCTCTTTTTTTCTTTTTTCGGCTGGGCGGCTTCTTTCCGTCCGGCCTTGGCGGGTGCAACCCGAAAGCGCAGAAAGCCAACGGCCACGTCCGCCGAGACAATCTCGGCGATGTCCACCCGAATGCCCAGCCGCACCCGGCACAGCAGCAGGAATGAAACCGTCAGACACGCCAGAATCTTCAGCAAGAGCACAGGACTTCCTCCTTCCGCAGCTTTTCCGCGCAATAAATTTATCCTTCGCTGTCCGCTCCGTCGTTTTCTGCAATCTCCCGAAGCTCGCTATCCGGGTCCATAATTTCCCCATTGTCTCCCAGGCGCATCTGCCCAGCACCACCGAAATCCGGCAGCTCCGGCAAATCCTCCAGCGTACGGAGATGAAATGAGCGGAGAAAATTTTTCGTGGTACGGTACAGCCGGGGGCGCCCCGGCACCTGCAGTCGCCCGCACTCTTCAATCAACTTCCGCTCCATCAGCAGCCCCACGGTGTAGGCGCTGTCTACGCCCCGAATTTGGTCCACATAGGCACGGGTCACGGGCTGGTAATAGGCGATGACCGTCAGCACCTCCAGCGCGGGCTGACTGAGCTTGGCAGGCTTTCGGATTTCAAAGGCCTTGCGGATCACCTCTGCATAGTCCGGCGCAGAGCATAGCTGCCACGTATCCTCCACATGGAGCAGCCGCACGCCCCGGCGGTCATAGGCATAGTGATCCATCAGGTTTTGCAGCACCCGCTCCGCCGTAGGGCGGTCCGTCTCCAGCGCAATACAGATGCGGTCGATATGCACCGGGTCGCCGGAGGCAAATAAGATGCCCTCCACGGCGGACTCGATTTCCTTCATGTCCAAATTTTCCATGCCGTCTTCCTTACAATGTTAAATTTTCGGGAAGTTCCTGCTCCTGCTTTACGGTACAGTCCGTTTCGGACCCGGCCAGGCAGATGATGCTGGCGCGACACAGCTCCAGCACCGCCAAAAATGTAGCCACCACCTCACTGCGGGTGCGGTTTCCCCGAAACAACATTAAAAACCGGGTGATTCCCTCACTTTTAAGCCGCTTAATTATATCCTTGGCCTTGCTTTCCACGGGATAAGGCTCCTGACGCACAATGTCGGCAAAGGCCGCTCTGGGGGGCGGAAGCGTCCGCTCTGACCGCTCCCGAATGTCCGCCATGGCCAGAATCAAATCCGCCGGTTCCTGATGGTATTCAAAAATCTTTCCCCGCTCCATCGGCTCCGGCTGACGAAAGACAATGCTGCGTCCAAACTCCCCCATAGGCTCCAGTCGCTTGGCCGCAGACTTCACCACGCCATAGCTCTCGCTGCGGCGGCGCTCTTCAAGGGACTTAATCAGCGCGTCCATTTCCCCCCGGGCCTCCTCGTCCTCAATGGACAGAAGCATCCGTGTCTTGAGATAGATAAGATGGGAGGCCATGGTAACAAATTCGCTGGCTACCTCCAAATCCATCTGCTTGCGGGCCTCAAGCCAGCAAAGATACTGGCCGCAGATCAAAGAGATGGCAATGTCCTGAATTTCCAGTTTGTTTTTGCCAAGCAGAAACAAAATCAAGTCCAGCGGGCCTTCAAAGTCCTGCATTTCTTCCTGTGCCTTGGCCCGGACTACTTTTTCCAGTTTGAATACGGGACTGTCCAACAATCGATCACCTCAATAAATCAGGTTTATCATGGCAGTGTACACACCGGAAATGCCGCGGCCAATCAGGCCCCCTCCCACATTTGCAAAGGAGAGCAGCAGCAAAAGCAGCATTCCATACCGCTCGTAGCGCATCAGCGTGAAATAAGCCTTATCGGGCAGCACCGCGCCCACCACCTTCGATCCGTCCAACGGCGGAATGGGAATCAGGTTAAAAAGCCCCAGTCCAACGGAGAGAATCGCGGTGGTATGCAGAAAATTGAAAATCCCATCCCACAGCGGCGTATAGTCTGCGTACAGGTAAATCCCACGGCTGGCATAAATCAGTGCCAAAGCCAGCACAAAATTAGAGAGCGGCCCCGCCAGCGCCGTCAGCGCCATCCCCCGCTTGGGGTCTTTAAAATAGCGCGGGTCCACCGGCACCGGCTTTGCCCAGCCAAAGCCCACGGTAAACATCATGGCAAGTCCCAGCCAGTCGATGTGCCGCAGGGGATTTAAAGACAGCCGGTGAAGCTCCTTGGCGGTACGGTCCCCCAGAGACAGGGCGGCCAGGCCGTGGCATGTCTCGTGTACCGTCAGGCACAAAAGGACGGACGCCACCCGCAGTACCGCATCCAGCGCGGTGGAAAGGTCAAGCTGCCCAAGCAGCGCCTGAATGTAATGCAGCAAAACAATCTCCTTGAATCAAACGCATTTTAAAGTCAATGGCCTCATTATAGCAGTTTTTCCCTGTCATGACAAGGAAAATCCTTGGAAAAGCACGCAAAAGAACGGGCGGGGATGCATGGCGTCCCCCGCCCGTCCGTATCCGACATTACCTTCCCTTTTGCAGCAGCATATCCAGCACAAGGTCGTCCATTTTAGGCGAACCGTCGTTGCCGAGCTTTACAAAGTTGGCGATGGTCACCTCCGGGTCTTTCTCCACAATGCCGTCGGTGTGCTTCACGGTTTCGTCCCGCAGGGCCATTGCCGCGCAGTGGAAGGAGGTAAATACGCAGGTGGAAATTTTCAGCGCGCAGTCAGCCTTCGCCCCGTCGCACAGCATCCCCGTCACGTCCCCCAGCATATTGTTGACGGCATAGCCAACCTGCTGTAAGCTTCCGCCCAATAAGTAAACCAGTCCGCAGGCAGCGCCCGTGGCGGCGATGGTGGCGCCGCAAAGGCCTGAAAGCAGGCCAAAGTCCGCGTGAATGTGAATGGAAATGAGATGGCTCAGCGTCACGGCCCGAAACATCCGCTCCTCGTCAATATTCAGGGATTGCGCCGCAGAGACGATGGGCATGGTGGCGGTAATTCCCTGATTTCCAGAGCCGGAGTTTGTGACCACCGGCACGTTGGCTCCCGCCATGCGGGCGTCCGCCGCACTGGAGGTAACGGCTACCGCCTCCAGCATCACATCGCTGCCCATCAGGCCGGATTCCTGACTTTTGCGGATGTGCCGACCAACGTTCAAGCCGAAGTTGCCCTCCGCGCCTACCCTTGCGATTTCACTGTTGATGTGGATGGCCTGCTCAATCATGTGCAGGTCGTCTTTTTCCCAGTCCAGCGCTTCCACGAATTCATAAATCGCACGGATACTCAGGGTATCCTTAATGACCTGCGGCGTGATGGGGTCGGCGGCAGCTTCCTGTGCGGCCGTCTCCAGCGCTTTATGGTCTGCCTCCACCAATGTAACATTGGTATGAGCGCCCCGGATAATGGCGCGGGACTGATGCTTGTCATTGGTCAGCTCTA
Source organism: Bacillota bacterium (assembly GCA_023402075.1). Taxonomy (GTDB): domain Bacteria; phylum Bacillota; class Clostridia; order Oscillospirales; family Oscillospiraceae; genus Oscillibacter. The sequence continues at coordinate 141,985 of JAEXCS010000040.1, read as the reverse complement.
CCTCCACGTAGAGTTTATCCGGTTCCTTCGTCCGGCCCATCTCCACACGGCCGCTCTGCACCAGCTCCACAGCTCTGGCCACATCCTCCGGCGAAGCGCCGTCCACAACCTGTAAGCGGCGTTCCACCTGTCCGCACACGGCGCCCAGCGCCGCCGCATAGTTCATGCCGGTGCATTCCGTTCCGGGTATGCCGGCGGCCATTGCGTTCTTGATGATGTTGACGCTGGCAAGCACTTTTACGTGGGTCGGTTCCCCTACAAGGTGCTCCCGGGCGACAGCAGCAGTCAAGGCAATCGCCGCCGGCTCTGTACACCCGGTGGCCAGCATCATCTCGTGGTTCAGAATCTGGCAGATCAAGGCACGATTCATGACAGTCCTCCTTTTTCACATTTGTTTTCGTGGAAAAGACGCATCTAATTCTTTTCGTATTTTAGCACCGCCCGCATGAGAAAGCAAGAAAAGATGAACCTGCCCATCTCCGTTTCCGACATCCTCAAAAACCGCGAAAGCAAAGAAGTTTCTTCCCAAATGCCTTATAAAAACGGCAGCGGCTTTTACCCTGAGAAAGTAAAGGCCGCTGCCGTTTATTTCACTTTTCGGGCGGCTTTCTCACAGAACGCCCCTTCAAATCAATGCAAAGGGGTTACAGCTTGCTTCGGTATGCCTCCGCCCCGTCCAGAAGCTCTCCCGCGCTTTGCAGCAGCGCGTCCGTCACCTTGCTGCCGCCGGTGATGCGGGCCAGTTCCTCCATGCGCCGCCGACGGTCCAACTGAAGCACCTCGGTGAAGGTCCGTCCGCCCCGCTCCCCTTTTTCTACGGAAAAATGTACATCTGCCATGGCCGCAAGCTGGGGGAGATGCGTCACGCACAGCACCTGTTTGTGCCGGGAAACCTGCGCCAGCTTTTCCGCAACCTTCTGTGCTGCCCGGCCTGAAACACCGGTATCCACCTCATCGAACACCAGTGTGCTAATCCGCTCCTGCTCAGCCAGCACATTTTTCAGTGCCAGCATAATGCGGGCCAGCTCGCCGCCGGAAGCAATCCGGGCGATAGGCTTCAAATCCTCGCCCGTGTTGGCAGACATCAGAAAGCGGATGGCATCGCAGCCGTCCGGTCCCGGCTCTCCGGGTGTAAATTCAATGGAAAATCGGACCCGTCCCATGTCCAGATCCGCCAGCTCCTTCAAAATTCGCTTTTCCAGCTCTCCAGCAGCAGATTTTCGGGCCTTTGTCAGTGCCGCACCAGCCAAAACAGTCTTCTTTTCGGCAGCGGATAGCTGCCCTGTCAAACGGGCCAACGTGTCGTCCGCCGCCTCAATCTCATCCAGTTCTCGGCGGCTTCTGTCCAGGAAGGCCAGCATGTCTTCCACGGTAGCACCGTATTTTTTCTTCAGGCGGTAAAGCTGGTCCGCCCGGCTTTCCACTGCGTCCAGCTCCTCCGGTGAAAAGTCAAACTCCCCAAGCATATCCCGCACAGAGTCCGCAAGGTCATACGCTTCACACCGAAGCTGTTCCAGTCGATTCCAAATTTCCTCCAGCCGTCCGTTTCGCCCCTTAACGTGAGCGAGACTGTTCGTCGCTTCTTGAATCAAAGCGACGGCCCCGCCGGTTTCATCGTCCCCGTTCAGGCAACCGTCCGCCCCCTGTACCGCAGAAAGATACTTCTCCCCATTGCGCAGAAGGTCCCGCCGCTCCAGCAGCTCCTCTTCCTCGCCGGGGCGCAGCTCCGCCCGTTCCAGTTCCTGAATCTGGAAGGTCAGGCTATCTACCTTACGGGCCTTTTCCGCCTCGTCCATCCGCAGGGCATCCATTTTGCGGCGAAGCTCCGCCATGGAGCCATAGGCCGCGCGATATTCGGCAAGTACCGAATCCAGCCGCCCGAAGGTATCCAGATACGCGCCATGCCGCTCCTCGTCCAAAAGCTGCTGCCCGTCGTGCTGTCCATGAATATTCAAAAGTTCCCCGCCAAGCATCCGCAGTTGGGACACCGTTACCGGACGTCCGTTGACCCGGCAGAGGTTTTTTCCATCCGCGTCTATCTCCCTCTGGAGAATCAAAAGCCCCTCCTCGTCCAGCGCCCCGCCGCACTGGGCAAGGCCGGGAAGGTCGGCCTCTACACCGGAAAATTCAGCACTGACCATTGCCCGCTTGCTGCCGGTGCGAATCAGGTCGCGGGAGGTTCTGCCCCCCAACACCGCGCCCAAAGCGTCGATGACGATGGATTTGCCCGCGCCGGTTTCACCGGTGAGGGCGTTGAAGCCCGGGCGGAATTGGATGTCCGCCTGCTCGATGACTGCGATATTTTCAATGTGCAGCAGCTCCAGCATGGCTTCCTCCCCCTTTTCTCTTTTGTAATGATAATTCCCTTTATATGTTTATCATTTCCTGAATTTCTTTACAGAAAGTCTCTGCCGAATCAGTGTCCCGCATCACCAGAAATGCCGTGTCATCCCCTGCGAGACTTCCCAGCATATAGCCCAAATCCATGTCGTCCAACGCAGCGCAGGCAGCGCTGGCCAGCCCCGGCATCGTCTTCACCACCACAATGTTTTGCGCGTTTTCGATACCCGTGATGCTCTCCCGAAAGATGGTGCGCAGCTTCTCCGCAAAGTTCAACCGGGTGCGGTTTCCAGACACGGAATATTTATACACCCCGCGTCCCACAGGCTCTTTAATGAGGTGCATCTGCTTGATGTCCCGGGAAATGGTGGCCTGCGTGCTTGCCACACCCCGGGCCTGCAGCCGCTCCAAAAGCTGCTCCTGCGTCTCGATATCTTCCTGCCCGATAATTTCTAAAATCAGCATTTGCCGTTCATTTTTCATCTTCCTGTCCTCCCGGCAGCATTTTTCTTGCAAAAATTTCACAAAAACTTTTTTCGGTCAGCCGCACCAGCTTCAGCTCGTACTTAGACCGGCGCACCTGCACCTCGTCCTCCGCATGGAGGGAAAATCCTCTGCTTTCGTCCACAAACAAATACACCGGCTTGCGTCCGTTTCGCTCGGTGCGGATGGACAGCGTGTGACCGGGTGACAGAACATACGAGGAAAACCGCATATTATGCGTGCAGATAGGGCAGACCACCATGGCCTCCGCCTCCGGTTCCACCACAGGGCCACCGGCGGAGAGAGAATATGCCGTAGACCCGGTGGGCGTGGCAATAATCACACCGTCTCCCGCAATATCCGCCAGATGATGTCCGTCGGACTCAATCCGCAGATGAATCACATGGGAGATGGGACCCTCCCGGATCACCGCGTCGTTCAGCCCCAGATTGGTGTAGACGGACCGCCCGTTCCGCAGGACATTTACGTCCAGCATCATCCGGCCTTCCGTTTCAAAATCCCAGGCCGCCAACCGCCGCAGCATTTCCAGCTCTCCCAGCTCCAGCTCCGCGATGAAGCCCAAGCTTCCGGTGTTAACGCCCAGCACCGGCACCTTATTCAGCGCGGCCAACTTGGCCAGATGCAGAATCGTACCGTCTCCGCCCAGCGTAATCAGCAAATCCGCAGAGCGCAGCTCATGCGTCAGCGGACGCACCTCCAAATCCGCAAAGGAGGTTCCCTCCCGCTGGTCACGGAAGGGCGAGCACACCACCGTCCGGAAGCCGCACTCGTGCAAAATGGCGCGGGCAGCCTTCGTGGCGCTCATATCCCGATCCCGGCTGGGATTTGGGCAAAGAATAATCTTTTTTCCCTCTTTCATGTCTCCGCGCCTCCCTTCTCCGGCAGGTCCGCGTGGGATTCCGCCACCAGCGCCTGCAAATCAAAAACCGGCGCATTTTCCACCGCTTTACAGCGTAAAAACCCCAGATACTCGATGTTTCCCTCAGGTCCTCGAATGGGAGAGTATGTCAACCCAACTACTGTAAAGTCAGATTCCTTTGCGTGGTTTAAAAAATGCTCCAGCACCTCACGGTGTACTTCCGGGTCACGAACCACGCCTTTTTTTCCAACCTTTTCCCGGCCAGCCTCAAATTGCGGCTTCACAAGGCACACCGCGCCGCCCTCCTGCTTTAAAAGTCCCCGCAGGGCGGGCAGAATCAGTTTGAGCGAAATAAAGCTCACGTCCACACTGGCAAAATCCAGTTCGTCCGGCACCTGTTCATGGGTGAGATACCGGGCGTTTGTCCGCTCCAAGCATACCACCCGCGGGTCGGACCGCAGCTTCCATGCGAGCTGCCCGTAGCCCACATCCACGGCGTAAACTTTCTTTGCCCCGTTTTGAAGCATACAGTCAGTAAAGCCGCCGGTAGAGGCCCCGATGTCGCCACAGATCGTATCATTTAAGTCAATGGGAAACACAGACATGGCCTTTTCAAGCTTCAGTCCGCCCCGGCTCACATAGGCAAGCCCGCCGCCCCGCACTTCAATTTCCTCATCCACAGAAAAAGCGGTTCCGGGCTTGTCTGCCCGCTGGCCCTTTACAAACACCAGCCCACTCATAATGACGGCCTGCGCCTTTTGCCGACTTTCCAGCAAGCCACGCTCCACCAACAGCATATCCAGCCGTTTTTTTTCACTCATGCTATGTCCTCCCCGCGAAATGGCGCGGTATTTTTACCGGATTCCCTCTAAAACAGCTTTTACAATGCCCTCCGCATCCAGCCCAAGACTGTGCCGAAGCTCCCCAACAGACCCTGCCGGAACAAAGCTGCGGCCAAGATTCTTAAAAAGCATCCGCTTGGGTGCGCTGCCTCGGGCGGCAAGAATACCGCCCACTCTTTGTCCCACGCAGCCGGAGCCGCAGCAGTCTTCCACAGCAAGAATGCATTCGCAGCCGGAGAGCGCGGGCGCCAAATCCTCGTAATCCAGTGGCGCAATGCGGTTCAGCTTCACCACACCGGCATGAATTCCCTGCTTTTCCAGCAACTCGGCCGCGTCCAGCGCCTGATTTACCAGCACGCCGTAGGTCAGAATCGTCACGTCCTTCCCTTCACGCAGCCGCACGGCGGCGGCGTCTCCGCCGTCCTCCCGGTAGCGGCCCTCACCGCCTCTTGGATAACGGACGGCCACCGGCCCTTCGCACTCTAAAACCGCGCGTCTGAGCATCTGCCGCAGTTCCGCAAAGCTAGCGGGGCAATACACGGTCATCCCGGGGACGGTGGGCAGAAACAGCGCGTCAAACGCACCATGGTGCGTCTCTCCGTCGTTTCCTACAAGACCGGCCCGGTCCACCGCCAGCACCACATGCAGGCCTTCCAGTGCCACATCGTGGAGAAGCATATCATAGCTCCGCTGTAAAAATGTGGAATACACCGCAAACACGGGAATCATCCCCTGCGAGGCAAGTCCCCCGGCCATGGCCGCGCCGTGCCCTTCCGCGATAGCGACATCAAAAAACCGCTTTGGAAATTCCTTTTGAAAGTGGCTCAGCCCTGTTCCATCCGCCATGGCAGCAGTGATGGCGCACACCCGTGAATCCTGGGCGGCAAGGGAAACAAGCGTCTTTCCGAAAACAGAAGAAAAGCTCTCTGTCTCCGGCTTTTTTAAAAGACCTGTGGCTGCGTCAAATGGCCCGATGCCGTGAAACTTGCCGGGGTCCCGCTGGGCAGGTGCATACCCTCGACCCTTCTCGGTGTGTACGTGGACCACCACCGGGCAGCGCAGCTCTCTGGCCCATTGAAGCATGTCGCACAGCCGATCGATGTCGTGTCCGTCAATCGGCCCTAAGTAATTGAATCCCATGTCCTCAAACAGCGTGCTTCCGGGCCACAGGGCTTTTTTTAGGGAGGTTTTCATCCGATGGTTAAAGCGGTAAAGCCCGCTTTTCGTGGGTTCTGCACCGAACAGGCTTCGATACCACTTCTTAAAGTGGTAATAGGCGGGCTTGCTTCTGATTTTACCCAGATGCCTGCTCACCGCCCCCACATTGGGGTTAATGGACATGCCGTTGTCGTTCAAAATCACAATTAGCGGCTCTTTGGATGCCCCGGCGTTGTTCAATCCCTCATAGGCAAGTCCGCCGGACAGCGCCCCATCTCCGATGAGGGCCAGAACGCTGTGGTCCTTCCCCGCCAATGTTCTGGCCCGGGCCATGCCCAGCGCCACGGAGACGGAGTTGGAAGCGTGTCCCGCCACAAATGCGTCGTGCTCACTCTCATAGGGCTTTGGAAAGCCGGACAGGCCGCCGAACTGTCGCAAAGAGCCAAACAGCTCTTTGCGCCCCGTCAGCGCCTTGTGGACATAGCATTGATGACCCACGTCAAACACCAGCCGGTCGTTGGCAGTGTCAAACACCCGATGGATTGCCACCGTCAGCTCCACCACGCCGAGGTTAGAAGCCATGTGTCCGCCGGTTTGGGAAACCTGTTCAATCAAAAAGTGACGCAGCTCGCCGCACAGCGTATCCAGCTCTCCACGGCTCAGCGCCTTTACGTCCGCAGGAGAATTAATAGTTTCAAGAATCATAGGAGTCTCTCTTTTCAATAATTACAGAGCACCCCGCTCTCTTCACTTAGAGGAGCGATGAAATACGTGCAAAATCTTGCCCGCCAGAAAGACCACGCGGGTGCTCTGATTGATAGCCAGTGATTTGCCCAGCGCCTTCCCGCCGATGGTCAGGCCCGAAATGATGGCCGTGACCGCCGCACTCAGAAACACACTGTGCACGCTCACCAGCAGCGGCTGAAGCCGGATCACGATGACGGCGGCGGTGGTACCGGAGACAATGCCGCAGATATCGCCCACCACATCGTTGCAAAAACTGCTGACGCGGCCCGCATTGCGAAGAAGCGCAATGGCCTCTGACGCGCCGGGCTCCTTATGGGCGGCCATGGAATGAAAGGGCCGCTCGTCCGCGGCGGTAACGGCCACGCCGATGATATCGAATAAAATGCCAAGGCCGATAAATCCTGCCAAAACCATAAGCGCCGCCGCGATCCCCGCCCCGGTGAGCGCGCTTTCAGAAGCAAGGCTCAGCGCAGCGGACAGCGCCACGGCGATGAAAAATATCCGCAGTGCCCAGCGGTACTGCGGCACTTCGGCGTTATTTTTTCGTTTTCGTTTTATTTTGCTCAACCTGTTGCCTCCCCGGGCACGGCAAAATTCCGCCTGAAACGGCGGTTTAAATAATCAAAGCACTAAGTCGGCGGCGGTGAAAAAAGTAAATCTTACGGCTTAGGTACGGGTTGGATTTCCCCGCAGCGCACCTCTCGTTGCCGATGGAGGCGGTTCCCCTTTCGGCGCTGCGTCGCGGCGTTGCCGTCCGCGCGACCCGACTGCCACTTAGTCCGCACTGTAATCCTTTTTTCGCCCTTGCGACAGCCTAGATGATTTCCACCTCAGTCTGTGCGTCTCTTTAGCCTCTTTTGCAGACGGGGTTTCAAAAGGCGATAGCAGCTCCGCTCTGGCCAGAGCAGAGACTGCCTGAATCCTCTATCCACCGCGCCCACGCAAGGCAGGCTACATCTGCACACAGCGTTACGGACGAAACCGCCCGATGCACCGCATTGCAGGTTCATAATCTGTTTCGTACGCGGGCCGGGTACCCACATGGGATTACGTCCACGCACAAGAACAGGTCTCCACAGAAACAGGGTCGGGTTGACCATGCCATTGCTCATCGCCCTGAGTCCGCAAGCGTGAAATCACGCTTCCCCCCAGCATCCACCCAAAACTGGGCGTTTCAAGCAGACACCACGGGTTTCATCGATATGCCCTTCAGAGGATTTTTAGCCCCTCCTTGAAAGACGCAGTACTGACTAGGATACTGCGCCGCCGCTTAGCATGCTTATTATAGCACGTTCCTAATAAATATACAACGATTTTTGTATATCCAAAGTGTGAATTTTACGTGTGCTGGTTTGGGTTTTCAGCCGATCCGTTCCGCCAAGGAGTCCGCCAGAACGTCCAGAAACTCATGCTCCGGAAGCCGTGCCAGCGCGGCCTTTGCCGAGACGGTGCACATCCGCACGGCATTTTTGCAGCCCTCCAACCCCAGCAGATCTACGTAAGTCGTCTTCCCGTCCGCCTTGTCTGAACCAAGGGTTTTGCCGAGGTTTGCCTCGTCTCCCATCACGTCTAGCATGTCGTCCCGAATCTGAAACGCCACGCCCAGCTCCCGGGCATAGCTTCCAAGGGCCTCCCGCAGGTTTTCCTCCGCGCCGGCGGCAGTGCAGCCCATCAGCGCCGCACCCCGCAGCAGCGCCCCGGTTTTCAGGCTGTGAACCTCCAAAAGCTCCTCCCGGGTGCGGGGGCTGTGCAATGTGTCCAGCACCTGACCGGCCACCATGCCGTCCGCCCCGGCGGCCTGAGCCAAAAGCAGTGCACAGTCGGCCCGCCGGGCCGCATCAAGGCCGGGCGCCGTTAAAATCAGCCGGAACGCCTCTGGCTGGAGAGCGTCTCCCGCCAGCACTGCCAGCGTCTGACCATAGACCTTATGATTGGTGGGCTTTCCCCGGCGCAAGTCGTCGTCGTCCATACACGGCAGATCATCGTGGATAAGAGAATACGTGTGCACCAGCTCCACCGCACAGGCCACGGGCAGCGCCATTCGCCATTCCAGCCCGCACAGGCGGGCCGTTTCCAGCGCCAGCACCGGGCGAAGCCGTTTCCCTCCGGCAAGCAAGCTGTACCGCATGGCATCGTACAAATCGACCCAGTGAGGCTTGTCCGAAAACAGCCCCTCCAAGTATTCCTCCACCGCCTGCCGGTATTCTCCGTACCGCGCGTCAAACGCAGCCTTATCCATCCGCTTCATCCTCCGTGTCAAAGGGCAGTTCCACCGGAGCACCGTCCGCGCCCTTCATCAGCCGAACCACCTTTTGCTCTGCCTCGTCCAGAAGTCTTCCGCAGGAAGCAATCAGCGCCGTCCCCTCGTCAAACAACGCCAGAGAATCCGCCAGCTCTGCGTCGCCCTTTTCCATCCGGGCCACAATCTCCTCCAGACGGGCAATCTGCTGCTCAAAGGTCTGCGACTCTTCTTTTTTCTTTCCAGCCATCACGGTTTTCCTTTCTCAACTGTACATTCAAGGGTTCCCTCACCCAGCGCCACTTCAATGCGGCTGCCCGGCGGGGCGTCCCGATAACTTTTGAGGATGCCCTGTCCGTTTCGGGCCACAGCGTAGCCACGGCCCAAAACCTTTAGGGGGCTCATCGCGTCCAGTGATGCGGCAAGCGCGGAAAATTTCTGCTTCTTCGCACCCACGCTTTTCTCCGAAAGGTCCCCCAGCCGCTGCTGCAAATGGGTCAGCAGCATCCGCCGGTCCTGCACAAAGGCAAGCTGGTCTTTCATCACCCGCTTCTCGGCAAGCGTCTGAAGACGGCGGCGGCACAATTGAAGCTTCATTTCTTCCGCCTGCACCATCCGCTCCCCCGCGCCCCGGATCCACCGCAGCAGCTCCATCTGGTCAGGTACGGCAATTTCTGCCGCGTTGGAGGGGGTTGACGCCCGCATATCCGCCACAAAATCGGCAATGGTCACATCCGGCTCGTGCCCCACCGCTGAAATCACCGGAAGCTCTGACTCATAGATGGCCCGAGCCACCCGTTCGTCATTAAAGGCCCACAGGTCCTCCATAGACCCGCCGCCCCGGCCTGTAATAATTAAGTCTCCCACCTTCCAGCGATTTGCATACCGGATAGCGCCCGCGATTTCCGCCGGGGCCTCCGCCCCCTGCACCCGCACCGGAAGCAGCGCCACCTCGGCGGCAGGGAACCTGCGCCGCAGAATGCGGAGCATATCATGAATCGCCGCGCCTGCGGAAGAGGTGACAATGGCGATACGCCCAGGATAGCGGGGCAAGGGCTTTTTGTGCGCCTCGTCGAACAGGCCTTCCTCCAGCAGCTTTGCCTTCAGCTGCTCAAAGGCCATCGCCAGATCGCCCACCCCGTCCGGGGACAGGCCGCCGCAGTAAAGCTGATAAGCACCATCTCTTGGAAAGACGGAAATTCGCCCCTGCGCGATGGCCTTCATCCCATTTTCCGGGCGAAACCGCAGTCTTTGAGCCTGACCGCGGAACATGACGCACCGCAGCGCGCTCTCCTTATCCTTCAGCGTAAAATAATGGTGTCCAGAGGGGTAAACCTTGTAGTTGGACAGCTCCCCCCGTACCAGAATATCCTGCAAAATCGGCTCTCCGTCCAGCAGAGCCTTTACATATTCGTTTACCTGAGAAACCTGATAGACAGGCTGATCCACAAACGCACCTTCTTCCTTGCGGTTCTTTCGTATTGGACAAAAAAACGGGGCGGGCAATCATGCCCGCCCCGTTTTCAATCAATCCTGCGGACATTCCTGGCGGGCAAAGCTGCCGAGAATCCCGTTGATGAACTTCACCGTCTCCGGCGTTTCGTATTTTTTGGAGATTTCCACGGCCTCGTTGATGGCCGCGCTGTTGGGAACGTCCTGCATGTACAGAACCTCGTACATGCAAACCCGCATAATGGCGGAAGCCACCAGAGGAATCCGGGCAAAGCTCCAGCCCACCGCGTACTTGGAAATGTAGCCGTCCAGCTCAGCCGCGTGCTCCCGCACGCCCAGCACCAGACGGCGGATATAGTCCGCCTGCTTCTCGTTGGGCGCATCGGCGTAAAGCGGGTCCTCCCCCGCAAGGGTTTCAAAGCGTTCCGCCGTCAGCCGCCCAGCCAGCAGCTCCTCCGCCGTCACATCCGTAAAGCTCAGCTCATAGGCCAGATGGATGGCAATTTCCCGTGCAACGTTCCGTACCATAAACCGTTTCGTCCTCTATCTTTCTCAGTCCAGCGTCACGCCGTCCACATGAATGTTCACCGTGCCCACCGGGCAGCCGGTCATAGCCTCTACCGAGGAAACAACGGCCTTTTGCGCATTCTCCGCCACCTCGGGGATGGGGTGCCCGTATGAAACCGTCAGGTACACATCCAGCGCCAAAGACGCGCCGGTCATGTCGATTTTCACGCCCCGTGTGCCTTTTCTGGCGTTTTTCTTGTTCATCAGGTCGGTCACGCTGCCGCCCATGCCGCCGATCATCCCGGACACGCCTTCCACATCCCGGACGGCGCCCACAGCGATGGCGGCGATCACTTCCTCCGCGATATTGATGCTGCCGTTTTCCTCCGGCAGAATCATGTATTCCCGGCCTTCACCCATGGCATTCACGCTCCTTTTCGTCGCCCGGTGACAACCGGGTCCCTTCTTTCGTGCATATTAGTTTACCATGGTTCTTTAAAAATTACAACAGCTAATTTGCCGCCATGATCTTGATATTTCCCGCAGGATAGCCTGTTTCTGTCATGGCGATGTCGGTAATTTTCGCCACGTCCGTGTCTGCAAGCTCTCCGCTGGCGGTGGACACCACCACACTGAGACTGTCCTCGCTCATAAACGCCACGCAGTCGGTATAGCCCTTGGCCGTCACCAGATTTTCAATCTGCGCCTCCGCCATGGTGAACTGCGCCATGGCCTGAATTCCCTGCGTTGCCTGATCAAGCGCCCCTTGAGAAGCGCCGTCCTCATCCGCTGCCTGCTGCAGCAGGGACACGGCGGAATCCCGCGCCTGCTGGCGGGTCAGGCGGGCGGAGGCAAAATAATCCGATCCCGTGTAAACCCCCGTCTCGTCCACCGGCGCAGCGGAACCATCTCCCCCGGAGACAAGAGCCGCCTCGCCCAGCAGCTTACCGCCCGACTGCCCGGAGCTTCCTGCCCCCGCCGGAGCGGCATTCTGCGTCGCCTGCCAGTTCAGGGCCGCCGCCGCGCAGATCAGCACCAGCATCGTCACCACCACGGTATAGCGTTTCCAGTTTCCTCTCATATTCTGCTTCCTCCTCCAAAATATCACTGACATTTTACCACCGTAATCCGATCCGACCCCAGGCCCGTCAGCGCGGCCACCGCGGCCGTCACCGCCAGACGCACCTGTGCGTCTCCCGCGCCCTGGCAAACCACCAGCGCGCCCCGAAATGTGGGGCAGCGGGTCCCCGTTACCACCGGCTCCTGTGCACCGCTTTTCCCCGCAAGCACCGTTTCACTTTTTCGCTGATAATCCGTGGGTGCGGCGGTGTCGCCGCTGTAACGCAAATCTGTGTCCTGCGCCAGACTGCGCTCCGTACCCGTGTCCGCCGTCAGCATCAGGTGCAGCTCGCCCACGCCGTCAATTTTCATCAGAATTTTTTCCATACTTGCCTGCGTCTCCTGTACCACGTCCTGTATGCGCTCTTCCGGAACCGTGTCGGCGGTCTTTTCGTTCCCAGAGGGAAGCAAAAGCAGGGCTACGCCCGCCGCCGCCACCAAAACCGCGTATTTCCAGCGGCTCCAGAGCTTTTTCACCGTCTCAGCCTGTTTCATGATAGACCTGCCTCTCTTTTGGAATTCCAAGCTCCCGCTCCATATAGTCCGCCAGAGCATCCGATTTCTGCCCTGTCAGCTCTGCGCCCGCCGGAATGGGTGTGCCGTCCTCCCCCGGCTCCGTCAGCACCCGCACGGTGCATGAAATCCCCAGCGCCGCGGCTTTGTCCAAAATATATGCTTCCGTCTTCTCCGCTATGAGTTCTCCCATCGTCCGGTCACTCTGTTCCTTCAGCTCTGTCTGGCGTTGTTGGATTTCCACGGCATAGTCCTCATACCCCAGCTCCAGACCGCTTACATCCACTCCCGGAAAGGGTTTCAGCATCACCAGCAGCAGCACCACGCCCCCGGCAAAGCCCGCAATTTTCCGCACAGTTCCCTCCGGAATCAGGCTTTGGGACAAAGAAACAAGGAAGGCCGCCGCCGCCACGGAGATAATCCAGCTTCTGATTGCCTCAATCATCGCGCCCTCCCCCCTTTCACACAACCGCCGCCATGGAAGACAAAATCGCAATCAGCAGCAGCAGTGCGCTGGCTCCCGTCATTCCCAGCACCAGCCCGAAGGCGCTGCCAAGGCCGTCAATCAGCTTGCACAGCTCCGGAGAGCCGATCACTCCTGCCAAAAAGCCCGCCAGCTTATACAGCAGATATTGAATGCCCAGATGCAGAAAGGGCCACGCACAGGCTGCCAGCACCGCCAGCGTTCCGAAAATTCCGATGGCATTTTTCAGCATGCCCGCCCCGGCCAGCACCGTCCCTGCTGCCTCAGCGATAATGCTTCCCACCACGGGAACCATCCCAGCCACCGCAGAGCTTGCTAGCTTCACCGCTGTTTCGTCCGCCGCACCGGAGATGATATGGGCAATGGAGAGATACAGGGTAAACGCCGTCAAAGAGCCGCACAGAATCCATGAAATGCACTTACGCAGCGCCTCGGCAATGTTTCCCAGTCTCCCGCCCGGCAGGCAGGCGGCGGCAGTAAGCGTCCCGATGTAAAGGTATGTCAGCGGCAGCAGCAGCTCTTGAATCAGCTTCAAAAGCAATCCGGTAAACAGTACCGCTGTTATCTGCTGTACCGTGGCGGTGGTGACGGAGCCGCTGATGGCCGTGGCCGCTGCCAGCACCGGCAGCAGGACTTTTGCAAATTCGTTTAAATCCTGAATGGTTCCGCCGCCCATGCCGATCAGGCTTTCAAAGCTGCCTGCTGCCAGCAGTGTTATCGACAGTGCTCCCGCCGCCAGCACCAGCTTTGGGGCCGCGCCCCCGGCAGTCTGAGAAAAACCGTCCACCGCACCACACAGCAGCGCTACCAGCAAGATGCTTACCGCGCCCCGCAGCCGCTGAAGCAGCACGGACTTTGCCTGTCCCACGATGTTTTGAACTATCTGGGCTGCGCCCCCGCCCAGCGGGTCTGCACCGGAGAGGTCTGTGTTTTCCAAAATTGACTCCGTTCCCTCCGGCAAAGCGGACCACAGCTCGTCCGGCACCTCTGCGGCGGATACAGGAATGGTAAATAGCAGCGCCAAAAGCACCGCCAAAAGCCATCGTTTCATCCCATCAGCTCCAGCAGGACGTCCATCGCCTTTTGCAAAAGCGGCAGCGCCGCCAGCAAGGCGCATACCGCCCCCGCAATCTCCACAGCGGAGGCCAGCGCCACCGCTCCCGCATCCTTGCATAACCCGCTTCCAATCTTCACCACCAGCGCAATACCCACAGTTTTGTAAAGGGGCACGAACAGCTCGTTGGATACCCCGGTCTGGGCGGTAAGCTCCGCGAAAAAGTCCATCAGGCTCCGCAGACTTTCGGATAGGGCCAGCACCGCCGCCACGGCTGCGGCCAACCCCAGCAGCAAAGCCGCCTCCGGCGCGCCCCGGCGTACCGCTGCCGCCAGCAGCGCCGTCACCACGCACACCAGCGTAATCTGCATGACCTGTCCCATCAGAATCCAAACAGAGTCTTGATGAGCTGAAACAAATCGCTGATCTGCCGCACCATCATCATTAAAACCACCACCAGACCCGCCAGCGTCGTCATCATAGCCTGCTCCTCCCGGCCGGAACGCACCAGGAGCTGGTTCAGCACTGCCACCAGAATGCCAATGGCGGCAATTCGAAAGATTAAATCAACGTCCATGTTAAATATTCCTTTCGTATGTCCTTCACAGGAGGAGAATCAGCAGCAGCGCGGCGGCGGAAAAGCAAACTGCCGTGGTCTGCCTGAAGCTATTCCTTTTTTCACTCTTTTTCTCTTCTACTCTCTTTCTGATCCAATCCGTGGAAAGCATTATTCCTTTACAAATTTCTGTCTCGTCACCCGACAGCTTGTACCCTAGTCCGGCAACAATTTCCCGCGCATCGTCCTGAATTGGAAGGCAGCGGGAAGCTGCCTCCCACGCGGGGCGAAGTGGCTCTCCACGCTCAAGGGACTCCGCCGTCTTTGTCAGCCATGCGCTGATATCTCCGCTGCGCCGGGACCGACTTACCCGCCGCAAAAGCCTGGGCAGCGGCGTTCGGCTCAGGCGGATACCCGCTGATATCTCTTCCAGCGCGGCAATCAGCTCATCCAGTGTCTCCGTTTCCCTCTGTCGTCGACGCAGCTCCCCCATCCAAATTGCACCAAATCCCAAAAGAAGCAGTAAACTGCCCAGCGCTTTCACGAAAGTTCCTCCAATTCATAGCTCCGCCCTTCGGCAGTACGCCGAATGCACACCGCGCGGCAAAATACCTTTGTCTCCAAAAGCCGCTTGTACAGCGGCCTTTGCGCAAGCTCTCCCACATCGGCGGCGTGGACAGTGGCCAGCAGTTTCACACCGCAGCCTGCTGCCATGGTTATGGCCCGGATGTCCTCCTCCGCCGTGATCTCATCGACGGCTACAATTTGAGGATTCATGGTCCTCAGCAGCATGGGGATGGCGGCGGCCTTTGGGCAGCCGTCCAGCACGTCCGTGCAGGGGCCAATGTCCATCTGCGGTCTTCCCCGGTAGCAGACTGCCACCTCTCCCCGCTCGTCCGCAAGGCCCACCCGCAGGCCCTTCTGTGAGACACAGCGAATTAAATCCCGCAGCAGCGTGGTTTTCCCCCCTCCCGGGGGGGACAGCAGCAGCGTACTCTCAAACTCTCCGCCGGATAAAAGTTCTTCCGCAAGCTCCTCTGCGATGCCTGTCTTTTCCCGGGCGATCCGCACGTTGGCAGAGGACAAATCGGTCAGGTTTGTGCACACGCCACCTTTCATCACGGCAGAGCCGCAAAATCCAATGCGAAATCCGCCCCGCACGGGCAAAAATCCCTCCCGCAGCGTTTCTGCGGCGGCATAGCGGGAGAATTCGGCCCCCAGATCGCACAGTGTTTCAAGCTCCTCTGGTTCAACCGGAGGCTCAGCCCCCCACGGGCTGCTTTCTCCCTCGGGCAGCAGCACCGTCATAGGTCTGCCTGTCCGAAGGCGAAACTCCTCCGCCACGACTTTCTTTTCTCCCGGCAGCGTTTCCGCCAGCTTACGCAGCCGCACCGGCAGAAATGCCGCCGCCTGCCGATATCTGGCAATCTCGCCTTGTTCCTTCATCTCCCATCCTCCTTGTCCGATACCAAACCATATGAAGGCCCGTCCTCCTTTATGCCGTAAATTTTAAAGGAAAAAGCGCCCGGTATTCTATAATACCGGGCGCTTTTTGCATTTACCTGCCGCACTTGCAGCAGTTTTTTGTCTCCTCGTAGGTTTCGCAGCGGCTGACCGTGTTGGGCGGGAAGAACTCGCCCACAGGGAAGTTGATGTTGCGGAACAGACCGCAGGGGTCCTGAGAGGGGTCGACACCGCCAGGGCCGGAGCACTCCTTCTGGGGCATGCAGTAATCGTACACAGGGATCAGAAGCTGGGTATCCCGCTCCAGACGCACGATGGAGAACTGTCCCAGAGTTACGTACACTCTCCGCCCATCCTCTCCGGCGCTGAGTTCGCCGTCGAAATAGCCGTTGATGAAGGTCGGAATTTCGCACAGGTCGCAGTCGCAAGGACGGCAGCCGCACACATCCACCAGCTTAGCGTCCAAAACGATTGGGTCGACCGCTTCCACCACGGCGATGGGGGGATTCCCGGTGCGCAGGCACTGTGTATCCATCACGCAGGAATCAGAGGAGAAGACCTTGGCGCCGCCCTCGCTGCCAAACAGCAGGACACGCTTGTCAAACACACACAGGCCCTCCACAGTCACGGGATTCGGTGTGCACAGGTATGCTTGGAGCGTCACCTGATAGAAGAACCGCATGTCGACGGCGTAGCAGCCCCGGTTGAAGGTCACCGGTTCCACATCTACGTACACATACAGCAGCTTGGCGTTGCCACTCTTCAGAGAAACCGCACGGTTGATAACATCCACGTACTGCAGCTTGGGATAGAAGCGCAGATCTTCGATACAGTCCTTATCTTTGCACGAATCAAAAATTTTCTTGGTGTGAATGCAAACCGCCTCGCGGATGCAGCGAGAGTCATCCACAGGTCCGGGCATGATCTTTTCAGGCATTGCAATACCTCCTATTTAAGTAGCTGTGAAAGAAAATTTCTTTCAGTCCAGTCTATGCTTCCCGAGAAAAAAAGTGAGCGCACCGAAAAATCTCCCTGCCTGCTTAAAGAATGTGAGTTTGAAAGTCATTTTCAGGCGATCAAGTCTGGCTGTAAAATTTTCTATGCCCCCCTGCAAAAAAAGCACGGCGTCAGGAAAATATCCTGACGCCGTGCCCACACTAATTATTAAAGAGTTTTTGAAAAGAAATCAGCCCTTCACCATGGAGGCAATCTCGTCGGCAAAGTTCTCCTGCTTCTTCTCGATGCCCTCGCCCTTTTCAAAGCGGGTGGCGGTAACAAACTCCACAGAGCCACCCAGAGCCTTTGCAGAAGCAGCGATATACCCCTCTACGGTCATGCTGCCGTCCTTCACGAACTCCTGCTGAAGCAGGCAGTTTTCCTCGTAGAACTTATTCAGCTTGCCGGAAGCAATTTTCTCCTTCACCGCGTCGGGCTTAGAAGCCATCTTGGGGTCGTTGGCCATCTGGGCCACAAGAATCTTCATTTCCTCGTCCAGAATCTCCTGAGAAACCTGAGACTTGTCCCAGAAGCGGGGATTCAGCGCAGCGATCTGCATAGCCACGTCTTTACCCACAGCCTCCACCTTCTCGGCGGGCAGGTCGGTCTTGAAGTTCACCAGCACGCCGATCTTGCCGCCGGCGTGGACATAAGGAACGGAAACACCTTCGGCGAATCGGACAAAGCGGCGAACCTTGATGTTCTCGCCGATGACCAGAACCATCTCCTGCTGCTGCTGGGTGACGGTCAGGTCGGTGCCCTCGTACTTGCACTCCATCAGCGCGTCCAGATCGGCAGGATTCTGCTTTGCCACCGTGGCTGCCACGCCCTTGACGAACTCTACAAACTTCTCGTTCTTGCCCACGAAGTCCGTCTCGGCGTTGACCTCTACCAGAGCGCCCACACCGTCGATTACCTCAGCCAGGGCAACGCCTTCGGCAGCGATGCGGCCGGCCTTCTTTGCAGAAGCCGCCATACCCTTTTCACGCAACCATTCAACAGCCTTGTCAATGTCGCCGTCGGTGGCGGCCAAGGCCTTTTTGCAGTCCATCATGCCCACGCCGGTCATTTCGCGCAGGTTCTTTACGTCAGTAGCTGTAATAGCCATCTTCGATTTTCCTCCAATTTTGATGATTTGATATGCCCGTGCTCCGGAGCCGTCTTACTGGGCGGACTCGGGCGCGGAAGCCTCAGCGGCAGCATCTTCCATCTGCTCGCCCTGACGGCCTTCCAGCATAGCGTTGGCCATGATGGAGGAGATCAGCTTGATGGCGCGGATGGCGTCGTCGTTGCCGGGGATGACGTAATCAATCTCATCGGGATCGCAGTTGGTATCGGCAATTGCCACCACGGGAATACCCAGCTTGTGGGCCTCGGCGATGGCGTTGCGCTCCTTGCGGGTATCCACAATGAACAGCGCGCCGGGGAGAGTCTTCATGTTCTCCACGCCGCCCAGATATTTTTCAAGCTTGGCAATTTCGCCCAGATGCTTCATAACTTCCTTCTTGGGCAGCATATCGAAGGTGCCGTCCTCCTGCATGGTCTTGAGCTGATGCAGGCGATCCACGCGGGTACGCATGGTCTTGAAGTTGGTCATCATACCGCCAAGCCAGCGGGCGTTCACAAAATACTGGCCGCAACGCTGAGCCTCCTCGCGGATCGCGTCCTGGGCCTGCTTCTTGGTGCCCACGAACAGCAGGCTCTTGCCGTCGGCGGAGAGATCGCGGACAAAGTTGTACGCCTCTTCCAGCTTCCGGACGGTCTTCTGCAGGTCAACAATATAAATGCCGTTGCGCTCGGTATAGATATAGGGAGCCATCTTGGGGTTCCACCGGCGGGTCTGATGGCCGAAGTGGACGCCTGCCTCCAGCAGGGATTTCATGGATACGATGCTAGAATTTGCCATGGTTGTGTTCCTCCAAAATATAAATTTAGTTTACCCTCTGGCGCTTCATCCCATCCGCCAGTTTCCAACGGAAACACAGACGGACAGTCCACCACCATGCGTAGTGCTGTAATATGATACCACAGGTTTCCCAGAGGTGCAAGGTTTTTTTATCAAAACAGGAAGAAAAATCCCGGGAAATCCCGGGATTTTTCCGTTTCTTTATATTTTGAAGCCGTTTCTCTTTCCAAACTCAATATTTGGAAGCCACGCCGCCTGCCGTCGGCTCCCATGAAGCGGGGCTTGAAAAACGCTCCTCTGTTGGGGCAGGGCGCGTGGCCGGAGCGGGCGCTTCCTCGCCGTCGACGAATTTGAACTGCCCCACCAGCTCCTTCAGCATCTGCGCCTGCGCAGACATCTCCTCACTGGCGGCAGCGCTTTCCTCGCTGGTTGCGGAGTTGTTCTGCACCACGGAGGAAATCTGCTCCACACCCAGAGACACCTGCTCCAAAGAGGTAGACTGCTGGGCGGAGGCAGTAGATATCTTCTGGACGATATCCGCCACAGCGGCAGAGTTTTCCTGCAGCCGCTCCATGGCCTGCGCGGTGGAGCTCATGGCCTGCGTTCCTTTTTCAACGGAGGACACCGCGGCGGCAATCAACTCCGAGGTGCTTCTGGAAGCCTCGGCGGATTTGCCCGCAAGGTTTCGCACCTCGTCTGCCACCACAGCAAAGCCCTTACCCGCCTCACCTGCGCGGGCGGCCTCCACAGCGGCGTTCAGCGCCAGAATATTGGTCTGGAACGCGATATCCTCAATGGTCTTGATGATTTTGCCGATCTCTCTGGAATTCTGGTTGATTTCGCCCATGGAATCCTCCATGCCCCGCATCTGTGCGTCGCACTCCTGCATCAGGTCGTAGGCCTGCTGCACCCGCTCGCTGGCGGTGACGGTGTGGTCGGCGGTGTCCCGCACGTTGGCGGAAATCTCCTGAAGGGATGCGGCCAGCTCCTCCACGGAAGATGCCTGCTCTGTCGTCCCCTGAGACAGAATCTGCGCACCGGAGGAAATTTGGTCTGCCCCGTCGGAAACCTGATCCGCGGCTAAAACAATTTTTCCAAGAGTCTGCCCCTGCATCCGGCGCAAATCCTCCACCGCTGTCAGCAGCGGTGCATAATCTCCGGCATACAGGTCGGCAGCCTTGCTTTGGCATGTAAAATCACCAGTAGATATTTTTTCCAGAACATCATCCAAATCACGAATGATGCCTGAAATTGAGGCGGTGATTGTAGCGGTGGCGGCAGCGAGACGGCCTGTCTCATCCCGCCGGGCAACCTTTGGCACATCGCTGCTCAAATCTCCCTGCGCAAGCTGCTCCAGCCGCTGGGTGCAGACGGTGACGGCGCCGCCGATTCTTCTGGATGTCCGGTTGGATACCAAAACCACCGCAACGGCAGCCAGCGCCAGAAGCCCCACAGAGAGCAGCATATTGGCATAGGTCATGCTCATAAAGTCATTTACGACGGCGCACACGCCAAGACTCCAGCCGTCGGTTCCGTTTACGGGGGCATAGGCCAGATATTTTGTCACACCGCCATAAGTATACCGTCCAAAGCCGCTGTTGCCCTGCGTCATGTCCGTCTCCATAGCAGCCAGCGCATTCAGACTGGGATCCGTCTGCGCGTCCCGGATGGTGCTTTCGGCATTTAAAACAGTCTCCATATCCGGGTCGGCAATCGTAAATCCATCCTTGTTCAGCATATAGGTGGTGGCGCCATCGCTGATCTTGATTTCCGCCATAATGTCGTTGAGGAATGTCTGCTGCGTCTTCAGAAACACCACGCCGGAAATCCCGCCGCTGCTCTGGCGGACGGGGGCGGCTGCGTAAATCGTCACGCTGCCGGCGGCCTGATCCAGCTCCGGCTCGGAAATATACGTCTCTCCGGCAAGGGCGCGCTTGAAAAATTCCCGGTCGGCATAGCTGCCGCTTCCGGTGCGGCTTCGTCCGCTGGCGTCCAGCAGGTCGCCGCCCTCCAAACCGTATTCATTCACGCACTGGGCGATCACCGCGGCATAAACTGAGGGGTCTGCCGTTTCATCACTTAACTCCGACCGATAACCAAGGTCCGTAGCGACATTTTTCACAGCGGTCAGCTTCTGCCCCACCAGCTCCGCACTGGTTTCCGACAGTTCTTTCATCATGCGCTCCACCGTTTGATTCACGCCGAAATAGCTTACATAGCCCGGCAGGGCCGCCATCAGCAGCAGAGGAATCAGCGCCAGCAGCAGCATCTTTGAAAACAGATCCCTGCGAATCGAGGCGCTCCCTCTTTTCTCTTTTTTGCGAAGCTTGCGGTCTGTCTTTCCTATCATCTGTTCCCTGTCCTTTCTCTTTCGTAACCAGCAGTACGGCTTTTGAATGTCCTCTTTTTAAATTTTTTGAAAATTTTTCTAATCAATTATCGGATAATTCGTCGAAAAATGCAATAGGCGAATAAGCTAAATATTTTTCATGCCGAACATTCCAGTTTTTCAGGACCGCCGCCTTCTGCGCTCCAAGGCCGGGTCGCGCCGCTGAAACTGCTTGTCGATCAGGATAATGTCATCCCCGATTCGCTGGATACACTCCCAAGGAATATAGTATTCTTCTCCCCTGCCAAACAGGCCGAAAAATCGGTACGGTCCGAATACGATGATGGCGCACACCTGTCCCTCCGGCAGTTTAATTTCCACGTCGCCCACAAAGCCCAGCCGGCAGCCGTCACAAATGTTGATAACTTCCTTTCGCCGTATATCCCTGATTCTGCATCCCATAGCGCACGCCTCCTCCCTGAAAAAAAGCATATGCCAAACCGGGAATGTCCTATGCCGCGCGGTCATCTCCCCTGTCTCGACAAAACCTTCCAGTATAGGAAAATCCACCACCGGAAATACTGATTCACGAAGAAAAATCAGGTAGCGAGGTGGCTTTCATGCAGGGAAAGGTCGAGATTTGCGGTGTAAACACATCCAAGCTGAAGGTCCTTAAAAATGAGGAAACTATGGAGCTTCTGCGCCGGACAAAAAAGGGGGATCGGGAGGCGCGGCAGACCCTCATTGAGGGAAATCTCAGGCTGGTGCTCTCCGTCATCCAAAAATTTTCTAACCGGGGCGAAAACCCGGACGATCTGTTTCAGGTGGGCTGCGTGGGTCTGATCAAGGCCATTGATAACTTTGACATTTCTCAGCCGGTAAGATTTTCCACATACGGAGTTCCCATGATTGTTGGAGAAATTCGCCGGTACCTGCGGGACAACAGCGCAATCCGGGTGTCCCGCAGTATGCGGGATACGGCATACCGGGTTCTCCAGATGCGGGACAAGCTGGTGGCGGAAAATCAGCGGGAACCAACTGTAGAGCAGCTTGCAAAGGCGCTGGATATTCCCCGAGAGGAGGTGGTCTTTGCCATGGACGCTATCACGGACCCCGTCTCACTCTACGACCCGGTTTATTCCGACGGCGGCGATGCCCTGTGTGTGATGGATCAGGTCCGGGACAAAAAAAACACCGACGAAAGCTGGGTGGACCACATTGCACTAAAGGAGGCGCTCCACCGACTGAACGACCGGGAACGGAGGATTTTGGCCCTGCGGTTTTACGAGGGCAAGACACAGATGGAGGTTTCCGCCGAGGTGGGTATTTCACAGGCGCAGGTTTCCCGTCTTGAAAAAGGGGCAATCGATACCATTCGAAAAAATCTGTAACGGAACAAGAAGCGGCCCGCAGTCTATTAGACTGCGGGCCGCTTTAAATGATTAACTATTTACATACGTTCTTTCAGCAGTTTGAAAAGATCCGCGGTGAGGCCGCGGGCGGCTTCGGTTTTATACTGGCGGTTGGCAGGGCGGCAGTTGTCGTGAATCGTCTTTGCAACCACACTTGTAACATCTTCCAGCAGCCTGTCCTCCTCCAA
Organism: Bacillota bacterium; assembly: GCA_023402075.1. GTDB lineage: Bacteria > Bacillota > Clostridia > Oscillospirales > Oscillospiraceae > Oscillibacter. The sequence goes on along the minus strand of JAEXCS010000040.1, from coordinate 119,316 downwards.
CTGTCGTCCCGCCATCATGGTTTCCGCCTCCGAAATTCGCAGCGGCGTGGCCGCTACGGCGCCCAGCGCAAGGCGGGCCTGCACGATTGTGCCATCCTTTTCAAATTGCACAGAGGCGGCAATTCCCTCCCTTGAAATGGAAACTCTTTCCCGAGAGCCAATTTTTTTGAAAGCACTGATACAGCCCTCCACCGGCCTGCGATCGATCACCACGGATATCACAGCCTGACCCTGCTCCAAAGCATTTTTCTGCGGCCCCAATAAAAAATTGCTGATTGGGACAAGGCTGGTGCTCCCATCCGCGCAAAGCAGCTCCATCTTGGCGTTATACAGCCAGCTCACCGGAAGCATATCTTCCGCAGGCGAAGCATTGCAGAGATTTCCCACCATAGTTGCTTTGTTCCTGATCTGGGGCGATCCCACACCACAGGCCGCATCTGCAAGGGCACGAAATTCCGGAACGGCTTCCAGTCCCTCCGCAAGTTCCCGCATGGTTACCATCGCGCCCACCTGCAGTTGCCGCTCTCCCAGACATAGTTCATGAAGCATGGAAATCCTGCCCGGATACAGCAAAATATCCGGATCACGCCCATCGCGCCGGGCGCGAATCACATAATCTGTGCCTCCCGAAATGATTTTACTTTTTTCCGTCAACTGAGAAAGTGCGTCTGCCAGTTCGTCAAGCGTGCAGGGCGTTAAACATTGCATCTACACTTCGCCTCCCGTGCGCAAAAGACCATCTCCACCGATCTAATCCACTATCGCATTCCGCAAGCCGGAGATATGCCCCACACCCACGTTATAATCGCCGACAGCTATGAGCCCACAGGCCCCCACGGGGCGAAAAGCGTGGGCGAGATATCAACCGTTCCGGTGGCGCCGGCGATTGTAAATGCTGTCAACAACGCGGCGCAGACGGATATCGGCACTTTGCCGCTGTGCAGCCGATTTGTAATTTTGCCTTGCAGCACGGAAGGAGACGGCCTTTCATGAATTACTTTCCCACTTCCCTTTCGCAGGCTGTGACCTATCCGGACGCCGCTTTTGGGGGCGGCTGCACAGACCTGCTGCCTCTATTTAAAAATCAGGTGCGCAACGATACGAACCTCGTATTTCTTTCACAAATTCCCGCATTGGGGGACATATGTGAGGAGGGGAGCGCATCAGTGTTGGGGCTGCGGCAATTCTGACGGACGTGGCCGAGTCCCCCCTGATTCTAAACCGGCTTCCCGCCCTCGCCCAGACAGCGGGTGCCGTCGCCTCGGTGCAGATACGGAATATCGCAACAGTAGGCGGCAACATCATGCAGGATCACCGTTGTATCTACTTTAACCAAAGCGCCATGTGGCGAAGTGCGCTTCTGGCCTGCTTTAAAACCGGCGGGAACGTTTGTCACCAGATTCCCAATTCCCCAGTATGCAGAGCAATTTATTACTCGGATGTTGCCACCGCACTATTGATTTATGACGCGCAGGCAGAATATTGGGAACACGGCACGCTTCAAAGTGCACCCCTTCAAGAATTACTTCACCGCCACTGTCAGGCCAATGGCTTGGCGTGCCGCCATCATCTGAACATTCTGATTACCCGCTTTCTGATCGATAAGCCACCCGAGGGCGAGCGCAGCGGATTTTACAAATATGCAATGCGCACCAGCATCGACTTTCCGCTGATTAACTTTGCGCTTCGCTACGGCAGAAACCGACCGGCGAAGCTTGTAAGCGGCGCAGTCGCGCCGGAGCAGGTGGTTTTGAAGAAAACCGCCGCGCTTCTGGAAGGTTCGACGGCAGACGACGGGATTCTTGCCGCCTGTCAGGCGGAGTTAAAATCGCTGGCAAAGCCTATTGTGGAGGCCTGCATTTCCCCAGTGCGTAAACGGGATTTGTATGCGCAGTTGCTTCCTCTGCTTTCTCTGCGCAAAAAATTGCCGGAAACGCCAAAGCCATGAATAATCCGTCTCCCGCTCCCGCAGCTCACTGCGCAAAAGCCCCCCGCCGTCTAATAGACGGCGGGGGGCTTTTTGACTCTGATTTCATTTTACAGTGCCAACGGCAATCGGAAGCTGGCCTTAAAACACTTCGCCCGGCGGTCAAAAAACCGCCGGGCGAAAAATATTTTCTGACATAGGGAAAATTCTCCCGCAGTTCCAGTCATTTCTCGAACAAAAGAAATTCCCTTACTTCTTAAAGCTGTCCTTCAAACTGACGCTACGGTTAAACACCAGCTGTCCCGGCACGGAATCCTTGTTATCCAGACAGAAGTAGCCCAGCCGCATAAACTGGAAGTTAGCGGGTGCAGCGGCGCTGGAAAGCTCCGCCTCCACCTTGCAGCCCCGCAGAATTTCCAGTGAGGCGGGGTTCACATAGTCCATAAAATTCTTATCTGCGCCGTCGGGGTCCGCATCGGTGAACAAATTGTCGTACAGCCGCACCTCTGCATCCACAGCGGTGGCGGCGTCTACCCAATGAATGGTCGCGCCCTTGACCTTCCGCCCATCGGCGGGGTCGCCGCCCCGGCTGTCGGGGTCGTATTCGCACAAAACCTCGGCCACATTGCCGTCCTCATCCCGGACGCAGCCCGTGCAGGTGACAAGATACGCGCCCTTTAAGCGCACCTCGTTGCCCGGATACAGGCGCTTGTACTTGGGGGCGGGCGTTTCCATGAAATCGTCCGCCTCAATATACACCGTCCTCGAAAAAGACACCTCCCGGGTCCCGGCCTCCGGGTCCACGGGGTTATTTTCCACGGTGAGGCTTTCCTGCTTATCCTCGGGATAGTTGGTAACAGTCAGCTTTAAGGGCCGCAGCACCGCCATGGTCCGCCGAGCAGTTTCGTTCAGGTCCTCCCGCAGGCAGTGCTCCAAAAAGCCGTATTCCACCACGCTGGCAGCCTTTGCAACGCCAATGCGCTCGCAGAAGCTGCGGACAGACCGGGGCGTATACCCACGCCGGCGCAAACCGCACAGGGTGGGCATCCGGGGATCGTCCCATCCGGAAACCACGCCCTCCTCCACAAGCGTGCGCAGCTTTCGCTTGCTCATCACCGTATGGTCGATGCCAAGCCGGGCAAACTCGATCTGCCGGGGCTTTGCGGGCAGGTCGCAGTGCTCCACCACCCAGTTGTACAGCGGGCGATGGGCCTCAAACTCCAGCGAACACAGCGAGTGGGTAATCCCCTCCAGTGCGTCCTGAATGGGGTGGGCAAAATCGTACATGGGATAAATGCACCATTTATCTCCCTGCCGATGATGATGCATGTGGTTGATGCGGTAAATCACCGGGTCGCGCATATTGAAATTGCCGCTGGCAAGGTCAATCTTGGCCCGCAGGGTCATGCGTCCATTTTCAAACTCGCCGCCGCGCATCCGCTCAAATAAATCAAGACTCTCCTGCACAGGCCTGTCCCGCCAGGGACTGCGTGCGGGCACACCGATTTCGCCCCGATATTTGCGAAAATCATCGGGGCTTAACTCGCAGACATAGGCCAGACCCTTTTTGATAAGGCCCTGCGCCTGCCGGTAATCCTCTTCAAAATAGTCGGACCCATAGAAAAAGCGGTCGCCCCAGTCAAAGCCCAGCCAGTGGATGTCTGCTTTGATGGCGTCCACATATTCCTCGTCCTCTTTGGTTGGATTCGTATCATCCATCCGCAGATTGCACAGACCGCCGTATTTTTCCGCCATTCCAAAGTCAATGGTCAGCGCCTTGCAGTGGCCAATGTGCAGATACCCGTTAGGCTCGGGTGGAAAGCGGGTGTGAACCGTCATCCCGGCGTACTGCCCGCCCGGGGCGATGTCCTCCTCGATAAACGTCTGGATGAAATTGCGGCTCTCCGGCGTCTCCGTCTCCGGAATTTTACGATCCTCTGCCATGTTGCGTTTCCTTCCTTCCTGTGGCGCTCTTCTGCTTTGATCCATAATCAGGAGTCTATTATACAAACTCCGCCCGGAAAAAGCAAGAGGAACGCTCCGTTCAAGGAATCGGCAGAAAAAGATGCCGATTTTGCCGCATCCGGGCACGCCCGCTTTCTCGTCAGCAAACCAGCCAATCCTCCGTCACATCCCGCAGCGTCACCGGCGTTACGGCGCAGCGAAGCAGCAGCTCTGCCAGCCGCCACACCCGGTCGCCGGATACCGCCAATCCATGTATGCGGCTCCGCTCTTCTCCCCGAACAATCTCCACTCCATAACTGCCCGAAAGCTTGTCCGTACCATCCAACAGGTAATAAAACGTTGTTTCTCCCAGTACCTCAGTCTCCCCGATAAACACCCTGCGCAACCGCGATCCCTCCCATTTTTGACAAACCGCCAGTGAAAACCCAGCCCCGCTCCCAAAATACGCCGGATGGAATTCGATACACCAGTTATTCTATCATGCCTTTTTGTCGAATTTTGTCGAATTATGGGACATCATTGTCTGAATGTAAAAAATGTGCAAATATGAAACATCTGTTTTTGTGTAAATTACCTAAATATGGAATTTAAATCATTTGTTTTTTTCACTTTCTGATTCTTACGGACACTGCTCCGTATTCAAAAGGTTCAGCAGCTCTTCCCTGCCATACAGCAGATTCATCGCCTCCAGCATGGCAGAAACGGACATGTGCTCCGGCAGCGCCAGCCGCCGCAGCAGCACCCGGCGCTTCTCCGCGCTGTCCTGCCCGCCGGTAAGACCCAGCCCGTAGAGATCGGCCTTGGTCAGTGGCTTTCCTTTAAGCGTCGGAGCGTCTTCCCCTTCAAAGGTGGCGCCTGCCCGCTCCAGTACGTCCAAAAGTACCTCCGGGCGCATTCCTTCCACGCCCAGCTTCCCCTCTTTTCCGGCCTTGCGCTTACGGCGTTCCTTGCCGTACAAATCCGGAATATACGCCTGCTTCACCCGGTCCTTCGGCAGCGCGCCCTTGAGATAATTGCGGATGACAAACCCCGCGCCGTCGCTGTCCGTCAATACGATCAGCCCCCGCTCCTCCGCAAGGCGGCGGAGGAGCGCAAGCTGCTCTTTGTCGTTGAACACGGCAAAGCCGCCCACGGGGAACACGGCGGCATCCACCGTCTGGCGGAGGGTATTCTTGTCGTATCGCCCCTCCACCACAATCACTTCCCGCACTTTTCTCATCGTTTCTGCGCTCCCAAACGCACCAAAAGCAGCTTCAGCTCGCCCGCGCTGTCCACGCCCTTTTCACTCTTCATCCGCCTGTCCAGCACCTGACACTCTTTTACCGCCCGGGCACACCAGCCGGCAGTGGTTTTCTTCGCAGCGGACAGCAGCAGGCGCACCGGATAATCCGACTTGTAGCCCCACAGGCTCATCAGCCAGTATTTGTCCTTCCCGCTGTCCAGAGAAAGTCTGGCAGTGTAAATCCGCCGAAGCTGCGCCCCCAGCATTCCAAGAATCAAAATCGGCTCTGTCTGCATTTTCAAAAGATCCCCCAATATCCGCGCCGCCTCGTCGTAATTTCCCGCCAGCACCGCGTCGGACAGCTTGAATACTTCCGCCGAAAGCACCGGGTCGGCCACTGCGTCGATGTCCTTCTCCGTGACGGTCTTCCCTCTTGCGTAAGCGCCGATTTTGGCAATTTCCGGCACCAATCCCGTCATCAGCGGCCCGCAGAGGAAAATAAGATACTCCGCAGTCTGCCGGTCAATTTCCTTGCCAAGCGCCCGGAACCGCCGGGCAATCCATGCCGTTAAATCGCTGCTCTCCGCCTGACGGAACTCCACCGCCCGGGCGTGCTCCGCAAGGGCGGCGCACAGCTTTTTCATTGTCTTGTTGGGCTTATAGTCCATGGTATCATAGGAAAACACGACACAGCAATAAGCCGGCACATCCTCCAAAAAGGAAATCAGCCGCTCCCTCTGATCCTCGCCCAGCTTGAAGATGTCAAAATCGCTCACCTGAAGCAGCGTCCGCTCCGTCATCATGGGCATGGCCTCCGCCATTTCGGAAAGGGCCTGCACTGTCAGCTCCTTTCCCTCCAGCCGGTGATAGTTGAACTCCTCAAAGCCCTGAGGAATCAGCTTTTTGCGCAGCTCTCCCAAATAGTATTCCCGGAGGTACGCCTCCTCTCCGTAGAAGATATAAACGCTGCCCACCGTCCCGGCGGACAAATCCTCCTTCAGCTTTTGAAACGCCTTATTCTCTCTCGGTTTTGTGGTTTGATAAGCCATGTCAACCTCTCTCACTTTACAGAAATATGAATGTTCCCCTGACGATCCGTCCGATAAACGGTTGCCCCTGCCTTTGCCAAACGGCGCAGCGACTCGTCCGACGGATGGCCATAGCTGTTCCTTCCCGCGCTGACTACGCCGATTTCCGGGCTAAGCGCCGCCAGCAGCTCCTCTCCCGTGGAGTATTTGGAGCCGTGGTGGCCCACAATCAGTGCCTCAATATCCGGCAGCGGGTAGGCGGCAAGAAGCTTTTCCTCCGTCCGGGCGTCCATGTCGCCGGTGATGAGCAAATCAAAGTCCCCGGCGGTACACAGCAGGGCAAGGCCGCTGTCGTTGTCGCCGCCGGTGCCCACAGGCGGATAAACCGTCAGCACGCTGTTTCCAATGCTTAGCGTGCGCTTCTCTGTCACCAGCTCCACCACCGCGCCGTGGTCTTTTGCCGTCTCCATTACCCATTCCCGCAATCCCGCGTCGTCCCATTTGTCCGGCAGCAGAACCGTCCCCACCCGCAGGCGGGTCATCAGGTCCTCCACGCCGGAAACATGGTCGTAATCATAATGGCTCAGCACCAGATAGTCAAGTCTTTCGCAGCCCATACTTAGAAGCTGGTCGGCGGCATCTCCGCCCGCACCCTTAAAGCTTCCCGAAGAGCCGCAGTCCATCAGGGCAAACTGTCCGCCGGAGGCCATGGCCGTGCAGCTCCCCTGCCCCACATCCACCGCCACGATGTTCAGCGTGCCCCATGAAAAAAACAGTCGGCCGGATTTTACCGTCACCGCCAGAGACAACGCCGCCAGCACTGCCGCCACCGCATATTTGCGGCGGGACTTGATTTTTCCCAGATACGCCGTGCCAAACAGAACGTAAAAGTATACCAGCCAGTATTTCAAAAACGGGTTGGTGTAATACAGCGCGTGATACGGGACTTTTGAAAGAACCTCCACCACCGTCAGCACATAGGAGATCAGTCCCCTTGGAATCAGCGCCAGAAGCACGGCGGGCGCCATCCACGCAAATGACAACAGGACAGAAATCAAACCCACGCCAAAAATCACGCTCACCGCCCACAGGCACAGGAGGTTTGAAAGGGGTGAGACGAGCACCAGAAGATTAAAGTAATACGCCGACAGGGGCAGCGTGAACACCAACGAGCCGCAGGTGGCGGAACAGCTGGTGGAAACTGCCTGAACCATCCGGCTTCGTTTCCTGTCACCCAGCAAAAAGCGGTTCAGCCCCGGCGTCAGCCACAGCATACCCGCCACCGCGCCAAAGGAGAGCTGAAGCCCGATGGACGCTGCGGCAAAGGGGTTTTGGAGTAAAATCAACAATAGGGCAAAGCTCAGGGCTGTGGGCGAATCCCCCTCCCGGCCGCTGGCGGGGGCAATCAGCAGCAGCGACAGCATCACGCAGGAGCGCACCACCGAGGGCCGCGCCCCCGTGAGCAGCGCATAGAATATCAGAACCGGAATCGCCACGCATGCCGCCGTCCGGCGATGCTTTTTTCCAATCAGGGCCAGCGTCATAGCCGCCAGAAAGGAGCAGTGTAAACCGGACACCGCCATGATGTGGTAGATGCCTGCCTCGCTCAAATTCGTCCCCGCGGCTTCGCTCAAAAGTGTGGTGTCACCCGTGAGGATGGCAGTCATAAAGCCCGCCGCTTCGCCGGGATACAGCTTCGCAATGTTCTCCCGCATGGCCTGTCCCATCCGGACAGGCCACCATCGGGGCGAGGACGCGCTTCCGTCGCCGTATGCAGCCACCCCCCTGCCATAGGCCAGAAGGAATACGCCCCGGGAGGTGAAAGTCGTCACCTCATCGTCCTGTATTTTGGCAGCGCTTTTCAGCCGAAGGTCATCTGTCACCGTCTGTCCCGGAACCAGTTCCAGCAGCGACGCATCCCCGTAATACACAGCCCGCACGCCCCGCAGGCCCACAATGTTCGGGCGCACCGTGACCTTTGCCCCGTAAGCTGTTGCGCTTGGATACTCCATTAAAGTCATGGTCACATTTGCCAGCTCCCGCTCCGCCTGCGCTTCTGCCGGAGCCTGTACCAGCAGCGCAAACGCCCAATTGTATCCCAGCGCAAAGGAGAGGGCGGTGCAGATCAATACCGCCCGATACCGAGACGGCTCCCGCAGAAACAGCGCCAAAACGCCCAGGCCCAGAGCCACCGCCGAAAAGGCCAGCAGCAAGCGGCTTGGCAGAAGAACCTGCGCCAGAAAAATTCCCGCGGCAAAGGAGGCCGCCCACGTCGCCAGCTTCCTCATTTCTTCCCGGGGGGCAAGGGACGGTCGGGTCGTCCCAGCAAATAGTCCGTGCTGACGCGATAAAGCTCCGCCAGCGCCATTACCGCCCAGACGGGGATTTCCCGTTCCCCGCTCTCATAGCGCCGGTAGACGCTGCGGTGCATATTCAGATACGCCGCGACAGCTGTTTGGGTAAGGTCGCGGTCCTCTCTCAGCTCTCGAATGTGCCGGAAATACATGGCCTCACCTCACAATGCGGATGATTCTGCGGTTACGAAGCCTCCACGGCCCCGGTTTTCGGACTGATGATACACACATAGCTGTTTCCCCGCTCCAAATTCAGCGGCGTTCCGCCCTGCGTTGTATAGGCAAAAGGACTGTTCCGATTCGCTCTGCTCCAGCGGATGGGAATGGTCTTCCCTCCGCAGAAATATGCGCCGTCTCCCTCGCCGGTGGTTTTCACCTTCATCCGCCCGTAGGAATCTCCGGAAATCACGGAGATACTTGTCTCCAGCACCAGCAGGTTTGTCACTGCCATCTGCTCCCCTGTGTCCCCGTCCATATACGGCGCGTCATACTGCTCCGCAAGGTATTTGCGGCTTTGCGCGTCATATTCAAAGACCCCGGTTTTGTAAGCCGAGAACTTTACCCGGACATGCTCCGCCGGTTCGCCGTTGAGGGGCGTTGCGTCGTCCACAAATTTCTGACCGTAAGTATAGCCGGGCTTATGCTCCGTTGAAAAGCGGCCTTTGTCCAGATATGCAAGAATATTCTCTCCGGAGGTAATCAGGCTGTGCTCATAGCCCATGGATTTTTTCCGGTCCTTGTCCCGCCAGAAAATTTCGGCGTCAGATCCCCCGTTGACCCCGTCCATTCTGTCCACCTTCCATTCGGACAGAAGCGAATACGCCTCCGGACTGCCCCCGGCGTGGACGTACAGTGCGTCGTGGCCCAGCGCCAGCTCAATGTAATAGGGGCGGCTGGAACGGACGCTGCCAAGCTCCCCCACCTGCGCTCCCTCCAGCGTCTGGTAAAGGGCCAGCATCCGGGTAATGCCGCCCTCAGCGGTAACCTCGTAAATAACGTCCGCAAGCGACGGCCCAAGCTGTGGCTGGGCCGCCTTGAGATTGTTCAGCATCACCGCCACAGGCCGCAGGTTTTCATACTCCGGCTCCATGGGAAGCCCCGTAAGAGGGTTGGTGCCGGAGGGGACGTAGGGCGCCGGAACTTCAATCACCTCAGGCGCCTGGACGGAGACGGCCGCAGACGACGCTGCCGGAGCGGGAGGTTCTTTTCCCCCGCAGGCGGAAAGGCTGATTACGGCCAAAGCCGTGCACAGGAGCGAAAAAAATCGTTTCAATAAGCATGCCGCCTTTCGTCAGCTTTTTTCCTATCATCCCACCCCGAAGCCGCTCCGTCAAGTCATTTTGCAGGTTTACTCTGTACAAACCGGTAGGAAACGGCTATAATAGGTCGTAATCAACAACGCCCCATTGGCGCAGGGAGGTGGCCCCATGGCCGGACACGGCTTTATTCACGATCATTTGGAAATTAAATTTTTGATTTTATACATCGCCGCCCGGGTCATCGAGCCTGTGCCCTTTGACGCGGTGCTGGAGCTGACGCTGTGCGACGATGCCATCGATTATTTTGATTTTTCCGATTGTCTTGCAGACCTTGTAAAGACAGAACACTTAACACTTTCAAAGGATGGTCTTTACTCCATTACTGAGAAGGGGCAGCGGAACAGCGAAATTTGCGAGTCCAACCTTCCCTATTCTGTGCGCCTGCGGTGCGACAGGAATCTGGCAGACTACAACCGTCGTCTGCGGCGCAAAAGTCAGGTGCAGGCCACCTCTGTGCAGCGGCCCAACGGAACCTGGACGGTGGCTCTGTCTCTGTCCGACGATATGGGCAGCATTATGGATATGGAATTGATGATGGTGCGGGAGGACATGGCCAAGGCGGTTGAAAAGCGCTTTCGCCAAAGCCCGGAGCGGCTGTACGGCCAGATTGTGAACCTGCTTCTCTCTGACGGGCAGGATGAAAAAAGCGAAAAATAAACGAATAACGGAACGGGCTTGAGAAAAAAATTTCTTAAGCCCGTTCTTTTTCTTCAGATGTTGATGAAGCGTTCTTCAAGCTGATAAAGACCGGCTTTGGCGCGGTATACCGTGCCGCCTTCCCTTTTCAGCGACTCAAAAACACGAGATTTTTGTCCGTTACGAAATTCTGTACGCTGTAACTTACCACAATACTGTCCACCCCGTTTTCCCGGGCATACTCCGCCGGGGACAGACGGTAATACCGCAGATCCAGCAGATGAATCTCCGCAAAGGTCTGCGACAGAAACGGAGCCATAGCGTCGGCATAAGAGTCCCGAATTAAAAGAATTTTCCGATCCGTGGCGGCGTTTGGATTTTTGACAATGCACACCGGCCGGTTTCCTCCCAAAAATGAGGAATATTTGTCCTTCTTTGCAAAATATGAGCGGTCGTACAGAGGCAGGTTCTCTTCTCCGCCCTCCTGCGGAACGGTCACTGTCACGCTCTCCTCCGGGACGTAATACTCCATGGTGTCCGGCGACAGCCAGTGGACGCCGGAGGTAGAATAAAGCGTTCCATTGAAGTCGCGGGTCACAGTTTCAGGTGTAAAGGAATCAATACTTACAGGCGTTTCATCTAAAGCATTGCACAGGGCGGCGTAGCCATAATACGCGCCCAAACTGGTCCAGTGATGGTCCGTGCGGTAGTAGAGCTTCTCCCCCGCCCTGTCTTGAAGCGTGGAGAGATAATCCACCCCGGAAACGCCTGTTTCCTCCAGCGCCTTTTGGATAAACGCGCTCTGATTTGGAACCGGCGCACCTGCGGGCAGTCTGTCTCCCCAAATTTCCGAAGCGGTGGGAATCAGCCCCAGATACACTGGAACCTCCGCCGTCTCTGCCAATTTGGAGACATAGCCAAGATTTTTTTCCGCCTGCTCCCCTGGCTCATCTCCCCGGTTAATCAGCGTGTCCCCGCACAGGTACACGCCCCGGAATTCCGACTTACCCAAAAGCTGCTCCGCCCGGGCTTTCATGCCTGTCCAGCCATCCCGCCCCGGAAACTGGTCGGCGATATAGTCCTCCGCATCCGTCATAAACGTTCCGTCCGCAACGCTTACCACAGTAAGGTTCGGGCGCTTTTCCAGCGTCCGGTTCTCCGTCTCGGACCGTGTCCGGTCTGGCAGTACCAGATGCAGCGCTCCAATACCAAACAAAAATCCGCAGAAGAGGACTGAAAGGAAAATTCCGTACTTCTTTGTCAAGTCCTCACCCCTTAAAAGCGAAAATACAAAAACGGATTATAGCTGTTGTCCACCAAGTACGCCGTGCATATTGTCAGCCCCGCCAGCATCAGCAGCGGCGCAGCAATTTGTCTGACTCGCTCCGGCAGCCGCGCCCACAGGCGCAAACCCAGCGTGGTGGACGCAAGAACCAGAATCACGAGGGTGAGGCCGTAGCTTCTTAAAAGATAGCCGTCTCCCGCGCTCCACAGCATACCGCCGCCAAAGCAGATTTTCAGATACGCGGCGCACCGACTTAAATCCTCAATGGCAAACAGACCCCACCCCACGGCGGCGATCATCAACGTATAAATCCTCTGCATCGCTGCGGGCGCGCGGCTGAGCGCTTCCCCCAGCACGTATTTCTCCAAAATCAGCCACGCGGCAAAATACTCGCCCCAAAGAAGGAAATTCCAGCTTGCACCGTGCCAGATGCCTGTCAGCGTCCAGACGATCAGGATGTTTCTAAGCGTTTTCCATTCTCCGCCCCGGTTGCCGCCCAAGGGGATGTAAACATACTCCCGGAACCACCCGGTCAAAGACATATGCCACCGCCGCCAGAACTCCGTGACGGATTTTGAAAGATATGGGTGATCGAAGTTTTCGGGGAAATTGAATCCAAAGATCTGTCCAAGGCCGATGGCCATATCGGAATACCCGGAAAAGTCGAAATAAATCTGAAGGGAAAATGCCGCCAGACCCAGCCAGCCCCCTGCCGCCGTCAGCGTCCCGGCGGACTGGGCCGCCATCTGCGTCTCCCACAGCGCGCCCACGGCGTTTGCCAGAAGCACTTTTTTGGCAAGACCCACGGTAAACCGAAGCGCGCCCCGTGCAAAACCCTCCGCTGTGGTGTGGCGGGAATTCAGCTCCAGCGCCACCTGCTTATACTTTACGATGGGTCCGGCAATCAGTTGCGGAAACATGGTGACAAAGGTTCCGAATGCCACAAGATTCTTTTGCACCGGCGCGTCTTTGCGGTATACGTCGATGGTGTAGCTCATGGTCTGAAACGTGTAGAAGGACACGCCGATGGGCAGATGCACGTTCAGGTCCGGCAGGGCAAGGCCCGGAATCAGAGAGAGATTTGCGGCAATAAAATTGTAGTACTTAAAAAAGCCCAGTATCAGCAGATTGAAAATCACGGACTGCGCCACGAACCACCGGGCCTTTTTATCCTCGTGCCGGTATTTTTCCACCAGAAGTCCATGGGTATAGTCAATGGCAGTAGAAAGGAGCATGATAAGAACGTAACTTCTCTCTCCCCAGCCGTAAAACAGCAGGCTTACCGAAAGCAAGACCAGATTCCGCCACTTCAACGGGACGGCAAAGTACAGCGCCAGCGAAACGGGAAGATAGAAGAACAAAAACACAGGACTGCTGAATACCAACGCGGCGCCTCCTTTCTATAATACAAGGAAAAAGCCGCGGCTTAAAAACCGCGGCCGGGCAGCGCTGCCGCTCAGGACGCGAACAGCGCGTTATAAGCTTCGGTCAGCTTCTCCTGATCCTGTCCGGATACAATCAGGGCGGCGTAGCTTCCGTTGACGGACACCTGTGCATTTTCCCATGTCTCAATCGTGCTGGGATACCACGCTCCCCCATCCACCTGATCGTCCACCCGCTGCTGGAGGATGGCCTTGGCAGCCTGCGCGTCCTCGGGAGAATTGCACTCCATTAAAACAATTTCCTCCGCTGTGGCAGAAATCATCACCGAGCGGGCAATAAACTGCTTTGTCTCAATGTCTTTCAGTCCCGGATAGTAAATGTCCAGCACGTCGTCCGGCGTTTCCGCCATGCTCTCGTTGTCCCAGCCCAGCGTTTCAGCCATGGAGTTGTAATAGGCAGTCAGATCGGGGTGCTTGTCCCCGGTTTCGCCGCAGGCCGCCAGCCCCATCAGCAAAAATGCCGCCATAAGAGGAAGTAACAGCTTTTTCATGGTAATGTAACGTTCCTTTCATTTTTCCGGCCACAGCCGGCAGTCTCATCTTGTAAACGGATCAAACGGAAAGAATGTTCCCGTCATAATGCCGGATTTTCTCGGATACGTCCCTATGGCGGGATGGCGTTCATCCTTGATTTTTTTGCTTTCCAGAGGTATGATAGCAGAAACGGCAGGCGATTTCAATGGATATTCCCCTAAAGGATACATTTGTCTGGAATCATGGAAAATAAGACGGATTGACCGGCTTCGCGCAGGTTCTCCAACCCAAAAGAAAGAGGAACTTTATGTACAGTTTCCGCAACGATTACAGCGAGGGCGCGCACCCCGCAGTGCTGAAAGCCCTAAGCGAGACAAACGAAGAACAGACCCGGGGCTATGGCCTGGATTCCCGCTGCGCGGCGGCGGCAGAGACGATTCGCACGCTGTGCGCCGCACCGGAGGCCGACGTGCATTTTCTCGTGGGCGGCACGCAGGCAAATATGCTGGTGATTCACACACTGCTGCGCTCTTTTGAGGCAGTGATTGCGGCAGACACTGGCCATGTCTCCACCCACGAGACAGGGGCGGTGGAGGTCACCGGGCACAAGGTATGCACCGTCCCCTCTCCCGACGGGAAGCTGACCCCGGCGCTTGTGCGGCAGGTGTTGGACGGACACGACGGCTCGGAGCATATGGTCCATCCCAAGCTGGTCTACATTTCTGACACCACCGAGGTTGGCACCGTCTACACAAAAGCGGAGCTTTCCGCTCTGCGGGATATCTGCCGGGAGCGGGGTCTGTATCTGTTTTTAGACGGCGCACGCCTTGGCTCTGCCCTAACGGCTGCGGGCAGCGACCTTACGCTTCCCGACCTGGCGGCTCTTACCGACGTGTTTACCATCGGCGGCACGAAAAACGGCGCACTGTTTGGCGAGGCCGTGGTCATTTCCCGCGGCTGCAAATCGGCGGATTTCCGGGCCTATATGAAACAGCGGGGGGCTATGCTGGCAAAGGGCCGCCTGCTGGGCATTCAGTTCTCTGCTCTGCTTAAGGGCGGGCTGTATTTTGATCTGGCCCGCCACGCCAACGAGATGGCGCAGCTTCTGCGCCAAGGTATTGCGGCACTGGGCTATGGCTTTGCGTCCGACTCCCCCAGCAATCAGATTTTTCCCAATTTTCCCGACGCGGTGGTAAAGGGTCTGGAGCAGGGCTATGAGTTTGAGTTCAACGGCCCCGCAGGGAACGGCCTGACCGGCATTCGGCTTGTGACCTCATGGGCTACCCCGCGGGAAGCTGTGGATCGGTTTTTGCAGGATTTGGCCGCTCTGTAAGCATATAAAACTCCCCCTGCCGGCACATGGCAGGGGGAGTTTCTCTCTTTAGGAGGCAAAGCCGAAATACCGCATGATGCCGTTATAAATGCCCTGCGCAAACTGATACTGGTCATCCCGCAGCTTCTCCATGTCGGAGGGATTGGACACATATGCCATTTCTACCAAAATAGCGGGCATATTGGTCCTGCGCAGAACATACAGGGACGGCCTTGCAATCACGCCGTTGCGCTTTGTGCCCACAGCCTCCACAATCCCGTCCAGCACAGCCTCTCCCAGCCAGTTGGACTGGGTGTAGAGCTGATAGATATAAACCTCCGTGCCATTGATGGCGGGATTCGGGTTGGCGTTGACGTGGATGCTGATAAAATAGTTGGCGGGCCACTCGTTGGCCATGCGCACCCGCTCTGCAAGACTGGTGGAGTTGTTGGTGCCAAGCACCGTATCGGGCGTTGGCCGGGACAGGCGCGCTTCAAAGCGGGGGTCGCTGTTCAGCATTTCCGCCAGATAGATGCCCACCTGATACGTAACGTCCTGCTCGTCAAGCCCATACCAGGACGCGCCGGTATTGTGATAGCCCGTGGGATTGTGCCCCTGGTCAATAAAGATCTTGATTGCCATGCTAACACTTCCTGTTTCATGATAAGGTAATATACCTGTATAAGTATCATATTCACCTCCGGGATAGGAAGTGCGAAACAATGGGGCAGCGCACCGCATTCCTCCCACGTATACAAGACGCGGGAAATAAGGAGGGAGGTAAATCCTACGGATTTACCTCCCCTCATGCGGACACACCATGCGTGTATCCAGCAATTTTTTGTGCGTTAGTATTTTCCAGAGGCCAGTTCCACGCGCGTGCCGGGCGTTTCCCTTGCCCCGCTCCACTGCGTTTCACCGGTTTCGTCACTGTCGCTTTCTCCGCGCAGATTCTGCACCCCGCCTTCCCACAGCCTGAATTTCTGAACCTCCTGCTGCAGGGCAACGGCCTGCGCAGACATCTCCTCACTGGTGGCGGAGTTTTCTTCCGCCGTGGCGGCGTTGGTCTGCACCACGGAGGAAATCTGAGAAAGCCCCTCCCTGATCTGCTCAATCGCCCCGGTCTGCTCGGCGATGGACTGCTCTATTTTTCCAAAGCTCTCCGTGGCCCCCCGGGCCGCAGCGTCCACATCCTTGAGAATCTGGGCAGTCTGACTTGTCAGCTCCGTTCCCCGCGCAACCGTGGACACGGAGTTTTCAATCAGCTCTGCCGTCTGCTTGGCCGCCTCGGCAGACTTTGCCGCAAGGGTGCGCACCTCGTCCGCCACCACCGCAAAGCCCTTGCCCGCATTGCCTGCCCGGGCGGCCTCAATGGCGGCGTTCAGCGCCAGAATATTGGTCTGGAAAGCAATATCCTCAATGACTTTGGTGATGCTGGCAATCTGGCTGGATGCGGAGGCCACCTCGGCCATGGCTTCCGTAAGCTGCTCCATATGCCGGTTTCCTGCGGCAACGCCTTCGTCAGACTCCCGGATGGACTTTGCAGCAGAATCTACCATGTCCAGATTTCCCCGGGCCTGATCCGAGATGTGCTCCACCGTGGCCCCCAACTCCTCTACGGCGGCGGCCTGCTCTGTGGAGCCGCTGGCCAGCGCCTGCGCTCCGGCAGACACCTGTTCAGAGCCGGTGGATACCTGCTCTGCCGCAATGCCTATGTTGCTGAGGGTATCACTGAGCTTATCCCGCACCTTCCGAATATTATCCAGCATGGGACGATAGTCGCCTACGTAGCTGTCTTCCGCCTGAGAGTCCAGTGCAAAATTTCCGCCTGCAAAAGCCTCCAGCCCCCGGGAAAGGTCACTGATGATGGCTTTCAGCGTGTCGGACATTCTGCGGGAGGACTCGGCCAGCACGCCGATTTCGTCTTTGGAATCTACGTCGATATGAACGTCAAGATCACCCTTGGACAGCTTTTCCGTAGCTTCCACAACCACCCGGATTCTCCGGGACAAGCTGCGGGCAATGGAAATTCCAATCAGCACCGCAAGCACCACGCCAATAGCAACAGCGGCAATCATAATTACCTCGATAGTTCTAACCTGTCGGTCCATCGTCTCAACCTGCTCAAGAATATATGCGTTGTTATAGTCAATGCTGGCATTGATACTCTCATCAACGGCCTCCCGGTATGTGGATACCTCGTTTGTCAAAACAGAATAACCTTCCATCCAGTTGTCAGTTGCCATCCCGGGGCCGTTTACAAATGCATCCCGTATTTTTCCGAATGCTTCAAGCTTTGACTCCATTTCTGCAATCAGCGCCAGCTCTTCTTCAACCTGAGAGGCTTCGTATTTGACCAGTATGGCCCTGTAATCCGCAAGCCCCGCCTCAATCTCCGCGTCGATTTCAGAAAGCTGGGCGCGGACCTCCTTCTTTTCCTGCTGCGTATCCGCCAACAGAAGCTTATAGAGGTTGCCCCGGACCTTTTGGTTTCCGGAACTGATTTTTTCAAGGCACTCCAGTGCGGTCGTCGAATCCTGATAGGCTGTTTTATAGGATGTATCCACGCTCTCCAGATTGAACACTCCAATCGCCCCAATGATGCCCGCAATCATTGCTACAATCAAAAACCCACCTGTCACCTTTGTTGCAATTTTTAAATTTTTATACCATTTGCCCATATATTCTTTCCCTCTTATCTTTTTTAAAATTCATTTCCGTTAATTCATTGCGCCGCAAGGGCGCGTTGTCTTTTGTTAACTCTCCTCTTTTCTTTTTAGATGTGTGCTTTCCTTAATTTTGGAATGCATGCATTCCAATTTTATTATATACAATACGATAAAATCAACAAAAGTATTTAAATGATTTTTAAATACTTCCGGAGGGGGGCTTTTATGTCGGAGAAACTTAAACAGGACATTTCCATTGGAATTAATTTAAAGCGACTTCGAAAACGCGCACGACTCTCTCAGGAGCAGGTCGCCGCAAGTCTTGAGCTGATGGGCCTATCCATCAGCCGGGAGGTTCTTTCACAAATGGAGCGGGGCCGCTATAACATCAGAATCAGCGTCCTGCTTGCCCTGAAAGAGCTTTATCATGTGGAAAGCTTTGATGAATTTTTTCAGGATCTGCATCTGAGATAGTCCCGCTATGCCACTGCTGCTCACCGGCTTTCCTGCGTGCGCCGGAAGATAAGGCCGTCCGCTGTATGACGCATCATACAGCGGACGGCCTTATCTTTTGGCAGCAGGACTGTCAGGGCGTTTATATCCGCCTTTGCCCCGTGGAAGCGCATTCCCGGCTTAAACCGGAGCTGCCGATATTTTTTGTTTGTCATTGTGTGCCGCTTTCCGATATGCGGCAAATAAATCGCACTTTATGCGGTGGGCTGCGTCGCTGTTCGGCCCAGCTTCCAGCCGATGGTCTGTTCACGCATGCCGATGAAGTCGGCATAGCGCCCACCCTGCTCCATCAGCTGGCTGTGGGTTCCCTGCTGGGCAATGCGCCCGTTTTCTATGACGACAATT
Source organism: Bacillota bacterium (assembly GCA_023402075.1). Classification (GTDB taxonomy): domain Bacteria; phylum Bacillota; class Clostridia; order Oscillospirales; family Oscillospiraceae; genus Oscillibacter. Next base: position 100,825 of record JAEXCS010000040.1, on the reverse strand, counting down.
TGGTCTGCGTTGCGAACGGTTTTCAGCCGGTGGGCAATCATGATGACGGTTTTGGACTTTGTAAGCTCTGCAATTGCCTCTTGAAGCAGCCACTCGTTTTCCGGGTCCACATTGGCGGTGGCTTCATCAAGAATGATGATGGGACTGTCTTTGATGATCGCCCGGGCGATGGAAATACGCTGCTTTTCTCCGCCGGAAATGCTGGCCCCGCCCTCTCCGATCACCGTGTCATAGCCGTGGGGCAGCGCCATGATAAAATCGTCGCAGCAGGCACGCCGCGCGGCCGCGCGCACCTCGCCAAGGGTTGCGTTGGGCTTGCCAAAGCGGATGTTATTGGCTATGGTATCGTTAAACAGATACACATTCTGGAACACCATGCCATAGTTGCGCAGCAAGCTGTCCAGCGTGTATTCCCGCACGTCCCGGCCCCCCAGCGTAATTCTGCCTTCATCCACATCCCAGAACCGGATAATCAGGTTGCACAGCGTGGTTTTTCCGCCGCCGGAACCGCCCACAATGGCAAGTGTGGAACCCTGCGGAATATCGATGCTTACGCCGTCAATGATTTTTCGCTTGTCATAAGAAAATCCCACACCTTCCACCGCAATATTCGTATTCTCCGGGGATATGTCCACGCCGTCTTCATCCATCACCGGCATATCCAGCGTGGCGTTGATGTTGTCGATGGCCAGCGCCGCCGTGCGCATAAGGGCGGACATATTTCCGCCGCTTGCCAGTTCATTATAGACCATGGCCGATGCAATGCACATCATCAGCGCGTTTTGCAAAGACATAGAGCCGTCCAGATAAAACGCCACGGAACACGCCACGATGGCAAGCCCTGCAAGCTTCGCAACCATTCCCTGCAGCGACATCAGCGGAATAAAAGCCCGCTCCATACGGTAGGATACGGTGTTTTCCTCGTCAATGGCATCAGACACCCTTTTGTTGGCACTTCCAGTCAAGTTATAGGATTTGATGACAGCAATGCCCTGCACATACTCGAGAATTGCCTCCACAGCTCCCTCCACAGACTTCAGCTTGCGTCCGCTCATCACTTCACCCGCTTTGTGCATCCGGCTGTTCACCAGCAAGAACAGCAGGAATCCCGCCAACGTCACAAGGCCGATGCGCCAGTCGAATATAAACAGCATGAGATTAATCGCGGTGGTGGTCATTAACCCCTGCACGGACAAAACCATGCATCGCGTCAACGTCTCCTGAAGACTTTCGCAGGTATTGGTAGCCACATTTGTAATCTGCCCCAGATTGCGCTGATTAAAAAAGCCCATGGGCGCATAGCGCAGACGTTCGGCAAGCCGGATGCGCGCGCCCGCCGCCGTGGTATAGCCGGCCCGGGTTTCCAACTGGATGGAAAAACAGTTGCAGAAATACGCGCCCAGCATCCCCGCCAGCACGATACCCATGGACACCCACGCGGTTTTTTTACTTGCACTGCCGTCCAGAATGGCCCCCAGCGCATAGGAGGCCGCCAGCAGGGAAAACGCGTTGAAAAAGCTCTGGAAAAAGCCAAACACCAGCGCTCCCATCATTTTCTTGCGCTGATCCCCCGCAAAATCAAGAAATTTTTTGATATAGCCAAACATCACCGCACCTCCAAGGCGTCTTTTGCGCCGATATGCGTCTCCCATAGCCGACGGTACAGTCCGCAGTCCGCCAGCAGTGACTCATGGGTTCCCGCCGCTTCAATTTTGCCCCCGTTTACCACCATAATCTGGTCAGAATCCGTGATGGTGGACAGGCGGTGAGCCACCACGATCAGGGTCTTGCCCTCCACCAGCTTTGCAACCGCGCTTTGAATCACCGCCTCGTTTTCCGGGTCGGTATAGGCGGTGGCCTCGTCCAGAATGACAATGGGCGCATCCTTCAGCATGGCTCTTGCAATGGCAAGCCGCTGCCGTTCCCCGTCGGAAAGATGTCCGCCCGCGCTGCCCGCCACGGTGTCATACCCGTTTTCAAGCTGCATAATAAAGTCGTGGCAGCCCGCCGCGCGGGCGCAGTTCTCCACCTCCGCGTCCGTGGCAGCGGGGCGACCCTTGCGGATGTTCTCGCGCACGGTTTCGTTAAACAGGAAGTTGTCCTGCGAGACATAGGCAATCATGTTGTTAAGCTGCTTTAATGGAATTTCCCGGATATCGGTTCCTCCGATGGAAATGCTGCCGTAGGTGACATCCCACATGGAGGCAATCAGCCGGGCAATGGTGCTTTTTCCGCTGCCAGAAGGCCCCACCAGCGCGTTTACCGTACCCTCGCGGAAGGTAAAGTCCACCCCGTGGAGCACCTCCACATCCTGATAGGCAAAGCGTACGCCCCGGCCCTCAATATCAAACCGACTGAGCGCCGCCGCCTTTTCCGGGCGACCCAGCTCTTCTTCCTCCAATATTTCGTTGATCTCCCCCACAATGGTGCTGATTTTTCCAAGGTCATCCGAATAGCTCATAGCGCCGATGAGGGGCGTCATCATCCCGAAGCTGAGCACCACAATCATTACAATGTCGTTCACTGCCAGCGTTCCCTGTAAATAATACAGCACGCAGGCAGGCAGAACGCTTACCAGCACCGATGGAATAATTACCATGGCGGCGGAGAAAAAGACCTGACTATCCCGCATCCAGTCGATGGCGGAGTGGGCAGAATCATGAACCGCGTCGGTAAATTTCTGATAGGTCTTGGCGGTCTGGCTGAAGGTTTTGATCACCTCAATGCCGTTGATGTACTCCACGGCGACGGCGTTGAGATGCTTTCCGGAATTGACATACCGGGTGAATCTTCCCTGATAGCCTGCCATCATCCCCATCATGGCCAAAAGGCCTACCGGCAGCGTGGCAAGGGACCAAAGTCCCACCCGCCAGTCCAGAATGAGGATATAGACGAGAATGACCACCGGGGCAAGAAGCTTGCTGGTCATTTCGGGCACCAGATGCGCCAGCGTCGGCTCGATGCTGTCCACTCGCTCGACAATCAGGTTCTTGATCTCCCCGCTTGGACGGTCCATCACCCTGCCCATGGACATACGCGCCAGCTTTTCGCACATCCGCTTGCGCACGTCGGCAATGACGGTAAAGGTGGCCTTGTGGGAAATGGTGGTGGACACCGCATGAAGCAAATAGCTTGCAATCCAGAATGCCGCCGCCGTGCCAAGCCACACGGTGTAGGACGCTGTTGCCTGCTCCTTTGCAATCAGCAGTGTGACAATCCGGCTGACGGCATAATACGGAACAATGGCGCACAGCACCTCCAGCACCGCCGTAAGTACCGAGGCCGCATATCGCCCCTTATAGGGCGCTGCCCACTCAAAGAGATAGGAAAATGGCCCCCGCTTTGTTTGACTTTGCTCATCCATGTAAAATCTCCGTCCTTTCTTCTCGGTCAAAATAGCGGCGCAGTCTTTCCTGCCCCGCTTCGTCCAGCGCATACTGCTCTGCCGCCCGGCCCCGCTCCATCCGCAGCACATAGTCGCAGCAGCGGACAATCAGCTCCGGATCGTGGGTAACGATCAATACGGTGGTCTTTCCGCCTAAGCCTCCCAAAAGCGCGGCGGTTTTCTCCATATGGTGAAAATCCAACCCGCTGGTAGGCTCGTCAAACACCAAAAACTCCTTCCCCGCCAGCAGCGCGGAGGCAATCGCCACCCGCTGCTTCTGCCCGCCGGACAGGGACAGTGGGTGTCTTTCCCGCAGGTCTTTCAGCCCCAGTGCATCCATCACCCGCCAAAGCTCCGTCTCATCGGTCCCGGACATGCCAAGCCGCAGCTCCTCCTCCACGCTTTCGCAGAAAAGCTGGTGATTCACATCCTGCATAACAAGATAGCTTTTTTTCAGCATCTGCCTGCGGGAGTGAGATTTTTCGCCGCAGGCGCACACGCCGCCAAAGCCCCGCTTCAATCCGCACAGGCATTGCGACAGCGTGGACTTTCCCGCTCCATTGCCGCCCACCACCGCGATCACGCCGCCCCGTGGCAGCTCAATTCCGGCAATATCCAACGCCAGCGGAGCCTCACTCCGATAGCAATAGCGAAAGTCTTTCAGCGCAAACGACTCCTTTGGGCAGGCCCGCCGCCCCTCGCAGCGAATATCGGCAAGCGACAGGGCGCGCAGGCCAAGGCTTTTCAGCTTTTCCGGCGAAAAACTGCGAAACTCCGTCATGGGCAGGTCATATTCCACCTGCCCATCCCGCAGATATACCACCCGATCGCACAGCTCGGTCAGCCAATGGAGCCGATGCTCCGCAATCACAATCGTTTTGCCCTGCGCCTTCCACAGTTGAATCGTGCTTTTCAAATACCCGATGGCCCGCATATCCAAATTCGAGGTCGGTTCGTCCAGCACAAGGACCTCCGGCTCCATGGCGGACACAGAAGCGCAGGCGATTTTCTGCTTTTCTCCGCCGGACAATTGAAAAATGCTTCGTCCCAGCAAGTTTTCCGCGCTCATTTCCCGGGCAGAACGCGCTGTCCGCCGTTCAATCTCCTGGGGTGGCAGACCCAGATTTTCACACCCGAAGGCCAGCTCGCCGGTGGTATCCACGCAGAAAAACTGGCTGCGCGGGTTTTGAAACACGCTGCCCACCAGCCGTGCCGTGTCATACAGCTCGGATGCGGCCACGTCAAGGTCCCCAACCCGGACGCTGCCAGAAAGCGTCCCCTCGTAATAGTGGGGAATCAAGCCGTTTATCAGCCGTGTGAGCGTGGTTTTTCCGCAGCCGGATCTGCCACAAAGCAGCACGCATTCTCCCCGTTCAATGTGCAGATTAACTCCACACAGAGAGCCGGAATCGGCATGTTCATATTGAAAGCTGGTATGTTTTAGCTCTATCATGGTTGCTCCTTAAAAAACGCCCAAATATGCCAGACCAATGGCGGCAAAACAGCCCCCGCACAGGACGATCACCGCAATGTCCTGCATTCCAAATCCGATGCGGCAGATGTTGGTGCGCCGGATTTCACCCCCCAGCCCCCGGGTCAGCGCCGCTGCCGACAGCTCTTCGCCAATCTTCGCCGAGCAGGTCAAAAGTGGAACCAAACGGTATTCCAGCATTTTCCCGGGGCTTCCACCGCCAAGGCTGATGCCCCGCATCCGCATGGCGGCGTTGATGGCGGAAAACTCCTCGCCCACCGTCGGGAAAAAACGGAACATTACGGACATGGGAATCGTGATTTTTTCACTGATATGCATGCGCTGCATAGCGGCGGTAAACTCGCTGACCGTGGTGGTGGAAACGACATACGCCCCCAGCGCCACACCCGGCATCACCCGGCTGAAAATGCCCACACTGCCCAGCACCAGAAAATACGGAAATCCGGACAGGCGCGGCAGAAGGAACACAGACGCCAGATTGGCAGCTGCGTAGACCGCCAGATAAATTGCCGCCGCCCGGTATTTCCCCGCCGCCAAAAGCAGCGCCAACACCGCAATGCAGAGAATCGGCACCAGAAGCGGTAGCCTGTCTCCTCCCAGTCCGCCCAAAACAAGGGTGGACACCGTCACCAGCATCAAAAGCTTTGTACGGGGATCCAGGTTCAGTCCCCTCGGCTTTCCGCTTGTTTGGAAAATGCTATGGCCCATCAGGCAATCCCCGCCTTAACAAAATGCTTTTTCAGCATGGCCCGGCCCAGCAGTCCGCCCACAACGCCGAAAACAAAGCAGCATCCCAGCAGCACGGGGTTCATCCAAGGCGGCAGCAGCGCAGTCAGGGCCGCTTCATAGTCCGGTCCGAACTCCGCGCGGGTGGCAAAATAACCATCAGGATTTGCAAACAGGGGAATAAAGTTACCCCAAAGCCAAATATGGAAAAAGCCGCAGACAAAAACGGAACTGCGCGCCCGGCTGTAATTTGCCCGCTTCCACAAAAGCTCTGCAATAAATCCGGAGACGAGTGCCACCGGCAGCGCATAAAAGCCCATGCCCGTCAGCGCCATCATAATGCCCATAATGGCGCTCATAATGAGAATCATACCAAATTTTTTGACCTTGGTAAGAAACAGCATAAATGGAATACCACCCACAATTGGTCCGATGACGCATAAAAGCGGCATCATTATGGGAATGTAGCCCGTCATGGCAAGCGCCATAATTATCACAAAATAGATTGCCGAATAAATACCTGTGTTGATCAGATCTTTTCCGGTCAGGCGGCCGGAATCTGTGCGAGAATGAAGTGTGGACATTATAAAACCCTCCTGTTATTTGTTGCAGCGTAGTTAGTTGTATCTAACTTTTATCCAAAAAATTAAGGCGCTTACCTTAATAATTCCTCCCATCCGGACATACTGAAGCGTTTGGCGTTATCCAGCACGGCAACGGCCTGTTCATACGGCAGGTCATGGGAGACGCACTCCACCAGATATTGAAAACCGGAGGTAGCGTTGATGTGCAGAAACATATCCCCGATTTGCCGCCCGCTTTTTCCGAAAGCGTCGCAGTAAATACGATAGGCATGCTCCTCCACGGCAATCAGCTCCTCCAGATAAGAGGCCCAGCGCGTACCTTCCGAACGGCAGAAAATCAGCCGGAACTCCTCGAAATGCGCGTACACATACTCCAGCATCCAATCCGTTCCCGAATTTGCCGTTTCTTTCATATGGACAAAAGTAAGCTTGGGAATGGCGGCCTTCACCTCTGTGTGAATCTTGCGAAACCGATCCAGCATCTCTTCCGCCGGAGCCTGAACCAGTGCGTCAAACAAAACCGCCTTGTTGGAAAAATGGTTGTACATCGCCCCGGTGGTCACGTCTGCGGCGTTCGCAATGCGGCGCATATTGGCGCTTTGATAGCCGCACTCCATAAATTCCCGTTTGGCGCATTCCAGAATGCGCGTTCGGGTCATCTGTGAATTCACACTCATTTTTTCGGCACACCTTTACCAAAACTGATAACAATGTTATCACTTTACTCTAAAAAGTCAAGCCCGATTTGACTATAATTTTTTTATATGCGGCACAGCAAAAGAAATACAGACCAACCGCGGAGCTTCCGGTTTCCTTCCATCCAAAATGAAGCGGGAACCCCCGAATTCGGTTTGGCACAGAAGGCTTGACAACGCCACCCGAAGAGCGTATTGTGTGACTGTAATATCAAATTTGGTCATATGGTGATTGAGATGGCAGCAGCTTTTACACAACAGGAAGAGGCCATTATCCTTAATAAGCTTCAGCGCGCAGCACGAGAGTGCGCCGTGTCCCCCGGTGTGCGCCGGACCACGGTGGACGCGCTGGCAGCGGCAGCGGGAATTTCCAAAGGCGCGTTTTACAAATTTTATGTCTCTAAAGAGCTTCTATTTTTCGATGTGCTGGAGGATATGCACGCCGAAATTTATGGAGACTCGGCGGCAGTGCTTGCAAAAAACGCCCACCTCTCTCCTGCCGACCGCGCGTCCAAGGCGCTGCTGTCCGCCTGCCAGGCTATGGAGTGCTCCGGCATGATGGCTTTTGTGGAGCGGGATGCCGCGTATCTTCTTCGCAAGGTACCGCAGGACTACCAAAAAATCCACTATCACAGCGACGAAACGCACATCCGCAAGCTGCTGGAATCTGCCGGTCTTACACCGAAGGGCGGCATGGCGCTGGCTTCCTCCGTGGTGCGGGGGTTGATGCTCACCATTTCCCATCGGCATGAAATCGGGGCGCTGTACCCGGATGTTCTGGAAACATTGGTGCGGGGCGCCTGCCGCCAGTTGTTTTCATAAAGCCGTTTTCCGCAAGCGGCTTTTTTTCGTCTCCCGGTTAGTCACTTTTAACCCCACTTTTCCGCTTATAAAAGGAGGTTAACACCATGCATCTGGACACCATGAACACAGCGGACACAAACCACCTTCGTTTCTGGCAGCGGGTGGCAAAGTTATACGCGCCGTTTATGAAAAGCTCCGCACCGCTGTACAGTGAAATTGCCAAGCACAGTCTCCCCTATCTGTCTTCCAATATGACGGTGCTGGAGCTGGCCTGCGGCAGCGGACAATTGACCTTTCGGTTGGCATCCAAGGTTAGACGCTGGGAGGCCACGGACTTTTCCGACAGAATGGTTGCCGAGGCGCAAAAGTGCGCTTCCCTGCCAAATCTCACCTTTGCGGTGCGGGACGCCACAGCTCTGCCCTATCCCGACAGCTCCTTTGACGCGGTTTTGATTGCCAACGCCCTGCACATCATGCCGGAGCCGGAGAAGGCGCTTTCGGAAATCCACCGTGTTTTGAAGCCCGGCGGCCTTTTGCTGGCCCCCACCTTTGTCTGGGCCGGAAACAACGGGAACCGGCTTCGGGCAAAGCTCATGGATCTGGCCGGATTCAAGGTGCTGCATCGCTGGAACGCCGACACTTTATCAGAATTTACGGAGAAGCAGGGCTTCGACGTGCTGGAGCGGAAGGTTTTGCCCGGCGGGGTCAGCCCCCTGTGCTGCCTGATTGCGCGAAAAATATAAGGAGGAATGCTTTATGGCCCACGAAGAGGTCCGTCAGGCCTATCAAAATCTTGGAAAAGAGGCAAACGCTTACGACGGAATGATTACATGCTCCACGGTGTTCGGAAGGGCCGTCTGCCGTCTGGTCTGGGATATGGGAAAGGCAGAAAACAACCGCTATCTGGAATTGGCGCTTGCCGGAATCCCGGAGAGCTTTTCCGGCAAGCTTCTGGAGGTTCCCGTAGGCACCGGCGTGCTGACCATGCCGGTATATAAGACGCTGCCAAATGCAAACGTGACCTGTCTTGATTACTCAGCTGAGATGATGGCAACAGCCCAGAAGCGGGCAGGGCTGTTTGGCCTTTCAAACGTCCGGTTTTTGCAGGGTGACGTGGGTTCTCTGCCCTTTGAGGACGGCAGCTTTGACATTGTTCTGTCCTTAAACGGCTTTCACGCCTTTCCGGACAAGGACGCGGCTTTCCGGGAAACCTTCCGGGTCTTAAAACCCGGCGGGGTATTTTGCGGCTGCTTCTACATCCGGGGCGAAACTGCCCGCACCGACCGCTGGATTCGCCGCTTTTACGAGCCGCGCGGGTTTTTTACGCCCCCCTATGAAACTGCGGAAAGCCTGCGCGCGCGGCTTTCCGGGCTGTATGCCGACGTGAAACTGGATACGGTCAGGTCCATGGCTGCCTTCACCTGCCGCAAAGACATCATATAGAAGTAAATAAAGGACGGCCCCATGTGCCGTATAGCACCTTTCGGAAGAACGCGCGTCTGCTCAGACATTCAGGAGCAGGCGCACGTTCTTTTCGTATTTAGTGTTCCTGTTTTTTAACGCATTCCCCCGTTTTCACATCAGTTCCAGCATGGTTTCGGGCAAAAAAGCCGCGTTAAAAGCTCTTTAAAAAACGGTAAAGATTTCTTAACCTTTCGCACAGAGAAATATTTTTCCGCTATGCTTTCATTATACCAAAATGAGCAGCTGCGAGAACGGAGGTGACGATTATGCCGCACATCATCCGGGTGGATATTTTGGACGGCCAGACGTTGGACATTGAGTTGAGCAACGGACATCTGATCCTGTTCGACACCCGGCGTCTGCCGGAAGCAAACCACCGCTACGATTGCCTCAAGGCACTGGAGCTGCTGCCCCGGCCGGGCACCGACGGTCAAAGCGTCTACTGGCGGGACGGACCCAAGATCGAGCTTATGGAAATCATGGCCCTGCTGAACATGCAGGAGGATAATTTTGAGGAGGAAGAAATATGAAGCAAGGACTCAGAAGACTTGGCGCGGTGCTGACGGCGCTGGCACTCTCCCTCGCCCTGCTGCCGGCGACGGTGATTCCCGCAAGGGCGGTGACGGCGGATGAATTAAAGACGACGATTGAAAGCTATGGTACTGCTCAGGGCGGCGCTCTAACGGCAACCATCTCAGGCGACAGCTCCACCGTCACCGTTACCGGCACGGTGACCGGCGCGGCCGCAAAACTGGACCTGGACATTCCCGCCGACGTCACGGTGGACTGGAAGGCAAGCCTTACCTCCGCCGCTGCCTACGGTGAGTCAACCAGCGGTCGGTTAATAACCGTTTCCGGCCTTGGCACGTTCGAGGTATCGGCGGGTGAAATTGCCCTGCTTGGCAACGCCTCTGGCGGCATGGGCGAGGCCATATACTGCACCAGCACCCCCGCCACGGTCAAGGTCAGCGGCGGCACGGTGCGGGCGGTTGGAGGCTACGCCATCCGAAGCATGGGCACGGTTATGATCAGTGGCGGAACAGTCTCCGCAACGACCGGAACCGCCGTCTACACGAATGATAACAACGCCTCTGTTACCGTCAGCGGCGGCACCGTGGAGGTAACTGAAAACGGTGACCAACCTTTTGGCGGCGCAATTTATGCCACCGCCGCCGAATCCATAAAAATTAAGGACGGCACGGTGCGGGCGGGGGCGGGCCGTACAGCCGTCGTATTCTTACCCTCCTTCTCCAATGCCTTACTGGAGGTCACCGGCGGCACCGTGGAGAGCAAAACCGGCACGGCCATTGATATGGGAGAATCGGGCAGTTATGGTTACGGTTGGGTGGTTGCGGTCAATGGCGGGGTCGTGAAAAGCGCGGGCAGCGCCCCCACGATTACGTCCGGCGGGACCGTTGTGGTCTCCGGCGGCACTGTGAGCGCCACCTCCGGCGCTGCCATTCACGCTAAAAACACGCAACTCGTGGTCTCCGTCATCGGCGGCACGGTCAGCTCCGCCGACAAAGCCATTGACTCCGGCAACACGAACCTTAGCGTCACCGTTAACGGCGGCACGGTCAAAGGCGCGATCGACACCCAGGAGACGCTGAAAAATGCAAGTGATGCTCCTGTTTACCTCACCATCTTTACCGGCCTACCCGCGAATACGGTGGTGACAGGGATTACCAAGCCGTTTAACTATGGCATCAAAGACGTCTCTGCCGACGCGGACGGCAAGCTGTACTTTTACCTGCCTGCGGGCGCGCAGACTGTCACCCTGACGGCAAACGGAAAACAATATAATGCCAGCGTGGAGGTTGCGGACAGCGGCACAAACACAGCGGTGCTGCTGCCCGTGGCCACGGGCACGCTGAAGATAGGCACCGCCCCCTACCCCCTCTCAACAAACCACTCCGGCACAAACTGGAGCTGGAACGCCGAAGAAGGTCTGCTGACCCTCTCCAACGGCTTCACGGCGCCGAAGGTCGCCATCGAATGCGCCGAAACCGACTCGGTCAAGCTTGTCTACAGCGGCGATGTATCCATCGTGAATTCCAACGCCGACAGCAGTCTCAATGAAACGGCCCTCTTCTGCAGCGGAAACCTGGAAATCAACGGCTCCGGTGGCACACTTACAACGGCCGTCGTCGGCACCTGCGCCCAGGCCGCGCTTTATGCCATGGAGAGCCTGACCATCCGCAGCGGCACCGTGTCTGCCTCCGTCTCCGGCGGCAGCGACCTTGGTGTCAGGATGAACGAGGGCGCGATTGTGTCCGACGGCACAGTGTCCATTGAGGACTCCGCCGCTGTCACGGCGAAAGAGGAGGGAACGGGCAACGGCGTGGCTTATTTCGGCATATATGGCGCGGAATCCGTGTCCATCGACACCACCGGCATTCTTAATCTCGTCACCACCGGAGACGGACGCCCGCTGTCCGCCGGGCTGTTTTCCTACGGTTCCGTGCGCATCATCTGCGGAACTCTGACCCTCATCGCCAAGGCAGACCACGGCAAATACATCCGGGGGCAGGTCACCCAAACGGGCGGCACGGTCAACTGCTATAATTCGACCGGCCCCGACACCGCATATACCGTCTCCGATTCCCTCTATACTGAAACCACCGGCGCGGAATCCGCCTTTAATTGGGGCCCAGGGCTTTACGGGGTAAGCAGCAAGGTCTATCTCCAGGTTCCCGATCGCAAAGACTATACAATAGGGTGGGTATGGGGTTATTGGGGCAACTTGCCAGACCTTATTAAGCGCAATCCCACAGATGGTACTGCTACCTATTTTTTTACCATGCCGAGTGAGAACATCGACATTAAATACGCCTGGACCTATGAGCCTGGACTGATGATTAGCGGGATCAACTATACCGCATTGGTCAGCCCGCTGACCGGCAACGGCTGGCTCTGGACCATGGACGCGCACGCGCACACATATACCCTCACCCTGGACAGCGCCTACACCGGCGAGCCGATCGCCATTAAAAACCCGCTGTATCCGACCAAGCTTGTTTACACCGGTAGCGTCACCGTTACCAGCAGTGACGGCTTCAACAGCGCCATCAGCAGCACCGGCAGCCTGAATGTCAGCGGAAGCGGCGGCACGCTCACGGCCGCTTACAGAGGCTCCGGCTACCTTGGCGCCATCGACTGCGGAAACGAGCTTACCATCAGCGGCGGCACCGTTGTCGCTACCTCCACCGGCTCCGCAGGGGCAAACGCTTCCTCCGGCCTTTGGGCAAAAAACGGCGTTTCCATTACCGGCAGCGCCGGCGTGACCGCCGGCTTTACGGGAAGCGGCAGCACGTTCTGCGACGGGATTGTCACCACCGATGGCCCGCTTGTCATCAGCACCTCCGGTTCTGTCCGCTCCACCGCCAAGGGCCCCAACAGCTATGCCCTGTCTGGCTCATCCATCACCGTTGCAGACACCGCCGTGCAACTGTTCGGTGACACGACTCAGGGCTATAACGTCACGCCCACCCTCTCCGGCACGGCCACCGTAGCCTATAACGGCACCGCTGTGCTGCCATCCCCGGTTACCCCGGTGCCAGACAGTGGAGGTAGCGGGGGCGGCGGCGGCGCCTCGACCCCGGCGCCCGCTGTCTCCGGCTCCACGGCGACGACGACCGTGACGCCCACGGTCAAAAACGGCGCGGCCACGGCATCGGTCACAAGCGGGCAGGTCACCGGCGCGCTGAAATCCGCACAGGAAGCCGCCAAGGCGAGCGGCAAAAAGCCGAAGGTGGCAATCAGTCTCGGAGCCACTCCCGGCGCAGCCAGCGCGGCGGCGACCATCCCGCAGGAGGCTGTGCAGGCCCTCGTCTCCGGCGGTGTGGGCGGACTGACCGTCTCCAGCGGCGTGGCCTCCGTCACCTTCGACGCGGCGGCCCTTGCCACCATCTCCAGCGCGGCCTCCGGCAGCGTGACGGTTTCGGCATCCAGGGTGGATGCCTCGACCCTTCCGGCCTCCGCGCAGGCTCTGGTGGGCAGCCGCCCGGTGTTTGAATTCTCCCTCACCAGCGGCGGCAAGACCATTTCGCAGTTCGGCGGCGGCGCGACCCTCGCCGTACCCTATACTCTTGGCGCGGGCGAAAATCCCAACGCCGTCATCGTCAGCTACATCAACGCGGACGATCATCTAGAAACCGTGACCAGCGGGCGGTACGACCCCGCCAGCGGCACGGTAAGCTTCACCACCACGCATTTCTCGCAATACGCCGTGGGATACAACAAGGTGGCCTTCATCGACGTGGCCGACTCGGCATGGTACGCCGACGCCGTAACCTATCTGGCCGCACGGGGCATCACCGGCGGCACGACGGCGACGACCTTTGGACCCGGCGCAGTCCTGAATCGCGGCCAGTTCATCACCCTGGTGCTGAAGGCGTACGGGGTCACGGCGGAGGAAAGCGGCGCGGACAATTTCTCCGACGCGGGCGATGCGTACTATACCGGTTATCTCGCAGCGGCCAAAAAACTTGGCATTACCAATGGTGTGGGCGGCAACCGCTTCGCGCCCGGAAAGGCGATTTCCCGCCAGCAGATGTTTACGCTGCTGTACAACGCACTCAAGGCGCTTGACCAACTCCCCGCGGGCAGTTCCGGCAAGACGCTCTCCGATTTTACAGACAGCGACAATCTTGCACCCTACGCGCGGGAAGCCGTGGCCTGCTTTGTGGAGGCCGGCGTTGTCTCCGGCAAAAGCGGCGCTTTGCTGCCGGAATCCGCCACCACCCGCGCACAGTTTGCGCAAGTGCTGTATGCTCTTCTCGGTAAATAAGCCCCGGATATAAAACCGACAGCCAGTCATGTGAAATGACTGGCTGTTGGTCTGTTCGCGCCGTACCGGTTACCTAAATGACAACCGTATTCCGCATTGCCGTATATATGACGAGCGCTTTTACCATATTGGCCACATCGTCTGTCCCACGTCCCGTGAAAAAAAGATGCTGCGGGAGTTTGAGAGATAGTCCCAATACTATGCCTTCTATCCTCAAGCTTTTGGTCGTATGCTGATCGCTCGTAAGGAGTATGGGCTTGACTGGTCATTTAGGCCGGATGCCAGACTGTTACGGACTGGTGGATTTACGGCAGAAAAAAATTGAGTGGGAGCCTGAGCAATATAAAATCGAGCTGTTGTTGTAAAGACTCTACGTATCTGTGGCGCAACAAAATCAGTTTTGCAAAAAGGAGATGAAATGCCATATGAATACTGCCCCCGCAGTTTCCGCTATACGTCGGCCATCAGGAAATAGCTAAGCTGGCCCCTTGCGAAGACCGGGCATCTATCGGCAGCGATTACGACCACGCTGCGACCTCATTTTAAAATTTTAAAAAGAAAAAGTCCTGAAACAGTTCTGTTTCAGGACTTTTCTTGGTGGAGAATAGCGGGATCGAACCGCTGACCTCCTGACTGCCAGTCAGGCGCTCTCCCAGCTGAGCTAATCCCCCACGTGGTAGAAAATTCAAATATAAACTTGGATTTTTCCACAGAACAAAGATGCTGCACAATCTCTTAAATCCTGCTTATCTCAATCCCTGAATCCCTTGCCCTGCAACGCTGTGTGGCGGCCGCAGCACTCAGAACAGTTGTCAGTATAGCAAAGAAAAACGGCTTTGTCAACAGAAAAATCCAAAATTTTTTCAAGGATCTGTTTCTTCGTTTGTCTCCCCCTGTCTCAGGATAGCGCAGACCCTTCCCGCCGAAAGGCTCCCACCTCTTCCGCGGTATAAATTTTCCGGGAAGCGATATACTTCTTCTTGAGGTGATAATGATGGACAACGGTATTTCTTCCGCCATGGCCTTTGGGGCGCTGCTGCGGAACAACCCGGATGCCGCCCGCATTTACGACGCCTGCACTCCTCAGGAAAAGCAGAAGCTCCTGCTCCGGATTGAAAGCACCCCTGAGGAACAAATGGAGTCCCTTGTCTCCAGCCTGCATCTGGGCCTTTAGTACGCAATTTCATCGCATAAAACGCCTGCGGAGCCTTATCGGCTCCACAGGCGTTTTTATAGGTTGATAAATACAAATTTATTGGTTATTTTTGTGAAAAATAACCATACAAAATTCTTTGTATATACTAAATTTCTTCTATGAAAATGTTTTCTTCTGTCTTGTATTGTCAAATCCAAACTGCTATAATAGCTCAACTAAACTTTTACAATAAGCATTGCTAAAGCATTAGGTTTCGCAGCGCATATACGGCCCTGCACACATCTCGATTTTGAAAGGATGAAGAACAATTATGAAGCGTGTAAAAGAGAGAGCAGCAGCCGTAAATTCCACCTCCCTGACCGGCTCCAAAGCCGGCCGCAAAAGAGGTCTTGGCATTCAGGCAAAGCTGCTGATTACCCTGATTCCCATTATTGCTGTGGTTATCATCGGAATTCTGGTGATTATTCAGTCTGCCGCCTCCAAAATCATTTTGGAAAGAGGAGACTCCCTGCTGGAGGCCAACACCGACAACGTGGTCAGCATGGTTCAGACGTGGATGAGCGGCGTCACCTCCACGCTGGACGCCCAGCGTGACACGCTGGAATACATGTCCATGTCGCCGGAGGATGAACTAGCATACCTTCGTCACATCGCCGGTATCGACGACGATTTCCCCGACGGCCTTTATTTCGCCACCACGGACGGTACCTTTCTCCACCAGAGCTTCGTTCCCGATTCCAGTTATGAGCCCCGGGAAAGAGTTTGGTATCAGGAGGGTTTAAAATCCGACAGCTTTGTTTTCGGCTCCGCCTATCTGGACATTATCACGAATATGAACGTGGTCAGTGTCTCCTCCGCTCTTCACAATCAGGACGGAAGCGTCCGGGGCGTGGCCGCCGCCGACATTTACTTAACCGCTCTTTCCGGCATTGTAAAGCAGGTGCAGCTTGAACAGACCGGCAGTGCGTTTCTGGTGGACGCCAACACCGATATGATTATCGGCCACAGGGACGATGCCCTTTCCGGTCAGGTTCTCTCCGAGCTTACCGACAATCCCCTTTACACGCAGGTATCTCAGTGGATTACAGACGGGGTATTCGGCCTTCAAACCTTTGGCTCCGGCGACGACACAATTTCTCTGGACCTGAAACAGGTGCCCGGCTGCAATTGGGTTGCAGTTTCTTACGTCCCCAAAGCGGAGATTTTGCAGGATTTGGCCTTCCTGACCACCCTGCTTTCCTCTATCGCTCTGGTATCCATCGTGGTCCTTACCGTGATGATTTTTGTTATGAGCCGCCTGATTGTCATTACGCCGGTAAAAAAGCTGGACGCTGCGGCCCGCCGCATGGCCGATGGCGATTTGACCGTTAAGCTGGATCACCTCTCCGGCGACGAATTCGGCACACTCACCGCCAACTTCGGGAAAACCGCAGAGAAGCTTCACGATTATGTGGACTACATCGACGAAATTTCCGCCGTGCTGGACGAGATTGCCGGCGGCAACCTCACCTTCACTTTGAAGCGGGCGTATCTGGGTGACTTTGCCAGCATCAAAGCGGCCCTTGAAAACATCTCCGTCTCCCTGAACCAGACCCTGTCACAGATTAATCAGGCGTCCGATCAGGTTTCCGTGGGCGCGGACCAGCTCTCCTCCGGGGCGCAGACTCTTTCTCAGGGCGCCACAGAGCAGGCCTCTGCTGTGGAAGAGCTGTCTGCCACCATTGAGGATTTGTCTCAGCAGGTGCGTGCAAACGCCTCCGCTTCCCGCAAAACCAGCAACGATGTAGACCTTGCCGCAACCCGCGTCTCCGAGAGCAACGAACGGATGCAGCAGTTGATTTCCGCCATGAGCGATATCAACGAACGCTCCGTCCAGATCAGCCGCATCATCAAATCCATCGACGACATTGCATTCCAGACCAACATTCTGGCCCTGAACGCCGCAGTGGAGGCTGCCCGGGCAGGCTCAGCCGGCAAGGGCTTCGCGGTGGTGGCGGACGAGGTGCGAAATCTGGCCTCCAAATCCGCCGAGGCCGCAAAGGGAACCGCCGACCTGATTCAGGCATCTACGGAAGCCGTTCAGCGGGGCAGCGCTCTGGCAGACGAAACTGCCTCCTCCCTCCGCTCCACGGTGGAGGATATCAAGTCCGTCACGCAGGCCGTAGACCAAATTGCCCAGGCGTCGGACGAACAATCCCGCTCCATTGATCAGGTTTCTCAGGGCGTGGAGCAGATTTCCCGCGTGGTGCAGACCAACAGCGCCACGGCAGAGGAAACCGCCGCTTCCAGCGAGGAGCTGTCCGCGCAGGCGCAGATGCTGCGAGAGCTGGTGGACCGCTTCCATCTGAAAGACAACTGAGCCGGGCCGTTGCTGCGCGCTTCTTACCTGCCATTTATCTGTATCACTTACGGCGGGCGGATCGTTCTTTTTCAGTAAGGCCGTCTTCTAACTTCGCGCGGTAGATTCCTCCCTTGCGCGGTTGCGAATCGTTTACCATATCAGTGAAGGCTCCGCCGGAACGCTGTTCCGGCGGAGCCTTTTGTATCTTTTTTTGTATATTGGAATTTTTGGATTTCATGCTTTTAACCAGTATTCTGAAAATCGGCGCATCCATGATTTCTCGCAAACCTGTGGCTTTTTTAAGCGCTTGGCTTCAAAGCCGCATCAGGAAAGCTTTTCCTTCAGCGCTTCCCAAAGCTCGATGGACTTGAATTTAATGGTATAGCCGCTCCCGTCCTCGGTGATGAGCTTCACGTCGTCGTCGCTCAACCCCGCGGACATGGCGGTCTGGGCCAGACTAGTGGTAGTTGCGGTGCAAAGCGGCGGAAACACCACGCACCACCAATTGCGTCCCGCGCCCTCGCCGATCAGCACCCGCAGCGCAAGATAATCTCCCGCCGGAAGCGTAAAATCCTCGTATTCCCGAGTGGGGAAGGTGGTTTCCTCCAACTCCGCCGTCACGGGATAGGTATACCCCTGTGTGGCAATCTCCTCCGCCGCCAGCGTTTGAAGCTCCGGCAAAGCGGCCCGCAGGGCCTTCTCAGCCGATGTCCGATCCTCTGACGCCTCCAAAATTTCCGTGGCTCTTGCCAAAATCCGGTCCCGAACCAGCAGCTTCAAAGCCTGATCCTCCTCCGAATCAGAGTTGGCAAGAATATGCAGCCGCACCACCCGGTCCGCCAGCGCCTGCTGGCGGTGAAGGGAGGATATCCCCCACACCAGCGCCGCCGCAAGGCCAATGCCCAGTGCAATTTCCAGCACGCGGCCCGTCCGCCGGGCGCGCCGTTCTTTCGTATTCTCCATACCGTTTCCGTCCTTTTACCTTCTCGCCGCAAGGCGGATGATGTACCGGGCAAGCGGCCCGTTTGTAAAAGTTTGGACAGAAACGCGAAATTTCATACCTCCTGTGTTGGTCGGGTTAAAAACGTCTGGGGATACACTGCTCTCAGCGCGTCAAAAGCCTTCTGCGCTGCCGCCACATCCTCAAATAGGCCGAACACCGTAGGCCCGGACCCAGTCATCACAGCACCTGCCGCGCCGAAGCGAAGCAGTCGGGCCTTGATGTCCCGAATTGTCTCCCCTTCCTGAGGCGTGAGCACTTCTTCAAACACGTTGACCATTGATTTTGCCACGGCCCTCAAATCTTTCCCAAGCAAGGCAGCATGTATCGCCTTATGGTCGGGATGTGTCCCCAGCTTTTCCAGACGCACACGTCCGAACAGCTCCGGCGTGGGCAGGCCAAACTCCGGTTTGCACACCACGATTTGACAGGGCGGCATGAGCGGCCAATTTGTCAGCCGCTCTCCTCTCCCCTCAGCCAAGGCGGTTCCTCCCCGGACGCAGTAGGGCACATCGCTGCCAACTCGCTCCCCCATCGCTTCCAGTTCCCGATCCGTCAGTTCCGGGCGCAGCAGCGTTCGCAAAGCGCGCAAAACAGCCGCCGCGTCGGCGCTGCCGCCAGCCATACCCGCCTGCGCGGGAATACGCTTTTCAATCGTGATTTCCGCGCCGGGCGCAGCCCCGGTTTCATTAAAAAACACCCTAGCGGCCCGGCCCGCCAGATTGTCCTCTCCCTCTGGCAAATCTGTTCCGGGAACACGGACGAGAATCATACCGTCCGCCCGCAGGCTCACTGTCAGCGTGTCCTGCAGCTCCACGGGAATCATGACCATTTTCAAATCGTGATAGCCGTCTGCCCGGCGGCGAAGAATGTCCAGCGTCAGGTTCAGCTTTGCCGGGGCAGAAAGAATCAGTTCCTTCATCGTGTTTCCTCCACAATCGGTAAATCCACCACATCCAGCCCCCGCCGCATGGCGTATTCTATGGTATATCGGGTGCCGCCGGGACTGCCGTCGAACATGGCGATGAGCAATGCCGCATGGTCCACCATATATCTATCCCGCCGCTGCATGCAGCTTGGGCTGTATGCGGCAGAAACCACCGTCTCATAATCGCACCGATCAAGCAGCCGCCGATACCGCGCCTGCTCCGCCTCAGACCAGGCATCCGCCTGAGAGGGACAGGGAATCGCCGCCTCTATCGTCACCCCCGGGTGCCGCTCTTTCAGCGCCAGCACACACTCGCAGGCATACAGATCACAGCCCTGTGCCATTCCGCATAGAAAATGGCCGTACCCTTCCGCATAAGCGGCCTCCACCGCATCCAAAAGCCGCCGCTTCAAAGACGCGCAGCGAGGGTCACTTTCCTCATAGCCCCAGGGCAGCTTGCTCGGCCGATGCCCCGTAAAGCAGCAGGCCGACTGTCTTCCCCTCATTCGCAGTCTCCCCTCCTTCCGTTACGTCTCCTTTAAAAAAGGAACTTTCTCCGTCAAACCGCGCTTTTTGCGCCGAACTCTATTTTGCACAATACGAATCAGTCTTTGTCCATTATAGAACAAGCGTTCTTATTTGTAAAGTCCAATTTTCAAAACCATAAAAAAAGTCGAAAGTTTTCTTTTCGGACATATTTTCCTCTTGCACTTTCTTCCCCGCCGTCGTATACTGATGGCAGAAAACAACTGAATACGTGTCTTCAGGGCGGGGTGCGATTCCCCACCGGCGGTATAGTCCGCGACCGGGCATCCATTGGATGTCCGCTGACCCGGTGCAACTCCGGGACCGACAGTGAAGTCTCTATATTTATAAGAGGCATAGTCTGGATGGAAGAAGATCATAGCGGCAGAGCTGCGCCTTGGCGTACTCCTTTGTTGCTTGTTTCACCTTGGGAAGACTCGCAACTCAAGGTGTTTTCAAGACAATTAAAGGAGTGTGTTTTTTATGTCCCAGCCCGAAACAACCTCAGCAGGCCGTACCCATGCAAAATCCCGCACCCACCGGCTCACCGTCACCGCTATGCTCAGCACCGTTGCCCTTGTCCTGATGACCTTGGATTTCTCAGTTCCCTTTATCCCCTCGTTTGTCAAGATGGACGTGTCAGAGCTTCCCGCTCTGCTGGCCGCCTTCAGTCTCGGCCCGTGGTACGGTGTGGCGGTCTGCTTCATCAAGAATGCCCTTCACCTTCTGCAAACCTCCACCGGAGGTGTGGGCGAGGCGGCAAACTTTATGATGGGCGCTGTCTTTGTAGGCACCGCAGGCATTGTCTATCAGCAATTCGGCCGGCACAAAAGCCGCATGGGCGCATTGATCGGCTCGCTGATCGGCGCGGTGGCCATGGCGCTCGTTTCCGTGCCTCTGAACTATTATTTTACTTATCCCGTCTACGCCAAGTTCATGCCCATTGATGTGATTTTGAGTATGTATCAGGCCATCCGTCCCTCCGTGAACGGACTTTTGGAATGTCTTATTACGTTTAACATGCCGTTTACCTTCCTGAAGGGGATTTTGACCGTGGCACTGTGCTTTTTGATTTACAAGCCCCTGTCCCCCCTTCTGCACAAGTAAGCGCTTTTCCGGCATGGCAGGCGGCGCAAGTCGCCTGCCTCCCGCTTTTGAAAGGAGCGTTTTCCCTTGAGCAACGAAACTTTGCTTCCTCAGACCGAGCCTTCTAACCCGGAGGAGCTTTCCGCCCCTCCTGAAAAAAAGATTTCCCGTGTGCGGCTTTGGCTTCAAAAGGTGATGCATGAACCCCGCACCCCCGCACGGCTTCTCTTTATGCTGGGGCCGTGGGTGGCGTATCTGTGCGTGGAGTATTTAAACCAAAACAACCCCTTCACGGCCCTGAATGCCACCCAGCTTCTTTTTTCCGCCTTTTGGTACTATCTTATTTTCTGGGTGTGCCGGATGCTTACCGGGAGGCTTAAGACCGCCTCAGGCGCGGGCGCGGTTTTCTGCTTTTTGCTGGGGGTTGCAAACCACTATGTTTTGAAGTTCCGGGGACGCATTATTTTTCCTGTGGATTTGATGACACTGGGTACCGCCGCCAATGTGGCCACCGGCTATGATTTCAGGCCTGATAAAACGGTTTGGCGGGCGGCGGCCATTCTGGCGGTATACCTTTTGTTGCTGGTTCTGATTCCAAGGCAGGCCAAGGGGCGGCAAAAGCTGAGACGGGTTACGGCCCTGAGTTCTCTGTCCGCCGCCGCTGTCTTCCTGTACGCCTTTTTCTGCACACCGCTGCTCCCCAGCGTCGGCATCTGGGCGCAGCAGTGGAAGACCCAGCAAAACGGCTTTATGCTGAATTTCATGACTGCCCTGCGATACAGCTTTGTCTCTGCGCCGGATGGCTATTCTGCGGAGGAGGCACAAAAGATTGCCGGCGGAACCTTTGCCGGCACCGTGAGCGGAACAGTGTCCGCTGCACCGCCGGAAAATCTGCTGGTGATTATGAATGAGTCCTTTGCGGATATGCAGGCCAGCTTTCCCAATCTGGAGCTGACGGAAGACCCCATGCCCTTTCTCCATTCTTTGACGGAAAACACAGTGAAGGGTAAGATGATTTCTCCTGTCACCGGCGGCGGCACCGCCAACGTGGAGTTTGAGTACCTCACGGGAGACTCTCTGGCGTTTCTCCCCTCCTCCACCGTGGCCTATCAACTCTACTGCTACGACGGAATGCCCTCCATGGTGTCGCAAATGTCTTCGCTGGGATATCGTTCCGTGGCCTTCCATCCCTACCTTTCTTCCGGCTGGAATCGGACGTCCGTCTATCGCTGGATGGGGTTTGACCGGCAGATGTATCAGGAAGACGTGAAAGACCCCCAGTACATAAGAAATTACATCAGCGATGCGTCGGACTATCAGCAGCTTTACCGCCTTACCGACGAGACAAACGGCCCGCTGTTTGTCTTCAATGTCACTATGCAAAACCACAGCGGCTACTCTCAGGGCTGGAACAATTTGGAGCGTGCTGTGGAGCTGGACGGGGCCAGTAAAGGCTCTTCCGCCGTGGCCGCCCAGTATTTCTCCCTTATCCGGGAAAGTGACAACGCTATCCGGGAGCTGATTGAGCACTACAAGGCGTCTGACGAGCGGACGATGATTGTGTTGTTCGGTGACCATCAGCCGCCCTTGGGAAATGATTTTTATGAGAAGCTGTATGGAAAAAAGCTGGACGACCGCACGGCGGCAGAAGTGTTTCAGCAGTATGAGACGCCATTTTTTATCTGGGCAAACTATGACCTCCCGGAACAGGAGGACGTAACCATCAGCGCAAATCTGCTGGGCACGCTGACCATGGATTTGGCAGGAATCCAGCCCACCGGTTATGAGCGGCTTCACCAAAAACTGCTGGACACGCTGCCTGTAAACTCCACCGTGGGCTTTGGAAAAGCCGACGGCACGCTTCTTGGCGACACGGAGGAAAGCGCGCTTTCCCAAAAGGAAGAGCGACTTTACAACAGCTACCGCATGATGGCCTATAACCACCTGTTTGACGATGCGAACCACCCCAAGGGGTATTTCGGCCCGACTCCGGACCCTGAGGATTGACCCTTTCGTGCCCCAGAATCTCTTTATAACACAAAAAGCCGCCGGTTGGCAGCAGGGACATTCGTCCCCGCGCCAACCGGCGGTCTGTTTTTACTCTTTTACAGTCTTTACGGTCAATCTCCCAATTTTTGGTCATACAAATCCAGAAAGGAATATTCTTTCCCCCGGGACTTCACACCCACCATGGTGTCCAACTGTACGCCATGAATAGCGGCAAAGATGGACTTCTCCACATTGGGGTTCGTCTTTTTCAGCTCACGAAGCAAAACCTTCATTTCCTGACGCTTGCTGTGACCAACTCCATCCTCGGCCGCGTCCCTCTCCTCCGTAAACCGGCAGGCGCATTGCAAAAATTGCAGATGGTTGTAATTTTTCCAGGAGATGACATCCTCCTCGTGGACACAGTAGAGCGGGCGAATCAGCTCCATTCCCGAAAAGTTCTTGCTGTGCAGCTTAGGCGGCATGGCCTGAATCTGCGCGCCGTACAGCAGGCCCATCAGCGTGGTTTCCACCACGTCGGAAAAATGGTGCCCTAGGGCAATTTTGTTACAGCCCAGCTCCTGCGCCTTGGCATAAAGGAAGCCCCTGCGCATCCGCGCGCACAAATAGCAGGGATTGCGGTCTGCCTGCACCGTCACGTCAAAAATATCGCTGTCAAAAATCGTCACGGGAATTTCCAGCGCAGCAGCGTTCTCCTCGATCAGGCGCCGGTTCTCCGGGGCGTAGCCCGGGTCCATCACCATAAATGTCAGCTCAAAGGGCCGGTCGGTGTGGCGGCGAAGCTCCTGCATCAGCTTTGCCAGCAGCATAGAGTCCTTCCCGCCGGAGATGCATACGGCAATTTTGTCTCCGGGCGCCACCAGCTCATACCGCTTCACCGCCGCGATGAAGGGGTTCCAAAGTGTTTTACGGTACTTTTTAATAATGCTCCGCTCAGCAGTTTCACAGGGAGTCAGGTCCTTCGGCATAATTTTATCTCCAATATGTGTAAAGTCGTTCTACTTGTCTTTAAAAGACTAAAATTCAGAAATTTAGAACCAGATAGCGGCCAGCTTCAGAAGCGACGCAAAGGTTCGCCGAAGCCACGAGCGCTTCTTCCAGTCCTCCATGGTGTAAAGCGTGCTTGCCGCCATCACGGCGTCCATATCCTCCAAAAGCTCCTCCACTGCCGGCATATCGTAGAACAGGGCCGCGCTTTCAAAATGAAGCTGGAAGGAGCGGTAGTCCATATTCGGACTGCCTACCAGCGCCATTTTCCGGTCCACCAGCACGCTTTTCGCATGGATAAAGCCGGGGGTGTATTTATAAATTTTCACCCCATGACGCAAAAGCTCGCCCCAATAGGTTTCCGCCACCATATAGGCGTATTTTTTGTCCGGAATGGCAGGCACCATCAGCCGCACGTCCACGCCGGAGTCAGCCGCGATGCACAGCGCCTGCTGCATGGATTCCTCCACGGCATAGTAAGGCGTTGTGATATAGAGAAAGCGGGTAGCCGAAGAAATGAGCTGAAAGAACGTATCCTCCATGGGGTTGTCAGGATTGTTCAGCGGCCCGTCGGTAAATGCCTGACAGAAGCCGGTTGTCTCCGCCCCCTCTGTCCGGGGCCGGTAATAATCGTCTTCGTTGGGCAGCGTGCCGTACATCATTTCCCACATCTGGATGAATTGGGCCGCTAAAGCCCATGCCCCGTCTCCCTCGATGCGGACGGCGGAATCCTTCCACCAGCCAAATCGCTCGAACAGATTTCCATATTCATCCGCCAGATTAATGCCCCCGGTGTAGGCCCAGTGTCCATCAATCACCGCGATTTTGCGGTGATCGCGATAATTGAAGTAAATGCGGTTCACATAGCGGTGAACCGGGTTAAAGTCCCGAATTTCAATGCCCGCGTCCTGAATAGACTGGATCATGTCATCGGAGAAGCGGGTGAGATTACCAAAATCGTCAAAAATGATATGAATTTCCACACCGGCCGCGGCCCGTTCCTTCAATGCTTCCAAAATCCGATCCCAGATTTTTCCCTCGGCAATGATAAAATACTCCAGAAAGATATACGTCTCCGCCTGCTGGATGTGGGCAATCAAATCCTCAAAAAATTCCATGCCGTCGCCAAAATATTTGGCGGAGGTTTTGTTGTAGAGCAGAAAGTCCCGCTTTTGGAGATAGGCCGCCACGCGGCCCATGGCCGCATCCTTTCGGGTGAGCCTTGCCACGTTGTTCTCGCTCTGGCGGCGGGCGCTTTCCCGCTCGGCAGGCGGCGGAACCTTTTTCAAACTCAGGGTTTTCGCCTGATGCGTACCGCCCCACAAAAAGAACAGCAGCATACCGGATACCGGCAGCACCAGCAGCAGACACAGCCAGCTAAGCTTATAGCTGGGGCTTCCGGAGCGGAGAAACACGCTCATCGCCATTACCACGCCTATCAGCTCCAAAAAAGCGTAGGCAAGGCTTGCATGCTGCTTCAAAAGCCGTGTCAGCAGCAGCGTCACCACAATCTGCACCAGCACCGTCAGCACACACATGGCAATGCTGGACACAGCGGATATACGCCGCTCAATTCTCTGGCTCCGTACCTGTCTGTCTTCTGTCCGGCGCATAAACCGCTCCCTTCCTGTCTATCCGGCGTCCCGCCTTCGCGGCCCACCTCTATGCCAACCTCTGTCGGCCTTACCTGCTTTGCTTCAGCAGCTCGTGCTGAATGTCCCACACCTTTCGGGACAAATCCACATAGTATTTGTGCGGATAGTCGAACCGCTTCACCTCATCCCACAGCGTGTCCACCTGCTGGGCACAGTATGCCCGAATATCCCGCAGCTCCGGCTGGCGGTACACCAGCTTTCCGCCAAGATAAATCGGCACCTGCAACTCCCGCGCGGTAAAATTCGTCAGGGTTTTCCGCTTCCATGTGGTCAGCGGGTCAAATAGCTCCAGAGGCTTTGTATCGTCCAGAACCTCGTCATGGAGACAGATATAGTCCGCCTCCGCCTTCCCGGTGGCCCGGTCATACAGACGATAGGTCTTTTTAAAATGGGGAATCGTAATCTTTGCGACATTTTCGCTGACCTTGATTTTGGGGAGGATGTTCCCCGCGTCGTCCTCCACCGCCGCCAGCTTGTACACCCCGCCGAACACCGGCTCGCTGCGGGCGGTAATCAATCGCTCGCCCACACCGAACATGTCGATCTTGGCCCCCTGCTGCACCAAATCCTGAATCAGGTATTCGTCCAGCGCGTTGGACACGGAAATTTCGCAGCCCGGCCAGCCCGCGTCGTCCAGCATTTTCCGGGCTTCCCGCGTGAGATACGCCATGTCGCCGGAGTCCAGACGAATGCCGCATTTTTGAATGCCCAAGGGCCGCAGCACCTCGTTAAAGGCACGGATTGCGTCCGGCACGCCGGACTTGAGCGTATTGTAGGTATCCACCAGCAGCGTTGCGTTGTTGGGATAAAGTCGGCAGTAGGTCCGAAACGCCTCATACTGGCTGTCAAACATCTGCACCCATGCATGCGCCATGGTTCCACCGGCAGGAACGCCGTAAATCTGGTCGGCAATGGCACAGGCCGTTCCCTCGCAGCCACCGATATAGGCGGCCCGTGCGCCGGTAATGGCGCCGTCTGTTCCCTGTGCGCGGCGAGAGCCGAATTCCAGCACCGTGCGGCCCTTGGCGGCACGGACAATGCGGTTTGCCTTGGTGGCAACCAAGCTCTGGTGATTCACGGCCAGCAGTAAAAACGTCTCAATAAGCTGTGCCTGAATGGCAGGGGCCCGCACGGTAATCAGCGGCTCCTGTGGGAAAACGGGAGTTCCCTCCGGAATGGCGTACAAATCGCCGGTGAAGCGGAAGTTCTTCAAATAGTTCAGAAAAGACTCAGAAAACAAGTTCCGTCCCCGGAGATAATGGAGGTCTTCTTCTGAAAAATGCAGATCCTCGATGTATTCGATCACCTGATCCAATCCCGCCGCCAGAGCAAAGCCGCCCTGATCCGGCACGCTACGAAAAAACACGTCGAAATAGGTAATCCGGTCCTGAAAGCCCGTTTCAAAGTACCCGTTTCCCATGGTCAGCTCATAGAAGTCGCAAAGCATGGACATATTGAGTTTCTTGCGGACGCTCATATCGCACCTCAAACGTACTCCGCACAAAACGGAGGTAATTGCACTAATTATAGCGCTCCCTGCCAGGGAAAGCAATGTTTTCCGTATTTTCCTCAAAAAGTTTGTCGACTCTTTGAATTGACATTCCCTCACTTCTCGCCTATGATACAAGC
The DNA here is from genome assembly GCA_023402075.1 of Bacillota bacterium. Lineage (GTDB taxonomy): Bacteria > Bacillota > Clostridia > Oscillospirales > Oscillospiraceae > Oscillibacter. The sequence continues at coordinate 73,572 of JAEXCS010000040.1, read as the reverse complement.
ATATTTTAAAATGGCGGATATAGGGCCGCGCGCGGCATCCGCATTTGAAAGGAGCCAGAGGCATGGGCCTGATTCTGGGGATCGACATCGGCGGCTCCACCACAAAAGTTGTGGGTCTGGACGAGCGTGGAACCGTGATATCCATGCTCCGCGTCCGGGCGGAGGACCAGCTTACATCGTTATTCGGGGCACTAGGAAATTATCTTGTCAGCAATCGTATGTGGCTGGATGATGTGCAGCAGATTGTGCTTACCGGCGTGGGCGCTTCCTATGTGCAGGAGGATATCCACGGCATCCCCACCTGCCGGGTGGACGAATTTACCGCCAGCGGCACCGGGGCGCTGGCGCTCTCCGGGCAATCGGAGGGCGTGGTGGCCACCATGGGCACCGGCACGGCCTTTCTCTGGGCAAAGGACGGAACCGTGGAGCACCTGTGCGGCAGCGGCATCGGCGGCGGCACGCTGGGCGGCCTTTGCCGCAAACTGGTGGGCGTGGAGCGGTTCGGCCAGATTAAGAAGCTGGCCGTTGGCGGCGACCTTTCCCATGTGGATTTGCGCATTGCGGATATTGTCACAGAGGCCGCCAAAACCCTGCATCCGGACATGACCGCCGCCAACTTCGGCAATCTGTCCGAGGACGCTTCCCACGCAGACCTTGCCGCCGGGGCGGTGAATCTGGTGCTTCAGGCCATCGGCACCATGACGGTGCTGGCCTGCCGCAGCTGCGGAACCGACACGGTGATCCTCACCGGCTCCATGACCACACTGGATCAGGCCGAGCCATCCTTTCAGGTGTTTGAAAAGCTTTATGGCATCCACTATATCATTCCCGAAAACGCCACCTTTGCAACTGCCATCGGCGCAGCGCTGTGCAGCATCAAGCAAACCGGCTCATCCGGCGGATTGAACTGACGCTGTTTCTCAATTGTCTTATGGTTTTTCCATAACCTTTTCCGGCGCGGGGGTCAATAGGCCCCCGCGCTTTTTCTGCGAAAAGGAGGGCGCAAATCCCCTTTCTTCTTTTACAGAGTATGGTAGTATTTTTAGAATAGCTTCGTAGAATTTCATGTTACAGGCCGCAGTATTTTTCTGCTCTGCTCCCACACTGCTACTCTCTAACTTTTGGCCGAATTACGTGGAAGGGGCGCGTATACGATGCAGTTGGACACCTTACCCATCGGTCAGCGAGCCGTCATTACCGCCGTGGGCGGGCAGGGCGCCCTGCGGTGCCGCCTGCTGGACATGGGGCTGATTCCGAAAACCATGGTGCAGATTCAGAGGGTGGCCCCTCTGGGGGACCCTATGGAACTGCTGGTGCGGGGGTACTCTCTGTCCCTGCGGCGGGAGGACGCGCGGAACATCGAAGTGGAGGCAGTGCCATGATCTTTGCTTTGGCAGGAAATCAAAACTGCGGAAAAACAACGCTGTTCAACCAGCTTACCGGCTCCAACCAGCACGTTGGAAACTTCCCCGGCGTGACGGTGGATCGGAAATCCGGGTTCATCCGTGTTGAGAAGGACTGCACCGTGGTGGATTTGCCGGGCATCTATTCCATCCGGCCCTACACGCCGGAGGAAATTGTCACCCGGGACTTCATTTTAGGTGAACGGCCAGACTGCATCATCAATATTGTGGATGCATCCAATATCGAGCGAAATTTGTACTTAACGCTTCAGCTTATGGAAATGCAGGTTCCCATGGTTTTGGCACTGAACATGATGGACGAGGTGCGCAAAAATGGCGGCACAATCAATGTATCCGGCATATCAAAGGCTTTGGGCATCCCGGTAATTCCCATTTCCGCCGTAAAAAACGAGGGCGTCAGCGAGCTTGTGGACGCGGCGGTGCTAACCGCCAAGCGCCGTAGGCTTCCCTCCATCAAGGATTTTTGCCCTCCCGGCCCCGTCCACCGCTGCATCCACGCGGTGGCCCACCAGATTGAGGACCATGCGCAGGCCGCCCGCATCTCTGTCCGCTTCGCCGCTACCAAACTGATTGAGGACGACCCTGACATCACCGCGCGGCTGGAGCTGGATCAAAACGAGCTGGATTTGATTGAGCACAGCATCACGGAAATGGAGACAGAGCGCGGCATGGACCGCAACGCAGCGCTTGCCGACATGCGGTATGCGTTTATTGAGCAAGTCTGCCGGGATACGGTGGTCAAGCCCTCCCAATCCGCCGAGCGCGTAAGGAGCCAGCGGATTGACCGGGTGCTTACCCACCGGATTTGGGCGCTGCCCATTTTTTTGGGGGTCATGCTGTCTATTTTTTATCTCACCTTTAACGTGGTGGGCGCTTCCCTCTCAAACCTTCTGGCAAAGGGCATTGGTGCTCTGGCCTCCATTGCAGATCAGGCACTGACACAGTACGACCTGAATCCTGTGATCCACTCTCTGGTGATTGACGGGGTGTTTGCCGGAGTGGGAAGCGTACTGTCCTTCCTGCCCATCATCGTGGTGCTGTTCTTCTTTCTCTCCATTCTGGAAGACACAGGGTACATGGCCCGGGTGGCCTTTGTCATGGATCAGCTTCTGCGGAAAATCGGCCTGTCAGGCCGCAGCATCGTGCCCATGCTGGTGGGCTTTGGCTGCTCCGTCCCCGCCATCATGGCCACCCGGACGCTTGCGTCCGAGCGGGACAGGCAGATGACAATTCTGCTGACCCCCTTCATGAGCTGCTCTGCAAAAATCCCCATTTACGGGGTATTTACCGCCGCCTTTTTTCCGGGAAAAGGCGGGCTTGTAATGTCCTCGCTGTATCTGATGGGTATTCTGGCGGGCATTTTGGCGGCAAAGGTTATGGATGGAACGGTGTTTCGCGGCAACCCCGTTCCGTTTGTCATGGAACTGCCGAACTACCGCTTTCCTTCGCTTCAAAGCGTTGGGCGGCTTTGCTGGGACAAGGCCAAGGACTTTTTGGAAAGGGCCTTTACCGTCATTTTTATCGCCACCCTTGTTGTCTGGTTTCTCCAGACCTTTGACACGCGGTTGAACGTGGTGGACGACAGCGCAAACAGCCTGCTGGCTATGACGGGGGCAATGCTCTCTCCCCTGTTCGCCCCTCTGGGCTTTGCGGACTGGCGGGTATCCACCGCGCTGGTCACCGGCTTTATCGCCAAAGAGTCCGTGGTTTCCACGCTGGGGGTGCTCACCGGGGCGGCGGGCAATGTTGCCGGGGCCTTGGACGGGTTATTCACTTCCGCTTCCGCTGTCAGCTTTTTGACCTTTACATTGCTTTATACACCTTGTGTCGCGGCAATTTCCGCCATTCGTCGAGAGCTTGGTTCCATCTGGAAGGCGGCGGAGGTGGCGGTGGGCCAATGTGCTGTGGCCTGGCTGGCAGCCTTTGTGGTTTACCGGCTGGTGCTGCTGCTTTGAAGCAAAACGTTTTGTAGATTTTCCAAGGAGGAACGATTTATGCTGGAATGCTTGATTCTTCTGGCGCTGGCGCTTTGGCTGGGAGCGGCACTCCGTTTCCTGCACCGGCATAAGGGCGGCTGTGCCGGGTGCTGTGGTCGCTGTGACCACAGCGACAGTTGCAACGACTGCAACGGACAAACACCCTAACCCTTCGCCGGTCTTTCCGCACAAAGTAAGGCTCCTGCGGGCGAAACGCTCGCAGGAGCCTTTGTGCTATTCTCCCCGTAGAGTGGTTTGCAGATATGCCCGCATCTCCGCACTGGATCGGGCAGCCCGAGCACCGTTAATCAGGGATTGCTTCTCCGCCTCGGGCAAGGCGGAAAACCGCTCCATGGCGCCCACGTCCTGCGCCAGCGCCATTCCCATGCCAAGGGGCAATTCATTGGTATCCATTCGCATCACCTCGGGAAAAGTCTTCCCCGCAGGAGAAAAATCATGCGTACCGAAAGCGCTCTCCACGCATATCTGCACGTTTGCTATACTTTTCCCTGCCCTGTTCCGTCCAAAGGCTTGCGGGGCTGAGGCAACAGCTCCAAGTCCCGAAAAATCCCCGCTTCCAGATGCTCGTACTCCGCCGCGTTGCCCACCCGGCGCAGCTTTTTTGCGTATTTGTCTCCGTCCTCAAACAGGTTGATGAGATAAAACCACAGTTCTTTCATTCGCTGGGCCGCAAAGCCGGAATAGCCATAGGCCGTCCGATACCCCTCATAGAGTGTCTGGACATAAGTGCGGATTTCCTCCCGACCGGCGGGCGGGCCGCCCCTAAGCTTGCGGGACAGCGCCGGGTCCGCAATGATTCCCCGGCCAATCATCGCCGTGTCTACGGTGGGAAAGCGACGGGAAAATTCCGCCACATCCTCCTGTGTCACCAGATCGCCGTTATAGGTCACGGGAAGACGGCTGGCGGCAAGCGCATCGGCAAACGCGTCCAAATGCACTTCTCCCTTATAAAACTGCCCACGCAGGCGGGGATGGATAATCAGCTCCCGGATGGGATAGCGGTTGAAAATCTCCAAAAGCCGCCCAAATTCCGCAGTGTCATGGTATCCGATGCGGGTCTTCACCGAAACAGGCAGGCAGACGCTTTCAAATACCTCGGCAAAAAACGCGTCCAGCTCCTCCGTACGCAAGAGAAACCCCGCACCCTTGCCCTTTGCCGTCACCGTGCCGGAGGGGCAGCCAAGGTTTAGATTTACCTCGTCAAAGCCCAGCTCCCGCGCCTGCTCTGCCGCCCAGAGAAAGTCCTCCGCCCGCTTCGCCATGACCTGGGGGACAACAGACACGCCGATATTATTTTCCGGGGATAGGTCGCGCAGCTCCTTTGCGGTCAGCTTTCGCTCCGGCGTGGGGGAGAAAAAAGGCGTGAAGTACCGGTCCACCCCGCCAAACATCTGTTGATGCGTTTTGCGGAACATCCATGTGGTGATTCCCTCCAGCGGCGCGGACTCGATGCGCAGTGTTTCCATCACAGGTGTTCCTTGCAGCTCAGTTCCTCCGCCTCCAGAGCGAACATGCGCACCCGTTTCAGGGCCTCGGGAGGAAGCTCCGGTTTTTCACCGGTTTTGTCGGTATAATGGGACATCAGGCACTGCATGGCGTGCAGCTTGTCCGCATCATTCATAATCTCACAGGTCCGGCCCGTACCGATGATGCTCTTGTACCTCGCTGTATAGTCGCAGGCCTTCTCCCCAGGCATCACCTGATGGCCGCAATCCAGCTCAAATCCTGCCTTTTCACCACTGGCAAGGAGTTCCACCTTACGCCCTTGACTGGCAGAGTGGAAATAAAAGGTCAGCTTTCCGTCCTTCTCCTCATAGCCAAAGTTCAAAGGAACGATGTAGACCTCTTTCCCGTCGAAAAACCCAACCCGGCACACCTCGCACTCGTCCAGAACCCGATGGATTTCTGCCCGGTCCGTCACCTGCCGGTCCTTTCTGCGCATCTCATGCATCACAATCCCTCTTTCCCATCCCACGTTTTTACGCGGTAAATTTTCGCAGTTCAGTCTATCAGCTTTCTAAACCGCCGTCAAGCAGCGGAACAGGCGGCTGCCGGCGCGGCATTTTATCTAAATATTTAAAATTATTTGTAAAATTTTGAAAAGTTGAAGCATTTTACGCCGCTGTATCGTATGATTTACAGACACAAGGGAGGTGGCCGCCGGTGTGCGTATCATGACAAATCAGGAATTTACCGCGCTGGTGGCGGATTATGAGCAGTTGGTTTACACCGTCTGCCATCGTCTGGTGCGGGACAACGCAATGGCAGAGGACTTGACGCAGGAGACGTTCCTCTCTGCCTACGCTCACCGGGACAGCTGCCCTGTAGGATTTGAGCGGCAGTGGCTAGCCAGAATCGCCGCAAACAAGGCCAAGGACCATCTTCAAACAGCATACGCCCGCCATACGCTTCTCCCCGGTGACGAGTTTATCCCACCCGGCCTGTCGCCCCCGGCGGAGGAGCTGGCCGTTGCCAACAGCGAGCGAGCCGCCATCACACAGATTATTGAAAATCTTCGGGAGCCTTACCGTCAGGTGTGTGTCCTCCACCTTTTACAGGAGCGCACCCCAGAGGAAACAGCCCGATATCTTGGCAGACCGGTGAAAACCGTCCGCACACAGATTTCCCGGGGAAAGCTGCTGATTCAGGAACAGTGGAACAGGAGGTCGTCTCATGAATACATTTGATTCCGGCGGGCATTTGACAGACAATGCCCTGCAAGCTCTTTTGTCCGACGGGCCGCTTACCGAGCTTGACCGACTGGAAATCGCAGAGCATCTGGAGTTTTGTGATGCGTGCCTGCTCCGCACCGTGGAGCACTTGCCCCACGATTCCCTGCTGACCCCCGCGCATTCCTGCCGCAATACGCTGTGGCCGCGCATCCGCCGACGGAATGGCCGGGCGCTTGCCGGCCGCTTTGCCACTGCCGCCGCTGCCATCGCCATCGCCGCCGGACTTTGGAGCTTCAATATCTTCGGCGGACTGGTGACAGGCTCTGCGGTATTATCGGACACCGCTCTCTCCGCCCTTCGACAGGCGGATTTTCCCCAGCAAGCGCAACAGCTTGACAGAGCCTTTGGTGACAGCCTTGCGTGGCTTAACGAGCTGTTCTCCTTTGGAGAAAGAGCCACAGATTAAATAAACCAATTCAAACTTTAAGGAGGGTTTTTTCATGACCCGTAAAAATCCATTTCTGCTGTTTTTATCCGCCTGCATTCCCGGCTGCGGACAGATGTATCAGGGCTATATGAAGCGAGGACTGTCTCTCATGTCCCTGTTTGCTGTGATTATCGGTCTTGCCACCTGGCTCTATTTCGGGCAGCTGGCACTGGCACTGCCGGTTTTGTGGCTGTATTCCTTTTTTGACACCTATAACCTCTCCCATGCACTGCAAAACGGCGATGCAGAGCCGGACGCCTACCCACTTGGCATCTCTCTTATGGATCGGGAGCAGTTTTCCCTTCTTCTGGCAAAGCGGCACAGTCTGGTGGGCTGGGGACTGGTGCTTGTTGGGCTGTACGGCATGTGGGGGATGGTGGCCCGGCCCTTCTCCAACTTTTTCTCAGAGCAGTTCGGTATAAATCTTAACTGGCTGACCTATCAAATGCCCCAGCTGGTCCTGTTCCTGCTAATCATCGCGCTGGGAGCATGGTTTATCCGGGGGCCGAAGTCCCGTCCCGAAGACGACGGCTTCACCGGCTTCACCCCGCCCTCCGGCACAGCGGAGGAACCGGCTCCGCAGAATTTTAAGGTTCAATCCGAGGAAGCGGAAGCCCGCGCCCCGGAATACCGCGCCGTTTCCGACGAGGTATCCCGCATTCTCCACGAAAAAAGATTTTCTCAGCAGGACGCGGCAAAAGCAGCCCCATGGGAAAGCGACACCGAAGAGAACGAAAACCACAAGCCGGATGAAAAGGAGGATACGCACAATGACGGAAACTAACCTTTCATCCGCCACTGCGGCAGAGTCAAGCCGTTTCTCCTCAGCGGCCGCAGCTTCAAAGCCTGTTGTCATCCGGGAGCGCCGGGTGGGAACATTTACCTTTGGTGTGACGCTGGTGGTAGCGGGCCTTACCATGACGGCAGCCCTGTTTTTTCCCGCGCTGGATCTTCGGGTATTCCTTCGTTTCTCCCCGCTGGTATTGATTCTGCTGGGGACAGAGGTTCTGCTCTCCTCCCGCAAAGAGGGCCGCATTAAATACGACTGGCTGGGGATGTTTCTGTGCTTTTTTCTGGTACTTCTGGCGCTGGGCGTATTCTTCGTCTCATGGGCCATGCTTCACTTTCAGGATGAATTTCTCTATTGGTAAGCCCTTTTCCCGAATCGCTTGAAAAACTCCCTGAACCCGTGGACCCTTTTTAAAGAGTCCACGGGTTTTTTTATTGGCCTCCCGCCGCGGATTTTGGCAAGGTAATTTGGGGAAAATGATTGTCACGGCGTTTTAAGCGTGATAAAATTACGGTAAAATCAGTAAATACGCAGGAGGCAAGCTCATGATTACAATGGCACAGCGCATTCAGCAGCTTCGGGCCGAGCGCGGCGTCAGCGCCCCGGCGCTCTCCGCCGCTCTGGGTCTTCCCCGGACCGCCGTGGAAAAATTTGAAACCGGCCGCCAGACGCCCACGCAGGACCAGCAGCAGAAGCTGTCTTCCTATTTTGGCGTCTCCGCCTTCTATCTGCGGGGCGAGAGCGACGACCGCACCCAGATGTCCGACTGGATGGACGGCGCGTTTATGGACGAGCCGACCCCCGCTCCCCAGGCCACGCCTGTCCGTCCGGCGAAAAAAGCAGCACCCCCTGAGGATGGCTCGGTGTTTGACGCGTTTTTAAACAGCAAGAAATTTCAGGAGGTGCTTCGTGCCGCCGTGCTGGATGTTCTCCGCTCAAACGAAGGGCAGGCGCTGATTGAAAAAGCCGTCCGCAAGGCGGGCGGCCGATAAAAGGAGCGGGAACGATGCGAAAGCTTTTGCCGCTGGACCGGATGGACGAGGTGCGGGACCAGATGGACGAAAAGGTGCTCGCTTACCTCCGGCAGGGAAAAACAGAGGCGTTTGAAGGCTTTGCGGATTTTTATCTGCTGGCCTTTGACTGGTACGACGTGTCCTCCCCGGAGACGGGCACCGAAAAAATTCTGATTTATCTGGACAAGGAAGACCTTTTTTTCTTCTGCGAGGACAGCCGGTCTCTCGGCCGACTGCAAAAAGAGACGATGGATGGCCCTGACAATGAATCCGTGCTGTATCAGTTTTTTTCGGGCCTGCTGAAGTCCGATACCGAGGAGCTGGACGCCTTTGAGTCCGCCGTCACAGAGGATGAGGACGGCGCAGTGCTTCACACAAAGCGGCGGGATTATATGGCCCGTATTACGGAATATCGCAAGGAGCTTCTGCGCCGCAAGCGCTATTACGAGCAACTGTCCGCCATTTTCGAAAATCTGGCGGCAGACGACGAAACGCTGCTCAGCCGGGGCGCACGGCGGCATTTTTCTAACCTTCTCAACAGGACAAGGCGGTTTCTTGGCTCGGTGCTCAGCCTGCGGGATTACGTCACGCAAATGCGGGAAGCGTATCAGGCCCAGCTTGACTTGCAGCAAAATGAATTGATGCGGCTGTTCACGGTCATCACGGCCCTTTTTCTGCCGCTGAGTCTGCTTGCGGGCTGGTATGGAATGAATTTTCAGGGAATGCCGGAGCTGACGTGGAAATATGGCTATCCAGCCGTCATCGCCCTCAGCGTGGTCATCTGCGGATGCCTGATTCTGTGGTTTAAGAAAAAGGGCTGGTTTTAAGCCCGGCAAAGCCGTCTTTCTCACTTTGCGGGGAAGACGGCTCTGTCCCCTTTTGACATGGTGTTGCTTGTTTCAAAACCGCCGGAAAAGACGCACATTCTTGGCAAAATTTTTGCCTGCTCCGTTTTAGGGCTTGCTTTTTTGGGGCGGTGGGAGTATAGTTCCAGTAGGCGGGGAGTCCGTACAGCGGGCTGAGAGGAAGTCGTTCAACTTCGACCCTGGAAACCTGATGCGGATCATGCCGCCGTAGGGAGTCAATTTTTGATTCTTGTCGGAGGCGCCGTGTCGGCGTCTCCGAATTTTTATAATTACGAACAGAAAATACCGGGGGAGCTTGCACAAGCAGGCTGAGAGGAAGGTACTGCCTTCGACCCATGAACCTGATGCGGGTAATGCCGCCGTAGGAAGCCGTATCATACGCTTTCGGAGGCATCGTATCAGATGTCTCCGTTTTTTTGTTCCTTTTGAAAGGATGGTGGCAGGCGGCATCACGGTCAGTCCGTGGCGGGCAGAGGGGGAGCGCCCTGTGCTCTGTATTACAGCGATGGGAAGCCGTGTTCCGGCGTGAGAGGAGGCCAATAAGCCTCGACCGATCTTCCAGGGCAGAAGTCTGCCCTTTCCTGTCAAAAGGGGAAGCGACGCTGTATTTGCCGTTTTCTCCGCTAAATTCAAAAGGAGCATCACTATGAAAAAATTGAACGTCCAAAAGCTGGCTGTGGCCGGACTTTTCTGCGCAGCTGCCGTGGTGGGCAGTCTGTTCTCCTTCCCCGTGTTCGCCAGCAAGTGCGCCCCGGTGCAGCACATGGTCAACATTCTCTGCGCAGTCCTGCTTGGCCCGGGTTACGGCGTGGCCGTGGCCTTCGGCGCAAGCCTGATTCGAAATCTCCTTGGCCTTGGCAGTCTGATGGCGTTCCCCGGCAGTATGTTCGGCGCGCTGCTGTGCGGCCTTGTATACCGGAAAAGCCGCCGCCTGCTCCCCACTCTGGTTGCCGAGGTGTTCGGCACTGCCGTTCTCGGAGGCCTGTGCGCCTATCCCGTGGCTGTTTTGCTGATGGGCCGCTCTGCCGGAGAGCTGGCGTTTTACGCGTATATCCTCCCGTTTTTCATCTCAACCGCCGGGGGCTCCATCCTGTCCGGAATTTTAATCTATTCTCTGGAGAAAACCGGCACGCTGTCCGGAATGCAGTCCCGTCTGAATCAATCTGTTTACAATCATAAAGGAAGTGAAGCATGATGCATGAGCTGCTTGAAAATGTCCGCCGTCAGACTCCCCTGATTCACAACATCACCAACTATGTCACCGTAAACGACTGCGCCAACATTCTTCTTGCCTGTGGCGCGTCTCCTATCATGGCGGATGACTTGGAGGAAGCGGAGGACATCACCTCCATCTGCGGTGGGTTAAACATCAACATCGGCACTTTGAATCAGCGCACCATCCCCGCCATGCTGGCCGCCGGGAAACGAGCAAACGCGCTGGGCCACCCCGTGATTTTAGACCCCGTGGGGGCGGGCGCGTCCGCGCTTCGCACCGAAACCGCGCTGAAGCTGCTGCAGGAGGTTCGGTTTGCGGTCATCCGGGGCAACATCTCCGAAATCAAGGCGCTGACACAGGGCAGCGGAACCACCAAGGGCGTGGACGCGGACGTTGCGGACCGGGTGACGGAGGAAAACCTAGAGCAGGCGGTAGCATTTGCCAAGGCGTTTTCCAAAGAAAGCAGCTCAGTGGTGGCGATTACCGGGGCCATTGATATCGTGGCGGACGAACACACTGCCTACTGCATCCGAAACGGCCACCCGGACATGAGCAGAATCACCGGCACCGGCTGCCAGCTCTCCGCTATGACAGCCGCCTACGTCACGGCAAATCCCGAACGCACGCTGGACGCGGCGGCCGCTGCGGTCTGCGCCATGGGTCTTTGCGGGGAAACCGCCCGTCGGCGCATGACGGAGCTGGACGGCAATTCCAGCTATCGCAACTACATCATCGACGCGGTTTACAATCTCACGCCGCAGGCACTGGAGGAAGGGGCACGGTATGAAGTGCGATAAAAAGGCGATGCTGCTCTACGCGGTGACGGACCGGGCATGGGTGGGGACCCTGAGCCTGTATCAACAGGTGGAGCTGGCTTTGAAAAACGGGGCCACCTGCGTCCAGCTCCGGGAAAAGGAGCTGGATGAGGACGCGTTTCTCGCCGAGGCCACGGCCCTTGCAAAGCTCTGCAAAGAGTATGGCGTACCCTTTATCGTCAACGACAACGTGGAAATTGCCATTAAATCCGGCGCGGATGGGATTCACGTGGGGCAGGAGGATATGCTTGCCGCCGACGTCCGGGCACGGGTGGGAGCCGGTATGATCGTGGGCGTTTCCGCCCACACCGTTGAAGAAGCATTGGAAGCGGTGAAAAACGGCGCGGATTATCTGGGCCTTGGGGCCGTGTTTTCCACCTCCACCAAGTCGGACGTAGACCTGATGCCCTTTGAAACCCTCCGCGCCATCTGCGCCGCCGTGGATGTTCCCACCGTGGCCATCGGCGGCATCTCCGGGGAGAATATTCTAAAGCTCTCCGGCAGCGGTGTGGACGGCGTGGCCGTGGTATCGGCGATTTTCGGGGCAAATGACCCCGGCGCGTCCACCGCCGCGCTGCGGACGCTTGCGGAAAAGCTGGTCCGCAACTGCGAATAGTTTCTTCACGGGGCCGGCGCATCGCCGGCCCCACCGTTTCATTAATTTCACAGGCGGCAGCGCCTTGAAATAGCGGCAGACCGGGGGCACCACTCTCTGCCGCTTCATAAAAATAGTGCTGACAGTGGAAAGGAGTTTTCATTTATGAAAACAGCATTATCAATCGCCGGAAGTGATTCCAGCGGAGGCGCCGGGATTCAGGCAGACATCAAAACCATGACCGTCAACGGCGTATACGCCATGAGCGCCGTCACGGCCCTGACTGCCCAGAACACAACCGGCGTACAGGGGATTTTCGAGGTCCCCCCCGAATTTCTTGCCCAGCAGCTTGACTGCGTGTTTACCGACATCCCGCCCGACGCAGTGAAAATCGGCATGGTTTCCTCCGCAAGACTGATTCAGGTTATTGCGGAGAAGCTGCGGCAGTACAAAGCCACAAACATTGTAGTGGACCCTGTGATGGTGTCCACCAGCGGCGCGCGGCTCATCAGTGAGGACGCGGTGGACGCGCTGAAGCGGCTGTTGCTGCCGCTTTCCACACTCCTTACACCCAACATCCCGGAGACAGAGGTTCTTTCGGGAATGAAGGTGGAAAGCGCCGCCGACATGGAGCGAGCCGCCAAGTCTATTTCGGACGCCTACGGCTGTGCCGTTCTGTGCAAGGGCGGGCACCAGCTCAACGACGCAAACGACCTTTTGTACCGAAACAGAGAAGCCCTCTGGTTTAACGGCAGGCGCATCGATAACCCCAACACCCACGGCACCGGCTGCACGCTCTCCAGCGCCATTGCCTCTAATCTGGCGAAGGGCTATGGGCTGGACGAAGCGGTGGAGCGGGCCAAGGCGTACATCTCCGAAGCGCTGGGGGCGATGCTGAATCTGGGCGCAGGCTCCGGCCCTATGAACCACGCTTTTGACCTTACCGGGGAGTTTGCAAAAGAGGCAAGAAAATGAAACAGAACACAACGCAGCGTCTTTTAGACGCTGCGAAAGACATATGGACGGACTATCACGCCCACCCCTTTGTCCGGGGAATTGCAGACGGCACGCTGAATCGGGAAAAATTCAAGCACTACATGGTGCAGGACTATCTGTACCTGCTGGACTATGCCCGAGTCTTTGCCCTTGGCGTTGCGAAAGCCCGGGAAAAAGCAGCCATGAGCCTTTTTGCGGGCTATGTGACGCAGATTTTGGACGGTGAAATGGACATCCACCGGGGCTATATGGAGCGGCTGGGTATTTCTCCGGACGAAGCAGAGCGCACACCTATGGCGCAGGATAATCTCTCCTATGTCTCCTATATGCTTCGGATTGCTTACGAGGAAGGCCCAGGAGAAATCGCCGCGGCAATCCTCTCCTGCGCTCTCAGCTATGAGGTAATCGCCAAGGAAATGGTGCGGGCAAACCCCGCCTGCGCAGAGCATCCCTTTTACGGCGAATGGGTGCGGGGGTATGCAAGCCCTGACTATTCCATCGCCAACGAAAGGCTTGCAGAGCTAACCGAGCATCTGACAGAGGACTACTCCGAGCAGCGGCTGCGGCGGCTGGAGGAAATTTTCATCGCCTGCTCCCGCTACGAGGGCGCGTTCTGGGATATGGCATGGGAAATGAGGACGTAAACCATGCTGACCTTTGAAAACGTAACATTTCAATATCAGTCGGACAGCTTCCCCACCATCCAGCAGCTTTCCTTTCACGTAGACCGGGGAGAATTTGTCTCCATCATCGGCCCCTCCGGCTGCGGAAAAAGCACCATCTTCCGTCTGGTGAACCAATTGCTGACGCCCCAAAGCGGCGAAATTCTGGTGGACGGAGCAAGCATCACCGGGCGAAAGCGCTACTGCGGATACATGCCGCAGCAGGATTTGCTGTTTCCATGGCGTACCGTAGCAGAAAATCTGCGTCTGCCGCTGGAAATACAAGGTGGACTCTCCAATATGGAGATGGATGCCCGCGTAGAGCGTGCGCTGGAAGCCGTGGGCCTTGCGGGCTGGGGAAAAAAGTCCCCTGGAGAGCTTTCCGGGGGAATGCGCCAGCGGGCGGCCTTTGCCCGGACGGTGCTCACCGGCTCTCAGCTTCTTTTGCTGGATGAGCCGTTTTCCGCACTGGACTATCTGACCCGCCTGTCCATGCGGGAATGGCTGCTGGAGCAATGGCAGCGAGAGCGCAAAACGGTGCTGTTCATCACCCACGATGTGGAGGAAGCACTGTTTCTCTCCGGCCGAATTTTGGCGGCGGAGGGCACGCCCATTACTCAACTTCGCTCCTTCCCAGTCCCCGCCGGGTATCCCCGGTCGCTGGAAACGCTTGGCAAGCCGGGTCTGCTTGAACTGAAAGAAGATCTGATTTCCATGCTCAGGAGGAATGCCGGATGAGAAAGGCAAATCGGGGAAATCTCCCCGCCGCCGCGCTGGTGCTGGCACTGGTGATGCTCTGGCAGGCCACCGCCATGGGCATGGACGCGGCCTATATCCTGCCCAGCCCTTGGCAGGTGCTTGTGCGGCTGTGGCAGCTGAGAGGTCCGCTGTTTTCCGCCCATCTGCCCGCCACCATGGCGGTGGTGTGCGTGGGCCTTGGCATCTCCATTTTTCTGGGGCTGGCGCTTGCCATGCTGATGGACACGTTTCCCTCCGCAGAAAAGGCGCTGTATCCACTGATCGTCGCATCCCAAACTATTCCAACTACGGCCCTTGCCCCCCTGTTTGTGCTGTGGTTTGGCTACGGATTGTGGAGCAAGGTGCTGGTGGCGGTTCTGATTACCTTCTTCCCCATCGCCATCACAGTGTTTGACGGGTTTCGCTCCGTTAAAACGGAGATGACGGAGCTGCTGTTCACCTTTGGGGCCAGCAAACGCCAGATTTTCTGGAAGCTGAAGCTTCCTGCCGCCCTTCCCTATTTTTTCTCCGCCATCAAAATGGCGATTCCCCTGTCCGTCATCGGCGCGGCCATTGGAGAATGGCTGGGCGCGCAGAGCGGCCTTGGTTATTTCAGCCGCCGGATGATGACGCAGCTGGACGGGGCCGGGGTCTTCGCGCCCATTTTACTGTTATCCGTGGCGGCAATGCTGCTGGTGGCAATTGTCAGTTTGATTGAAAAGCGCGTCATTACGTGGCGCGGACAATAAGAAACGAGGAATCATTATGAAAAGAATCACCGCTCTGCTTTTGGCGGCAATGCTGGCGCTGACGGTACTCACCGGCTGCGGAAGTCAGGCACCTGCCGGACAATCTGGGAGTGAAGAGGCCGGTAATCTCCGGGAAATCAACGTGGTGCTGGACTGGTATCCCAACGCCCTGCACGCCTTTATTTACACCGCCATCCAGCGTGGCTACTACAAGGACGAGGGGCTGGAGGTAAACATCCGGTTCCCCTCCAATGAAAATGACGCGCTGTCTCTGGTGGCCGCAGGCAAGGCGGAAATTGGCCTGTACTATCAGCAGGATGTGATTCAGGCCGTGGCCGATCAGGGCGTGGGAATCAAATCCATCGGCGCGGTGGTGCAGTCCCCTTTGAACATCATTTTGTCTCTGGCAGACAAAAACATCCACAGCCCCAAGGATTTGGAGGGCAAAACCGTGGGCTATGCGGGCACGGCCCTCAGCGAGTCATTGGTGAAAGCCATGATGGATGCCAGCGGCGCGGATTTTGGCCGCGTGAATCTGGTGAATGTGGGCTTTGATTTGATGAGCTCTATGACCACCGGCAATGTGGACGCCACCATCGGCTGCCTTGTGAATCACGAGGTCCCCCAGATGGAGGAGGAGGGGTTTGACGTCAATTATTTTATGGTGAATGAATTTGGCATCCCCAACTACTATGAGGCCGTCTTTCTGGCAAATGACAAAATGATTGAAGCAGATCCGGAGGTGCTGGCAGGCTTCCTGCGGGCTTCCGCCAAGGGCTTTGCAGATTTTCAGGCGGACCCGGACGGCTGCCTGCAAATCCTGCTGGACAACCAGAACGAGGAAAACTTCCCCCTGTCCCCCTCTGTGGAAACCCAGTCCTGTGAGACTTTGCTGCCCCTGATGGAAACGGAGAGTGCTCCCTTCCTCAGCCAGACCGCCCAAATCTGGCAGTCCAACATCGACTGGATGTACAGCGTGGGGCTGATTCACGAAAAGGTGGAACCTTCTCAGGTGATGGCAAACATCGATTTTGAGGGAAACTGAGCTTCCGCAAATTATACTTCTGTACACGTTTGCGGCAGTATAGAACTCTTTTGGAACCACCGCGATTCTCACGCTTTTAAGCGAAAACCACGTCCCGGGGCAGCAAGCCCCGAGACGTGGTTTTCTGTTCGTTTTCTATCAGCTCTAAAGAAACGCTGGGGTGCTGCACTTCCGCTCCGCTTTCATCTCTCACGCATTTTGCATTTTAAGGCGGCATTTGCGGATTGCTGTTCTTATCTTCGCGTCTCACGCACCTGAAAACAGCTTTTCTCCTGCCAGCGCCATCTGCGCCGGTGTGGGCGTCCAGTCAAAGGCAATACGCACGATGCGCCGATTCCGGCACAGAAGCCAAGAGTTCATTTCCTCTCCGTCAATGCTCAGGCGGTAAGCCGCGTCCGCGTCCCACTGCGCTTCGTCCATAACACTGTACTCCAGCCCAGTATCTTCTTCTGTCCCTAAATAATCCCGCAGGCAGGCCCGGTACAAAAAATCGGTTTTCACATCCAAAATCTCGTAGTCCAGCGATTCTAATTTCTTATACTCCACCTGACGTCCCTCCCGCAGTAACGCAAGGGGACTCCAATGCTCCGTCAGCTCATAGGACCATGGCGCGTCTTGAATCGGGCGCAAAGCCTCCATTTTCAGGGGGAGCGGGTCGCGCCGCAGCACCCTCTCGGTGCCGTATGGTGTGACATAAATCTCCGTTTCCGCACCGTTGGACTGCACACTTCTATATGTACGCACGATATAAGCCGCGCTGCCCCCCGTGATTCCCGCACCCAGCACAAACGCCAAACCGATGGACACAATCCGATTGGTCCACGCGCTGACGCCCCTGTGCTTCAACCATCCGCGCACAAGCTGAACTGCCGCAACCAAAAATCCGTATGCACACAGCATAAACAGGATATGCCCCAGCGTGCCACGCCCTAGCCGCACAGCCGCCGGAATATACAAAAAGAGCAGCACGGCGATTGCCGCCACAAGAAGAACCATTTGCCGCACTCGAGCAAAGCGGCTGCGCCGCTTGGGACACAGTCCGCCCTGCTCCACAGAACGTTTTGCGGCCCAATACCACAGGAAATAGGAAAGCAAAATTGACCCATAATGGCACACCAGCAGCAGCATCATCAGCGCTCCGCCTATCTGCACCCCGTCTGCCAAAAAAGAAGGAAAACTTTCTTCCGCAAACCGAAACTGCATAGCAAGGTTAAATCCGAACAGGGCCAAAAGCACAAAACCAGAGGGAAGAAAGTTCTTTTTCATGGCCCGGTGGATAGCCTTCAGCTTCACGGCTCCCTCCGTTTCGATAGGGGGCGCGTCTTCTTGCTCCGTTGAAAAAATCATCATCTGGTGCCACCCGGCCACAAAGTCCCAGCCTGCCGCCGCGCAGTATTCCAGCAGCGTCTCCTCGTTTTCCGTGGGCGAGGGATTGAACTCCGAGGACTCGGAAAAATAGGTCACGGCATAGCGCACATGCGCCGGCTCCGCCCGACGGTAACGTAAGAGATACCCAATTTTCTCCAGCCGCCAGCCCTTTGCAGCCATTTTTTCCAAATGCTCCTCGATATTTGCGTCCTGATAGAACTCATACCACATCATTGTCCGCTTTGTCTCTCTCATGCTCTTCCCCCTTCTATGTCATGCCGCCGGAAATCCGCCAGCAGCGTTTCCATCCGATTGGCCTCTGCCAGCAGCGCCCGCTCCCCCGCCGCCGTGATTCGATAGCTTCTGCGGCGACCCGCCGCCGCCGTCTCCTCAATCATCTCGGCATTCAAAAAGCTATCCAGAAGGTTATACAGCGTCCCCGGTCCGATCATTACCCGTCCGTCCGTCAGCTCCGTCACCCGGGCCATCACGTCCGCGCCGCACAGCTCCTCCCGAAGGGAAAGAAGAATATAAAACATCTGCTCTGTCAAGGTTTGAAACTTTTCCCGCGCCATCCGCCTGCCTCCCTTTTCAAACATCGAATATCGCTATTCCAAACTATAACATCGAATATCGCTATTGTCAACAGACTTACAAAACGGGCGGGAGCAAAAGCTCCCGCCCAGAAAATCCTGCAAAAGGGTCACGTTTCTTTAGGCCCAAACGCAAAATAGCGTTTGAACCGTTCTGCCGCAAAATCCTGCACCTCGGCACAATACTGATCGTAGGCCGCCAGCAGCACCATGGCTTCCTCCGTCAGGACGGCGCCGCCGCCGTTTTTCCCACCGGTGACACTGCTGAGCATTTTGCAGCCGAAAACAGACTCCGCCGTGCGTACAATACGCCATGCCTTGGAATAGGCCATGGCCATGGACGCGGCAGCCGCCCGCAGGGACCGGTACTCCTCCACCCGATGGAGCAGCGTGGCGATTCCCGGCCCAAAGCCCCGCTCGTCGTCATCGGAATATAACCTGATCGTCAGTTTTAATTTCAAATGTTCATTCATGCCTGCATCATAGCACATCCCGCTCTCTCCGTCAAACGGGTATTTTCGTGATTCAGCCCACTTTTCCATCTTAGAAAAAATGCGCCAAAATAAGACACAATTCGTTTAAAACGGTTTTTGGGCGGCAAAAATTGGGCCGAAATTTTTCCGCCACTTGCAAACGGTCTTCCAATGGTCTACAATAAACTTAACATCAGTGAACTTTCTTAAATCGCACAAACGGGGAGGAACCATCCATGGAAATCGAAAAGGTCCGTCTGGGCAGGACAGAACTGCTGGTCACAAAAACCGCCTTCGGTGCGCTGCCCGTTCAGCGTGTCAGCCACGCAGACGCAGCGGCGCTGCTGCGCCGCGCCTTTGACGCGGGAATCAACTATTTTGACACCGCCAATTCCTACACCGACAGCGAGGAAAAGCTGGGCGAGGCGCTGGGCGACGTGCGGCATGAAGTTATCATCTCTACCAAAAGCGGCGGTAAGGACAAGCATACCGTGCAGGCTCATATTGAAGAGAGTCTTCGCCGCCTGAAAACCGACTATATTGACCTGTTTCAGTTTCACAATCCCGCGCAGCTTCCGGATATCAACGACCCTGACAGCCCCTTTGCCGCTGCGCTGGAGGCAAAGCAAAAGGGCTATGTCCGCCACATCGGCATTACGAATCATCGTCTGAACGTGGCCCTTGCCGCCGTGGATTCCGGGAATTTTGAGACGATGCAGTTCCCCTTCTGCTATTTGTCTTCCGACAAGGATATAGACCTTACAGCCCGCTGCAAATCAGCGGATATGGGCTTTATTGCCATGAAGGGCCTTTCCGGTGGAATGCTGAACAACGCGGCGGCCTGCTTTGCGTTTATGCAGGGCTATGACAACGTGGTTCCCATCTGGGGGATTCAGCACGAATGGGAATTGGACCAGTGGCTGGAACTGACGGAAAAGCGGCAGAAGATGACCCCGGAGCTTCAGGCAGTCATTGATAAAGACCGCAAGGAGCTTGCCCACAACTTTTGCCGAAGCTGCGGCTATTGCCTGCCCTGTGCCGCCGGAATTGATATTCCTCAGGCCGCCCGGATGGCCATGCTGCTGCGACGCGCACCTTATCAGCCCTACATGAGTGACGAGTGGCACGCCAAAATGCACCAAATTGAAGACTGCATTCATTGCAACGCCTGCAAAAGCCGTTGCCCCTATGAGCTGGACACGCCTGCGCTGCTTCAGTCCATGCTGAAGGATTACGACGAGTTTTACACGCTGCACCACAGCGCCGTATAAGAATAGAACGGAGAAAAGAATGCTTTTTCAAAACGAGACTGTCAGCCTGAATCTGGAAATTTTCAGCTATGAATTTTCTCTCTCTGCCGGTGCTTCGGCGGAGGATCGAAACTGGCTGGTTCTGCGGGCCACATACACCCATGACGATGGACGTGTCATCCGGGAATCCAGCAGTTGCTTATCCACCAGCGAGCTGCTGGAGCTGACCGCCGGGCTGAAGGTTTTGCGCTCCGGCATCCGTGACCGGTGGGACAGCGAATTTATCGAGCCGGTCTTTCTCTTTGCGGCGTACAGGGATGATGAGGGGCGCTATATTGTAAACGCCTCTTTTGTCCTTCAAAACACGATGGAGGACATTGACTGCGCCGATGTGGACTGCGTGATGACCGAGACGGAACTAAGTGCTCTGATCGCAGAGCTTGACGGCCTGTGCAAAAAATTCCCCCAGCGGGACTGACTGCAGCTTTGTTCGTCCTTCCCCGCGCTTCCTCCGTACTCTTTAAGAAAATGTCCCCGGCGGAAAGGTTTCCGCCGGGGACGTTGTTTTTACAGTATGTGCCAATCTCATTTAGGCAATCTACGGAACGCCCCGGTGCAAACCGCGTATATCCTCGGCCTATCGGGCTGAAACGCAAACCTCCAAGGCGCTCGAAAGCAATGAGGGGTACAGACGCTTCACCGCAACGGCAAAACAGTGCCCGTCAGTCTTTCAACTGCGCACAAAGAGCAGCAAAATCCTGAAACGTCAACTGCTCTCCCCGCACGGTTTCAGAAAGTCCGGCTCCACGGATGGCCTCCAACAGCTCATCCTTGGGCCGTCCCAGCGCGGAGGCCAGACTGTTGGCCAGCGTTTTTCGCCGCAGGGCAAAAGCTCCCCGCATCAGGCGCAGCAGCAACGCCTCGTTCTCTGTCTCCACCGGGGGCTTTTCCCTCCGGACGCAGCGCACCACGGCGGAAGTCACCTTTGGCGCGGGATAAAACTTGTCCGGCTCTACGGAAAAGAGATACTCCGGCTTCATATAGTACTGCAAAAAGAGGGAGAAGGCGCTTCCCTCCCTGTCCCCCGGGGGGGCACAGATTCTTTTGGCCACCTCCCGCTGAATCATCACGGTGAACTGGCGGATTTCCTTTGTCTCCACAAATTTTGTCAACACCGGCGTAGTGATGTTATAGGGCAGGTTGGCGCAGGCCATCACCGGCAATTCACCGAACTTTTCCCGAAGCAACGCGACCATATCCAACTTCATCACATCGCCGGAGACGACCTCAGCATTGGGATAGGGAGCCAGCGTCTCTTTTAGCACCGGCAAAAGCGATCGGTCCAACTCCACCGTCAACACTTTCCCCGCTCTTCGGGCCAGCTCCACCGTCAGCGGCCCTACACCGGGGCCAATCTCCAGAACCCCCCACTCCGGCGACGCGCCGGATGAATCCGCAATCTCCCGTGGAACGTCAGGGTCAATCAGGAAATTCTGGCCCATGGATTTTGAGAAACGGAAGCCGTGCCGTCCCAGCAGGTCCCGCAGATCGTTCAGGTCACAAAGATTCAAAAGTTTTCCGCCTTTCCGCGGGGCGCAGCCCGCAACCTCTCCTGAGGAGTCTTGCAAAAAGTTTGCCGCCACCGCGGCAAACTATGCGTAAGTATTTTGTTCCCGGCGTGTCCCCGCTATAACATCCTATCCGTCCGCAAGAACGCAAAGGAACCGCCAAAGGCGGTTCCTTTGTCCACGCCGTCAGACCGCGGCTTTTTTATATCGGTTATTGAACTCTGCGGGGCAAAACCTGCATCTGTCCGCTGATGCCCGCACCGTTTTCAATGGAAATGCTGGCGGCTTCCAAATCGCCCTCAATATAGGCGCTGCCGCTGACCTGCACATGGCCGCTGACCTGCACGTTGCCCTGAATGCTTCCTGAGCAGTTCAAGTCTTTGCCGGTAATGTTGCCAATGACTTTGGAATTGCTGTCAATCCGAACGCTTTCATCAGCGTGCACATCGCCCTGCACCTCGCAGGAAACCAGCTCCGCCACCCGCGCGCTCAAATCGCCGGCCAGCTTGGTGCGGATGGTTACGGTTCCATTGGCACGGATATCGCCCTGAAACTCGCAGTCCATATCCACATCGCCTTGGGCAGTCATGTTTCCCACAAATGTGGTTCCCGCCGCCAGAATCGTCTTCTGGACAGGCGCGGAAGTAGGCATTGCTCTGGTAGTAGTGTAAGAAGGCTCCGGCGTGTAGGGCACTGCGGCGGCAAAGGGATCCGGCACGGATGTTTCCGGAGGTACAATCGGCTCCGGCGCGGGCGGGGCGGCAAAGCCGCTCTCGGGCGCGGATATCTCCGCCGGGGCAAACATTTCATCGGACACATAAGGCTCCGACGGGGCGGCCATCACCGGCTCTGCGGCGGGAGTCTCGGCTCTGCCGTCTCCGCCAACTCCAAACATTTCGTTCATGGCCTTGCTGAAATTATCCTTTTTCATCTGCATTCAAATTCCTTTCTCTGCTCTGGCGCTGCCCTGGCCAAAGGCTTTTTTCGCTGTACCATTCAGCGTTTGTCACCTTTCATGCGCGCAAGTTCCGTCAGTTGGGCTGATAGTCGGTGTAATTGAACAGCACCGGGCGCACCTCCCGGGTGAGCGGCGCAAGCGTAAAGCCCTGCTCCCGCAGCCCGTCAATCACCCCGGCAAGGGATTCCACTGTACTGTCTTTGCTGGGTGCGTCATGCATCAGAATAATTCCCCGGGAAAACGCGGGGGCATTGTCTAGGATATTAGAGGTAATTTTCTTTGGAGTTATGTAATTAGAGGACGCGTCTCCACTGGACAGATTCCAGTCATAGAACACAAACCCCCTGCGCAGCATCTCCGCCACGATTTCCCGGTACACCGGGTAATTATAGGCATTCACGCTGCCGCCGGGAAAACGGAAAATGGTGGGTGCCTGTCCGGTTGCCTCTTTAATGGCGGTATACTGCTTATAGTAGTCGTCCAAAAACGCCTCTACCGACGCGTAAATTTCATGATACTTATGGGTGTAGCTGTGCATCCCAAGGGTATGCCCTTCACTTACAATGTCCCGCATCCACTGGCGCTGCTTCTCCGAGCCGCCGCCCACTACAAAAAACGTGGCTTTCACGTCTTTGTTGCGCAGAACCGTCAGCAGCAGCGGTGTGTTGGAAGAAGGCCCGTCGTCAAAGGTCAAGTACATCGTCCCGTCGTCCTGCACCGCCGGGCCAAGTGGCTCGGTCACGTAAAAGTCGGGGTACAGCTCCTGATAGTACAGCGGGTCTGCCTTCACCACCTGATCCGCCACAGAGCCGGCCCAGATGCGCTCCTGCTTCAGCTTTTCCTCCGCCATTTGATCGTATTGGGTCTGAAGCTCCGTCAGCGAGGCGCTGAGGGCCGCCTTCTGACTTTCTGCCTCCGCAAGCTCCGTCTGCCCATTCTTCCAGAAGGAAGCCGCCAGCACGGAAGGAATTGCGATAGCAACGATCACCGCCGCTAAAATCATATTTTTAAAAAATTTGATGCTGCCGAAATACGGCTCCGTCTCGGTCAAAGCCCCTTCCGCATCTGTTTGCCCTGCCAGAGGAAGCTCAGCTTCCCCCCGTAGCGCATCGCCTTGCTCATCCGCCTGTCCTTCGTCGTCAGACTCGTCCGCTGCGGGCGCATTTTCTGCATCCGTCAAATTCTCTGCTTCAAAATTCTCTTCCTCGCCAGAGCTCCGGGGCTGATCCTGTGGGGTGATATCCGCCGCCAATCCGTCCGCCGCCGCTTCCAAAGAGTTTTCCTCATTCAAAGCAAGCTCCACCGCGTCTTCCGCTTGCTCCGCCACGCTCATCTCTCCGGGAAATTTCAGCGTTTTGCCGTGGGACTGCTCCTCCGCCAAATCGTTGTCGGCAAAGGCTCCCTGTGCCAATTGCTTCATCCGGCCCTCCTTCCCTCGCGGCACGCCCCCACTAAAAGGCCCGCCGCTCCGGGAGTTTACACATCATATCAATCCGTCTTTGAAGATCACCGCGCATGCCTTCCCAAGACCGTCCGCGTCCGCGCTTTCTTCCCCGCCCCGAGACTAGCCAGACCTGTGCACCAACGCGGCACAGCCTGTTCCCATCCACCCGGGAAAGGACTATAAAAGCGCATAAATCTCCCTATTGCGTCTGTTTCTGAGACATTATAACATGCCTTTTTGTTTTTTAAAAGTCTTTGTCCAAAAAAAATGGAAACTTCTGTCGGTATTTGCCGAAGAAAGCGCCCGCCCCGCCAAACTAAGGCGAAACGGGCGCTGTTATTCTTTTGAAGTGCCGTTATCAGTCCAGCACGTATACCGTGGCTGCGCGGCGGCCAAACTCAATGCACTGCTGATAGGTGTCGAAATACAGATCCACAGTGTTTCCGCGAACGCCCGTATCCTCAGCCACGGCCAAGCCGTAGTTCACCTTGCCGTCAGCGGTAACAATATACAGCCGCGTTCCCAGGGGGATCACCTTCCGGTCAACGGCCACCACGCCCACCCGGACAAAGGTGCCGGTGGCGGTGCAGGTGTCTGCCCCGCCGTAACCGCTGGTATAGGCCGTTGCGGTCATGGATTTCACGGCGGAAAAGCTGGAAACGGCGCCGGAAGCAAACGTCAGTGTACCGCTTCCATCGGCGTTTTTCTCCACATTCACCATCGGGTCGGCGTTGCCAAGCCCTCCGTCAGCGGAAGCCACGCCCACGTGAACCACCTCGTCCACGGCAGTGGACTCTTCCGACACCAGCTGGCGGGAAACCCGCTCACCGCCGGAATACGTCACCTCATACACCGCAGTGCGGATTCCGTCTGCGCCGGACTGAACCACTTTTCGGGTTCCGGCAGCCAGCGTGGAATCCTTCACCTCCACCGTCTGGTACGAAGCATCCTCTGCCACACGCTCATAGTGGGTCAGTTCGGAGGACACCGTCAGCACCAGCCCCGCATCCTTCAGATCCACAGCCACCATCTCCAGCGGGCCGGGAACGGTGTGAACCCGACTAAGAAGCTGGGAAACGGTTTCCTGCCGGGAGGTGGTGGAAACGGACGCACCGTCGTAAAGCACCGTCACAGGCCAGCCGGCAGCCAGCGTCAGCTCAAAGCCGGCGGCGTTTGTGCCGATATACACCATCTGCGAGGAAAAGTCCGCCACGTCGGCGCCCGCCTCCAGAACAATGGTGGCGTCCTCCTCGTCGGTGAGGATATACAGCGCGGAAGCCCGCTCCGCGGTGAACCAACAGACGGTCAGAACCAGCGCCGTCACAGTGACAAGCGTGATCAGCCGCCCAGCCGCGCTCTTCGCGCGGGAAAGCAGTTGCAAATTCAAAACAATACCTCCTGAGAATCGTTTTCATTCCGAATTTTCCCCGATTTGGAAAACCTTTATACGCCTTCGCGCTTCGCGGAAAACTCTTTGTAACTTTTTGTTACCGAATGAAAAGCTGGGCTTAGTATACTCCACTTTCCCACCCTTGTCAAGTTTATGCGGTGTTAAGGCAATCATCGTCCCCACTTTCGCCCAAAAACTCCCTAAAATGACTGGATAATTTTGGATGTGTTTAAGTACAACAGTAACAAAATTTCTACAAAAATAAATAAAAGAAACAGAGTTGGACTTTTGTAAAAGAACTGCTCCGCCGCAGCGGAAAAAGCCTTAGTCAGCAGGCAATTATTTTGTTTCACGGACGGACAATGTGTGCTATACTAACCTCACACCGGATGATTAAAAAGATTTGGAGGGGGGCTTCATGCGCATTACGCAGGCAACCATGCAGGATTATGACGGAATCGTGGCCTTGCATCGGACGTATCACACGGATTTTATCCGTCCGGAAGACCGACCGGACGGCTTTGTCACCACGAATTTTACCCCAGAGCAGCTAGAAGCGCTTATCACGGAGCAAAGAGGCGTGACCATAGCAAAGGATGGTGGGGGAAAAGTGATGGCATATGCCACTGCCGCCTCCTGGGACTTTTGGGCCCAGTGGCCCCTGTTCACCCACATGATTGGGCAGCTTCCCCTCTATTCGCTGAATGGGCGGACATTGTCGGTGGAAAATTCCTATCAATACGGCCCCGCGTGCCTTGACAAAGCCGTGCGCGGCACGGGCCTGTTCGCACAGCTTTTCCACGCGTCGCTGGCCGGTATGAAGGAGCGCTACCCGGTGATGGTGACCTTTATCAATCAGATCAACCACCGTTCCTATGCCGCCCACACCAAAAAGGTTTCCCTGACCCAGCTGGGAACCTTTCAGTTCAATCAAAACAATTACTATTTCATGGCTTGCGAAACGGACGCAGAAAAAAAGATCAGCTTATAAAAACAATTCAGTAAAGGCGGAAACTACTATGAGACACGGAAAAAACCAGTTACTTTTTATCACGGCGCTGCTGGCCCTCAGCCTTTTGGCGGGATGCGGCGATGCAGGCAAGACGCCCCCGTCGGACGGCGGCAGCGTCAGCTCTGCTCCGTCAGGAACGGATGCAGGCGGCTCCGCCCCCTCTTCGGGGACGGAGCCGGGTGCACAGGCGGCGGAATTTTCCTTCTCTGATATTTCAGAGCTGGAATATTGGTTTGGAAGCGGAGCAGGCGGATGGCGCACGGTGCTGTATGTCGCAGACGACGGCTCTTTTGAGGGTGTTTACACCGACTCCGAAATGGGCAGTTCGGACGCTGATTTCCCCAATGGCACCTGCTATATCTCTGAGTTTACGGGAACCTTTACAGCCCCGAAAAAAGTGGATGAGTTCACCTATTCCGTTGAAATTCAGGACATCACCCTGTCCAAGGAACCCGGCACGGAAGAAATCCGGGACGGAATCAAATATATTTACGACCAGCCCTACGGACTGGACGACGCCAAGGAGCTGCTGTTCTATCTGCCGGGCGCTCCTGTAAAGGACCTTCCGGCAGGCTACCTCAGCTGGGCTTCCGGCTATGGCGACTCCATCGGGGAAGCGCTTCCCTTCTACGGGCTTTACAATGTGGGCGGAGATCAGGGCTTTTCCAGCCACCCGCGGAGCTGAATTACCTTCTTAAACCCCCGGCGCGTACTCTTTTGGTACGCGCCGGGGATTTTCGCGCAAACGCGCACCGTGGTAGGCCTCCCACAGTGCGCGTTGCATTTGTTTATTTTTTTGAGATATTCGAGGAAATCAACCGATGAATTCCTGCGTCCAGTAGTTGCCGCTTGCCACATAACCCACGCCGATCTGCGTGTAAGAAGCGTTCAAAATGTTGGCTCTGTGCCCGGAAGAGTTCATCCAGGCGTTCATCACCGCCTCGGGCGTGGAATAGCCCATGGCAATGTTTTCACCGGCGGTGCGATAGCTGATCCCAAAGGTTTTCAGCATGTCGAAGGGAGAGCCGTAGGTGGGGCTTTCGTGGGCAAAATAATTCTTGTCGTGCATGTCCTGAGACTTGGCACGGGCTGCTGCAGACAGCTCTGTGCTCAGCGTCAGGGGCTTCAGGCCGTTGGCCGCGCGCTGCTGGTTCACCAGGTCGGCCACCTGCTGCTCAAAGCTCTGGATGTCTGTCTGAGCGCTGCCGGAAGAGTCGGAGCCGCCCTGATTGGAAGAACCGCCCTGATTGGAAGAACCGTTCTGTCCGGACTGTCCGTTGCCAGTAGAGGGAGTCTGGCTATTTCCGGTGGACTGGGAGCAATCGCCCGCCTTATCGCAGGTGGTGGTGCAATTGCCGGTGGTGTCGCAGTTGGTGATGCAATTGCCCGCCTGCGTGCAGTTGGTGTTAGACTTGCAGTTGGCGTTCGTATTGCAGTTTTTAGACTGATTGCAATTGGAACCGGAATTCAGTACGTTGGAGTCAATCCCGCACTGCTTCAGAAGATCGCTGACGCTGGAAGGCAGCGTCTGTCCCGAGCCGTTGGAGGTCAGATTCCCCAGCAGAGACTTCAGGTTGGAGCTGCAATTCGTATTGGAAGAATTGTTTACAAAGGTACTAAGGACGTTGTTTACGTTCTGGAAAGCGGCGGACCGGCCGGAGCCGCTTGGGCAGGACGCACCGGGCAGGGTCTGCGCAGAAGCGCTGACCGCCAGGCCGACTGCAAGGACCGCGGATGTAAGGGCAACGCTAAGTGTTTTTTTCAAGTTTTTCATTTTGTTACCTCCTTGCATCCTATTGTAACTGTTTTGTTACCATTTGCAATCTATAAATGTTTCCACTTCCCCCAAGGTATGGAAGCAAGCCTTGTACCGCCCTGATACGAAGGGGTTTGCAATTCGTCAACCGCCCCTTACGGCGTATTTTTTTGAAAACCCGCCAAATTGCACCTTCTCCGCGTGCCTAAACCTCGTCCAAAAATGAAAACGAGGTAACTGTTTCGCCCTGATATTGAAATTCAACGGAGCAAGAATAAACGCCGAAAAATTTCTGAATGTTGGCGTCCGTCATCACTTGCTTTGTGACCCCGGCAATATAGTCGCCCTCGCCCAGCAAAAAGCACCGCTGCGCTATGCGCAGCGCATGGTTTGGGTAATGCGTGTTGAGGATGCAGGCAATATGTTTCTCCTCTGCCACACCTTGAATCAGCTTTAAAAGACGAATTTGATTGCGAAAATCCAAATGCGATTCTGGTTCGTCCAGCACCAAAAGTTTTGGTTCATTGATGAGCGCACGGGCGATGTACACCAGTTGAAGCTGACCACCGCTCAGCTCGTTGCAGGGGTGGTTCCGCAATTCATAAATCCCCGTTTTGCAAAGCATTTGATCTGCCATTTCATAGTCCCCCCGACTTGGCGCGGCAAAAAAAGAGCTGTGCCCCGCTTTTCCGAACACCACCATGTCCCGCACGGAGTAATCGAAGGAAACACGGTGGGCCTGCGGCACATAGCCGATTTCCCTCATGGGCCTGTTTTTTTGACTTTGCCTGCCGGCCACCGTAGAATATCCGCTGTCCCAGCTCAGAATGCCGGTAATGCATTTCATCAGCGTGGTTTTCCCGATTCCGTTTCTTCCCATCACCGCCATAATCTGCCCGCCATCTAAGGAAACGTTGATATTTTGCAGGAGCGGCTTCCCTGCCGCATAGGAAAAACAGCCGTCCCGCACCTCCAGTATTCTTTCCATATGCTCACCCCGCCTTTCTTCCGCGGCGATAGATCACCGCAAAAAACGGTGCGCCAATCAGGGCGGTGAGGATTCCCACTGGAATCTCGGCGGAGGTCAAATTCCTTGCGGCGGTATCCACCAGAATCATAAAGGCCGCCCCGATCAGGGCAGAGGCGGGCAGGAGATGCCCGTGATTCACCCCCACAAGCCTGCGGCAAATATGAGGGATTACAAGTCCCACCCATCCGATGACTCCGGCGACGGTGACGCTACCCGCCGTTGTCAGCGTGGCAAATAAAATTACCAGCCAGCGGGTGGTGTGGGGATTGATTCCAAGAGTAAAGCAATCCTCGTCCCCAAGGGAAAGAAGGTTAATTTTCCAGCGCAGCATAAGCAGACCAAAAATGCCCCCCGCAATGGGAACCAAGGCAATCCCGATGTCCCGGTAGGTAACGTTTGCAAAGCTTCCCATCTGCCAGAAGGTGATGGCGGGAAGCGTTTCGGAGGAATCGGCCACATACTTAATCAGGGATATAAGCGCCGAAAAAATGGAGGACACGATGATCCCGCCCAGCACCACCGACAGCGTCCCCCCATTCTTTTTTGTCCCCGCCAGCAAAAATACCAGCAGTACGCTTGTAAGCCCCGCCAGCAGGGAAAGCACCGGCGTAAACAGGCCCAGCCCCCCGGTAAGTAAAATGCCCAGCGCCGCGCCAAAGCCCGCGCCGGAACTGACGCCCAGTAAATCCGGGCTGACCAGTGGATTTTGAAAGGTGCCCTGCAAGGCGGAGCCGGATATGGATAATCCGGCTCCGACCATGGCGGCTAAAATAATTCTCGGAATGCGCACGTTAAAAATGACAAAAGCGGCGGTTTCCATAGAGCTGTCCACCCTGCCGCGGAGCTTTGCGGCAAAAATATCCGCAAGCTCCGGCAGGCGAATGCCATATTTCCCCAGAGACAGTCCGGCAATGACCGCCACCGCTAGCAACATAGAGCCAAACAGCATGGTTTTGCAATAGCCTTTGTGATGGGCGGTTTTCATATTCCGGTGGCTTCCCGATAGCCAAGGATAGAGTCAAGCTCTCCCTCGGTCAATTCCAAGCTGTAATTCCGCTGGTAATACTCCCTGATTTCCGTGCGCACCTCGTCATCGCTCACAAGCTCCGGGTATGCCTTGGAAACCAGCCACAGGGGAAAGAGCGGAGAATCCGCGCAGGGCGTAACCCAGGCATAGGTGGTTCTGGGCACGTCAAAAACCTGCTTGTTTTTCCACGCGGTCAGCAGCGACCAGTCCTGTCCCTCAATGGAATTTTCCAGAATATAGCTTGCGGGAGCATCCTGAAAGCACATGATAAAATCCGGGTCCCACTGGTAGATCTGCTCCATGCTGACCTCGCCCGTGCCCTCAATGGACGCGGCGGCGTTTTCAATTCCGCTCAGGGCGAAAAAGCTCTGTGCCCAGCCGTCAAAGGAGTCCGACCCCATCACCATCAGACTTCCGGCCTGATTCAGCTTGATGCAAAGCCCCGTTTTCTTCTCGTCGCCCACCTGCGCAAGAAGCTTGTCAAGCTTTGCGTTGGCAGCGTCCCATTCCTGCTGGATGCCCACGGCGGTATCAGTGCCCAACAGCTCTCTGATTTGCCCGTCCCACGCAACCGACATTGTTTCCGGGCTGTTTACGCCCTTCATCAGAAAGTCTACCGCAGGAATCTCAAGTCCCTCAATCCCTTTTTTCTGGAAATCTCCGTAATAGAAAATAATATCCGGTTCCAGCGCCAGTAGGGATTCGGTATTTACGGCGAAATTCACATCCACAAAGGAGGATTCCACCGACTGCCAATCGGGAAACGCTTTTTCCACAATTTGCGGATTGGAGGTCAGGAAGGACCGGGCATTGATGCCCACAATCATTTCAGTATCGGGCACCGCGCCAATCACGAAGGACATCACCGGCGGACTTAAAATGACAATTTTCTTGATGTCGGCGGCGGCGGGAACAGTGACCTGATGTCCGCCAAGGTCTGTGAACGTTCTCGGCTCGCCGGGCGCGGTGATTTCCGCTGCTTGAGCCGAAGATGCCCCTCCTGACGAAGCGGGCGTCTGCCCGCAGGCCGCCAGCGACAGGCAGAGGGCGGCCGCCAGGGCGGCGGCAAATAATTTGCTGTTCATGTACAATTTCTCCTCAATAATAATTAAAATGTCCTTAATCATGTTTCAAAAGCCTTAGCAAATACTTCCCAAGAAAAAAGACGCAGGCATGACAAAACAATCGCAATTGTTTTATCAGCACTGCGTCTTGGCGTCTGGCTGTGGGACAACGGAAACCTCCCGGTCGCGTAGATTGATTAAGCATTCCTGCTTGCATTTTGGGCAAAAGAGCGGCAGACGGACTAGCACCGTATCTCCCCAAATTCTAACCCGCGTTTTCTGTCCGCACAGAGGACAGCGTACCCATTCGTTCTGTTCCATACGTCCGCCTTATTTCCGCCGCCTACGCATGGTTTGCAATCAGGCCGATGGCACGGTTTAAAAATCCGTTGATGGCGGCCAGCTTATCGCCGGGCATATCCGTGAGGAATGCAAACAGCGCCCTGTCGTTTTCGTCGTGGTAGCGCGCGTGTGCCTGATAGGCCGTCTGCCCTTTGTCCGTCAGGTACAGCAGGGCGCGCTTTTTATCCTCTGCGTCGTCCTCTCTGCGAATCAAATCCCTCTCCGCCAGCTTTTGCAGGGTTTTATGAACCACGGGCCGGGTGATTCCGAATTTTCGGGCCAGCTCGGCACTGTGAATTCCCGGAAAATCACCGATCATTTTCAGAATGTGGATTTCTCCCCGGTAAAAGGTCATCTCCTCGCTGCCAAAGTTCAGGACGTTGGTGCGGCTGTTGGCAATGCGCTCGTTCAGCTCAATAAAGGAACGAATGACGTCCCCGGAGGAAACAAACTCTTCTGCGCTTCCCTTTTTGTAAAGCCGTCCTTCGTATCGGTCGGCTTCCGTTGCCTTCATCGGGGTTAGGCCCGCATTTTTCATTGCAGATGCAAGCTCCTCCCCGCCGGGCGGAAGCGGCAGACCTTCCAAAAAGCCGGACAGCCAGCCCACCATGTTGGGCGGCACACTGTCTTCCCCGTCTGCAAATTGCCCCACAATCAGCAGATTTCCCCGCTCTGCAAGGCTTGCCGCCAGTTTTTTGATGAAGTCCGACAGGTTTCCACGCACAAAGTTCAGAATGCCGGAAGCGACAATTACATCGTAAGGACCATTGAGAGAATCCGTGTTAAAATCCCCGGCAACGACCTCCACCTGCTGCTCTCTCTCACACTCCCGCACAATTTCTCTTGTGACCGCCGCCACATCCGGCGCCTCAAAAATGACTGCCCGGCTGTTTGGAAAACACTTGGTAAATTCAATTCCCAGAATCCCTGCTCCCCCGCCCAAATCCAGCAGACGGAGCGGGCGAAGCGAATCGGGATACAACGCCTCCATCTGCTTTAAAAACGACTGCACACGCCCG
Source organism: Bacillota bacterium (assembly GCA_023402075.1). Classification (GTDB taxonomy): domain Bacteria; phylum Bacillota; class Clostridia; order Oscillospirales; family Oscillospiraceae; genus Oscillibacter. The sequence continues at coordinate 41,213 of JAEXCS010000040.1, read as the reverse complement.
GCATACAGCTCGGGAATGGCCACCCGCGCCATTTCTGAAAAATCGTAGGCCGGTTTGGGCAGTTCTTTTGCGGACCTCACCGTTTGTTCAAGCTGCGCCAGCGAGGTCATGTTTTCCCGGAACAGAAGCGCGTCCCCCAAAAACACATCGCTCTTTCGGGACAAAAAGTCCTTCGTTTCCGCCGTGTTCATGTAATACTCCCCAAGCTTTCCAACCCAGCCGCAGGAAGTCAGGGCCAACAGCAGCAGCCGCACCTGACGCGGGTCGCAGTCCAGCGCCTTGGCAGCGGCCTGCGCGGTCTGCGGTGTATCCAACTGGGAAAACACATTGAGACGAATTGCCGCAAAAAGCAGTTGTCCCTCCTGATACCGCCGCATTGTTTCATAGTATCGGCCCGGGCTGTTTTCTGAGTGATACGGCATTTCCGATTTTCCTCCTTTTCACATTCAGTTAGTCCTGACTAAGATATTTGTTAGTATAGCATACAATTAAAATCAATGTCAAGAATACAACCCAAAAAACTTATGTGGATTCTATTAAATATTCCCTGACTCCCCATCCTGCAAAAAGGGCGGACGATTTTAAAAAACCGTCCGCCCTTTGCGAAGCCCTATTTTCGGAGCGTTTTCTTTATTCCGGCTCCGGAAAGCGCCTTGCGCGTCCTCATGTGCTGATACCGACTGCGGACTCTCTTTTCCGCCGCCGCTTTCCGCCGGAATTTACTCATCAGGTCAAGTTGGCACTTACGCGCCCTTCCGGCTCCAGCCCCGGCTGTTTTCCCGGGCGGTGACAAATTGTTTATAGATGCCCGCCTGCTCCATCAGTTCGTCATGCGTTCCCTGCTGGGCAATTCCCCCGCCGGCAATGACCAGAATCTGATCGGCATTGCGAATCGTATTCAGGCGGTGGGCGATGACCAGCAGGGTTTTTCCCTTGCACAGCTCACTGATCGCCTCCTGAATATAGCTCTCGTTGTCCGCGTCCACGCTGGCGGTGGCTTCATCCAAAATGACAATGGGCGCGTCCTTTAAAATGCACCGGGCAATGGAAATCCGCTGCTGCTCGCCGCCGGAAAGACTGGCGCCGCCCTCGCCCACCACGGTGTCAAATCCCTCGGGCAAGGCCATAATGAAGTCGTAGCAGCGGGCTTTTTTCGCCGCTTCCATCACTTCCTCCCGGCTGGCCTCCTGTCTTCCGATGCTAATATTATTGTATATCGTATCTTGAAACAGATAGACCCGCTGAAACACCATGCTGATCTGATCCATCAGCCCGCTGAGGGGCACCGTCCGGATATCCTGCCCCCGCACCAGAATTCTTCCCGCTTTTACATCCCAAAAACGAGCCAACAGACTTGCGATGGTGGATTTTCCGCCGCCCGACGGCCCAACCAGCGCCAGCATCCGGTTTTTAGGGAGGTCAAAGGACACGTTTTGCAGTACATTTTTCTCACCGTAGGCAAATGTAACATCTTCAAATTGCACCTCAGGCGCGTCGCCTTGTGGGGGAATGTGGCTTATGCCCGTGTCGGACAGCTCCTCCTCGGCAAAGACCTCTTCGATGCGGTCCATACAGCTGTTCATCACGGTGAGCCGCGCGCTCTGCCCGTACAGCGACTTCAGCGGGCCAAACAGGTCGAACACAAAGAGCATGATGCCCACCAAATAGGTCACGTCCAGCATACCCTTAAAGTAAAGAAATACGGAAAGACCGACTACACAGGTGGTTCCCAGTCCGTAAATAAGGTTCAGTCCTCTTTGCCACGGAGTATGATTTTCCTCAAACGCAAGACTGGTCCGGCAGGTTTCCTCAAAGCTGCCGGTAAGCGCTTGGGACTTTTCCCCCAGCAGGTTGTAAGTCTTGATAATGCCGATTCCTTCGGTGAAATCCAGCACGGATTCGGTTAGATTTTCAAGCTGGGCCTGCCGGATATGAGAATCCTCCACCGCTTCCTTTTTAAGGCCCCGGCCCAAAAGCGTAATCAGCACAACCACAGCAAGCCCTGCCAGCCCAATCCACATATTAAAGAAAAACAGAAACACAACCAAAATGCCCTGTGCAAAAAGATAGCTCATCAGATCGGCCAGCACTGCCATGCAGTTTTCCTCGATAAAAACCATATCGGTGGAGAGCACCGAGCTGATTTTTCCAATGTTGCCCTCTGTGAAATAGCCCATGGGCATTTTCCGCAGGTGCGCGCCAAGCTCCATCCGCTTGTCGGCAAACAGCAGAAAGCCCGCCGCCGATTGCAGCCGGTCGGCAATGTGGTGAAACAGCATTTGGACCAGAAGAATACAAATTAAAGCAACTCCGATTTGAAGACAGAACCTTGGCGTAGCCGTTCCATGATAAAACGCGGCAAGGGTAAAAAAGCCGAGGGCAATGGGTGCGTTTTTGAGAATGCCCTTTAAAAAAGAGAATACGAAGGCCCATGCGATTCTGCCCCGGTACTTTCCTGAGGCATTGAAAATGCGGCTCATTAAAGCGGTCATCGTGTCTCCTCCTTCACGGAACTGACTTTCCATCTGGCGCTTCCTTCGGCGGCCCGCCACAGCGTTTGATAAGCCGCACAGCGCCCCAGCAATTCATCATGGGTCCCGGCGTCGGCAAGCTTTCCCCCGTCCAGCACACAAATTTGATCGGCGTCTACGATGGAATGCAACCGGTGAGCAATGACCACCACCGTCTTGCCCCGAATCACCTCAGCAATTGCCGCATTCATTTTTTCTTCGTTCTCCGGGTCCATAAAGGCGGTGGCCTCGTCCAGCACCACAATGGGCGCATCCTTCAAAATGGCCCGGGCCAGCGAGATGCGCTGACGCTCTCCGCCGGAAAGCTGCTTGCCGCCGTCGCCCGCCAGCGTGTAAATTCCCTTCTCCAGACGGTTCAAAAATTCGCCGCACTGGGCCTTTTCCGCAGCGGCCAGCACCTGGTCATCCGTAGCGGATGGCTTGCCCAGCCGAATGTTTTCCAAAAGACTCATATTAAACAAAAACTGCTCCTGCGCCACATAGGAGATTTGGTCGTTGAGCGCTTCCAAGCGCATGTCCCGCACATCCTGCCCGCCGATTTTCACTGAGCCGCCGGTCACGTCGTAAAAATGTACCAAGAGCTTTGCAAGCGTGGATTTCCCGCTGCCGGATTCGCCCACCAGCGCGGTGAGACTGCCTTCGGGAATGTTCAGGGTAATGCCGTGGAGCACCTCCGCTTCCTTATAAGCAAAGCGCACATCTTCAAACGTCACGCCGTAATTCCCGCCGGAAAAGGGTTTTTCCGCCTGCTTCAGTGGGGCTTCCTCCATCATCTGCTCCATGTTGGACACCACAAAGTTCAGCCGCGCCATGTTGGGGAAAAAGCTCATCACGCGCAGCAACGGCGCGCCGATGCCAAAGGACATACACAGTGCCAGGGCCAGATCCGGCAAGGTGGAGTATCCCCGCAAAACGAAGTATGCGCCCACCGGCAGAACAAACAAAGCCACGCAGGGCACAAGACACTCATAAATCGCCATCCACGGCCAGCACACCCTGTACCACGCCAGCGTAAAGTCCCGGTAGCTTTTGATATCGGTTTCGTAGCGGTGGTAGGATTCGCCGTCCCGGTTGAATACCTTGACGACCTCCATCCCGTTGATGTACTCCACAATGGTACGGTTCATTTTGTGGGACGCGGCGTAGTAGTCCTTCATTTTTCCGACGCCGCTTTGGTACATCACCGCCATTGCAAGCATTCCAAGGGGCAGCGCCGCCAGCGCCAGCAGGGCCAGCCGCCAGTCCGCCAGAAACAGGCCCGCAAAAACTAGAATTGGAATGGTAATATTGGCAACCCCCTCTGGAATGGCGTGGGCCAGCGGCAGCTCAATGGTTTCAACATCGTCGATAAACAGTTTCTTAATAGAGCCTACGCCCTTTTCCTGAATCACGCCAAGGGGCAGGTTTTCCAGCTTGTTTTGCAGAGAGATGCGCAGATTTTTCAGCGTGTTATAGGCTGCATGGTGGGACAGGGAAAGGCCCCAAATATAAAACACCGCATACAAAACGGTGCTGAGTCCAATTCCCGCCACCCTCCAAATCACATATTCCGCCGAAACGGCTTCCCGCAGGAGCAGCGGCCGGATAATTTGGTAGATAAACCAAAATGGCAGCACCTGCATTACCATGCCCACCAGCATCGCGCCGATTGCCTTGTAGGTGGTCTTTCGGTACTCACCTGCATAGCCCAGTATCTTTTTGAACAAACAAAACCCCTCCTTTATAAAACACATAATCGCGGTTTATCCAGCTAGCCTTTAAGAAATAAAAACCTCTTGAATCAAGATGTATTTTAGTTATATAAGGCTAACTCACAGCTGTAATAAAATTCCCTGTTGAAAGGGAATCTTATTTTTCCGCATCAAACCCCAGTACGCTATACCAGTTGAACAGCCTGCACATCAGGTCACAGTGAATCTCAATCTGACGAAGCGTATAGTTGTGAATAAACGGCTCATAAACCGCAGTCCAGAAGGCCGAGAGCAAAATGTGCATTTCCTCAACGGAGATATCGGCCTGTGTCAGGCCCCTGTCTTTTGCTTCCTGAAAGTATTCATAGGTCTTAGCAGCCATTTTTTCAGCAAAATCGTGCTGAAAATTGGCATAGCGGGTTCCCGCCGCGCATGAAACCAACAGCGTAAACCCGTCGTGATACTGATAGAGAAAGCGAAACCATTCCAGCATACTCTCCCCCATCTCCCACGCTTTGATCAGCGCATCGTCGGATAACGTACTGGGCGGGACGGAGCTTCTCAGTTCCACAAAGTCATACAGTGCCTTCACCGCATCCCCCACCACTGCGCAGAATAAATCCTCTTTTCCTTTATACCGCTTGTACAGCGCCCCGGTGGTCACTCCGGCATCCTCGCAGATTACTTTCAGGGAAGCCCTTTCAAATCCATGAAGCAGAAATTCCTTTTTCGCACTGTCCAGAATGCGCGGATCAATGGTATGATCCGGCGTTGCCATTTGTATTGTTCACCTCCTTCTCAAAATCGATAATCTTATTATCGATAACACAATTACCAGATTATCCGGCAACACACAATTTGTCAAGTAGTTTTATGTCTGCTCAGGCGCTTAATTTCCGCCTTTCAGAGGGAACTCTTGAAAAAAGCCTTGCAATTAGGGGAATGGCGTGATATTCTATTTAGGCTACAAAGGGCGGTCCTCTGCCGCGCACGCGTCATTTTTGTCAGTGTGCCATCAAACAGCGGTAAGAACGCCTATAAATTAGGAGGAAAATCCATGGATCTCATTAAGGAACTGAACAAAGAAGTACTGGCGCAGACGCTGCCCGAGGTAAATGTGGGCGATACCGTCCGTGTTCACGTGAAGGTCAGAGAAGGCTCCCGCGAGCGTATCCAGGTCTTCGAGGGTACCGTCATCGCCAAGAAGCACGGCGGCATTGAGGAGACGTTCACCGTCCGTCGTATCTCTTACGGCGTGGGTGCGGAGAAGGTGTTCCCCGTCCACTCCCCCTCGATCGACCATGTGGAGGTTGTGCGCAACGGTAAGGTTCGCCGTGCGAAGCTGTACTATCTGCGTGACCGTGTGGGCAAGCGGGCCAAGGTCAAGGAGAAGCTCTAAGCCGAAAAAAAGAAGTCCGGCTTTTCGAGGGAACCTTGTTTCCAAAGCAAGCGGTATGACTTTTAACGCTCCCCTTCGGAGCGAAAAAACGGCAGATAAAATCCCCGGCAGAAATTGCAATGCAATTTCTGCCGGGGATTTCTCGTTTTATACCAGAGAAGACAAAACGCTTGCCTTTGTTACAATTCCCTGCAAGCGCCCTCCCTCGTCCAGCACAGCCAGAGGATAGGGTGATTCCGCCGACAGAGGCATGATTTCCTCCACCGAGGCGTCCAGCCCCGCCGAGGGGACATCCTTGATAATCATTTCAGTCAAATCCAGATTTTCCCGCTTGGCCCGCATTGCGTCTGCCAACGTCAAAATCCCCTGAAGCTTCATCTGCCCATCCACAACGTACACCGAGGAAATGGCGTTTTTCCGCATCAGCCGCAGCGCATGGTCGATGCCGTCGCCGGGCTTAATCAGGCTCACCGGCGTAATCATAATATTACGCACGGACAAAACCTTTGATTTGTCTGCGGAATCGATGAAGCGCCGCACATAGTCGTCCGCAGGACGCGTGCTCATCCCCTCGGGCGTGTCCACCTGAATCAGGCGGCCGTCCCGCATGATGGCAACCGTGTCGCCGAGATGAAACGCCTCGTCGATATCATGGGTGATGAAGATAACGGTCTTTCCCAGCTTCCGCTGGATGGACAGCAGCTCAAACTGCATGTCGTTGCGCACCAGCGGGTCCAGCGCGGAAAAGGGTTCGTCCATCAGCAGAACCTCAGGATCGTTGGCCAGCGCCCGGGCAAGGCCCACCCGCTGACGCATTCCGCCTGAAAGGCTTCCAATCATGGATTCTTCCCAGCCTGCCAGACCTACCAATGCGATGGCTTCTCTGGCGCGCTTTTCCCGCTCTTCCCGGCCCATGCCGGATACCTCCAGCCCATAAGCCACATTCCCCAGCACATTCCGGTGACTCATCAGCCCGAAGGACTGAAACACCATGGCCATTTTTCTCCGTCTGAATTCCCGAAGCTCCTGCTTGTTCAGCTTCAGAAGGTCCACTCCGTCAAACGTGACAGAGCCGGAGGTGGGCCGGTGCAGGCGGTTAAAGCAGCGCACCAAGGTGGACTTTCCGGACCCAGACAGCCCGATGACCACAAAAATTTTGCCCCGGGGAATTTGCAGGTTGATGTCGTACAGGGCGGTGGTCACGCCGGTTTTTTTCAGGACCTCCGCCTTTTCGGTTCCCTGACTCAAAAGCTCCATGGCCTCTTCCCGGCGTGCTCCGTACAGCTTGGAGAGGCTTTTCGTCTCAATAATTATATCGCTCATCGTCATTCATCCCCCGATTCCTTCCGGCCTGAAAACCAGCCCTGTGTCAAACGGTCGAGAAGAATGGCCAGAATGACTACCGAGCCGCCGGCCATAAACCCTCTGGAGATTTCCACCCGGTTGACGGCGATGAGCACCTCGTTGCCAAGCCCCCGCGCTCCGATCATGGAGCAGGTCACCACCATGGACATGGCCATCATCATGGTCTGGTTGATGCCCGCCATAATTGTGGGAAGCGCCTGCGGCATCTGGACCTTCAAAAGCATTTGCAGCTTTGTGGAGCCGAAGGAGCGCGCCGCTTCCACCACCTCGGCGTTCACCTGCCGGATGCCAAGGCTGGTCAGCCGAATCACCGGCACCATGGCATAGATTACGGTGGCAATCACGGCAGAGGCAGAACCCATGCCAAAGAAAATTACCGCCGGAATCAGATATACGAACACCGGCATGGTCTGCATCATGTCCAGCAAGGGTCGCGCCGTTCGGTTTGCCCGGTCTGACCCGGAAAGAAGCACGCCGATGGGCAGCCCCAGCACTAGCGCGATCACCACGCCTGCCAGCACAATGGAAAGGGTCAGGTTCATCAAATCCCACAGCCCCAGCATTCCGATGACGCACAGCAATACGGCGTAGGTAATGCCGGAGCGCAGACTTTTATGCCCCTTCCAGCCAAGGAAAAACACCAGTGCAATCAGAACAAACCACGGAATATATCCTAAAATCCAGTTGAGTGCACCCACAAAGCCGGTCAGTCCGGACTTGATTCCGTCAAAAAATGCGGAGTGTGAGGCAGCGAAGCCGCGCACGGCATTGTCAATGGCGTTTGTGTCAATGTTGATTTTAAAGGGAAAATTAAACAGCCAATCCATGCAGCCTCCTTATCCGATGGCCGCATACAGCGTATCGGCCTGCTCTGCGGTGAGCCAGGTTTCAACCATGTCACGGTGCTCATTTAAAAACCACTTTGCCGCCGTCTTATAATCCGCTCCGGTTTCCTCAATATAGGCAAGGGCCTCACTCGTCAATGCGGAGGTGGTGTGATATTTGGACAAGAACGCCACATACTCCGGGTCGCTGTCATAAAAATCGTTGCTGGTGCAGATGGTGACCCGCACCGAGGGGCACTCCGTTTTCCCCTCCAGGAACAGTTCCGGGTCATAAGGCTCATCCTCCAGCAGGACAAAGTCGTATTTACCCAGCAGCCAGGTAGGCTCCCAATAATAAGCCACCACCGGCTCGCCCCTGTCATATGCTGCTACCAGCACGGCGCTGGTGGCCGCGTCGGTGCCCGGCTCGATATAGTTATAGGTTTTGTCCAGCCCATAATATAAATATTTCTGGTGGATGATCTTCGTAATCTCCCAGCCCGCGATGCCGCCGTAGATAATCCCCTTGGAGGAATCCTCCGGGTCCTTAAACAGGGACGCATAGTCCTTGAGATCCGCCACGGTTTTCAGGTTGGGCGCCATAGGCTCAATCCCCCGCTCCGGGTCCCCTTCAATGACATACCGCGGCACATACAGGCCCTGCGCATTGTCGTCGAAGTTTACGCCCACCTCTTTCAAAGCGCCCGCTTCAATATCGGCATTATAGTCCGGGAGGTTGTCAGACCAAACCTCCATGTGTACGTCAATCTCGCCCTTCTTTACCGCCTCATGGGTAATGGGCGTGCTGCCAGAAACCTCTGTCCAATCGTAGCCGAACACCGTCTCGGCCACCGTTCCCGCCACAGCGTTGTGAAACAGGATGGAATCCCAGCCAACATCGGCAAAGCGCAGCGTTTTCGTCTGCTTCTGCCCCCCCGCGCCACAGCCTGCAAGGCTGCCGACCAATGCAATCATTGCCAAAAGCAATCCTGTAATCCGGATCGTTTTCTTCATAAAATATCTGACTCCTTTCTTGTACGTTGCAATACTGACACTGTGTATTATATCAATAAGTTGTCACTTTGTCAAACTGACATCTTAATTTTTGTATAGGTTGTCAGAAAAATACTGGCATTTTTTGGAGAAACTTTTTATAATATTGGCAATACTATCAACGAAAACAGGGTGTCGGTTCGAAGTCGGATTTTCCATTATCTCTTCAATGATGCACAGCCCACAATTTATTTTGACGAAATCTAAACTTTGTGTTAGACTGGCAGTATTGCGGCACAATAAATATTAAATATTAAAACGGAATTACGGTGAAATCATTATGGCAAGAAGCAAGGGAATTTCCCTGCCTGTTTACCGCAAAATTGCGGTCACCATCGCTCAGGATATTGTGGGCGGCAAATATGTGGAGGGACAAAAGCTATCGGGGCGCACAGTTCTTTCCTCTCAGTACGGGGTTTCTCCGGAGACGATTCGCAAGGCGGTTCATCTTTTGGAGGATGTGGAGATTCTTGATATCAAGAAAAACAGCGGCGTGTGGATTCTCTCCTCGCAAAAGGCCACAGAGTTTATTCAGGAAAGCCGGGAGCTGCAAAGTGCGGCCGACGTAAAGGGCGAGCTGCTTTCCTGGATGGAGCGCCAGATTGCCGAAACCTCCGCCGCCATGGAAAAGCTTTTGTTTGTCCTCAACACGGCGGGCCGCGCGGCGAAGAGCACGCCCTTTGTGCCATACGAGATTGCGGTACCCGCCAACTCGCAGGTTGCCGGTAAGAGCATCAGCGGCTTAAACTTTTGGCATAAAACGGGAGCCACCATCATTGCAATCGAGCGGGGCGAGCAGATTATTCTTTCTCCCGGCCCTTATTCTTCCCTCTTGAGCGGAGATATTCTCTATATTGTGGGCGACGAACGAACTTTGCTTTCCGCGATTCATTTTGTGACCTCCGCAAACGACGGATAACCGCCGCTTTTTTATGAAGAGCGGCGGCCTTTCTTGTCCGACTTTTTGATAAACACAAAACAAACGGAGCGGGAGCCAAAAGGCTCCCGCTCCGTTTGTGCACCGTTTTAGGCGGCTGCTTCCACTTCCTGCGGCGATGATTCCGCTTCTCTCAGGCGGTTATTCTCCTGTTTCTTCAAAGGGAAGGTTCTCGTCTTTCACCATTTCCATAAACGCGCCCGCCGCGGCCGTGGGAGCCACGTCCACCAACGTGCACATTTCCACGCTGCGGGCAGGGATGGTAAAGTCGGTCTTCAAAAGCCGAATCTCCCCCGCGTTCAGCGCATCCTGCACAAACTCCAGCGTCACACCCGCCACGCCCAATCCGATTTTTGCCAGCGTAACCAAAAGGCCCCGGGAACTCAGTTCAATCTCCGGAGTCAGCGTCACGCCGCAGCGGAGAAAGTCCTGCTCTAAAAAACCCCGGGAGCTGGCTTTGCGCTCCAGTAAAATCAGTGGAAACGCCGCAATTTCTTCCCGGGTGTAAACGTGGTCGAAATCGCAGCCGTAGCCGCTTCCGGCCACAAATACGCTGTGGGTGGAAAAGCAGGGCCACGCCTCCAGACGCTCCCGCTCCGCCGGGGTGGACGCAAAGGCGATGTCCACAGAACCTGAGCGCAGCAGACTTAGCACCTTGGCGCTCCGCCCGCTGATGATTTTTAGGCGGATACCGGGGTGAAGCCGGTGAAACGCCTCCAGATAGGGTGTTAAAAACTGGCCCGTCACGGTGTCGCTGGCACCAATCACCAGCGTGCCCAGCATAAGCTGCTGGGCCTGAGAAAGCTTGTCCTCCCCCGTGGCCAAAAGTCCCAGCGCGGAACGGACATAGTCATAGAGAAGCTGCCCCTCCCCCGTTAAGGACACCCCCCGTGGACTGCGGGAAAACAGCCGGGCCTGCAAGGCCGTCTCCAACTGCTTGATGGACTGGCTTACCGCCGACTGGGAAATATAGAGGTTTTTCGCGGCCACGGAAATATTCCCCGCCTCCGCAACCTCCTTGAACACCCGATACAGCTCCAGCTTCACCGACATGACGCCTCCTCCTTTGCATTTGGGACTTTTTGAGACTGCACTTGATTTTATGACTCCCGGCCCCAGCAGCCCATCCTTCAGGGCGCAATGCCGGGGCATTGCTTTTTTCACTGTTCTGCACGTTAAACTGCTATCATTATAAGGACTGCTGATGGCAATTGTAAATACAATATTTGTTAATTTTTTCTGTGTGGCGTCTTAAGCTCGAAATGTGGGTCTAATTCCTGCAAAAAAGGGACCCGCTCTGCGCGAGTCCCTTGACGCTTAATTTTTGTCGATATGGGCCTGAATGCGCTGAATCATCATTTCAAGCGCCACCAGATTGCGCCCGCCCCCCAGCACAATGATGTCGGCGTACTTCCGGGAAGGCTCCACATACTGCTCGTGCATGGGCTTCACGGTGGTGAGATACTGCTTGACGACAGACTGTAGGCTTCTTCCCCGATCCTCCACGTCCCGCAGGGCGCGGCGCAAAATGCGCTCGTCCGCGTCCGTCTCAACAAAAATTTTGATATCAAACATATCCCGCAGGACAGGGTTCTGAAAAATCAAAACTCCCTCCACAATGATGACCTTAGCCGGGAAAACCGTCACCGTCCGGTCGGTGCGGTTAAAATCCGTGAAGGAATACACGGGACATTCAATGGGTTCCCCCTGCTTCAGCGCCCGCAGGTGCTCAATCAGGAGGTCTGTGTCAAAGGCACTGGGGTGATCGTAATTCTGCCGCGTCCGCTCCTCAAGGGGGACGCCCTCCTGCAGCTTGTAATAGCTGTCGTGCCCCACCACAGTCACATCGTTCCCGAAGTGCTCCTTCAGCCGCCGGGTCAGGGTGGTTTTGCCGGAGCCGGTGCCCCCTGCCACGCCGATTAAAATAATATCCATCGGGTTTTCCCCCTCTCCGCAGGCGCACGCGCCGCCCGCCATCAGCAATTCTCCGAAAAAATGGAGAAGAACCAAAAAATATTATAGGGACGGCAACCCCCAAAAGCAAGTAAAAACGAAGGAAAAAACCGGAATTCCGCAAAATTCGTCCCAGCGGTCTTGACTGTACCGAAAAAAACCGATATTATGTCAATTGATCGAAAAAAACACCGCTCCGAAGGAGGATATTCATGGCCATGAAACGCTGCCCCGACTGCGGGGAAAAGTATTCCGATACATATAAGTGCTGCCCCTTCTGCGAGGAGGAGGCCGCGCTTCAGGAAGAGCGTCCCTTCCGCCGCAAAGGTGCGCGACGCTCCGCCTGCCGGAAGGAGCCAAGCATATTGACGCCTGTGCTGGTCGTCGTGATTCTGGTGCTTGCGGTGACGCTGGCCTGGCTGTTCTTTGGCGACAGCATCAAGCAAAAGCTGGGCGGAGGCGGAGAACCGGGCGTTTCCTCTTCCGAAGTCGACCCGTCTCAAAGCGGCTCCTCAGGAGACACCAGCCTGCCGGGAACCGGAGACTCCTCCGGGGATTCGGCTTCCTCCACAGGTGAAGAGCCGGATAGCGTGATTGAGCCTGGAAACGGAACGGAAACAGACCCCTCCGGGCTGACGGTGGAGCAGGTGGCGGCTCTGCCCGACACCCTCACTCTCTCCAACACCGACTTCACCCTTCCGGTGGGGGACCCAGCAGTAAAGCTGACCGTGTCCGGCGGCAGTGGAAACTACACCTGGTACAGCGAGGACGACGGGATTGCCTCCGTGGACGAAAACGGCACGGTAACGGCCATTTCCGCCGGAATTATCAATGTCTACGCCACCGACGGCACCGGAAAGGGCCTTTGCATCGTGCGGGTACGCGCAGGTTCTGGCTCTTCCGGCGGCTCCGGCACCACTATCCCCTCCGGCGGCGAGGTAAAGCTGAACCGGGAGGACATTACCTTGGGCATAGGGGAGAGCTTCCAGCTTAAAAACACCGGAATCACCACCGCCCAGACCTGGTCCAGCAGCAATCCCGGCGTGGCCAAAGTCAACGGCAGCGGGATGGTCACCGGCGTGGCCACCGGTATGGCCACCATCACCATGTCCTACGACGGAAGCAGCCTGACCTGCATCGTCCGGGTAAAATAACGAATACCTTTTAAAAGCTCCCTCCGAAATTCGGAGGGAGCTTTTGCGTTATACTTCATTCCAGAAAAATTTCCACCGCATTTTGCGCAGCTTGCGTAAGCGTTGCATTTTTATCGGGATGGGGGTATACTACTTTCCAGCGAACGCTCCAAAAATTGCTAAAATAAAAACGGAGGATTTGCCCATGCCCGAAAAGCTGATTGATCGAACCTGCCGGGAGTTTACCTCCCTTCTCGCTGCCAAAGTTCCGGTCCCCGGCGGAGGAGGAACCTCCGCACTGGTGGGTGCACTTGGCTCTGCTCTTGGCTCTATGGCAGGCAGCATGACTCTGGGGCGGAAAAAATACGCCGCCGTAGAGGAGGATATCCGCATCCTTCTGGAAAAGGGCGCGGAAATTCAAAAGCGCTTGTTAGAGCTGGTAGATGCAGACGCGGCGGCCTTTGAGCCGCTGTCCCGCGCCTATTCCATCCCCAAGGACGACCCCACCCGTGACGAGGTTCTGGAAGAGGCCACAAAGCGAGCCTGCGCCGCGCCGATGGAAACACTGGAGCAATGCGCCAAGGCAGTAGAGCTGCTGGAGGAACTGCTGGAAAAGAGCAGCGTAATGCTGATTTCCGACGTGGGCTGCGGGGCAATTTGCTGCCGGGCGGCCATGGAATGCGCCGCGCTGAATGTGTTTATCAACACGAAGACCATGCAAAACCGCGTGACGGCGGTGGCGCTGGAGCATCGAACCGACGAGCTGCTGCGCGAATACGGCGCGCGGGCCACCGCCGTGGCGGACGCTGTGCGGGTCCATCTTCGGGGAAAGTGAGAGGAGAGCGCATATGGCAAGGATTTTAAGTGGAAAAGAAGTGGCAGAGGCCCTGAGCCTTCGCCTTGCGGAGCGGGTACAGACCCTGACGGAAAAAGGCGTGAAGCCTACGCTGGCCATTCTGCGGGTTGGCGAACGGCCGGACGATCTGGCTTATGAGCGGGGTGCGGTGAAGCGCTGCGAAAAGCTTGGCGTGGCGGTTAAAAAGCTGACGCTTTCGTCTGCGTGCACGCAGGCGGAGCTGATGGAAGCCATCCAGAGCGTCAACGGAGCTGCGGACATCCACGGCCTTTTGATGCTGCGCCCCCTGCCCAAGACGCTGGACGAGCAGGCGGCCTGTGATGCGCTTCTTCCCGAAAAGGACGTGGACTGCATCACCGGAGGATCCCTCGCCCGGGTATTTACGGGGAAAGGCGCGGGCTATCCCCCCTGCACCGCGCAGGCCTGCATGGAGATTTTAGATCACTACGGCTGCGATTTGGACGGAAAGCGGGTGACGGTGGTGGGGCGAAGCCTTGTCATCGGCAAGCCCGTGGCCATGCTGCTGCTAGCCCAAAACGCCACCGTCACCACCTGCCACACCCACACGAAAGATATTGCGGAGGAGTGCCGCCGGGCGGAGATTTTAATTGTCGCCGCCGGAAAAGCCGGGGCGGTGGATGGTTCGTGCGTCACCTCGGGTCAGACGGTGATCGACGTAGGAATCCATGTGGACGACGACGGAACCATGCACGGCGATGCGGATTTTGCAAGCGTAGAGCCGGTGGTCGCCGCCATCACGCCGGTTCCCGGCGGCGTGGGCACGGTGACCTCCACCGTGCTGGCCGGGCATGTCATCGACGCGGCGGCCAAGGCCGCAGGCGTGAAGTGGGACTGATGAAAACGGCGGCATATCCTGCCAAAAACATTTATATTGCTTTTTCAGTTTGTCTCGCCCTCCTTTTAGCTGGCTGCGGGCAAGATGCCCAGGAACCAATCGATTCCTCAGGAGCAAGTGTCAGCATATCTATTGAATCAAATGCGATTCCTGAGGATATTTCCATTGACTACGGAACATCAGCACAGTTTACCCAGCAAGACATGGATTCGGCGATTGAAACGATTAAACACGAATTTGCCACATGGGACGGCTGCGTGCTGCATTCACTTGCATTTTACGGCGATGCGGCAGGCAGCGACTATCTTGAAGGATACAACACGTGGGGAAATCCGACGTATCAGGAATGTATTGTCTTTGATTCCACATTTCACTCTCCCGTGGACGCAGAGTCCGCATCGGAGCACGCCTTCAATGAGGATTGGGAATACACCGGGTGGCAGTGGTATTTGATGAGAGACAGCAGCAGCGACCCATGGACGCTTATTACATGGGGCGAGGGTTAATCGCGTTTTAATATCGGCAATCCTCCACTATGGCGACAAAAGCCCCCGTCCCGTTTAAAACGGGACGGGGGCTTTTTCATATGCGTTCAAAGATTTCGCTGAATGGCATTGTCATGTGTCCAGGGCTTTTATTTACACACGGTTTTGCATCCGCTCTTTAACCTCTCGGCCAAAGGGAGTATCCGCAAGGCCGCCCAGCGCCGTCTCCCGAAACTCCTCAGACATTTTGCGGCCCACCTCGCCCATGCAGTCGATCACCTGATCCACAGGGACCCGACTTTCTACGCCCGCAAGGGCCATATCCGCGCAGCTTACGGCGTTGACCGCACCCACCACGTTCCGCTTCACGCAGGGGACCTCCACAAGGCCCGCCACGGGGTCGCATACAAGGCCCAGCAGATTTTTCAGCGCCATGGCCACCGCATGACCGATCTGCTGACAGGAACCGCCCCGTAGCGCGGTCAGCGTGCCCGCCGCCATGGCGGAAGCCGTTCCGATTTCCGCCTGACAGCCGCCGGAGGCCCCGGAAATACACGCCCGACTGCCCACCACCGCGCCGATGCCCGCCGCCACGTACAAGCCGCGGACTGCGGCGTCCTCGTCAATATCCCCCCGATGATAGAGCGGAATCAGCACGGCGGGCAGCACGCCGCTGGCCCCCGCCGTAGGCGCGGCCACAATTCGGCGCATACAGGCGTTGGACTCTCCGGTGCAAAGGGCGGAGGCAATGACCGCCGCGAGATACGGCCCCGAAAGGGTGTTCATCTCCGCCGCATAGTTGCGCATCTTCTTCCCGTCGCCGCCCACCAGTCCGCTGGCGGAGAGCCGGTCGCCCCGATAGGTGTCCACCGCTTCCAGCATGGCCCGCCACGCAATCCGCATTTTTTCCATGGACGTCTCCGCCGACACGCTCCGCTCTTCCATGTCGGTATCCAGCACCACTTCCCAAAACTCCCTGCCGCCCGCTTCGGCGGCGTCAAAAATCTCCTGCATGGAATCCAGTGCCATTACGCGTCCTCCCTCTCATAATACGTCACGCCGGTCACATTCTCCAGCTCTCCAATCAGCGTCCGCACCTTGGGGGACACCTTCTCGTCCGTCTCAATCACCATCAGCACGCTGCCGCCCCGCTTTGCCCGCCAGAGGTTCATATTGGCGATGTTCACGCTTCCGTGCTCCAAAATCCACGTCACCTCCGCCAGCTTTCCCGGCACGTCGATGGAGCGGATGATCAGCGTGTTGAAACTGCCGGTGAAATTCACATGGATGCCATCCAGCGCGTCCACCCGGATGCGTCCGCCCCCGGTGGAAGCGGCCTGAAGCTCCAGCGTCCGCCCGTTTCCGTCGGATACGCTCAGCACCGCCGTGTTGGGATGGGCTTCCTTCAGCTCCACCTTCCGAAAGGATACCTCCAGCCCCTCTTTTTCCGCCAGCTCAAGACTGCGGGGAATGCGCAGATCGTCCGGCCGCATTCCCAAAAGCCCCGCCACCAGCGCCCGGTCCGTGCCGTGTCCCGGCCCCGTCTCTGCAAAAGAGCCGTGCAACCCAATTTTGGCCGTTTTCGGCTCGCCCCCCAGCAGCGACCGGGCCATATTTCCAATCCGAACCGCCCCCGCCGTGTGCGAGCTGGACGGCCCCACCATGATGGGACCCAGGATATCAAAAATATCCAGCATAAGGCCCCTCCCTTCCCTGTTTCAAAACTTTCTTTTAGCTTACTACAAATTTTATTAGGTTTCAAGTTGATTTTTTTGATACTTCTGTTAGAATAGTCGTAAAAAACGATGTAACCTGTTTGATCATGAAAGGAGCTGCGCCATGTCCTCTCTGCTGATTAAAAATCTGTCCGCCGTGGTGACCTGCGATGACGATGACCGGGTTTTGAAAAACATTGACATCTACTGTGAAAACGGCATTTTGCGCGCCATGGGAGAGGCGCTGCCCCAGTCTGCCGACGAGGTTTTGGACGGCGCTCATTTCTGGTGCTATCCCGGACTTGTGAACACGCATCACCACCTGTACCAAACCTTTTCGAGGAATCTTCCTCAGGTGCAAAATCTGGAGCTGTTCGACTGGCTCACCGCCCTGTACGAAATTTGGAAAGGGCTGGACGGCGAGGCCATCCGCTTGAGCACCCTGACGGGCTGCGGCGAGCTTTTAAAGCACGGCTGCACCACCGTGTTTGACCATCACTACGTCTTCCCCGCCGGAGCTGGCGATTTGATGGGCGTTCAGTTTGCGGCGGCGGCGGAGCTGGGCGTCCGGTTCCATGCCTCCCGGGGCAGCATGGATTTGTCCAAAAAAGACGGGGGCCTGCCGCCGGACAGCGTGGTCCAGACGGTGGACGAAATCATAAAAGACTCCGCCCGGTGCATTGAGGCATATCACGACGCATCCTTCGGCTCCATGCGTCAGGTGGCGCTGGCGCCCTGCTCGCCCTTCTCCGTCTCGCCGGAGCTGCTGCGCCAGAGCGCGGTGCTGGCCCGGCAGTATGGCGTGCGGCTGCACACCCATCTTGCGGAGACAAAGGACGAGGAGCGCTATACCTTAGAGCGTTTCCAAATGCGCCCACTTGAATACATGGCCTCTCTCGGCTGGATGGGACCGGACGTGTGGTATGCCCACGGCATCCATTTTAACACCGAAGAACTGCACGAGCTTGCCCGCACCGGCACGGGTGTGGCCCACTGCCCCATTTCCAATATGAAGCTCAGCTCCGGCATTGCCCGGATTCCCGAGATGCTGAAGCTGCATGTCCCGGTGGGGCTTGCAGTGGATGGCTCCGCCAGCAACGACGGCTCTTCCCTGATGGAGGAGCTGCGGGTAGCATTTTTGCTCCACCGGCTCAACTCCAGCGCCGCCGCCCCTTCGGGATATGAAATTTTGAAGCTGGCCACCCGGGGCAGCGCCCGCCTGTTGGGAAGAGAGGACATCGGCTCTTTAACGGTTGGCAGCTGCGCGGACTTCTTTTTGGTGGATTCTCGCCGCTTAGAGCTGGTCGGCGGCGAATACGACCCCGCCGCCGCCCTCGCCACCATGGGCCTGCGTGGCCCGGTGGATATAACGGTGGTAGCCGGAAAAATTGTGGTTCGGGACGGTCGGCTGGTCACTGTGGATGAGGACGCAGTGGCGGCCGAAGCCCGGCGGGTCTGCGGGGAATATCTTGCCCGGGCATAAGGCAATGAAAAGGCGCTCCCCCGGCTTTGGAGGAGCGCCTGCTCTTAAAGTGTGTCCCGATACCTGTCCATAATTCTGGCAAACAGCTCGCCGGTGCTGGGGGGTGTGTAGGTGATGGCGTTGGCCCCCGCCCGGATGGTCTTGAGGACCGATTCATCCGTGGGGCCGCCGGTGGCAATGATGGGCACCTCGGGAAACTGATTTCGGATGTGGGCCACAATTTCCGGAGTTCTGGCCGCGCCGGACACGTTGAGAAAATCGGCCCCCGCATCGATGCGGGCGCGGATGTCCGTCCGCTCGGACACCACGGTGATAATCACCGGAATGTCCACCTCCTCCTTGATCTGGCGGATAATGGCATTGTCCGTGGGCGCGTTCAGCACCACACCGTAAGCGCCCTGATGCTCCGCCTGAATGGCCAGACGAACCGCCCGTGCCCCGGTGGTGATGCCGCCGCCCACTCCTACGAACACCGGCACGTCCGACACGCTGATGATCGCCTGAGAAATGACCGGCTGGGGCGTGAAGGGATAGACGGCAATAATGGCGTCGGCATTGATATTTTTGACAATAGCCACGTCTGTGGAAAAGGCCAGGGACTTGATGCGCCGGCCAAAAATGCGGATGCCGCCGCACTCGCTGACACACTGAGGCAGCGCCAGCGTGTGACTGCGCAGCGTTCCGGTATAGGTAGGCATGTGTTTGGGCATGGATGACCTCCTTTTGCGATCCTTTGAAAACTAATTTTACGTATGTATTTTATCACTTTACCGCTGCGAACGCAAGTAAAAGCGCCGTAAAAGGCCCGTCCCGCAAAGCAAGGCGACAGGCATGCGCAAAAGAAGCACCCCGTGCCGGCAGGTACGGCACACACCGCCGGCTGAAACCGGAACCCCTTGCGGGACAGTCCCCGTCGGGTAAATGTCCCTCCGGTTTTTTCGCGGGCAATACGAAAAATTGCAGAAGGAGACATCTTTATGAATCGGTTTTCCATTCTTGTGGGAGATATTACCCAATCAAACGCAGAAGCCATAGTCAACGCCGCCAACGAGTCGCTTCTGGGCGGCAGCGGCGTGGACGGGGCCATTCACGCCGCTGCCGGCCCAGAGCTTTTGGAGGAGTGCCGCGCCCTTGGCGGCTGCCCCACAGGGCAGGCGAAATTGACAAAGGGATACAGACTAAAGGCCCGGTATGTGCTTCACACTCCCGGCCCCGTATGGCAGGGCGGGCAGTTTGGCGAAGCGGAGGAGCTTGCCTCGTGCTATCGCTCCTGCCTGCATCTTGCCAAAGAGCGGGACATTCAATCTGTGGATTTTCCCTGCATCTCCACCGGAGTTTTCGGCTATCCGGCAGCGCAGGCCGCCGCCGTGGCCCTGCGGGCCATCATGGACTTTCTTTACGAACATCAAACGCCCCGCAGCGTGCGGATCGTCTGCCACACGGAGGACGCCGCAAAAATCTGGCGGCAAACCTATAATTTCTGGTACGCCGGAAGCAAAGCGGACCGGCTGTGAATTTTGCCGGGCCGCACCATATCTGAGCCGGAAGCTCTGAAAAGCGCCCTCTTCTAACGGAAGAGGGCGCTTTTTAACGGTACTGCCGGGCGTTTACGCGTCAAACACACCCAGAATCACGATACCCACGATGACCGTGGCAATGGCCGCATAGTGCTTTGCAGAGAGCTTTTCCTTCAGGAAAATGCGGCTCCACACCACGGAAGCCACGCAGTAGGCCGAGATGATGGGCGCGGCCATCATCACGTGCTCCTCGTCTCCAATGGCGTAGATATAGGCGAACTGACCGGCCGTTTCGCAGAGGGCGCCCACATATTTGGGCGCTTCCTGCTTAGGAAGAAGCGGCTGCTTTTTCACCAGTACCACATAGATAAAACACACCACCGCGCAGACGAAAAATGTCAGCTCATAGGCAACGTTGGCAGAGTCCTCATTCAGCGTGCGCAGCACCAGAGAGTCCGCAAAGGTCCCCAGTGCGTCCAACAGACAGTAAAGAATGGGCAGCACCAGCGCCAGCGCGGACTTTGCGTATTTGTAATTGGACGCCTCCTGCCGCAGCGCGCGCAGGTCTGCGTCCTCGTGAGCCTCCACAATGCCAAGGCCCACCACACCCGCGCACACCAGCGCCACAGCGGCAAGCTGCCAGCCGCCCACGTCGCCTGCGCCGCCGGTGACCAAAATCAGCACCGCAACAAGCGCGCCGGAGGAATTGCAGATGGGCGAGGAAATCGACAGCTCAATATACCGTAGGCCCACATAGCCAATGGTCATGGAGAGAATGTACAGCGCGGAGACGGGCAGATACGTCAGCAGGATAGAAACGGAAATCTCCGTCCCGCCGATAAAAACTTCATAGGCCGCGTGAAGACCCATCACAAGACCCACAGCCATCACCATTTTCAGGTGAGCATATTTGTCCTGATCGCGGCATCCGATCTTGGAAAAAAGGTCCGACCCGCTCCAGCAGAGCAGGGTAATCATAGAAAGCCAAAACCACATATAGATAAATCTCCTATATTAAATTTTTTTGAGGTTTATCGGTTGTGGGCCGGAGGCGGCCTCCTCCTGAAAAAGTGATTGGGCCTAGACATTCTTACAGCCTCACAATGCCGGCCTCGACCAGCTTTTGCAAACTCATAAGAATGCCAAGCTTCGCGTGATACCACGTCAAGCCACCCTGAAAATATACGGCGTAAGGCTCCCGAATTGGGCCGTCGGCGGACAGCTCAATAGAGCTGCCCTGTACAAAAGCGCCCGCCGCCATAATCACATCGGAATCGTAACCCGGCATCGCCCATGGCTCCGGCGTGACGTAGCTGTCCACCGGGGCAGCGGACTGAATCCCCTTGCAGAAAGCCACCATGGCTTCGCGGCTTCCCAATGTGACCGCCTGAATAATGTCGTGCCGATCCTCCGCCCCACCGGGGACGCAGGCAAAGCCCAGCTTTTCATAGATATTGGCTGCAAAAATCGCACCCTTCAACGCGCCGGACACCACCGTGGGCGACAGGAATAATCCCTGATACAGCGCGGGCATCAGGCCCAGATTCGCACCCACCTCCTGGCCAAGACCCGGGGCAGAGAGCCGATAAGCGCACCGCTCCACGCATTCCTTAGTCCCGCAGATATACCCACCCACGGGGGCAAGCCCGCCGCCGGGATTTTTGATGAGACTGCCCACCACCATATCCGCTCCCACGTCGGAAGGCTCCACCAGCTCCACAAACTCACCATAGCAGTTGTCTACCATGCATTTTACGTCCGGCTTTATCGACTTGCAAAAGGCAATCAGTTCTCCAATCTGGGAGACAGAAAAGCTGGGCCGGGTAGCGTAGCCCTTAGAGCGCTGGATGGTAATCAGCTTTGTGCGGTCATTGATCGCTTCTCGGATGGCATCGTAATCAAAGCTTCCGTCTTCTTTTAAGTCGGCCTGCGCATAGGTCACGCCGTACTCTTTTAAAGAACACTTGCTCTCCCGGATGCCGATGACCTCCTCCAGCGTGTCATAGGGCGCGCCCACGGGAGAAAGCAGCTCGTCCCCCGGCAGAAGATTTGCGGACAAAGCCACGGCCAGCGCATGGGTTCCGCAGGTAATCTGCGGGCGCACCAGCGCCGCCTCGGTGTGAAACACGTCGGCGTAAATCCGTTCCAAATTGTCCCGGCCCTCGTCGTTGTAGCCATAGCCGGTGGTGGCGGCAAAATGGGCGGCGCTGACCCTGTTTTTCTGCATGGCCAGCAGCACCTTGCCCTGATTATATTCTGCGGTTGTGTCAATCTCCGCAAACCGCTCCCGCAGGGCAGCCAGCACAGTCTCTCCAACTTCATACACAGCCCGGCTCACACCCAGGGCCTCATACATATCCTGATTGTTCAAGTTCTTCAATTCCTTTGCCGCCTTTGGATTCGCCGGGTATCACCGACGGGGGACAGCGGCTTTCTTACTTTAGCATACCCACCGTTAAAACGCAAGAAAAAGCCAGTTCCCTGCTTTCCCCGACTATTTGGCGGAAGCTGGCCGTGCAAATATAGAAAAATTTTTGTGCAAATTGGAAAATTAGGGAAATTTATTAAAAAGCTGATGACAAACAAAAGGCTGCCTGTTATAATAATAACTATTATTTATCTGATTAATCAAGCATCTTTAAAGCACGTCAGTCTAGCATTCTAGAAACGGGGGCGCAGGACATTGGAACAACCTTCGACTGAACATCAGAACGCGGCACAAAGTCCCGGAGACATTTCCGGTGTCTGGATGAAGCTACATCTGCTGATTATGTCCGCCGCGGTTTTCATCGCTGTGGTGTTAGAAAGTCTGGTCCTTTTTGCGGCCGACTTTTTTCGTCTTCCCATTGCGTCTTCCGAGCGGTATCTGCTGCGGTTTATCGCGCTGCCGCTGATTGTGAACCTTGTGCTTTTGTCCGCGGCCCTGCTTGCCCGACGCAGCAAAAAGCTGCGCGAGGATGTGTGTATTGCCGTAATTTCCTTCTGCGGGGCTGGCATCGGGCTTGTGCTTTACACCGTCCACCGTTTTTTCCCCGCCATGGATATGGCTCTGATGCTTCCGGTGATTTTGACCATTCTTTACGGACGTATTCGCCTGACCGCGCTGGTGGGCGTGCTTTGCATTGCGGGAAAAGTCTTTTCCGACCTTTTCCTGAGCTGGTTTGCGGACGTCCCCCCCTTCCGCCTGAGCGGGCCGGAGGTTTTGAATCATCTGATTTCCCTTTCCGTACTGGCCACCTGCTGCCTGATATCCAGCCTTCTGGTCAGACTCTGCCGTCAGCAGATTGACTTCAGCGTCAACGCTGTGCTGGAACAGCACCGGCTGCGGGAGAAAACGAGAACCGACAGTCTTACCGGCGTTGGAAACCGGCGGGCTTTGCAAATGGCCCTGTCTGAGATCACCCACACGAGTCGTTCTCAGTGGTTTTTCGCCATGATGGACGTGGACCAGTTCAAAAACGTGAACGACCAGTTGGGGCACATGCGGGGCGATTCATATTTACAGTCTCTGGGGCGGATTCTGCTGCGCTATGAAAACGGTTCTTTTCGCTCTTTCCGCTTCGGCGGGGACGAGTTTTGCGCCATCCTTCAGACCCGAAATCTTGAGGACGCAGCCTCTTTGTGCCACCGAATCCAGTCTGACTTTATTCAGGTTGTGGAGGCGGACGCAGGCCCCATCCCCTCGGGCATCAGCATTGGGCTGACGGCCTGCGACCCCGGCGAAGACCCGCAAACCCTGATGAACCGGGCCGATGCGGCGCTATACCGCGCCAAGCGCGTGCAGCGGGGCGGCGTCTCCCTCTGGGGGCCGGAGCTGGAACGGGCAGAATAAGCCTGCCAAACTCACCCGGAAAATGCACCATTAAAACCGGGCCTTTCGGTTCAGACACAAGAAATGACAAAAAAACGCCGCCCGCAACCGCGGGCGGCGTTTTTGCATGATTAACTTCCCGGACTCAAAGACCTGCGGCCTTCTTTTCCAACGCCGGTTCCAGCTTCTCTTCCTCTTCCGTCTTCTGCGCCAGCCCGATCTCCGAATCCCGCACCAGTTCTGCATCCATCTCCAACGCAGGTTGCAGCTTCGGAGCCGGTTCCTCCGTATCGGCATGGCGCTCCAGCCCCTCCCGGCCCACGGCCAGCATCAGCTTGATGCGGTTTTCCTGGTTCACCCGGGTGGCACTGGGGTCGTAGTCAATGGGCGTAATGTTGGCCTGAGGATACAGCTCCCGAATTTTATTCACCATACCCTTGCCGCAGATGTGGTTGGGCAGGCAGCCAAAAGGCTGGGCGCAGACAATATTTTCATATCCCGCGCGCACCAGCTCGATCATCTCGGCAGTGAGAAGCCAGCCCTCGCCCATTTTGTTACCAAGACCGATCACACCCTCCGCAAGCTTTCTAAGCTCGTTGAAGGGCAGCGGCGCGTGATAGCCGTTTTTCTCCAGCGCCTTGCGCATCACCCGCTCCGTTCCTGCAAGATATCCCAGAACCACATCAGAAATGTGCTTTTCAAAAAAGCTGCCGCCGTATAGCCGCGCCGTCTCCGAGGGGTTATAGGCGCAATACTGCACAAAACCCATCAGCCCCGGCAGATTCACTTCGCAGTCCTGAGATTCCAGAAACTTCTCCAGATCGTTGTTTCCAAGGGGGGAGTATTTCACGTAGATCTCCCCCACCACGCCCACCTTTACCTTGGGTGTGCGGCGGACAGGAATCGTTGCAAAATCGGCGGCAATTTTGGGCATCAGGGCGCGAACCTCACGATCGGAATAGCCCTTTCCTTCCCGAATGCGCTGGCAGATGTGCGCCAGCCACTTTTCAAGCATCGCGTCTGCGTCGCCCCTGTTCAGTTCGTAAGGAACAGTCTGCGCCCGCAGGGTCGCCAGCAAATCACCATAGTAGATGGCCGCCATCAGCTGACGCATCAAAAGCAGCGTCATAGGAAAGCCGGAATCCTTTTCAAGGCCGGAAAAGTTCAGGCTTGCCACGGGCACCTGCCCATAACCCGCCCGCTCCAGCGCCTTGCGCAGCAGGTGAATATAGTTGGATGCACGGCAGCCTCCGCCGGTCTGGGTGATGATAAGGGCCGTGTGGTCCAAATCGTATTTTCCGGAATCCAGCGCGTCCAAAAACTGGCCGATGACTAACAGCGCGGGATAACAGGTATCGTTGTGGACGTATTTCAGCCCGTTCTCCGCCACCTGAGATCCGCAATTGCCCAAAAGCTCGCAGGTATAGCCCTGATTCTCCATGGCGGCGGCCAGAATTCGGAACTGAATAGGCGCCATGCTGGGAATCAATATCTTATGGGTCTTTTTCATTTCCGGGGTAAACTTCGGATAATTCATCTCCATGGCTCAGTCCTCCTTCCGCGCGGCAATCTGCCGTCGGTCTTCCTGTTCCTCCAATGCGGCAAACAGGCTCCGCAGGCGGATACGCACCGCGCCCAAATTCGTAATTTCGTCAATTTTAAGCTGGGTGTAGAGCTTTCCGCCCTCCTGCAAAATTTCCCGTGTCTCGTCGGAGGTGATAGCATCCACCCCGCAGCCAAAGGACACAAGCTGTACCAGCTCCATATCGCTGCATTCCGTGCAGTATTTCGCGGCGGCGTACAACCGGGCGTGGTAGGTCCACTGGTTCAGCACGGAGGTTTCAAACCGATCCACCAGCTCAGAAACCGCGTCTTCCGTCACCACCGCCGCGCCAAACTGGGTCAGCAGGGTGTCAATCCCGTGGTTCACCTCCGGGTCCGCGTGGTAGGGCCGCCCCGCCAGAACAACGATGCGCCGCCCCTCTTCCCGGGCCTGCCTGATAATGCGCTCACCCTCCCCGCGAATTTGCGCCATATGCTTTTCATACTCGGCATAGGCCTCGTCCGCCGCCTGCCGAATCTCACCCCGGCCGATGCCGGGAAAATATTTCCCGAGAATTCCGTGCATTTTGCGGGCAAATTCCTTGGGATTGTGAAGCCCCACATAGTCGTATATAAATTTGACGTTCTTAATCTCGGGAGAGTTCCCGGCGATTACCTCGGGATAATAGGCAACCACGGGACAGTTATAGTGATTCTCACCCTTGCCCTCGTCCAAATTATAGGTCATGCAGGGATAGAAAATCGCGTCCAGCCCCAGACGGCTCAGATATTGGATGTGGCCGTGGGCCAGCTTTGCCGGGAAGCAGGCAGTATCACTGGGGATGCTGGCCTGCCCCTTCAGGTACAAATCCCGGCTGCTGAGGGGACTATGATACACGGTAAAACCCAGACGCGTAAAAAACGCGTGCCAGAAAGGCAGCAGCTCATAGTTATTCAGACACAGGGGAAGTCCGATTTTTCCCCGCTTTCCGGGGACGGGCTTATAGCTTAAAAGCAGCCTGCGCTTGTATTCGTAGAGATTCAGCAATCCGGTGTCCGCCTTGCCGGTAACCGGGCGATCGCAGCGGTTGCCGCTGAGGAAGACGGAGCCGTCAGAAAAGGTATTGACGGTAAGCTGACAGTTATTGCCGCACAGGCCGCACAGCCTGCTGCGGGTATCCTGCGTAAAACTGCGCAGGCGCTCTGCCGTCAGCAATGTGCTTTGCCTCCCCGGCTCTGCCTTTTCCATGCCGTGCAGCGCCGCGCCGTAAGCCCCCATCAGTCCCGCGATGTCGGGACGGATGACCTCCGTACCCATTTCCTTTTCAAAAGCCCGCAAAACCGCCTCGTTGTAAAATGTACCGCCCTGCACCACAATGTTCCGTCCAAGCTCTTCGGGAGAGGCGGCGCGGATCACCTTGTAGATGGCATTTTTCACCACGCTGATGGAAAGGCCCGCGGAAATATTCTCAATGGAGGCCCCATCCTTCTGGGCCTGCTTCACGCTGGAATTCATAAACACCGTGCACCGGCTGCCAAGGTCCACAGGCCGCCGGGCAAACAGGCCCAGCTTTGCAAATTCCTTTACGTCCCTGCCCAGCGCCTGCGCAAAGGTTTGGAGGAAGCTGCCGCAGCCGGAGGAACAGGCTTCATTTAAAAAGATATCGCCAATGGCTCCGTTTTCAATCTTGAAGCACTTCATGTCCTGCCCGCCGATGTCGATGATGAAATCCACATCCGGCAGGAAATGTCGGGCAGCGGTAAAATGGGCCACGGTTTCCACCACGCCGAAATCCGCGTGAAACGCGGCCTTGGCCAAATCCTCGCCATATCCCGTGGTGGTGACGGAGGCAATCTGCAAAGCCGGGTGCTCGTCATACAGCCGCAGAAGCACCTCCCGGATCAGAGTGGTGGGACTGCCCTCGTTGGGGCGGTAGTCCGTAAACAGCAGCCGGGCCTGCTGGTCAATCACCGCCACCTTCACGGTGGTGGAGCCGGAGTCAATCCCGATGTGCACCGGCCCGGCATACTCCGCACCAAAGGGAACCTGCGGAACGGACGCATTTGCATGCCGTGCGCGGAACTGTTCGTACTCCTCCTCGTCAGCAAACAGGGGCGGCTGAGACCGGTAGGTTTCCGACGCGCCCCGTTCCCGCAGGTGTCGGGCCACGTCCGCCAGATCAAATTCCTGATCGGAATACAGCGCCGCACCAAGGGCCACGAACAAAAGGCTGTTTTCCGGGCACATACCCGCAACGCCCAACGTGGTGTCAAAGCTCTCCCGCAGGCACCTTGAGAAGGTGAGCGGCCCGCCCAGATATAAAACCTTTCCCTTGATGGGACGGCCCTGTGCCAGCCCCGCGATGGTCTGATTGACCACCGCCTGATAGATGCTGGCGGCAATATCCTCCGCCTTTGCACCCTGATTGATAAGAGGCTGCACATCGCTTTTGGCAAACACGCCGCAGCGGGACGCGATGGTATAGGTCTTCTCCGCCCGCAGGGCCGCTGTGTCCAGCTCCTCCGCGGTCAGCTTCAAAAGCGTTGCCATCTGGTCAATAAAGGCGCCGGTTCCTCCCGCGCAGGAGCCGTTCATCCGGACCTCAAGTCCGTTTGTCATAAAGAGAATTTTGGCGTCTTCGCCGCCAAGCTCAATCACCACATCGGTGCCGGGAGCAAGCCGCCCCACCGCCACGCGAGTGGCAAACACCTCCTGCACAAAGGGAACCTCCACGCCCTGCGCCATGCCCATTCCGGCGGAGCCGGAAATGGAGAGCAAGGCCCGCCCGCCGGGAACATGCCACTGCGCCATGCGCCGCAGCAGTTCCTCCGATTTTTCCAAAATATGACTGTAATGACGCTCGTATGTAGAATATATAATTTTTTCGTCGTCATCCAGCACCACGCATTTGATGGTGGTGGAACCGACATCCAGTCCAACTCGCAAAAACAGATTCCTCCTAAGAATGTCCGAACGGCGCGAAAATTCGCACCGCACCTCCTGTTAAACAGTGTTCATTTTACTCTGTTTCTGTGAACTTTTCAATTGCAAAAACGGTTTCCTCCGTTAATGTTGCGTTAAAAACCAACATTGGAAACAGAGGAATCTTCTGCCCTGTGAACCTTCTGACCACGCTCTTGCGCAAAGCTGCGGCATCTGGTATACTGACGGCGAGGTGACACGTTTTATGGAATCCGTTTTGCTGCACTGCTGCTGCGCCCCCTGCTCCCTTTCCTGCATCGAGCCTTTGCGTGCGGAAGGGCTGGAGCCCACGGCCTTTTGGTATAATCCCAATATCCATCCATGGAAAGAATACGAAGCCCGACGGGACTGTCTTGCGGAGTATGCGCCCAGCATCGGCATGAAGCTGATTGTGCGGGAGGAGTACGGGCTGCGGGACTTTGTTTGCCATGTGGCGGGCGACATTGACCGCCGGTGCGCCTGGTGCTACGAGCATCGTCTGGAAGAGACGGCCCGCTATGCCGCCCAGCACGGGTATGAAGCCTTTACCTCCACGCTTCTGGCCTCTCTTTATCAGGATCATGACGGCATTGCCAGGGCGGCGGAAGGGTTTGCAAAGCAATACGGCGTTTCATTTTTATACCGCGACTTCCGCGCCAATTTCCGCGAGGGCAACCAGCGGGCACGGGAGCTGGGCTTTTATATGCAGAAATACTGCGGCTGCGTCTTTTCCGAAGCCGACCGCTATCAAAAACAGATCAAACGGGACAGGGAGAAATACGCTGAGAACGTATAATTCTATGCCGCCTGCTTAAAAAAAGAAGCGGATGATGGCAAGCCCGCCATGTCACAAAGACAGTTCATCCCCGCAGTAAATCTAAAAAACAAGGTCGGGAACCGGTGCTCACCGGTTCCCGACCTTTCTGTTTGTACGCAGGACAGGCAGACTACAAGGCGCAGCCGTATCCGCCATGCACAGAGATTCTATTTCAGGGCACTTTTCCCCACTGTTCGTGGAAAGCGATAAACCGCGGATCAGGTACACGATGCAGGCGGCGCGTCCTCGCAGTCCGGCGGCAGAATGACGGCATCATCCGCAGGAATTGACTTGTCCTCAGATTCGCACAGGCGGAATTGCCGCATTTTCTGGGCCAAAACATCCGCCTGTTCCAGCAGACTCTGGCTGGTGGCGGCACACTCTTCGGAAAACGCACTGTTTGATGCAATGGAAGATACAATCTGCGTCATACTCGACTGCATCTCCACGGCAGCCTCTTTCTGCTTCAGGGACGCCCCCGATATTTGCTGAATCGCGTCCGTCACCTGCTTCACAAAATCCATGATTTCTCGCAAAGCCTCTTCGGTCTTTTGCGCATGGATGCGTCCTGCCTGCACCGATGCCACGGACTGTCCCAGCAAAGACTGGGTGCTTTCGGCAGCCTCCGCGCTTTTTTGCGCAAGATTGCGGACTTCCCCAGCCACAACCGAGAAGCCCTTTCCGGCGCCGCCTGCCCGCGCCGCCTCGATTGCGGCGTTCAGCGCAAGCACATTGGTCTGGAAGGCTATATCCTCAATGACGCGAATTACCTCGGTAATTTTTTTCGCATTTTGCTCCATGGCGCCCATTGCCGCAAGCATTTCCGTCATACTCTCACCCGCATGCAAGGACTGCTGACGCATCTGTTCAAACAGCGCTCCGGCAGTCTGCACGCTATCGGTGTTCTCCTTGATACTGTCTGTGACGGCCCCAATCCGGTCATCCAGTCTGGCCATCGTCTCGGTTTCGGTGCAGGCGCGCTCGGAAATTTGCGTGGATCCGGAAGAAACCTGATTCACCCCCTGATGGATGGTGGAAGCCGCCGTCTCAATTTCGGAAAACACCCCATTCAGAGATAGCAGAATTGTTTCCAGCGAAGTGCCGATGGGCGCGAAGTCGCCAAGGTATTCCTGCTCCTTTTTGACGGTGAGATCGCCGTGCGCGATGCAGGAAAGGACGGTGGAAATCTCCGACACATAGCCGCGCAGGGAAAGAACCGTGTGCGAAAGCGCCTGCAAAAGGGCCTCCGCTTCCCTGACCGACGCGTCGGTGGGCACGGGAGATTCCAGATCGCCCCGCTCAAGCTGCTGCAAGCGCGTAACCGCCGCAGCGATGGGCCGCGCCAACGAAGACGCGGTGTGAGAGGAAAACACAAACGAGCAAAGCACAGCCAGCACCATCACCACAAGCGAAATCCAGATTGGCTGACGGCTCATGGCCAGAATTTCGTCATAGTCCTGACTGACGACAAGCACCCATCCCTCCGCCCCGGCAATGGGAGCATAAGCCACAAGCTTTTTTGACTCCGCATTCGTCACAACCTCCGCGCCGTTTTCCCCCGCGCACATGCGCGCAAGAAGCGCCGCCCACTCCGGGTGCGCGGCGGCATCTTCGCTCTCCAGCAGATTTATCGAAAGCATCGCATCATCCGGATGCGAAACAATTGTGCCGTTGCGGTCCATAATAAATCCATACCCGGTTTTTCCCATGGAAATCTGGCGGATGTACTGATTAAAGTAATCGGCGGGCAGGCTGCCGGTGACAACACCGGTGGGGCCAATGGCCGTGACTTCCGCACCAGCCAAAATCACCGGCGCATCCTCACCCGGATAAAGGCCCGGCGCCGACAGATAGGAAACACCCCCGATGGCACTTTGAAAGCTATCGGTACCCGAAATATCTTCCCCCTCGTAGGTAAGGCCGGTTTTGTTGCTGACTGAGAAGGACAGAAACGCAGTGCCGCGTGTCCTCACCTTGAGATAGGCCCTGCGGTCGTCCGCATCCAGCGTGGGATCGCACACCGCTCCATCCGCGGCAACGTTCTGTATCTGGTTTTTAACAGACGCAACCGCTTCGGTGATGCTCATGGAATAAGATGTGGCAAGGCTTTGCGCAAACACCTTATGGTTTTCAAGAGAATACCGCCCAATCAGCACACAGGTGATGGCGGTAATGATGACGCAGGTAGCAATCACGTTAAATGCAATCGCCTTACGAACCTTCGATTGAATAGAAACCTTCATACGTTCATTTCCTCTTTAAAATATATGATTTTTCATACATCAAACGATAGCATGTCCGTGTTTGAAGGTTATGGAGATTATGTAAAATAAAGGTAAAGTGCACTTTATGCTGTGAAACCGCAACTCGTCTGCTTGTGCTTTACAAGGATATTTTGTGGCACAGCAAAAGGCCAGCTCACCCAACAAGCCGCACCGGAGAAAGCGGCGGCGTTTCCATTCCTGATACGGCTCAAAAAAAGCGGGAGACGGCTTACCGTCTCCCGCTTTTCATCTTTTCAGCACTTAACCGTTCCATCCGGGTTAAACAGGGGCAGAGACTCCAGAAACCGGATGTCGCTGCGGGCCTGCGCGTCTCCCTCCGCAAACACCGCGATGCGGCCTGCCGTGGTTCCGCCTGCCAGATTCACCAGCGCCTCCATGGCATGCATCGACCCGCCCGTGGAAATCACGTCGTCCACCAGCAGCACCCGCTTCCCCCGGATCAGCTCCGCGTCGTCCTGACCCAGATACAGCCTCTGTGACCCGGCGGTGGTGATGGACTGGTCCTCCACATAAATGGGGTCGGGCATATACGCCTTGGGGCCCTTCCGGGCAATAAAATAATGCTTCGCGCCGGACTGGCGCGCCATTTCATGAATCAAAGGGATACTCTTGGCCTCCGCCGTGAGCATATAATCGTAGTCTGCCTGCGGAACCAGCTTTAAAAGCTCCCGGGCACAGGCAACGGTAATCTCCGCGTCGCCGAAGCAGATGAACGCGCCGATGTATAAATCGTCCGTCACCTTGCAGATGGGCAGCTCTCTCTCCAGCCCCGCAATGTTTGTTTTATAAGTTTGGCGCATAGTAAAACTCCTCCAACAACACAGTCGAATTTCCGATTTTCCCCGGGTTCCAAACATATTTATTATATAGGCCTATCTCAAAAAGTCAATGTAAAGTGCCTGTTTTTCATTAAAAGACGCATATCTTGCATTTCTTTGGTAAACTGCACAAAAACCTGCATGAATTTTTTCCGTCATACAGAAAGAAAATGGCCCATATGAAGAAAAGGATGCTTGCTTCCATACAGGGAAAGTGCTAGAATAATTAAAGCGCAACTATGAAAATTTCGTTGTTTTATGCAAAAATCGCCGTTAAAAAATGAAGGAGGAAGTTTTTGATGAATGCATATCTTGCCAGCGTACTGGAAAATGTAAAGACCAAGCACGGCAACGAGCCCGAGTTTGTCCAGACTGTGGAGGAGGTCTTCTCTTCTCTGGAGCCCGTCATTGAGAAGCACCCCGAATACGAGAAGGTCGACCTGCTTACCCGCATGGTGGAGCCGGAGCGTATGTTTACCTTCCGCGTGACCTGGGAAGACGATCAGGGCAATTGGCACACCAACCGCGGCTGGCGCTGCCAGTTTAACGGTGCCATCGGCCCCTACAAGGGCGGCCTGCGCTTCCAGAAGAACGTGTACGAGGGCATCATCAAGTTTCTGGGCTTTGAGCAGACCTTTAAGAACAGCCTGACCGGCCTGCCCATCGGCGGTGCCAAGGGCGGCTCCGACTTCGATCCCGCCGGCAAGTCCGACGCCGAGGTCATGCGCTTCTGCCAGAGCTTTATGACCGCGCTGTATCGCTACATCGGGCCCGATGTGGACGTTCCCGCCGGCGACATGGGCGTTGGCGCCCGCGAGATCGGCTATCTGTACGGTCAGTACCGCCGCCTGAAGGGCGTTTGGGAGAACGGTGTCATCACCGGCAAGGGCCTGAGCTACGGCGGCAGCCTGATCCGTCCCGAGGCCACCGGCTTTGGCGCGGTGTACTATCTGTGCGAGGTGCTCAAGCACGAGAACGACTCCATTGAGGGCAAGCGCATCGC
Source organism: Bacillota bacterium (assembly GCA_023402075.1). Taxonomy (GTDB): domain Bacteria; phylum Bacillota; class Clostridia; order Oscillospirales; family Oscillospiraceae; genus Oscillibacter. Next base: position 8,177 of record JAEXCS010000040.1, on the reverse strand, counting down.
CGTTTCCGGCTACGGCAACGTGGCCTGGGGCATCATGAAGAAGGCTGCCGAGCTTGGCGCCAAGGTTACTTACATGGCTGGCCCCGACGGCTACGTCCATGATCCCGCCGGTATCGACACCGACGAGAAGCTGAACTTCATCCTTGACATGCGCGCCAAGGACCCCATGCACTGCAAGCCCTACGCCGAGAAGTTCGGCTGCGAGTTTGTGGAAGGCACCAAGCACTGGGGCCACAAGGATGTGGATATTCTCATGCCCGCCGCTATGCAGAACGACGTCAATCTGGAGTGGGCCAAGAAGATTGCCGAGTCCGGCGTGAAGTATTACATCGAAGTTGCCAACATGCCCACCACCAACGATGCGCTGGAATATCTGCGTGAGCAGAAGCACATGGTGGTTGCTCCCTCCAAGGCTGTCAACGCCGGCGGCGTGGGCGTTTCCGCTCTGGAGATGTCTCAGAACTCCGAGCGTCTGGTCTGGACCGCAGAGGAAGTTGACGCACAGCTGAAGAAGATGATGGTCACCATCCACAGCATGTCTGCCGAGGCAGCTGAGGAGTATGGCTTGGGCTACGACCTGGTGGCCGGCGCCAACATCGCTGGCTTCAAGAAGGTTGCCGAAGCCATGATTCAGCAGGGCCAGTTCTAAGAAACTTTTTCTTATCTCAAAAACACGGCTCGCGGAACCAAATTGGTTCCGCGAGCCGTTCTTTTATTTTCTTACATACCTTTTTCCACCTGAAACGACGCCGGAGATGCGCTTTCCAAACCGAACCGGACATCTGCTGGGAAGTCTCTGTCTTCCCTTCTCCGGAATCCGGAAAAAGCCCGTCAGTCCATCAAACGCCGGAAGCAGAAATACGGCGGAGATGAGGTTAAACGCGGTATGCACAGCGGCAATCCCCACCGGATCAATAAGACGGTCCTGCATCGGCCCGCCAAACAGCAGCCATAGCGGCAGCAATGCAGCCGCCCCAAAAATATTATACTTCAAATGCGCAAACGCTGCCCGTTTGGCGTTTGCGCCGCAGCCCACAGAAGCCAGCAGCACCGTAACGCAGGTGCCGATATTTCCTCCCAGCACCAAAGGAACCCCCATCCCCCAAGTCACCGAGTCTGCGGTTGAAAACGCCTGCAACAATCCGATGGATGCACTGGAACTTTGGATTACTCCCGTAAATATTGTACCCGCCAAAAGTGTGGCCAGCGGGTTCACCGCCATCTCCGTCAATTGGCGGAACGCCGCTGTCCCCGCAATCGGTGCGGCTGCGGCAGCCATCCGCTCCATTCCCACAAACAGCAAAAACAAGGCCAGCAGCAGCCCTCCCCATACCTTCCGCCTTGGAACCAGAAGGTAAAGTAAAAGTCCTATACATGCTATAATTACAGTCAGCTCAGGGCCTGATGAAGTCTCCGTGCGGAAACAGAGCAGCCATGCGGTGGCGGTGGTACCAAGATTACTTCCGATCATTACCGGAATAATCTGCCCAAGCGTCAAAATCCCCGTATCTGCCAAAGATACCGTCATCACCGTCACGGCGGAGGACGACTGCACCACTGCCGTAACCAAAAATCCCAGCAAAAATCCTCTCCACCGTCCCTCCGTGGCGCGGCGCAGAAGCCGCTCTGCCCGTCCGCCTTCAAGCTCCCGCAGATATTCTCCCAGCAGCGTAATTCCAAACAGAAACAGCACTACGCCGCCCAACATCATCCAAAGGCTCTCCATAGCTTCCCCCCTCTTCTCCTGAAAGCAGGATATGAGCGCAGGGGAAAAAAAGACCGGGCAGAAGCGGCTGAACGCCGTCTCTGCCCGGTGTATACTGGTCTTTCAGGAAAAAAATCCAAGGTGCTCCAGTAAAATTCTTGATCCCAGTAAAATCAGGAGGATTCCCCCGCTCAGCTCCGCGCGGCGCTTGTACCGCGCCCCGAAGTAATTTCCCACTGCAACACCTGTCAGGGACAGGAGAAAGGTTACAGACCCGATGATGGAAACCGCGGGTGCAATGCGCACATTTAAAAACGCAAAGGTTATTCCAACCGCCAGCGCATCAACGCTGGTGGCAAAGGCCATTACCGTCAGTTGCTTGAGGTCTACCTTCTCCACCACGGCACAAGCCGTTTCCTCCGTCTCTTTTCCTCCGCTTTCCCGTATCATGTTCCCGCCGATAATTACAAGCAAGGCAAAGGCTACCCAGTGATCCACACTCTGGATATACACGGCGAACCGAGATCCCAGAAGCCAGCCCAAAAATGGCATTACCGCCTGAAATCCGCCAAAAAACAAAGCCACCAGAAACGCATGGCCCCAGCGAAGCTTTCGCATACAAAGTCCCTGACAAATCGCCACGGCAAACGCATCCATCGACAGGCCAACGCCAACCAGTAGCAGCTCAAAAAGTCCCAAAAAATCCCGCTCCCATCCTCGCAAATCATAAAAGCACTGGAATTTCTCTCCGAATCGCAATGCTGTCGGGCGTCACCGCGCAATCAAAGGCCCGCACAAAAACACCCGCTGCCGCCGCTTCCCGCAGTGCAACACCAAAAGCCGGGTGCGTCCCATCGTTGGGCGACACATCCAGCATCCCCTCCATCTGCACCACAAAAAACAGCGTAGCCGCAAGCCCCTGCTCTACCGCGCGGCGCAGCTCGTGGATGTGCTTAACACCACGCTCCGTAGGTGCGTCCGGAAACCGGGCGTGGCCGTTTTCCTCCAGTGTCACGCCCTTGACCTCCACCAGATGAAAATCGCTGCCCGTCTCCACACAAAAGTCGATGCGGGAGGCGCCGTAAGTATATTCCGGCTTGATGCTCTTCACTTCCGGCAGAAAATTCCCTGCCGCCGCCCATTCGCCAAACACCCGGTTGGGCGCTTGCGCATCCATATTAATAAGCAGATTACCCTTTTCCACCGCAATCAAATCATAATCGGTTTTCCTCATAGGATTCTCTGCCCGCTCCAGATAGACCCTTGCACCGGGGAGCAGCAGCTCTCTGCACCGGCCTGTGTTTTTCACATGACACACAACCCGGCCTTCATCTGTATCCACCAGCGCCACAAAGCGATTTGGCCGCTCCACAAAGCGGCCGGGAAGTACCGTTCCATATTGCATAGGCATCTCTCCTCCCACACCGCGTAAGGCAAGGCGCAGTTATCAGTTTAACACAACTCCCCCGGCGGCGCAACACAAAAAAGGGCTTTCGAAAAAAGACACGCAGCCACAGGAATCAGTTTAGATTGCACCCCGAGGCACCCGGAAAATAAGCATAGCGACCGCCCTGATAAGCAGCGTTCGCTATGCTTTTTTGTCTTTTGGTTGTTTTAATTTACTATTCGTCGGCAAAGCGGTATCCGACGCCTACCTCCGTCAAAATAAAGCGAGGGTGCGTGGTATCCTTTTCCAGCTTCCGGCGGAGATTGGCCATAAAAACCCGCACGCTTTTGCTGTCGCCCCCCTCATACCCCCAAATCTGGCGGATAATATAATTATGCGTAAGCACCTTTCCTCTGTTGGCAATCAGCAGAAGCAAGGTCTTGTATTCCGTGGGCGTCAGGTGAATTTCATTGCCGGACACAAGCACTCTGCGCTTTTCATAGTCCACCGTCAGCCAATCGCAGGAAAATAAGGATTCTCCGCCTGCTGCTCCACTTTTTTGAAGCAAACGCTCTACCACACGAATGCGCGCCATTAACTCGCCCATATGAAAGGGCTTTGTAATATAATCATTGGCGCCCAAATCCAGTGCGGCAATTTTCTCGGCTTCCTGCCCCCGCGCAGAAACAATCAGAACAGGGGTATCGGAAAAGGTTCGCAATTCGCGGAGCAAATCCTCACCGTCCCGATCCGGCAAACCCAAATCCAGCAACACAATATCCGGGTGGTGAGACGTAAACAGGAACAAGCCTTCCGCTGCCGTTTCCGCAATTAAAACCCCGTAATTTTCCTTTGCAAGAGAAAGATCAATAAAATGTGAAATATACCTGTCATCCTCTATGACAAGGATTGTCCGCTTCTCACTCATAAGCTTCCTCCAAGGGCAACGTAAAGGTAAAGGCCGACCCTTTTGGCGCATTGTCTTCCACAGTAATCGTGCCGCCATGCGCCTCTACAATCGTTTTGCAGATTGAAAGCCCCAGGCCCAATCCCTGCCGCCCGTCCACAATGTCCGCTTCCTGCGTTACAAACCGCTCAAACAAGCGCCCGCGAATCAGTTTAGGGATTCCATTTCCCGTATCTGACACACAAACCGTCACCCGTTCTCCCGCGCTTACCGTCAAATAGATCTCGCTTTCCGGCGGCGTATGCCGCACGGCGTTTTCTAAGAGATTAATCACAACCTGCGCAATCAGCTTGCCGTCCATTGGGGCAGTTATCACCTCGTCCGGCAGCTTTACCTGAAAGTGCCTGTCTCGCAAAAGCCTTTCCGTATGCTTCACTGCCTCGCCAATGACATCGTCAATCACCTCATCCTGCTTGTGAAGCACCAGTTTCTGCTCGCTAATCCGGGTCATGCCCAAGATATTTTCCACCAAATCACTAAGCCATACGATTTCTTCGCTGATGTCGGACGCAAGTTTCCGGCGCTCGGCATCGGAAAGCCGGAAATAGTTGTCGGCCAGCAAATTTCCCGCACCGGAAATCGCAGTCAACGGGCTGCGCAGGTCGTGGGCCACAGACCTGAGAAGCGTGCCGCGCTGCTGCTCTCGCTCCATTGCCATACGAATTTTTTCTCTGTCGGTTACAAGCATTTCCCGCTCCAGTGCGATTCCAAGCTGCGCGCAGATCGCCTGCACAATCAAAAGCTTTTGCCCGCCGGGCCGGTCGCCCGAAAGCTTCAGCCCCCCCAGTATTCCGGAAGCCCCGCTGATTTCAAAGTCTGGAAAAGCAGTTGTCTGATTTCCCAAAAAAATTGTGCATTTCAGACCCGCGTATTCCTCAACCAGCGCCTCGGCCTTTTTGACAACGCTCTCCTTCCCACTTGCAGATAAAAAATCCGATGCAATGCGATACAGAATCTTTGCCGTATGTTCATTTTCGCCTGCCAGCTTTATTTCCCGCTGAAGACGGGAGGTTATCATCCCTGAAACAATTCCTGTTGCAATAAAAAACACCAGCAGCATCAGATCGCTGGGACTGTATACAAAAAACGAATAGTGCGGCTCGGTAAAAAGGAAATTGAAAAGAAGGGCGCACAGCAGCGAAGCCCCAATCGCCCATCCAAGACTGCTGGTAACCACCGCCGTAGCCAAGACGCTGAGTAAAAACATCATAATGATGCTTTCGTTTGCAACACCCAGCCAAGTGGCTACAAATGCAAATGCCGTTGCCATTCCGATGGTGAGAATCACTTTCCCCGCATTTTTAACCGTAGCCGCCCCCTCCTTTGCTAATTCGTTTTGCTGATCATTTTCAGTATATCCTTCTGCTCGCCCGCAACAATCATATGCTCCTTATTTTTGAATACATGGTCCGCACTGATCAGCGGCAAGATGTGTTTCTCTGTGCGCACTCCAATCACATTGACACGGTGCTTTGTCCGAACGTCCAGCTCCCGTATATTTCTGCCAACCCAGCCTTCCGGAGCTTCAACCTCCATAATGACGTATTCGGGAGACAGCTCTATATAGTCAAACGCGCCTTTTGCAGAATAACGCACAGCAGTTCGCTGGGCCATATCCCGTTCCGGATAGACCACATCGTCTGCGCCCACCTTTTTAAGCAGGTCGGCATGAATCTCACGGTCGGATTTGGAGACAACACAGGGCGCTCCCAGCTCTTTCAGCAAAGAGGTAATCTCCATAGAGGACTGAAAGTTATCACTGATACACACAAAGCATACGTCAAAATTTCGGACGCCTAATTCCGCAAGGACATCCCTGTCCATACAATCACCAATTTGAACACGGGTGACGAATGGCTCCAGCTTTTGCACGGCTTCCTCATTCACATCTACCAGCATCACCTCATTATGCAGCTCAGCGAGCTTAATCGCAAGGTTTTTTCCAAAACGCCCTGCGCCGATTACAAGCATGGATCTCATTTTCTGCGTGTTCCTTTCTCATCAGCCGACAATAATCTTGCCGGATGGATTCCTTAATCTTCCGCTATGAGTCGATCGTGCCACTGCCATGAAAACCGTCAGACTTCCCACGCGCCCCGCATACATCAGAAGAATGATGGCTATTTGGGAAAGCGGCGCCAGCGTAGGCGTGATACCAGCGGTAAGTCCCACCGTGCCGATAGCAGACAGCGCTTCAAATGTAGCTTCTGTCAATGGCTGCCCCTGCGCACATAAAATCAGAATTCCGCCTACCGTCATGGACAGATAAACAGCTGCGCCGGAATAAGCTCGGCGAATCGCATCCGTCTCCACACGGAATCTAAACAGATTCACGTCTTCCCGCCCTTTGAGCTGGGCCAATACAGCAGCCGTGATAACAGCAAAGGTCGTCACCTTAATTCCGCCCCCGGTTCCACCAGGTGCTGCGCCAATCAACATCAGAAGCATGGTGACAAACTTGCTTCCATCCGTAAGCGATGCAATGTCGATGCTGTTAAATCCAGCGGTTCTGGGCGTGACAGATTGAAAAAAGGATGCCAGAATGCGTGCACCTATATTCATGGAGCGCATTGTTCCGTTGTATTCCAATCCTGCAAAAGCAACCGTTCCAACCAGGAGAAGCAAAAAAGTAGAAAAAAGGACTGCGCGGGTATGCAGATGAAGCTCCTTAATTCGAAACCTGCTTTCTATCAGGTCATTCCACACGACAAATCCGATGCCGCCCACGATGATTAATCCTGCAACAGTTAAAATAACCAGAGGATCATCGCAAAAACCTGTGAGCGAGGAAAACGGAGCCCGAATTCCCATAAGATCAAAGCCCGCGTTGCAAAAAGCGGATACAGCGTGAAACACGGAAAACCACAGTCCCTGCCGCAGCCCCAGCATTGGAACAAAGCGAATTGCCAGAAGCAGCGCCCCCGCCCCTTCAAAAAGAGCAGTGCCGATCAACATTCTCCGCACGAGGCGGACCACACCGCCCACCTGTATAGAACTGACCGCTTCCGCCAGCAGAGAGCGTTCCCGCAGGCCGATACGCCTCCCTATGGCAAGGGAAAACAAAATTGCAACCGCCATGAACCCAAGTCCGCCAATCTGAATCAGCAATAAGATAATTGCCTGACCAAAATACGAAAATTGTGTCCATGTATCATAAAGCACCAGGCCGGTAACACAGGTCGCGGACGCAGAGGTAAAAAGCCCGCTTAAAAATGGAATTCCCAACCCGCTTCGGCTGGCGATTGGCAGGCTTAAAAGGAAGCCGCCAATCAAAATAATGACCGCAAATCCAACAGAAAGGATTTGGGTTGCACTCCAGTGCTTTGCATTCATTTGCCGGCACCCCACAATTCTGACAGTACGCAATCTATGGACTCTTCTGCCCCAAGAAGTTTGCTCACGCCCATAGTTTTAAAGACCCCTTTTAAATTTTGCGCATTGCACCGCGCAACAATTGTAATTCCCGGGTCTGCCTTCATCGCCATATAGCAAAGTGCCAAATTACCTCTATCATCTTGCGATAAGGCGAACAGGGCTGAATAGAATCCGTCCTCCGGAAAAACTGGCTCAGTAACAATCTTACACTTCATTCCGATTTTATGTATTTTTTCCGCAACTTCCGATGCTCCGTAGATAAGCACCCCTTGGTTTGCTCGTCCCTGCGGGCTATCTAGAATTTCTCCTCTTTTAATGAAATTGTCAAGGTGCCACATAACAAGATACCCAAGCAAAAGTATAAAAGCTGTTGAAATCAGCAATAAAATTGTCATGAGGGCGTCCCCCTTTCTGCGTTACAATATCAGAAAGAGTATAAGGATAGTGTCCTCATTTTCTTGAACGTGTTAGTTTTTTATAAAGGAGCTGCAAGCATTATATTTTAATACTGAGGTTGCCAATTTTCCACTCGCGCAGCACATTTGCTACGATCATGAAAGCAAAACAGCGCTTAAAGGATGCCTAAAAACGGCAAAAAAAGAACAGACAGTCAAATGACTGTCCGCTCAATGTTGGCGCTACCTGTCTTCCCGGGCCGTTGCCAGCCAAGTATTGTGGGCAGAAGCGAGCTTAACTACCGTGTTCGGAATGGGAACGGGTGGACCCTCGCTCTAATCAGCACC
>JAEXCS010000014.1 GCA_023402075.1 Bacillota bacterium | reverse complement strand
CCCCCGCCGCTGGCGGGGGCCCTTTTTCTAAGAAGAGAATTTACTTCTCCTCAACCTCGATAACAACGCCGGAACCTACGGTACGGCCACCCTCACGGATAGCGAAACGCAGGCCCTTCTCAATGGCGATGGGGGTGATCAGCTCCACGTTCATGTCCACGTTGTCGCCGGGCATGCACATCTCCACGCCCTCGGGCAGAGAGATGACGCCGGTCACGTCGGTGGTACGGAAGTAGAACTGGGGACGATAGTTGTTGAAGAAGGGGGTGTGACGTCCGCCCTCGTCCTTGCTCAGAACGTAGACCTGGCCCTTGAACTTGGTGTGGGGATGAATGGAGTTGGGCTTCGCCAGAACCTGGCCACGCTCGATACCATTGCGGTCCACGCCGCGCAGCAGGACGCCGATGTTGTCGCCAGCCTCAGCGTAATCCAGCAGCTTGTGGAACATCTCGATGCCGGTGACGACGGTCTTGCGCTTCTCTTCCGCCATGCCGACGATCTCGACTTCCTCGCTCAGCTTCAGCATGCCACGCTCCACACGGCCGGTAGCCACGGTGCCACGGCCGGAGATGGTGAACACGTCCTCGACGGGCATCAGGAAGGGCATATTCTCCTTGCGCTCGGGAGTGGGGATATAGTCGTCAACAGAGTCCATCAGCTCCTTGATGCAAGCATACTCGGGAGCGGCGGGATCGGTGGACTCGCAAACCAGCGCGTTCAGCGCGGAGCCCTTGACGATGGGCAGATCGTCACCGGGGAACTCGTACTTGCTCAAAAGCTCGCGGACTTCCATCTCCACCAGCTCCAGCAGCTCGGGATCGTCCACCTGATCGCACTTGTTCAGGAACACGACGATGGCGGGCACGCCCACCTGACGGGCCAGCAGAATGTGCTCGCGGGTCTGGGCCATAGGGCCGTCGGAAGCGGCGATAACCAGGATCGCGCCGTCCATCTGAGCAGCGCCGGTAATCATGTTCTTGATATAGTCGGCGTGGCCCGGGCAGTCAACGTGGGCATAGTGACGCTTATCGGTCTCATACTCAACGTGGGCGGTGTTGATGGTGATGCCGCGCTCCTTCTCTTCGGGGGCCTTGTCGATGGAGTCATATGCCTCGAACTTGGCCTTGCCCTGCAGGGACAGCCACTTGGTAATAGCGGCGGTGAGGGTGGTCTTGCCATGGTCAACGTGACCGATGGTGCCAATGTTTACATGGGGTTTGGTTCTCTCAAATTTCTGCTTAGCCATTTGATGATCCTCCTGTCAATTTCAAAAATCCTTGCGGGCAGCGCAGTTATATTCAGTGCTCCCCATTTTACAGTAAAACGCGGGGAAAATCAATCCCCAATTATTCAGCCTTGTTCCCGTTACGGGTGGCCACGATCTTGTCCCGAATGTTCTTCGGAATTTCGACATAGTGGCTGGGCTCCATGGTGTACTGACCACGGCCCTGTGTGCGGGAGCGCAGGTCGGTGGCATAGCCGAACATCTCAGCCAGAGGCACATGAGCGTCAATCTGCTGGGCGCCGGGACGGGCCTCCAGCTTGACAATCTGTCCGCGGCGGCTGTTCAAATCGCCGATGACATCGCCCATATACTCGTCGGGCACAATGACGGAAACCTTCATGATCGGCTCCTGAAGGGTGGGGTCAGCCTTGCGGCAGGCCTCTTTGAAGCCCATGGAACCGGCAATCTTAAACGCCATTTCGGAGGAGTCAACCTCGTGGTAGGAGCCGTCGTACAGCGTAACCTTCACGTCCACCACGGGGAATCCGGCCAGCACGCCGCCGTTCAGAGCGCCCTGAATACCGGAATCGACCGCAGGGATATACTCCTTGGGAATCGCGCCGCCCACGATGGCGTTGACAAACTCGTAGCCCTTGCCGGACTCATTAGGCTCCACACGAAGCTTAACGTGACCGTACTGGCCCTTACCGCCGGACTGGCGGGCATACTTGGTGTCCTGCTCCACCTTTTTCTTGATGGTTTCCTTGTAGGCCACCTGCGGTGCGCCCACGTTGGCTTCCACCTTGAACTCGCGGAGCATACGATCCACGATGATGTCCAGATGCAGCTCGCCCATGCCGGCGATGATGGTTTGACCCGTCTCGTCGTCGGTCCAGGTCTTGAAGGTGGGGTCCTCCTCGGCCAGCTTGATCAGGGCCATGGTCATCTTTTCCTGACCGGCCTTGGTCTTGGGCTCGATTGCCACGCGGATAACGGGCTCGGGGAACTCCATAGACTCCAAAATGATGGGGGCCTTTTCGTCGCACAGGGTATCACCGGTGGTGGTATTCTTCAGGCCCACAGCAGCTTCAATGTCGCCTGCGTAGACCTCTTCAATATCCTCCCGATGGTTGGCGTGCATCTGCAAAATGCGACCGATGCGCTCCCTCTGGTTCTTAGTGCTGTTCAGCACGGAAGAGCCAGTGGTCAGATGTCCGGAATACACCCGGAAAAAGCTCAGACGGCCCACATAAGGGTCGGTCATGATCTTAAACGCCAGCGCAGAAAAAGGCTCGTCGTCGCTGGGCTTGCGGTCTTCCTCAGCCTCAGTCTTGGGATTCACGCCCTTGATGGCGGGAATATCCACAGGAGAGGGCATATAGTCCACAATCGCGTCCAGCAGCTTCTGCACGCCCTTGTTTTTATAGGACGTGCCGCAGGTGACAGGGATCATCTCATTGGCAACCGTGGCCTTCCGGATGGCCGCGCGAATTTTTTCCGAAGAGACTTCCTCACCGCCCAGATAAGCTTCCATGATGGAGTCGTCAAACATGGAAACCGCATCCATCAGCTTCTCACGGTACTCGTTGGCAAGGTCGGTCATGTCGGCAGGAATTTCTTCCTCACGCATGTCCTTTCCCTGATCGTCGTAATACACGTCCGCCTTCATATCCACCAGATCAATGATACCCTTAAAGGTATCCTCGCTGCCGATGGGAAGCTGGATGGGGACAGCGTTGCACTTCAACCGGTCTTCAACCATCCGCAGAACGTTGTAGAAATCCGCGCCCATGATGTCCATCTTGTTGACGTAAATCATGCGGGGAACCTTGTAGGTGTCGGCCTGGCGCCACACGGTTTCGGACTGGGGCTCCACGCCGCCCTTGGCGCAAAGCACCGTCACAGACCCGTCCAGCACGCGCAGGGAGCGCTCCACTTCCACGGTGAAATCCACGTGGCCCGGGGTGTCGATGATGTTGATGCGGGTATCGGGGAACTGGCTCTTAGAGCCCTTCCAGTGGCAGGTGGTAGCGGCAGACGTAATGGTGATGCCGCGCTCCTGCTCCTGCGCCATCCAGTCCATGGTGGCAGTGCCGTCATGGGTCTCACCGATCTTGTAGTTCACACCGGTGTAGAACAGGATACGCTCTGTGGTAGTGGTTTTTCCCGCGTCGATATGGGCCATGATGCCGATGTTACGGGTGTTATCGAGCGTGTTTTTTCTCGGCATAGTTTTTCTCCTTAATAGCGGAAATGCGCAAACGCCTTGTTGGCCTCGGCAGCCTTGTGGACTTCCTCGCGCTTTTTCACGGCGGCGCCGGTGTTGTTGGATGCGTCCGAAATCTCGTTAGCCAGACGCTCCGCCATGGTGCGCTCCCCACGGGAGCGGGCATAAGCGGTGAGCCATCTAAGGCCCAAAGTCTGACGGCGGGCGGGACGAACCTCCAGGGGCACCTGATAGGTGGCGCCGCCCACGCGGCGGGCCTTGACCTCCAGGCTGGGCATGATGTTCTCCATGGCCTGAGTGAATACTTCAACGGGGTCCTTCTCGGTCTTCTCCTTGATCTGATCGAAGGCCGTGTAGACCACCTTCTGGGCCACGCCCTTCTTGCCGTCCAGCATCACGCTGTTGACCAGCTTGGTCACCAGAATGGAGCCGTAAACGGGATCGGGCAGAACCTCTCTTTTGGGAACGTTACCTCTTCTCGGCACGATACTTCCCTCCTTCATAATAATATGATGTCATAGGTACTCAAAAGGCAAATCTGCCTTCCGTGAATGCCCGCCAAAGAGGTGATCTATATAAACCTATTCGGCAAAGCTTTCAGTGAGTTGTCCTTACTTGGACTTGGGCCGCTTGGCGCCGTACTTGGAACGGGACTGCATACGGCCGGAAACGCCCTGTGCATCCAGAGTACCACGAACAATGTGGTAGCGGACGCCGGGGAGATCCTTCACGCGGCCGCCGCGGATCATGACGACGGAGTGCTCCTGCAGGGAGTGACCCACGCCGGGGATATAGGCGGTGACTTCGTAGCCGTTGGTCAGGCGAACACGGGCGATCTTACGCAGAGCGGAGTTGGGCTTCTTGGGGGTAGCCGTTCTCACAGCGGTGCAAACGCCTCTCTTCTGAGGGGAGGGCAGATCGGTGCTCCGGTTCTTCAGAGTGTTCAGGCCGAACTGCAGCGCGGGGGAAGTGGACTTGTAGCTGGCCTGCTCCCGTCCTTTACGGACCAGTTGGTTAAAAGTAGGCATACTGTTCTCCTTTCTTGTTAAATGCATTGACTGTAAAACGCACAGCCTTTATTTTTTGCGGAAAGCCGGTAAGCTATTCCGAAAAAACCGAAATGTTCCATCCTATTTTAAAAGGATGGCCACGGCAGCGCCCACGCTGATGCGGCAGGCGGCTCCAAGCTGCGCCATGGTGTGCTCCCCTTCCACGGGAACGCCCATCTCTTCGCAGCTTTTTGCAAGGACTTCCAGCAGCGCCGGGTCGGCGTCGCAGGCAAAAAACGCCTTGGCAGCCTGTCCCTGGGCAATGGCCCTGCGGGACTGCTTCACGCCCACGACTCTGGACTTTCCTGTCAATTCCTCCAGCACGGGGTTCTCCTCACATTCGCATGGCAAAATTCGCGGAATATCCGCGCAGGATGGAATTATATCATGACTTTCCGCCGCAGTCAAGCATTTGTTCCCATGATCTTCTTTCCGAGAACCTTGAATTTCAGGAAAATTCGCCCCAAAACAGCAGTCAAAACTATTTCAAACACAGGGGAATGCAAAGGCCTGTGTTTTGCTTCTTGCAAGTCAGGGCTTTTACGACTAAAATACTGAAAAAGCGACGAGATGGGAGGCGGTTTTTATTCAGGATTTGCTCAGACGTCATCGTCTCGCCTTTATCCTTCTGGCAGCCGTTCTGACGACAGTCGCCCTGATGCTGCTCGTCCGGGTTCCGGACATGCTTGGTGGCACACCAAAGGGTGTCATGGTTTCGGAGCAAGCCGGCGTGTACGACCTCACCGGTGTCACCGAATGGACCAACACCGTCGTTCACCTGCCCCACGGCCCGCGCTATTATCCCGGCGTTCTACTGACGCCGGAAATGGCCGACTCAGCCACACCCGTCAGTACGGACGAATTTGCCGCGCTGCGGGCAGACTTTCTCTCTCAGCGGTTTGTGCTGAAGCTGCCCGACTCCAACGAAGCTTACACGCTGACATTTAAGCTCTCCGGCCGCCATGCCATGCGCGTGTTTGTAAACGGCACATTGGCGGGAGAAACAGGCCGCGTGGGAACCGCCAAGCAGGACACCGCGGTATGGGAAAACAATATCACCATCTCCGCCTCCCCCATAAACGGCAACATGGATATTTTCTTAAACAGTGCGCAGTTCTACCACTCCCGGGGCGGTGCAAATCTGGCGAATCTCACCGTGCAAAGGGCCGCCGGGACGGTTACACCGCGCCTTTCCGAGCCGTTGAAGGGCTTGGTGATGACTGGTGCGCTGTTATGCGCGGCAGCGCTTCTTATGAGCATTTATCTGTTCCTCTCCCACACGAAAGCCACGCTGTATTTCGCACTGGCCTGCCTTGCCATGACCCTGCGGGAATGCGTGCAAAGTCAGGCGTGGACCTATTTTCCTGTGGGCGGGAATACCGCGTTTATGCTGGAATACCTCAGCATGGCGCTGCTGACCATCTTTTTATCTCTATACTTAGGACAGTACGCCGCCGGCCCGATTTTGCGGGGCATTCAAATTGCTGCCGTTACCGGCTCTCTGGCGTATGGTGGGATGACGCTGCTGGGCGATTCTCTGCTGTACACCTCTGTTCTGAAATTTTACCAGCTATGGCTGGTTGTGTGCATCATTTCCGGCATATCCGGCCTGTTTTGGAGTATGCGTCGTCCCAGTAAGGAGCAGGCGGCAGTGCTGTACGGCATCGCGGTATTTTACCTTGCCGCCGTAAGCGATATCGCCATGTACCGCGATCTGTTCGGAGCTAACTACTCCAACGCACCCATTTCCGAAGCCGCCATGCTGATTTTTACCGTTGCGCAGACGGTTTCCCTGTTTTTCATGAACAGCCGGGTGCTGGCCGAATCCAAGGAGACGGAGCAGCGTCTCGCGGCGGACAAGGCCGCTTTGGAAAAGCTGTACCGGATGAAAACAGAATTTCTCGGCAACGTCTCTCATGAGCTGAAAACGCCCCTCACCGTCATGTCCGGCTATGCGCAAACCACGAAACAGCTTTCGAAGCAGCTTTCCCCTCCGCTTTCGGAGGAGGTGTCCCGCCGGATGACCTTGGTTTCCTCCGAGGCGGAGCGGCTCTCCCTCATGATTGGTCAGGTGCTGGACGTAACCCGCATGGAGGAGGGGCGCATGGTGATGGAGCCGGTGCGCTGCCATCTGGACGAAATCGTTCACTCTGCCGTGAATACCCACTATCCCATGCTTAACAAAAACCAAAACCGCCTGTGCATTCGGATTGACCGGGGCTTGCCCGACCTTTATGCCGATCCCGCCCGCATCGGGCAGGTAATTGTCAACCTGATTTCAAACGCCGTCCGCTTTACCTCCCGGGGAGAAATCAGCATCTCCGTCAAACTGGGGGACGGAGAGATTGAAACCTGCGTGTCAGATACCGGCGCAGGCATCTCGCCGGAGCGGCTTTCCCACATCTTTGAGCGGTACTGCAAAAAAGAAATGTCCGGTGGCGGTCAGGACACCGGCACCGGACTGGGGTTATATATCTGCAGGCATATCGTGGAAGCGCACGGAGGCATTATTTGGATTGAAAGCTTTGAGGGGCACGGCACGTCTGTTTTCTTCACCCTGCCCGCCGCTAATATCGAACCTTGCTGAAGATGTACTCGCTTTTCCCGGCGCTTGCAAGCTCGAACCAGCCGCCTTCGTCCAACCGGAGCTTCCGGCGCAGGTTTGCCACATGGGCCTTCACAGTACCCGCCGCGCCGGGAGACTGCTCACCCCACGCGCGGCGATAGATATCCTCCGTGCTCAGCCGCTGTCCCGCAAACAGGGCAAAACAGCCCAAAAGCTGCAACTCCTTCAGCGTCAAAGGAATCCGTTCGCCGTCCAGCGCGGCCATTCCCGCCAGAAAATCCACGCTCAGGGGCGGCAGCTCGATCACCCCGGCGGACAGAAAGCCATTGCGGCGAAGCTGCGCCGCAACGCGGGCGCTTAAAACGTTTAAATCATAGGGCTTGGTGACATAATCGTCTCCACCCTGTAAAAGGCCCTTTACCACGCTCTCATTTTCATTCCTGCAAGTCAGGAAGATGATGGGAGCGTTGGTTTTTGCCCGCAGCTCGGCGCAGAAGTCAAAGCCAGAACCGTCCGGCATCATCACGTCCAGTAAAATCAGGTCCGGGGCATGCTCCTCCAACGCAAACCGCGCAGCGGCAAGAGTGGCCGCGCAGACGGTTTCATACCCCTTGCCCTCAAAATATTCCCGGTTGATTTCCAGAACGTCGGCCTCATCCTCAACCAGCAGCAGTCTCGCCTTCCTCATCTCATCGCCCCCCATCTTCAAGCCAACAGTACCACATCTCCGGGTGAAAATCCAGCCTTCCAAAACATTTTAAAATCCGGTAAAGAAATCTTTACCTTGTCGGCTATATCAGCGCAAGCAGCAATCTGGAAGCTGAGTTAAGCGGCCGTTATGACGCCGCCGGCTGCAACAACGCGGCCTTTGCCGATGTAAGTGATTCTACGTGGTACTATGACACTGTCACCTGTCTTGCCGCCCGGACGTTACCGGCAGGGCAACGGATATCTGCTGCCAAACCACCTCCACTCGTGCACAGATGGCGCAGGTGCTGTGCAGCTTGATGCGCAAATAAGATTCCAAATAAGCCCCGCATATAAAAACAACGGCCAGTCACTTTTCGTGACTGACCGTTGTTTCGTTTGCCCCGCACCGGCGTTACCCCTTGGTTCAAATACTCTCCCCGCAAGTAATAACGCCTGTAAATACAGGACTCTTTTAAAATTAACGCTTGGAGAACTGAGGTGCGCGACGGGCGGCCTTCAAGCCGTACTTCTTGCGCTCCTTCATGCGGGGGTCGCGGGTCAGGAAGCCGGCCTTCTTCAGGATGGGCCGATTGTCCTCGCTGGCCAGCAGCAAAGCGCGGGCAATGCCGTGGCGCAGAGCGCCGGCCTGACCGGACACACCGCCGCCGACAACAGTGGCAACAACATCCATCTTGCCGGTGTTGGAGGTGGACTCCAGCGGCTGACGAACCACCATTTTCAGGGTGTCCAGACCGAAATACTCGTCAATGTCCCGGCCATTGATCATAATGGAACCGGTACCGTTGGGAAACAGGTGGACGCGGGCCACAGAGGACTTTCTCCGGCCGGTGCCGTACAGATAGGGCTTCTTAGACTGATACATTCTGTTCTTCCTCCTTATTCCGCGTCGAGCGCCACGGGCATCTGTGCCTGCTGCTCATGGTTTTCGCCGGCATAGATGTGCAGCCGGGTCAGAGAAGAGCGGCCCACGCTGTTCTTGGGCAGCATGCCCCGGACAGCCTCGCGCATAGCCAGCTCCGGCTTCTCCTGCATCAGGATGCGATAGGGGGTTTCCTTCAGGCCGCCGATCCAGCCGGAATGTCTCCGGTAGATCTTCTGGTTGCCCTTGTCGCCGGTCAGCACCGCCTTAGAAGCGTTGATGATCACCACAAAGTCGCCGCAGTCGGCATGGGGAGTAAAGGTGGGCTTGGTCTTGCCGCGCAGAATGTCGGCAGCCCGGACGGCCGTTTTGCCCAAGGGCTTGCCGGCAGCATCCAGGATGTACCACTTGCGCTCAATGTTGGACGCGTTGGCCATAAAAGTGGACATGTTGTTTCCTCCGTATAAGAAATTCTTGATCTTCTTTACAAACCTGAACGATCAGGGTAAAATCAAAGCACGTTTATTTATACCACCCTATTTCGGCAATGTCAACACAAATCTGATTTAGATATGTGATAGCTGTCATTATCTCCGTTTTTCTATTAATATCTCTTAAAATCGCTCATTCAATTTTTGATTTTTACAAAAGAGACGGAGGTGTTTCTCCACCTCCGTCTCTTATCAAACTCCTGATTTTCATATGTAGCCGCTAGAGAATCCACTGCACCAGCAGCAAAAGCACGAATCCCGGCAGGCCCAGTATCCCCACCACCAAAGCGTTCCAGAGGTTCAGACCCAGCGCGATGCCGGTCCACGGAGCCGTCAGGCCCGCAAGATACAGCGCAAGAAAGCCCAGGAAGGTGTTGGCCAGCAGCTTGACGGCCAGCTTCAGCGGCGCCTTGAAAATGCGCAGAAGTGCCGCCAGCAGAAACACCGCCAGCACGCCCAGAATTATTTTGTGACTTAAGTCCATGTGGCGGCCTCCTCCGTGCGGGTCAGCGCTGCCGTGTCGGGGCAGCGGGCCTTGATGGCGCGGATCAGGTAATTGCACCGGGCTTTGGCCGCGCTGATCTGGTAGACACAGGATTCCACCAGCTCCGGGTCCGTGGCCAGATCAAACTGGCGATACGCCAAAGACAGCTCGCCTTGGGCCGCGCGCAGCTCGCTTTGCAGGATTGACAGCTCAGACTCCTGCACGGGACGCTTGGAAAAGAATACGTTTTTCATATGACTCCCCCGTTTCTTTGCGCACTATATCTTACGGGGAGTTTGGACAATTATTCCAATTTCTATACGGAGGTTTCCATGGAGCACGAGGATTTTATGCGCCGGGCGCTGGCACTGGCCCGGGAAGCCGCGGATGCCGGGGAGGTTCCGGTGGGCTGCGTCATCGTCCGGGAGGGCGAAATTGTCGGAGAGGGCCGCAATCGGCGGGAGGAATGCGGCCTAGCCGCCGCCCACGCGGAGATGGACGCCATCGCCGCCGCCAATCAGCATCTTGGCGACTGGCGGCTGGAGGGCTGCTCGCTGTACGTGACATTGGAGCCCTGTCCCATGTGTGCCGGTGCAATTTTAAACGCCCGGATCTCCAAGGTCTTCTACGGTGCGCGGGACGAGGTTTTCGGGGCCTGCGGCGGGGTGACAAACCTGTTTATGGAGAGTTTTCCTAGCCCCCCGGCGCTGGTGGGCGGTATTTTGGCGGAGGAGTGCCGTGGGCTTCTGTCCTCGTTTTTTCAAACCCTGCGGGGCGGTGGCAGCGGTAAATAGGGGCATACGTTTCTTGCCCGCTTCCAAGTATTCCGCAAACTTAAAACAGAGCAGGCGGCGCAAACGCGCCGCCTGCTCTATTCATCAGTCCCTAGCCGGAAAACAGCAGCCAAAAATACGCCTGCAGCTTTCTCTTACAATATTACCAGATTCCCAAAGCCCTTTGCAGTACAAGGCTAACCGCGGTAATGCCTGCCCAGCAGCAAGCTCCCAGTGCCAACGGCTTTCCCCCGGTTTTAATCAGCTCGACAAGGTTGCTGTTCAGCCCGATGGCGGCCATTGCCACCACAATAAAAAACTTGCTCAGCTCCTTTACCGGGCCAAAAACCGCTGCCGGAACGCCCAGCCGCAGCGCCACGGTGGTGATAACCGAAGCCGCCACGAAGTAGAGGATAAAGAAGGGAAACACATCCCGAAGCCGCAGTGCCTTCCCCGTGCTTCCGGCAGCTTTTTCCCGGCGGGCACGCAGCAGGGCCAGACACAGCGTGATGGGGATGATTGCAAGGGTTCTGGTCAGCTTTACCGTCACAGCCTTGTCCAGCGTGGCGGAACCAAGGTTCCACATACTGTCCCACGTGGAAGCAGCGGCGGTGACGGAGGAGGTATCGTTGATGGCCGTGCCGGCAAACATGCCGAACGCCTCACCGGAGCCGGTGTCAAAGCCCAGTACACTCCCAAAGAGGGGAAACAGCACTGCTGCCAGCACATTGAAGAAGAAAATCACCGAAATTGCCTGTGCCACCTCCTTGTCGTCCGCATCAATAACGGGGGCGGTGGCGGCGATGGCGCTGCCGCCGCAGATGGAGGAGCCTACTCCCACCAGCGTGGAGATATTTCCCGGGATGCGGAGCACCCTGTGCAGTACGGCAGCAATTACAAGTGAGGTTGTGATGGTGCAAAGGATAATGGGCAGGGACTGCTTTCCCGTCTCGATTACCACCCGCAGATTCATCCCGAAGCCCAGCAAAATCACCGCCCACTGAAGAATCTTTTTGGAGGCAAATTTAATTCCGCTTTCAAAATGACCTCTGCTTGGCAGAAAAAGTGCGATCACCATTCCCGCAAGAATGGCGATCACCGCCCCGCCCACCACGGGAAACTGCCTGCCCAGCAACCAGGCCGGCACTGCAATTGCCAGACACAGCAGCAATCCCGGCCCGTTTTTCTTTAAAAATTGCATGGTCTTTCCTCTTTTCAAAAGTTATCTTTGCTATCATACGCCTTCTGACAGGCAAATTCAAACGTCTTGTTGATTTTTAAGCATCAGCAGAAGATCTCATACTCTTGAAATTTTTTATTGCAGCGCCAATCAAGGCAACCTTTGATATCGTCAACGTAGTCCTTGCAATCATGCTATCGCTGGTGTTCTGGAATTTTACGATTGTGGGGACCCGGGAAGGCACGGTCATCGCCGCTCTGTGCACCGGTTGGATCGTAAAATTCTTAAAGCCAAAATTCGAAGGGCCATTGGACTGTGTCCTAACCGCTTAATCCATATTGATTAAACGACGTAAGGACAGCAGCGCGGAATGGGAATATTTTATCTTCTGCGGGACGCAGGGCTGCATGTCTGGTTGAATGCTTGGATGAATTTGATGGAAGCGCTACATCTGATCTGACGGAATTTTACGCCTTTGCACGGATGCTGCCGGTAAAATTCAAGGCAGACGTCGACAAGTTTGATCGCGCCTTTCTCGTATTTTCCAAAGTCATAAAGAGCTTTGCGTAATTGCCTCAGGAAACTCCCGAGTGGCTGGCCGATGCAAAAAGCAGCAAATATCTTGACCGCTGCAATAGGCTGCGTAGGAAAACAGCGTCAAAGGTCTTTCCCCTGTCAATTGCAAGGGAAAGACCTTTGACGCTGTTCGGCGATAATTACCGTCTTACCAGAGCACTTTTTCTGAAAATTCAGACTCTATGTTATATAAATACACTCTTCCAAAATCGGCGTGAATACGCAATCAATAAAGCTTTTCCGAGCCGATCACCTCGTCCAACTCCCGAATCCGAGTATCCGATTCAATGTTGCTGCGGCCGGTGATGGCCAACAGAATTACCTCGGAAACACTGAGCGGGGCCACATAGGAATTGGTAAAGCCCAGCCCTTTTACATGGGCGATGGCCACAAAATCCGCAAGCGCTGCCAACGAATTTGTGAGCCGATCTGTAATGAGAATGATTTTTGCGCCTCGCTCCCGTGCCATTTTCATCAGCACCAGACAAAGTTCGGAATAACGTGGAAAGCTATATAGGATCAGGCAATCCTGCGCCGTGATATCCACTATATTCTCCACCGCCGTGGCATCCGCGTGGGTAATGGGAACAATGTGAGGCAGAAGCAAAATCAGTTTGCTTGCCATATACTGCGCGCAGCAGGCAGTTCCGCGAAAACCAACCACATATTTTCGGTCGCTGGCTAAAATCGCGTCCACAATTTTATCCACGGAGGCATTGTCCAGCTTAGAAAGACTCTGTTGAAGATTGTCCAGTGTATAGCGGGTAACGTCGCTGATAAGACTGTCTTTATGAAGACTGTCTCGCGTAGAGTCATACTTTTCGCTAGGAGAGAGATCTTTTTGACTCTGATACTGCTGCGCAATACGACGGTTCATCTCGTTGCGAAATTCGCCATATCCACCAAAGCCCAACTTGCGTACAAACCGAATCACCGACGCATCGCTCACACCCACCTCCATGGCAAGGTTTGTGGATGTCTGAAATCCGACAGTATCCAGATGTTCAAGAACGTAATCGGCAATGTTGCTGTCTGTGCGAGTCATAGTCAACTTTCGTATCTTGGAAACAAGGTCTTCCATAGGTTTCTCTCCCCCTCTTTTAACAAAATCAGCATAGCACATTTATTTTTTTGGGTCAATCCCACGGCCGCGGAAAAGCCGGATCCTCCCATGGGAGGATCCGGCTTTTCTGAAGATACAAAAAAATCAAGAGAGAGCCGCCAGTGCTTTTTCCAAACGATCCAGTGCCTTTTCCAAATTTTCGAGAGAATTAGAATAGGAAATACGAATCTTTCCGGGGACGTTATACGCCTCACCGGGTACTGTGGAAATCAGCGCCTCGTCCAGCAGATATTGGCACAGATCTACCGCTGTTTCGATCTTGCGCGCTCCAAACGATCTTCCAAGATAAGCCTGTACGTCGGGATAGACATAAAACGCGCCCTGTACCGGAGGACAGATGATGCCCGGAATCCCGTTTAGCCGGTGAATCACATAGTCCTTGCGGCGCTTGAATTCCTCCACCATCATTGTCAGCTCATGCTGGGAGCCGCAAAGAGCTGCAACGGCAGCTTTTTGAGAGATGGCACTGGTTGCGGAGGTGGTCTGACTCTGCACTGCCATGATGCCCTTAATCACGTCCGGGCGGGCGGCGGCGTAGCCTATGCGCCAACCGGTCATGGCATAGGCCTTGGAAAAGCCGTTGATGGTAATGGTATGCTCCCACACATCCTTGGAAATGGAGGCCACGCTGAAGTGCTTTGCGCCGTCATAGACCAGCTTTTCATAGATCTCATCGGCTACAATAAAGAAGTCGTGCGCAAGGGCCAGTTCCGCCAGCTGGCGCAGGCTCTCTTCGCTGTAGACCGCACCAGTGGGGTTGTTCGGCGTGCAAATAATAATTGCCTTTGTCCTCGGGGTAATGGCAGCCTTGATCGCGTTCAAATCCAGTTCGTAGTTATCCGCACGCACGGGGACAAACACCGGGGTCGCCCCTGCCAGCCGGATCATCTCCGTGTAGCTGACCCAGCACGGAATGGGCAGCAGCACTTCGTCGCCGGGTCCGGCAATGACCATCATACTGCTGGCAATTGCCTGCTTTGCACCCACAGCGGTGGTCACCTCGTTTATGCCATAATCTACGTGGTTGTCCCTTTTTAGCTTTTTGACAATTTCTTCACGCAATTCCAAAATGCCGTTGCCTGCGGTATATTTGGTGAAGTTGTCGGCAATGGCCTTCATACCGGCCACCTTAATATAATCCGGCGTACCGAAGTCCGGCTCTCCCACATTCAGAGAAATAATATCTTTGCCTTGCCGCTTCAGTTCTGCTACCTTTGCAATCAGAGCGGAGGTTGGCGAGCCGCTGAAATTACTCATGCGCGGCGCAAGTGTCGTAGCCATCTTCCCAGTTCCTTTCCCTTTTTATTCTACAGTAATGGTTTCAAACGCTGCGGAGGACTCGTTAAACTCCTTGGAATCCCAAAGCTTTTCGCTCTTTGCCACAAACATGGTTCCCAACACATCGCCGGAGACATTCAGGGTGGTGTGGGACATATCAATGAGGCGGTACATTCCGGCGATGGGACCCATCAGGTCCATAGGAAGATTTAAAAGGTTCAGGAAAATCGCGCCGGTGACAATGCCGCCGCCGGGAATGCCGGGGGCCGCAATGGACATGAGCGTAGAAATGGAAATGACCATAATGATTTGGCTGGGCGTTAGGCTGAGACCGTAAATCTCGGCCACAAAGAACGCCAAAATCGTCTTGTAGATGGCCGCACCGGTTAAATTGATCGTAGCACCCAAGGGAATGGAAAACGAGGCAATGCTATTGGGGATCCGCAAACGCTTGGTCGTCACGTCCATAGTAATTGGAATGGTACCGGCGGAGGAGTTGGTGGCCACCGTATTCACCCAAACGGGGACCATTGCGCGGCACAGTTTCCCATACCGCACGCCAGTGTACGCCTTGACGAACAGGCTAAAGGCAGCCCATGCCAGCAGGCAGCTGATATAGTCGGTGGCAACAAATTTTGCCAGGGATCCAAATAGCTGCGGGCCATAAACAGCAGTGGTATTGGCCATGAGTGCAAAAACACCAAGGGGAGAGTAAATCATGATGATGTCCAGCATTTTGTAGATCACGCCAGAGGTCTGGGTCATGAAATTGGTAACGACCTCCGCCTTCTTTCCCAGAAAAACCAGAGAAATACCGAAAATCAGCGTGAAAAAGATCATCTGCATAATATCCTGATTAGACATCGCGGCAACGATGTTCGTGGGGATCATATTCAGCAGAAACGCACCAAAATCCGGTGTGGTTAATTCCGAGGCGTCATAAGCGCTAAGTACGCTGGTGTCAAAACCCACGCCGGGGTGGATTATGTTCACCACAATCAAGCCGATCATGCAGGCGATTACCGTCATGGCAACATACACCGCAACGACCTTCGCACCCACGCGTTTGAGCTTGTTGACATCGCCAATCGACGCGATGCCGCTGGTCAGGCTGAAGAAGATCACAGGTACAATCAGCATTTTGATCATGTTCATAAATGCCGTTCCAAAGGGTTTGACCCAGATGGAGAAATCGTAGAAGAACAAGCCGATGACAATGCCCAAAAGGAAACCAAGGATGGTCCGATGAGGTAGATATTTTTTCCCAAGCAGTTTTTCTCTCATGATAACATCTCCTAACTCCAAATTAAAGCGCCCGGCACGCAGCCGTCACATTGGTCAAACTTCCGCGGGGTTAAGCGTGCTCTCCGTAAATCTCATCCAAAAATTCCGTCTCCTGTTCACGGAGCTTTTTCAAAACCCAGTCTCGTTTTGCGTTCCCCTCTCTGGCCGCCCGAACCTTTGCCACGTCCTGCTGACAAAAAGCCTGTGCCTTTTCAAGAACAGCCTCAGCATCCCGCAGGGGAATGACAATGATTCCGTCGGCATCGCCCAGAACAATATCGCCCGGATTTACACTGACACCGCCGCAGGCAATGGGTACATTGACTTCCCCCGGCCCATTCTTATGGGGGCCGCCCGGTGTGGCGCCGGTGGCGTAAACCGGCAGCTCCATCTCATGCAGCGCATCCAAATCCCGTACAGGGCCATCCAGCACCAGTCCACCCAGCTTGCGCTGATATTGCGCATAAGTAAACATCACCTCGCCCATCAGTGCGCGGGTAGAATCCTCGTCGTTGGACACCACAATGATGTCTCCGGGCTGGGCCATGTCCAGCGCTTGATGAATGAATAGATTATCTCCTGCTCTAGCCTTTACTGTCAGTGCCGGGCCTACCATAATGTTGGTTGCCCCGCTCATTCTTTTCAGCCGGGGATTCATTGCGCAGGAACGCCCCATGGTGTCTGCGATATTTGCCGCCGGGATTTTCGCAAACGCATTGAGCAGCTCTTGGCTGGGCAGCGCGCGCCTGAGATAGACACGATTTCCAATCGCCATCCAATCAGCTCCTTTGTAGAATTTTCATCATTCTATAATAATGATTAATATTTGTCAACATTTTTTATTTTTGATTTCTTTTACTCTGCTATGCGCGCAAAACATTAAATTAAAGTGAGCAGCACCGCCCTTGCTTTCAGGACGGCACTGCTCACTTATTTCGCAATAAAAATTCACCCATCTGTAAAAGCCGCTGTACATGACGCGGCAAGCCATTCCATCAATTTGCACTTGAAATCACTCCGCAGGAACTACAAAAACAGCGCGGCGGACAAGCTGGCGGAATACGTGACTGCACTGGAACAGTCTATTTTAAATAGCCGGTTTTCTACTGTGTTTCCTCTGTGTCGTATAGGCTTATAAAACATTTCAGAATATTGCAATTGCATATTTTTAAGAAACAGTAACGTCCCTTGAAAATACAAAGAATTTTCAGACAAGTACAAAAGTATTAA
Organism: Bacillota bacterium; assembly: GCA_023402075.1. Lineage (GTDB taxonomy): Bacteria > Bacillota > Clostridia > Oscillospirales > Oscillospiraceae > Oscillibacter. The sequence goes on along the minus strand of JAEXCS010000014.1, from coordinate 57,848 downwards.
AAAGGTGATAATCCAAGTTGATTTAATACTTTTGTAACAAACCTTGCTTTTTCGGTTAACATATTGCCGTTATTATAATACTTGCAAGAGACAAAACTTCTTTTCATCCAATCTTCCAAAAGCAAAACGGGCCAGCCTGCCGGCTGGTCCGTTTTGTTGTGCCTGCGCATTGTGCGGAAAGACGCTGAGCCTCATTTTCCGCCCTTCACTCAGGAGCTTGATCGCCGGGCGGCGAATGTTCGGACGCTCCACCGCATAGCTGCTCCAGCAGCGTTTTTATTTCGCTGAGCAGCTCATTTTGATAGCTGAGGGCGCAGCAAATATAGTGCAGCGTAGCCTCCGGGAGCGCCGGGCCACCGGTCTGCGGAACACCGCCGGTCTGCGGGATAGGATGAAGCCACCGGCGGACTTCCGGCTCGCAGGCTTCTACTGCCGGGACGGAGGAGGCAGCGCTCCAGTCCCGATTGGATTTGTTATCCATGAAAGCTCCCTCCAGTTTTAAACTGTGCCGGTTTCCGGGCGGCTTCCGCTCGGTCACCGGTGCCCGTGGAGATATTTTTCCTTGGTGGCGATTCCGCCCCGGATGTGACGCTCCTGTTTGTTTACGTCCAGCACCCGCCGCGCCTGCGCCGCCAGCGCCGGATTCATTCTGGGCAGCCGCTCAGTAATGTCCTTATGTACGGTAGATTTAGAAATTCCAAACTTTCCGGCGGCGGCGCGGACCGTCGCCCGGTTTTCTATGATGTACTGGGCCAGTTGCTCGGCCCGCTCCTCCATGTTTCCCTTCAAAAAGCAACACTCCCCGCCTTGCGTTGCTCCATCCTATGCAAAAGGCCGGACGGTTATGTACGCCGAACGCGTGAGGCCGTCCGCCACCTGCCCTTCCAACGGGTCGGGCGGAATCAGCCTCCACAATTTCGGCAACTCCGCAATTTCACCGCCCGCTTTTGAACTCTCCTCCAACTGTCAGCAGCCCCGCAGCTCCTTTTCTAATTAGTTTGCACAAAGAATTTTTTATTTCCCTCAAAATATACTTGACAATATATATCCAGAATAGTAGAGTGGAATACGAAAAGGAGATGAAACATTGCTTCTTACAAAGGAAACGGATTATGCCCTGCGAATTTTGCGGGTGCTGGCGGACGAGGAGCGGGCCACTGCGGCGCAGCTTGCCCAGGGAGAACAAATTCCTCAGCAGTTTGCTTACAAAATTTTAAAAAAGCTTGAAAAAGGTGGAATTGTCAGAATTTTACGCGGGGCGGATGGCGGCTATATTTTGGCGGCCAAGCTGGATCAGGTGTCACTTTTCCGGCTGATGCATGTTATGGAAGAGAGCTCCTTCATCAGCCCGTGTATGAATCCAGACTATCAGTGCCTTTGGTGCAAGGCGCACGGAAATACCGTCTGCCGCGCGCATATTAATTTAACATCCATCCAGAAAAAGCTGGATCAGGAGCTGGAGACGCACAGCCTTCAGGAAATTCTATTTGACGGGTAATTCTTTTTTGCACTTTTAAAGTGGACATATTTTGTCGAATATGGTGGTCAATTAAAAAGGGGGAAGCAGTATGTTATTCACGACCACGCAACAGCAGGAAAAGCTTCGTGCCAAGGTTCGCGCATTTGCGGAAGAGGAGATTAAGCCCCTCGCCTTCCTCATGGACAAGGAAAACCAGTTTCCCGATGAAGCGGTGTCAGCTCTTGGAAAAATGGGGCTGATGGGCATTCCCTTTCCGAAGGAGTACGGCGGGGCAGGTCTGGACATGATCAGCTATGCCGTCGCGGTAGAGGAGCTGTCCCGGGTTGACGGCGGCTCCGGCGTCATTCTGTCGGCACACACGTCCCTGGGCACCTGGCCCATCTTTGGCTTCGGCACAGAAGAGCAAAAAAAGAAATATCTTGTTCCGCTGTGTAACGGAGAGAAAATCGGCGCGTTTGGCCTGACCGAGCAAAATGCAGGCTCCGACGCGGGCGGAACGGAAACCACGGCGTTGGATAAGGGCGACCACTACCTGCTCAACGGCGGAAAAATTTTTATCACAAACGCGCCCAAGGCCGATACATATGTCGTGTTTGCAGTGACCACGCCCGATATCGGCGTGAAAGGCATCTCCGCCTTTATTGTGGAAAAGGGCTGGAAGGGCTTTGAATTCGGCGATCACTACGACAAAATGGGCATTCGTTCCTCCTCCACCGCAGAGCTGATTTTCAACGACGTAAAGGTTCCGAAGGAAAATCTGCTGGGCAAAGAGGGCGAGGGCTTTAAAATCGCCATGGCTACGCTGGACGGCGGCCGCATCGGTATCGCTGCGCAGGCGCTGGGCATTGCGCAGGGCGCGTTTGAGCAGGCGGTGAGCTACGCCAAAGAGCGCGTCCAGTTTGGCAAGCCCATCGGCTTCCAGCAGGCCATTTCCTTCAAAATCGCGGACATGGCCACTAAGCTGCGCACAGCGCGGTTCCTTGTCTATTCGGCAGCGGAGCTGAAGGAAAATCACGAGGCGTTCGGCATGGAGTCCGCTATGGCCAAGCAATATGCCTCCGACATTGCGCTGGAAGTCACCAACGACGCACTCCAGATTTTCGGCGGCACCGGCTACCTCAAGGGCATGGAGGTAGAGCGGATGTACCGCGATGCGAAAATCACCACCATCTACGAGGGCACCAACGAAATCCAGCGGGTAGTCATCGCCTCTCACATTCTGGGCAAGCCCCCCAAGGAAGAAAGTGCCTCCTCCAGCCGGTCCAAAAAGCCCGCGCCCATCACCGGAATCCGGAAAAAGCAGCTTTTCCGGGACGGAGCTGCAACCGAGCAGGTTTCCGCATTGGTGGATGCGCTGAAAAAGGACGGCTTTGACTTTACGGTGGGGATTCCTCTGGATACGCCCATCGTGCAGGCCGAGCGCGTGGTTTCCGTCGGCAAAGGCATCGGAGAGAAGGAAAACATGCTGTTGGCGGAAAATCTGGCCAAGGCCGCAGGCGCGGCAATCGGCTCTTCCCGCCCCGTGGCTGAAACGCTGAAATATCTGCCGCTCAACCGTTATGTTGGTATGTCCGGCCAGAAATTCACCGGCAACCTGTATATCGCCTGCGGCATTTCCGGAGCCAGCCAGCATCTCAAGGGCATTAAGGATGCGGGAATCATCGTGGCGGTCAACAAAAACGGCAACGCCCCGATTTTTAAGAACTGCGACTACGGCATCGTAGGCGACGTAAACGAGATTCTGCCCCTGCTCACCGCCGCGCTGGACACCGGCGACAAGCAGCCCGCTCCTCCCATGGTGAAGATGAAGCGTCCCCGGATGCCCAAGCCGGAGCCGATCGGCCCCCGCTATGTTTGCAGCGGCTGCGGCTATGAATATGTGCCTGAGCTTGGCGACGCGGAAAGCGAAATCGCGCCGGGCACGCAGTTTAAGGACCTGCCTGAAGACTGGGCCTGCCCCGAGTGCGCCGAGTCCAAGGACCAATTCATTCAGGCTTAAAACCGAAGGGAGGAAAAAATATGTATAGTGTAAGAAATGTAACCGAGGATGTGTACTGGGTAGGGGCAAACGACCATCGCCTTGCTTTGTTTGAAAATGCATATCCCATTCCCAGAGGTGTTTCCTATAACTCCTATCTTTTGATGGATGAAAAGACCGCCCTGTTTGACACGGTGGACTGGTCCGGCTGCCGTCAGCTTCTTGAAAATATGGAGCATGTTTTGGCAGGCCGCCCACTGGACTATCTGGTCATCAACCATTTGGAGCCGGACCACGCAGGCTCCATCGAGGAGATTTTGCTTCGGTGGCCCAACGTAGTCATTATCAGCAACGAAAAAGCCTTCATGATGATGCGGCAGTTCAAGTTCCCCGTGGATGAACACGCGATTGTGGAAGTGAAGGAAGGCGATACCTTCAGCTTCGGAAAGCATGTGGTCACGTTTGTGTTTGCCCCCATGGTTCACTGGCCGGAGGTCATGGTGACCTTTGACACCACCGACGGCGTGCTTTTCTCCGCCGACGCGTTTGGAACCTTCGGCGCGCTGGACGGAAAGCTGTTTGCCGACGAGGTGGACTTTGACCGGGACTGGCTGGACGATGCCCGCCGGTATCTGACCAACATCGTTGGAAAATACGGCCCCCACATTCAGCTTATCCTGAAAAAGGCGGGCGGCATTCTCAACCAGATCAAATACATCTGCCCGCTGCATGGGCCGGTGTGGCGCAAGGATTTGATGTATTTCATCCAGAAATACGACACCTGGAGCCGCTATGAGCCGGAGGAAAAGGGCGTGATGATCGTATACGCCTCCATGTACGGCAACACGGAGTCCGCCGCCCAGGCGCTGGCGGCCCGGCTGTGCGACAAGGGAATGCCAAAGGTCGCCATTTATGACGTATCCTCCACAGATGTCTCCCAGCTCATCTCGGAAACCTTTAAGTACAGCCATCTGGTTCTGGCCTCGGTGACCTATAACCTTGGGATTTATCCGGCGATGCACAACCTTCTCATGGATATGAAGGCCCTGAATGTGCAAAGCCGCACCGTGGCCATAATGGAAAACGGGTCCTGGGCCATCAAATCCGGCGATTTGATGCAGAAGTTCCTCGACGAGGAAATGAAGAACATGACCGTGCTGAACGAGCGCGTGAGCATGGCCTCCTCCCTGCACGAGGACAAAGCGTTTGAGCTGGAAACGCTGGCGGATGCCATTTTGGAGTCCATGCAGTAAGACGGTTGAAATCAGCCGCAGACTTTGTTTTATACCCAAAGAGGGGGACCTGCCGCAAGCTCAAGGCTTGCGGCAGGTCCCCCTCTTTTTATCTCTATTTTTGTAAAGGTACGGCGTCAGTCAGGGTGTTTTTTGAAGCGCGTGGTAACGGGTGGTCACATTTTGGACAAACTCCTGCTCAGAGTCGGACAGCACGGCTCCTTTTCGGGTAATCAGGCCAAACTCCAGCCGCTCCTTGCAGTTTTGAATGGGAATAGAAACACACTGATACAACGAGTCCTGCGTGGAAAATCCCTGAATCCCAATGGTATAAAAATCACTTTCAGAAATCAGGTGCATCAGCGCCGCCCGCCCATACACATAGATGATGCGGGAGGAATTGTTCAAATCGGTCTGGTGGCCCTCTGTGGAAATGTTATAGATAAAATCCTCATATTGTCCTATATAGCGGACAAACCCGTAGTCTCTCAGGTTCTTCAGCGTGACCGGAATGTTTTTACGCAGCAGCTCATGGTTTTTGGAGACGACAATGTGCGGCGCCATCGTGACAAGCGGCGTCAGCTCCAGTCCTTTCTCAAGAAAAAGCTTGTGAAAACGCTCCGACTCATGGCTTGCAAAGTGAATGCACCCTACATCACAGACGCATTCCTCCACATCCGATACCACGTCCAGCGTGGTTCCTTCATTTAAAAAATAAGTAAACTTGAAAAGCCTCTGGCGGCGGGTGCACACCTCGTTAAAGCTTTCCATCGTGTGGGTAAATTTGGTCATGGAGAGTCTCATGCAGTCCCCCTCCGGCTCCGTCCGGCAGGAGACCTGCTTCAAACTCTCCATCTCCTTGAGAATGACCTTGGAGTGCTCTAAAAAGGCTTGCCCTTCCGACGTAAGCGTCACGCCCTGCTTGGTTCTCTGGAACAGCGGGACGCCCGCGTCCGCCTCCATATCCCGAATGATGTGGCTGAGATGGGGCTGAGAAATGTATAGCTCCTGCGCCGCCCGATTAATCGACCCGCAGCGGGCCACCGCGCAAAAAAACTCCAGATGCTTGATGTCCATGCCGCTCTCTCCTTTATCCCGGCACACCGGAGCTTCCACCCCGGCAGGCTGGGTTTGCGTTTTCCCCTTTTTGCATATATTTTCTATTATAGCGCATTTTTTAGACAAAGGATGCAACGATTTAGTATGCGAAATCGACAAAGAATTTTTAGCAAATCAGTCGAATTTGCTATAACGGCTGCTGCATACCCCTATCGGAGATTGCTATTATACATTTGCCAAAAATTATGTTAGGATATTGTTAAATATAAGGCGATTTGCCCAACTTCATCTCCGGGTTTAAAGGCAAAACGATAAAAAAAGGGAGAATGATTTCCAATGGCTCGCAATGAACTGATTGAAAAAACGCTGGTTGATGCAATGGATTATGCCCGCACCTTCCTTCACGCAGGCAAGGTGGCGACCTATATTCCAGAGCTTGCCAAAGGAGATCCGGAGAAACTGGGGGCCTGCGTCATCACCACCGACGGGGAGATTTACGCCGCAGGCGACTGGCATCACGCGTTCACGATTCAGAGCATTTCCAAAACCCTCACCCTCATCATGGCTTTGCAGACGGCAGGCTATGACAAGGTATTTGGCAAGGTGGGGGTGGAGCCTACCGGTGATGCCTTTAATTCACTGGTACGGCTTGAGACGAAAAACACCCATCCGCTCAATCCTATGATTAACGCGGGCGCCATCGCCACCGCCGACTGCTGCATGGACAGCAAAGACCCCTTCGGCGATTTTCTGGCGCTTACCCGAACGCTCTGCCGCCGGGACTCCATCCATTTGAACGAAGCGGTGTTTCAGTCGGAAAAAAAGGCCGGAATGCGCAACCGTTCCATGGCATACCTCATGCAGAGCGACAATATTCTGGAACATAACGCCGAGGATGTGGTTGACCTGTACTTCTGGATGTGCTCGCTAAGCGTAAACGTGGAGGATTTGGCAAACTATGCGCTGATTCTGGCCAATAACGGCGTGGACCCCCGCACCGGTGAAACGCTTTTGGAGGATTGGATTGTGCGCATTGTGAAAACCCTGATGGTAACGTGCGGAATGTATGACGCGTCGGGAGAGTTTGCCATGAAAGTGGGCATTCCGGCAAAGAGCGGCGTGGGCGGCGGCATCATGGGGACCGTGGAACGAAAGATGGGACTGGCGGCCTTCAATCCGGCGCTTGACCCCAAGGGAAACAGCGTGGGCGCATACCGTGTGCTGGAATATCTTTCACATTATTTGGGACTTCACTATTTCTCCGGCTCCGGTAATACGGTATAATAAAAAGTTGTGGGTGGCGGCTGCGCGCATGGTTTGCCGCACAAAACGATGACAGAGTTGAAGGAGGTGTTCTATCAGCAAGTTTGCCTTGCCAAAAGCAGATTGCAGCAAGGCTTCAAGGATTTTGGTAAATTTAAGGACGAAAGAGAGAGGTACACCATGATAACAACAATTTTGGATGGACTGGACAGCTTTTTGTACTACCCGGTACTGATTGTTGTCCTGCTGGCAGCCGGTCTGTTTTTCTCCATGCGCACCGGCTTTGTCCAGATCCGGCTTTTCCCCGAGTCAATTCGCGTGGTAATGGAAAAGCCCTCCTCAGAGGGAAAAATTTCTTCATTTCAGGCGCTGATGGTCTCCACTGCCTCCCGCGTGGGCACCGGTAACATCGTGGGTGTTTCCACCGCAGTGTGTCTGGGCGGCTACGGCGCGGTGTTTTGGATGTGGCTGATCGCAGTGATCGGCGGCGCCTCCGCATTTGTAGAAAGCACGCTGGCGCAGATCTACAAGCGCAGGGATGAAAACGGCGACAGCTACGGCGGTCCGGCCTATTACATTGAAACAGCCCTGCACAATCGCGGCCTTGCCGTTTTGTTCTCCGTGTGCCTGATCCTCACCTATGCGGGCGGCTTCAACATGCTGGCCTCTTACAACCTGCAATCCACCTTCTCTGTATACGGCTTTTACGATGCCAAAGTCTCTCCGTGGGTGATCGGTGCAATTTTGGCAGTTCTTGTGGGCTGGTGCATTCTGGGCGGCGGCCGCCGCGTGGTAAAGGCCACCAGCGCCATCGTCCCCTTTATGGGCCTGATGTATATTGCCGTTTCTCTGATCGTGCTATTTTCAAACGCAAGCCTGATTCCCGCCGTATTCAAAGAAATCTTCCGGGATGCGTTTGATTTTAAGGCAATTTTCTCGGGTATCGCGGGCTCCTGCATGATGTATGGCATCAAGCGCGGGCTTTACTCTAACGAAGCAGGCGTTGGTTCTGCCCCCAACGCCGCAGCCGCGGCCGACGTCTCCCACCCCGTCAAGCAGGGGCTGGTGCAGGTTTTGTCCGTGTTTATCGACACCATTCTCATTTGCAGCGCCACCGCCCTGATGTGCCTGTGCTCCGGTGTGGCGCCCACCGCCGAGCTTGCCGGTGCGCCTTACGTGCAGGAGTCCGTCAAAACCATCATGGGTGATTTCGGCCCTATATTTGTCACGGTGGCAATGGTCCTCTTCGCGTTTACCACACTGCTGGGAAACCTCTTCTATGTGGATAACTGCCTTGCCTTTATCAACCGCAAAATGCCCGGCAAGCGCTTTATGCTGGGCTTCCGTCTGGTGTGTGCGGCGGTGATTGTCATAGGCGCGGCCCTGTCCATGTCCGCCGCTTGGGCCATTGCGGATATCATGATGGCCATTATGTGCCTGATCAATCTTCCCGCGTGCGTTGTGCTGAGCAAGGTGGCAGTCAATGCCTGCCGAGACTATGTGGCCCAGAAGAAGGCGGGCGAGAACCCCGTCTTCCACGCCGCCGATATCGGAATAGACGTCAGCCAGTTGGATTACTGGAAGTAAGCCTTCCCGGTATTCTCCTTACATAAAAAGCACCCCAATCGTCAAACAGCATGCTATGCTGGATAACGATTGGGGTGCAGTTCGTTTTTATGCTCACCCGGCGGCTTTCGCCTGTTCCCGCTCCTCTGATTCCATTTTTAGCAGGTCAAGGATTGCAAGGTCCGCGCTCCAATAATAGGCGGACTCTCCCAGCAGTGCGGTAATTCCCGCCCGGTCAAAATAAGTGCGCACGGATTTTGTCACACCGCAGAAGGCCACTGTCCTGCCCTCATCTTTCATGCTCTGGCAAAGCTCCAACATCGTCTGAACGCCCGACACATCCACACTGGGCATTCCCCGCAGAGACAAAATGACATGATCGTATGCAGGCATTTCCCTCATGCTGCGATTAAATTCATCCACAGCGCCAAAGAACAGCGAACCGGTTACATAGGCCACACCCGAAGTCTCCCAAACAGCGGTTTTTTCATCCGGCACATCGCGGAGCCGATTTGCGTCAATCGCAGAAAAGCTGACGGAGATGTGACTGACACGAGACATATACAAAATAATGGAGTAAAGCACACCCAGCAAAATTGCCATCGTCAGATCAAAGATCACAGTTGCCAGCATTGTCACGAAAAACTGGCTGATACCGGATTTAAAGCGGTGGGAGAAAATATACCGGATTCCCTCCCAGTCATTCATTCTCCACGCGGTGACCATCAATACCCCCGCCAGCGCCGCCAGCGGAAGCTTCGCCATAACGCCGCCCAGCAACAGCATGGATGCCAGCAGAAATACGGAGTGAAACACGCTGGTAAGTCTTGTTTGCTGCCCGGACTTCACCGCCACACTGGTGCGGGCGATCGCTGCCGTGGCGGGTACGCCGCCAAACAGAGGAAGCAGCATGTTTCCAACGCCCTGTGCAATCAGTTCCTGGTCGGCATTAAACGTCTCGTTTTTCATTCGTGCTGCGGACGCACCGCACAGCAAGCTCTCAATCATCCCCAGCGCCGCAATGGTGACAATGGGCGAGCCTAAGCTCGTCAGCATCCCAAAGCTGTCGCCATTAAGGGTAAGGCGGTCGCTCAGCAGCAAGGACCGCGGAATATCGCCCACGGTGGTCAAGCCGTCCATGCCAAACATCATCGACACCGCAGCCGCCAGAACAATTCCCGCCAGAGAGCCGGGCACCTTTGCGCCCCATTTTTTGGGCCAAAGCAGCATCACCGCCACCACCAGCACGCTTACAGCCACAGCCTGCCAGTTGGGGTGAAACCCAAGATGTCCATAAGAGGCCAGCTTTTCCAGGTTAGAGCTTCCCTTCGAAACAGTCCCAAAGAAATTATCAATCTGCCCCAAAGCAATAATCACTGCAATTCCAGAAGTAAACCCCATTACCACGGGCATTGGGATAAACCCGATCAAACGGCCCATTCGGAAAACTCCCGCAATCAGCAGCAGTGCTCCTGCGGCAAAGCTGGCCAAAAATACGCCCTGCAATCCGTAGGTCCCCACAATACCAATCAGCACGGCGCTCATGGCTCCGGTCGGCCCGGATATTTGATAGGACGCGCCTCCCAGCGCGGCAATCACCACTCCGGCAATAATCGCCGTCACAAGACCCGCAGCCGCTGTGGCGCCGGAGCTGACGCCGAACGCCAAGGCCAAAGGCAGCGCCACGGCGCAGGCCGTCAGTCCGGCCATTGCGTCCTGCGCCAAGCCGGCAGAACCGTATCCCCGAAATTCATTTTTCAAATCGGACATAAACCGCAAAAACAAAGTAAACTCCCCCAAAATCGTTTTAAAACATGCGTTTTTTATTGTACCACAGCTCATCCGAAGGGGCAAGTTTTAAATAGTGCGGTGCTGCTATCCCATCGCACACCTGTCACGCGTCATTCGTCCGCCGGATTCCGTAAAGGACCCGTCCCGTTACCGCAGCAAGAACAATCACCATTCCAAGCAGGCTGATTGCTCCCGGTCGCTCCCCAAGCTGAAGGAACACCCACACCGGATTCATAATGGGGTCAATAATTGGCAAAAGAACAGCCTCCAGCGCGGACAGTCCGGTGCTTGCCTGCGCATAGACCGTGTAGGATACAGCCACAAGCACACCTGCCACCAGCAAAAACAGAAAACTGCTTTTATCGGGAAGCCCTGATGAAACAATCATCGGGATTCCCACAACGAATGAAATAACATTGCCCAAATACATGGATATTACCGGGTTTCCGTCCTTTTGCAGTCGAAGGAAAATGGAAATCCCTGCAAAGGCAACGCCATTGCCAACCGCTACGATATTTCCCGCCATGGTTCCTCCCCCGGCCTTATCCAGAAAAAAAAGCAGCATTCCGGCAAAAACAGTCACCATGCTGACCACATCCGCGCGGGTAACTTTTTCCCTCAAAAACACCCAGGACAGCAAAGCAACATAGATCGGCGCGGTATATTGAAGCATAATTGCGTTGGCAGAGGTGGTCAGCTTGGTAGAGATGATAAAACAGTAATTAAACGCCGCGTAGCAGAATGTGCCCCCAATGACAAAGCGGTCTACTTTACAGTTTTTCAGCCGCAATACCATCGGAGTCAGCAGAATCACGGCAATCAGACTCCGCCCTCCGGCAATGGCATACGAAGACCAGTCTATCATTTTAATATTTACTCCCGCAAGACTCCACAGCAAAGCGGCCAGACAGGTCATGGCAATTGCTTTTTTATGATTCATCGGTCAATTCATTCTCCTTTGATACACAGAAAAGAGCGGGACTGAAAGCCCCGCTCTTTCCGCAAGCTGTCACTTCGTGCGCGTCAAACTGTATACATCCGGACGCCGGTTCTCCAGCGTGAAAATCTGGCGGCGAACCTGCTGAAGATACTCCAGATTGATTTCCGCCGTGATGACCTGCGGATAATTGGAAGCACGCGCAATGACGTTTCCCCATGGGTCTATGACCAGGGAATTTGCATAGGCCTGAAATCTTGGCTTTACGCCGCACTGCGCAGGGGCAACCACATAGCATCCGTTTTCGATGGCACGGGTGCGCAGAATCGTCTCCCAGTGATCTTTTCCCGTGGGCATTGTGAAATCCGCCGGGGTCAGAAGAATTTCAGCCCCTTCCAGCGCCATAATCCGATACATCTCCGCAAACCGAATGTCATAGCAAATCGACATGCCCAAATGCCCGACTTCTTTGGTATCCACTGTGACAATCTCATTGCCGGGGCATATCCGCTCGGATTCCCGATTAACGGGGCCATTGGGGATCACCACGTCAAAGGGATGAATTTTGTGATACTTTCCTGCAAGATTCCCTTTTGGATCAATCACCATTGTTGCGTTAAACGGGCGATTGTCGGCAGGGTTTTTTTCATAGATACTGCCGCAGTGCAGCCAGACGCCATGCTTTTGCGCCAGCTTGGACATTAATTGGTAGGTCGGCCCGCCGGGAATTTCCTCGGCGTGTCCGGCATTGTCGGGCCCAACATAGTTCATGCTCTCCGGCATCGTAATCAGCTTGGCCCCTCTTGCGGCCGCTTCTTCCACAAAGGCGGTTACGGTGTTTAAATTCTCCTGCACATTGTCCTGAGAGTCCAACTGCAACACTGCTACTAGAAATTTATTCAAGGCATTTTCTCCTCTTCGTCATTATCGTGTAAGCGATCCGGCCTTTTTCTTCTTCCTTCCAAAAATCAGCTCGCCGCCAATCAGAAAAACCGCCAGCAGGACAACCGTTACAATCGTAGTTGGGACCGGAGCCGTAAAAAAGGCCAAAGAACCCACAATCATATAGGGGATCTGCCATGCATAGCCCAGCGTGCTGGAGGTGGAGATGCAGGTGGAAGCAGTTGTTTCGTTATCCGGGTCCATTACCTTAATCAGCATAAGCCCGGTGGCCAAAACGCCGCAGGCCATGCCAAACAAGCCCACGCCTGTTTCAAAGGGATTTTCCCGAAGCCACCGCTTACCCAGAACCAAGCAGACAAACAGATTTACCAGTACCATTGCAGTGGAAATTACCACCAGGGGAAGTGCGTAATCGATAAAAATTTGCTTGGATGTAGTGGCAATGGCGGCGGTAATCATGTACTCCAGCGCGGTGCCGGTGATGCGATTCATCAGCTTCCGGTCAATACGCTCTTTTAATGTGGTCTTATTGATAAATAACCCCACAATCATGCTGGATACCAACACCGCTCCCACCAGAGGGAAATTGGCCAAAGCCGGACTGACTTTCATGAGCAAAGCGCGAACGACCACACCGATGACAACCACCAGCCCCACAATGGCCAATTGAAACGCCAATGGATCCAGTGAGGAAACGCTTGTCACCCCACTCCCCACGGAAACGCGCTTTTCAGGACGGATATAGCCTGTGCGTTCGCCTTCGTCCATGCTCTCAAAAGACATTTTTACGTGCGTCAGTCCCCGCTTCGCGCCTATGTTAATAATAACCATCCCAAGGATTACTCCGCACAAAATGCCAATGGTTGCAAAGGTTACGCCAACGCCAACAGCATCATCCCAAAACCCCGCGTCCTTGATAATATTGCCGACAGTTGTGGCGTTTCCGTGACCGGCATAAAAGCCCCAGACGCCCATATAGCCAAATTGGTATGGAAGTGCTGAAAAAAGTCCGAACAGAGCCGCAATCCCGAGGCCCGCAGCCATCTGCCCCTGATGGGCAGCACCTGCCAAAAAGGTGGTTGTCATACCGTCGCGCCCAACCTGACTCAGTTCCAGACTCAGAAACATGGTCGCGCACACCACGATAACCAAAACCCCAGACCACTGCCCGATTCCGTCGCTGAACGGAATTGCAACGGAAGCTGCTTCTCCCAGCCAGCCAGGCCCCAGAAACATACCGATGGTTCCCGCAATCAGGGAGGTGGGAATAAAACACCTTTGAAGCAGCGTAATCCGCTTGCGCAGCTCAAAGCCCACCAAAAGCAATATGCTTAAATAAGCGAAATCTTTTAAAACCTCCGTCAGTGTCAAGTTCAGCATCCCCTCTCAAAATCAATTTTAAAGAGCCATTACTCGTGATAATAGGGCGCGTATTTCTCAATCAGAGAAAATTGCCCCATCATCCGATGAATGCGGGTGGGCGGGTCTGTCATCTTGCTGCGCACACTCAGTGTAGACCCCTGATCCGCCAGCGCGGACAGCACTTCAATCATTCCCTGAGACGCAGCCAGCATTGATGAGATGGGAAACAAGCCAATCGAATAGTTCAGCGCCTTAATTTGCTCGACAGGGACGTTTCCGCCCACATAGCCCTTTTCATTGAGATTGACCATCAACGGGATTTCAGCCTGCTGGGAAACCTTGGTCAGTTCTTCCTGAGACTTGATTCCGTCTATATAAGCATAATCGGCGCCGCACGCCCTTGCCAGATTGATTCTGCGGATTGCCTCGTCAATTCCAAAGCCGTACAAATTGGCACAAGTCCGAAAAACAATGACGAACTCCTTGGAGACGCTGCTTCGCACAGCTTGAATTTTTGGCCCCATCATTTCCCATTCAATAATTTCATCGCGGGCGGGATGTATGGCGGGCAGTACCTTGTCGTCAATCTGAAGGCCGGCCGCGCCCAGCTGCTCATACATAGCACCGGTATTGGCGGCCTGAATTGCATTTCCAAACCCGTTGTCCGCGTCCGCCAGCAAGGGAAGATCGCTGGATGAAACAATATGCTGAATTGCCGTTCCAAACTCAGACAGGCCCAAAAAGCCAAAGTCGGGTCGTCCCAGCACACTGTAAGCCAATGCGCCACCCGACAGAAACAGTGCCGAAAAGCCTGCTTCCTCCGCAATTTTTGCCGAAAGGCAGTCATAAACTCCCGGAAGCGTCAAAAATTTGTTTTCAGACAGAATGCGGCGAAGATCCTGTGCGTGATTGCTGTTCATCTAAAACTCCTCCTTGTGTTATCTTCTGGCACGGCAGCTCTGTGTCGCGCCTTCCGCGTCATTGTATAACACCAACACATTTTCTGTCGAATACTCGTTTTGATATGTCAATATGCCAAAAACAGAATAAGTAAAACTTCATTTTTGCTTTGTACTTCCTTCAAAATTTTGATACAATATATGTTAAAAAATAAAACATCTCGGGATAAAATGCTCTGTCAAAGTAAGACTGAGGAGGGTGCGGACTTGATTGATCAACGCTTTTGCAAATACATTAAAGCAATTGCACAATATCATAGCTTTTCAAAGGCAGCACAATCTCTTTATATTTCTCAGCCGTCACTCAGCCGTTTTGTCAAGCGGGTGGAGGATGACATGGGCGTTACTCTGTTTGACCGCGACACCATCCCCCTTGGTTTAACGCCCGCAGGTCAAAAGTATTTGGAGTACATTGACCGTTTTCAGGATTTGGACCACAAAATGCGCGAGGATTTTGCGGCAATCGGCAAACAACTGCACAATCAACTTACAATTGCCACCCTTCCGCTTCTTGGAATTTATATTTTGCCAAAAATCGTCCCGGATTTTGCCGAGCAAAACCCCTCTGTCGATCAAAAAATCGTAGAATGTCCCAGCTCCAATCTACTCAACCTTTTGGAGTCCGGCGAGGTGGACTTGGCCCTGACCAATCTGAAGCCAACCCAAGACATCTTTGAATATCAAAAATTGCTGAGCGACCCCATCCTGTTGGCCGCGTTTTATACGGATGAACTGCGGCACAAATTCCCGGGGTGCGAGGGAAACCTCCATTCGCCTATTCCTGTAGATCTCTCCTCCATGCAGGAAGAAACCCTGATTGTCCTGAATCCCTGGCAGAATATGCGGATCGCCTCAGATCTGGTCTGCCGCCACTATGCCTTCACTCCCCGCCGAATCGTGGAAGCGCCCAGCCTTCCCTCCGCACTCAGTCTGGTGGGCTGCGGGCGCGGAATCACATTCATATGCCCCTCCTATGTGCATTCCATTCAGCCGCAAACCCCCATGATTTACTTTTCTTTGGAAGCGGTGCAGGGAGTCACCGATATTCTGGCTGTGTTCCGCAAGGATACCAAGAATCGGTTGGTGCATAAATTCTGCAATTGTGCCGTCCGAAAATTAGGCAGTCATTGAGACACGTAAATCGTTCCACTGCACATAAACACCGGACGGTTTTATACGCCTGCGGCAAAGGCCAAAGCATAAAGCCGCCGCCCGCAAAAGCGGGCGGCGGCTTTATATCATTTTTATGGCGGCGCCTATTTTTTCAGTTGTCCAGCACATGCCGCAGCAGCCGCAGCGATGCCCGCTGGGCAAGCAAAGCCTCCTGCGCGGCGGACAGAGATATCTTTTCAAAGCGGACCCTGTCCCCGCTCTTCAACTGACCCAGAATGCGGAAATCCGCGGAAATTACATTGGCAATCTTGGTGTAGCCGCCGGTGGTCTGCCGGTCGGAAAGCATGACGATGGGCTGTCCCGAAGAGGGAACCTGAATGGCTCCGAACGCGATGCCGTCGGAGATGATGTCGCCCGAGGTTTCATGGGCAATCTCCGGGCCTTCCAGCCGGCAGCCCATTCGGTCAAACTCGGCGGTGACGGTATAAACGCCCGTGAGAAACGTCTCCATCCCCGCAGAGGTAAACGCATCGTCCTGCGGCCCCGGAACCACCCGGAGGGTGTATTCCGCCCGGGCGCGGAACTCCGGCGCAATGGCGCGGGTCGCCAGCGCTCTTGGCTCCGTTCCCGGCGCGCGAAGGCCAAGCACATCCTCCTTTTCCAACTTTCGTCCATGGAATCCGCCGATTTGTGCCTTCATATAGGTAGAGCGGCTTCCCATAACCTGCGGAATATCCAGTCCGCCCGCCACGGCGATAAACGCCCGACAACCGGATTTGGGTCCGGTAAAGCGCAGCACCTGCCCCGCCCCAACCCGGACAGCGCGGTAATTGTCTATGGGAACACCGTCCAGCGTGGGGCCCAGATCCGCGCCGGTGACGGCGATGACCACAGGCTGGTCGAAGCGGAGCTGCGGCCCCATAATGGTGCACTCCAGAACAGCTTCTCCCTCGTCATTGCCCGCCAAAATATTGGCCACAGCGGCGGAACGGGGGTCCACCGCGCCGGAAACCGACACGCCGAACTGCTGATACCCCGTCCGTCCCTGATCCTGAACCGTTGTCAGCATACCGGGATGCAGAACCGTGATGCTCATTCCGCCCCCTCCTCTCTGGAGTGCCGCTTGCAGACATAAGTCCCGGCGGCCTCCTGCTTCGCAATTTTATCATATTCCGCCCGGTCAATGGGGTAAAACTTTATATACTGGCCCGCCTCCGGTAAAATGGGTTTTTCCCGCTCCGGCGCGTACATCCGCACCGGCGTGCGCCCGATTAGCTGCCAGCCGCCCGGAGAGTCGATGGGATACACCCCGGTCTGCGCCCCGGCGATGCCCACGCTACCCGCAGGAATTTTGACGCGGGGCGTTTTCAGCCGGGGCGTGGCAATGGACTCGTCCATGCCGCCCAGATACGTAAAGCCCGGCGTAAAACCCAGCATGTAGATGAGATACTCCGGTGCGCTGTGAATGGCAATCACCTCGTCCACAGACCTGCCCCCCTGCCCCGCCACAAACGGAAGGTCCGGCCCCTCCTCCCCGCCGTACAGCACAGGAATTTCCAGCACCTCGCTGGGGGGAATCCGCACCTTGTCAAGGCCTCCCAGCAGCCCCTTCAGTTTCTGTTCCAGCGCGGCATAGCGAATGACGCCCGGATCATAATGCACCATCAGGGAGCGATAGGTGGGAACCGTCTCTACGATGCCGGGAATACCGCTTTCCAGCAGTGCGATGTTAAAGGCCCGGATGCGGCCGTTAATCGCTTCGCTGATCTCATTGCCGAATTCCACGGTCACAGCAGTATCCCCGGCATTCAGAAATCTCACTTCATCCATATTTGTTCCTTTCCACCGGACGCGGCAGTGCCGCACCCGGCGTTCATGATACGCCTTTTATCAGGCAAAGAGCTTCAAAATGCCGGGAACTGCTTTTATTCCGGCGTAAAGGGAGATGCAGACCACGATTACGCCCAGCACGATCATCCATGTAGGATGCTTGTATTCTTCCCCCACAATTTTTTTATTGCGGCACGCCAGCAGTATCACACCCAAGCTGACCGGAAGAATCAGGCCATTAAAAGCACCCGCAACAATCAGAAGCTGGGCGGCGTTGCCAACCAGCACCATCATCAGCGTGGAGAAGGCGATGAACCCCACCACGAACTGGCGCTCATACTTATTGATGAAAGGGTGCAGCGTCTTGAGGAAGGAGACGGAGGTAAATGCCGCGCCCACCACGGAGGAGACACCGGCGGAGAATAGGCACAGGCCGAACAGCCGATAGCCCAGATTCCCGGCGGACAGGCGGAATGCCTCGGCGGCGGGATTGCCGGCGTTGATAATGGTGTCGGCATTGGCGGCGTTCCACTGGGCGCCGATCATGCAGGTACCCAGCACAGCCAGAAACAGCAAAATACGCACGGCTCCCGAGGTTCCACAGCCCTGGAGCACACTCTTGCGCACATGGCTCACATTTTCGGGACCGGAAATGCCCGCGTCCAGCAGCCGGTGAGCGCCGGAAAAAGCAATGTAGCCGCCGCAGGAGCCGCCCAGCAAGGTGGTCAGTGCCACAAACATGGAGGGAATTTCATTGAATTTGCTCAGGCTGGATGCCACCACGCCCAGAGGCGGCTGAGAGATCACCGCCACCACCAGCACAGTGACCAGAATGATGGCAGCCAGAAAGGTGGCAACCTTATCCATGATGGTCTTGGCATTTTTATTGATGAAGATGATGATGCCAAGGCAGCCTGCGATGACAGCGCCCGCCTTTTCATTCAGGCCGAACATGGCGTTGAAGCCCAACGCTACGCCGCCCACGTTGCCCACATTGAATGCAAGCCCGCCGATTGCCACCAAAACGGCAAGTACGACGCCCAGCCCGGGCAGCACCTTGTTCGCCACGTCCTGTGCCCGCATCCCGGACACACTGACGATGGACCAGATGTTCATCTGTGCGGTAATATCCATCAGGATTGCCAGCAGGATTATAAGAACCAGCGCGGGGCCATATTGTGCGGTAAACTTTGAGGTCTGGGTCAAAAAGCCGGGGCCGATGGCGGAGGTAGCCATTAAAAACGCGGCGCCCAGCAAAACAGATCTATTTTTACTCGTCTCGTTCGCACTCATCGGAATTTCCTCACTTTTATTATATTTGTAGCGCGCGCTTAAACAATCGCGGCAATCGGCGCGATTGTTACGCCCTGTTTCTCCATGGCGGCACGAATGTTTTTCACAAACTCAACAGCCGAGGGGTTGTCGCCGTGTACACAGATGGAATCTGCGGAGATAGAAACCTCCTCGCCTGTAATGGCAGTAACCTTTCCCTCCGTCACCATACGCACCGTGCGGCGAATCGCCTCGTCCTTGTCGTGGATTACCGCACCGGGCTGCTTGCGGGGGACAAGAGAACCGTCCGCCTGATAGGCGCGGTCCGCAAACACCTCGCTGGCCACCCGCAGTCCCGCGGCTCGGCCCGCTTCAATCATTTTGCTTCCGGCAAGGCCCAGCAAAATCACGTCCCTGTCTACCTCCGCGATGCCCTGCGCGATGGCGGATGCCAGCTCCATGTCCTTGCCCGCCATGTTGTAAAGCGCACCGTGGGGCTTCACATGCTGAAGCTTCACGCCCGCCGCGGCGGTAAACGCCAGCAGGGCGCCCATTTGATATTGAACATAGGCTTTGGCCTCCTTGGGCGAGCACACCATATTCCGCCGCCCAAACCCCATCAAATCGGGAAAGCCCGGATGCGCACCGATGGCCACACCCGCCTCTTTTGCCATGGCCACGGTCTGCTCCATGACCAGCGGGTCCCCCGCATGATAGCCGCAGGCCACGTTGACCGACGATACGTGCCGGATTACCTCGCTGTCCAAACCGATGGTGTATGCACCAAAGCTTTCTCCCAAATCGCTGTTCAGATCTACCAGATTCATACTTGTAAGCTCCTTCCTTTTTGCCCCACGGGCACGATTCCGAATGTACCTGTCATAATTAGCAGCAAGTTTCATACCAAGTTTCAAAAGCTTTATGACAAACGCACATCATTTCCAATTTTCCCGCAAAATCATTGTTTGTATTTAACAATTTTCCGCACTGTTTTTTGTAATTTTCACATCCATAGTCTCTGATTTTTTTACAAAAAAACACGCCCGGTCAGGAAAACGGATGGTTTTCCTGACCGGACGTGCGATTCTGCACGGCCAAAGTGTTCAATTCCGCACGTTTTCATCCTCCATCCGCCGCTTCAGCGTAAACCGGCTGATGCCCAGCAGCGCTGCTGCCGCAGTGCTGTTCTCCCCGCTCAAAGCCAGCGCCCGGCGGATGTAAGCCCGCTGAAATGCAGCAGTTTCGGTCTCCAAGTCAATCGGCCCCAGAGAAAGGTCCTTTATCCCAGCGGAGGTGACTCCTCCGCCAAAAGCGGCCAAGGGCGCGCCCCGAAGCGTCTTCCTCTCGCAAAACAGCACCTCCCGCTCCAAAACGTTTCTCAATTCCCGCACATTGCCCTTCCAATAATAGCGGCGCATCTCCCCCAGATAGGCCGGGTCAATGGCTTCAATCTCCTTGGAAAATTTCTGGTTGAAGTGGCGCAGGTAGTACTCCGCGATGACCGGAATGTCCTCCACCCGTTCCCGCAGGGGCGGAATCAATATCTGCATGACATTCAGGCGGTAAAACAAATCCTCCCGAAAAGCCCCTCTGGAAATCTCCTCCTCCAGCCGACGATTGGTGGCGGCCACCACCCGCACGTCCACGGCAATATCCGTCAGACCTCCCACCCGTTTAAAGCAGCGGTCCTCCAGAAATGTCAGAAGCTTTGCCTGCATGGCAAGGGGCATCTCTCCAATTTCGTCAAGAAACACCGTGCCACCGTGCGCCAGCTCAAACAGACCCTTTTTGGTCTTCACCGCCCCCGTGAACGCTCCCTTTTCATAGCCGAACAGCTCTGCTTCCAAAAGGTTTTCCGGAATGGCGCTGCAATTGATCTTCACCATAGGGCCCGCCTGTCGGGCGGAGGCATAGTGAATCATATTCACCACCACCTCCTTGCCGGTGCCGGTTTCGCCCCGAATCAGCAGGTCCACGTTATCGTTTTTTGCCAGCAGGCGTATCTGGGAACGGATTTCCTCCGTGGCAGAGCTGTTTCCAATCAGCTCCCGCTGCTTGCCCTTCACAGCCTTCAGGCTGCGGTCTTTTTTCAGCTCGTCCAGACTCCGGCGGATGACGAGATTCAATTCATCCAGATCAAAGGGCTTTTGCACGAAGTCATAAGCTCCCCGGCGGATGGCTTCCACCGCCTGCGCAACCGTCCCGTAAGCGGTAATCATAATGATGCGCACTTCCTCGTCAAGATGGCGGAGCGCCTCAATATAATCCGTCCCCACATCCCCTTCCAGGCGGTTATCCAGCAATATTACGTTTGGCCGCATTCGCTCCGCCGCGGCAAGACCCAGAGCAATATTTCCCGCCGTGGTAACTTCATAGCCCATGTCCGACAGACCCGCCTCCAAAGAAATGCGGATGAGACTTTCATCGTCGATGACCAGTACCCGTTCTTTCATAGCGTCTCCTTTTCCCCTGTATCCGTCCCACGAAACCGCATTTCAATGCGCGTCCCACCGCCGGGACTGCTGAGAATTTTCATTTCGCCGCCATTTTGCTCCAGCAGGCGGCTGACAATGGCAAGGCCGTATCGTCCGGATGCTCCCGAAGCAATGCCCTTTTCCACGGAACGCAGTTTTTCGCCATCCATCCCCGCGCCGTCGTCCGTCACCGACAAAAGGACCTCCGCCGGGCCGCCCTCGACCCGCAGGGCAATGCGTCCCCCCTGTCCCACGGCTTTCAGTCCGTTGCTCACAAGATTTATCAAAACCTGCTTCAGCTCCGCCTCGTCGGCATATATCGCAAGGCCCGGCTCGGCCGTGGTTTCCATGGTAACACCATGATTCCCGGCCAGCTTGGAGTACAGCATGGCCACCTCGCCCAGCAGCGGCTTCAGCTCTACCACGGCCTTGTGGCTCTCCCGCTTGCGGGACAGATGCAAAAGGTCGCCAATCAGTTCGTTGATACGGTCCACCTCTTTGATGACGCTGGCACACAGCGTCCGATCCCGATCCCGATCCAGCCCCCGGCCCACCACCTGAATCGAGGCGCGGATACCCGCCAGCGGATTGCGAATTTCATGGGCCAGCATGGCGGCCAGCTTCCCGATATAGGCCAGCTTCTCACTCTCGCCCACCTTTTCTTCCATAATCTTGTCATAGGTCACATCATCAATGGTGCAAAGCGTCCCGGGCTGTTCTTCAGGGCTTCCCCGCCCAAGCCGCCAGACTCCTATCTGATAGACCCGCACATCCCCCCGGCCGTCTTCCAGCCGGATGGCCTCAAGCGGAACGCTGGCCTGCGTAAGGCGGCGCTCCAACACCAGCCGCAGCGTCTGCCCTGCCGTCAAAAACGTCTCATCCGCCAGCATGGCGCTGGCCCGGTCATTGACAAATAGCACCCGCCCGTCCGCGCCATAAGCCACCACACCCAGCGGCAGGTTTTGCACAATATTTTCGTTCAGCGCCTTTTGCTCCGCCAGCGCCGCGTTGTATCGCCGCAATTCTTCCAGCATTCTGCGGAACGCATCGGCCAGCTGCCGTGTCTCCGCACTGCCCACATCCGTTGGAATCATCTCCGGCGATGCCTTCTGGGGCTGCTCTCCAATGGCGGCGCAGGCGGCTGCCAGCCGCCGCACCGGCTCTGATATCCCGTAGGACACAAAGACGCCCACCTGAATTGTAATGATTAACAAAGCAATGGTGGCAAGAATGGCGTATTTCTGCTCCTCCACAAGGCCGCTTTGAAACGCCGCCTCATCCAGCGTATAGTAAAGTCGCCAGCCAAACCCATTGTCCCGCTGCTCCGCCAAAACGCTTCCCTCCGTCACCAGTGCGGTGCCCTGCTCCGTTCCCAGAAGGCGGACGCCCCTGCCGTCCAGAATGACAAGCCCGTCGTTTTCAAGGGCGGCGCAGCCCGCGAGAATCGCGTCCTGCCCCACATTGTCTCCAAACTGGCGGATATCCCAGCTGATATAGGCTAGCAGCTCCTCTCCCTTTTCCCGCTCCTGCGTCAGCTTACTCGTATACCCCTCCCGGAGCATCAAAAAGCCAAAGCACAGCACGGAGAGGACACAAATGCCCACCACCGCCATAAGAATTTTATTCTCAATGGTCAGCGACCGTCTCCGCTTCATCCCTCCGCCTCCTTTTTCCGGCTCAGCACAGACCCCAGCCACAGTGCCCCGACGGAGATCAGCGTTCCCGGCAGAGCGGGGTGCACGGGAAGAAGACTCCCATAGTAAAGCGGATAGAATACCGCCAGCGCCAGAAGCCCGGCCCCCAGCGCAGCGCAAACGCCTGTCCGGGTGGTTTTCTCCCACAGAAGCGTTCCAAACACAGGGGCCAGCAGCGTCACGCTAAACACCCCCCACACGTCCCCCCCATATGTCAAAAGAGAGGCCGGGGGGGACAGAGCCAGCAGCAGCGACAGCGTTCCCCCCGCCATCACCGCCCCCCTGCTCAGGCCCACCAGCGTGCTTTCCTTCAGCGGTCTTGGCCACAGCGCCCCCACGATATCGCAGGAGCAGCTGGACGCGATCAGTAAAAGCTGGGAGTTTGCGGTGGATACACACGCGCCGATAATGGCAAACAGCAAAAACCCGCTCCACTCGCTATACAGGTCGTTGTTGAGAATATAGGTGAAAATCTCATCGGTGGATAAGGTTGCATCCACCGTGGGAATCAGCACCCGCATACCAAGGCCGATGCTGCTGAGCGTGAAGTAAATTCCCGCCAGCAGCGCCAGAGAAATCCAGATCATCCGCCGGGCTGAACGGGCGTCCCGGGAGGCCAGAATCCGCACAGCATACTGGGGATTTACCGCCAGACCCAGTCCCCAGCCGAAAAACATGCTGCTGCTCATAAGGGGCGCAAAGTCCCCCTGCCCGAAGGGTCTGAGAAGGTCCCCGGCCTCGGTGGCATAGTCCATTCCCCCATGGGCGTATCCCGTCACGCCTGCGGCGCCAGAGTAAATTCCGCCTAAGTCTCCCACTCGGGCCACGACGATTACCAGCAGAACGCCCAAGCCCATAATCATGAGAATGAGGTTGAATGCGTCGCTGCGGGTCACCGACTGGTAGCCGCCGAAGGAGGTGTATAAAATGAACAGGTACACCAGCAGAATGGACAGGCTGTAAGGGATGCCGAACAGCGTGGACGCCACAATGCCGAAGCCCTTGATCTGAATGACCAGATACAGCACGTACACCGCAGCCAGCAGTGCGCCAAACGCAGCCTGAAGCCCCTTGGACCCGTATCGGACGCGAAACAGCTCCGGCACCGTGGTGACGCCAGTGGCATACAGCTTTCCGCTGATGTATATCATCAGCAGCGCCCCCAGAAACCATGGCACAACGGAAAACATCAGCGCGGACAGCCCGCTTTCATACACCGATCCGGTCAGACTGAGAATACTGGCCGCCGAAGCCCAGGTCCCCACAAAGGTGCAGACGCATCGCCACAAGGGCAATTGCCGGTCGCACATAAAAAACTTTCCAACGCTGTCGCTGTCCCGCAGGCTGCTTTTTCCGATTACCAGCAAAATCGCGGAATATGCCGCAAAATAGATGAGATAGAGTAGCGTTTTGTTCATGGCCCGTTTTCCCCCTTGCGTCCCGGCGGCTTCTCTTTTTTTACACAGTATCCTATCATACCCCGCGATATTTGAAAACCCCCGAACCCGTTACAGATAGTTCGGTCAGGCGGTCGGCGCGGCTGATTCAAAACAGCGCGGATAGGCTGATGTCCTATTTAAAAAGCGATGAACCCACAAAAGCAAAGGCCCTGATGCCAAAGCATCAGGGCCTTTGTTTTTTGTAAAGCCGCAGGGGCGGAGGAAATACGCAGGGTCAACCCGCGTTAAAATCCACAGCAACCTGCGCATAGAGCAGCACACTGTTGATCAGCGCACTTTCATCCACGCGATATTTTCCAGAGTGCTGGGGCCACACCGCATCGCAGGCCTCGTTTCCAACGCCCATCAGTGCGATGGCGCCGGGGACCTTCTCCATGAAATAGGCAAAATCCTCTCCCCCGGTGACGGGGTCAACGGAAATCACTGCGTCGGCAGAAATTGCTTTGCGCGCCGCACCGATGGCCACCTCGGTCATTTGGTCGTCGTTGATGGCGGGAGGGACAATGCGGTCGTAATTCAGCTTCGCCTCAGCGCGGAAGGTCTGCGCGGTCTGGGTCACAACACGCTCCATCATCTCCGGAAAGCGCTGATACAGGTCCCGGGAGAAATAGCGGGTGGTGCCCTCCAGCCTTCCGTACTCGGCAATCACATTCCAGCGGGTTCCCGCCTCGATGCGCCCCACTGTCAGCACAGCCGGATCGCCGGGATCCACTTCCCGGCTGACAATGCTCTGCAAATTGGTCACAATGGTACTGGCAACCACGGCGGCGTCGATGCACTGATGGGGCGCGGAGGCATGGCCGCCCTTCCCCTTGACATCAATGCTGAACTGATCGGCGGCGGCCATCCGGGGTCCCGGGGCCAGCGCCACCTGTCCGGCGGGCACATTGGACCACACATGAATGCCGAAGCAGCCGTCCACACCGTCCAGCGCGCCGTTCTCAATCATGGATTTTGCGCCCTGCGCCGTTTCCTCCGCCGGCTGAAACGCCAAACGGACCGTGCCGCACAGATCCGCTTTCACGTCGCTCAGCACGCGGGCCGCTGTCAGCAGCGTGGAGATATGACAGTCATGCCCGCAGGCGTGCATCACACCGGAAACCTCGCTGGCATAAGGCAGCTCGGTTTCTTCCTGAACAGTCAGTGCATCCATGTCGGCCCGAAGCAGGATGGTCTTTCCGGGCTTTTCACCCTGAATGGTGGCCAGAATCCCAGTCTCCATACCGCAGGGACGCCAGGCAATTCCAAATTTGTCCAGCTCCGCTTTAATCCGCTTGCTGGTTTCATACTCTTTTCCGCTGACTTCGGGATGCGCATGGAAACAGCGCCGCATCTCAATGAGGTAATCGCCGTATTTTGCGGCAGCTTCTTTGAGGTTCAACTTTCAGCACTCCTTTTTGTTAAAACATAGTTGCAAACACGCCGGCAATAAAGACCGATGTAATGGTAACAGTAACAAAGCCGCCCACAATCATAGACGGGAACATCTTGCTCATCAGATACTCCTTCTCCTCCGGAGTCTGCGCAAGCGCCGTGCAGGTGGACTCGGTGATGATCGCGTCGCAGGGGAAGCCATACAGCGCCGTCAGGCCGTTGGCAAACGCCATAGGGAAGGACATCCGCAGAATCTTGGACACGATAAAGGACATAATCGCCATGCCCAAGACACCCACCACGATCAAAGCGACCATGGGGAAAATGATGTCCATCAGCATATCGGGCGTGCAGTCCTTCAGTCCGTCAAACACATACATCATCAGCGCAAACATTATAATTCCATAGGAATTGGCTTTATTCAGCGAGTTGGCGTCCAAAAAGCCGATGGTGGTGAAGAAGATACCCAAAACCAGCGCCCAGATGGCGCCGCTGATCTTGATAACGCCAAAAAAGGCGATGCTGCCAAGCTGCGTGGCAATCCAGCCCACAATGGCCAGCTTAATCAAAACCACAACGGCAGAATCGAATTTCTGGGGGATGGGGGAAATCAGCTTCTTTTTTGAAACAGCCGCAGCAGTGGCGGCCTCTGCGTTCTTGACGGCGGCTCTGTCGGTGGCGGTCATAACCGCCCCGCCGCGGTACTCTTTCAAGAGGCGCTTGCCCTCTGCCTGAAGGCAAACGGCGGTGATGGGATATCCCGCAAAGCCCTGGATGCAGTACATGGTGATGGCAAAGACAGCGGCGGTTTCAAGTCCGGCAGCCTTGGCGGCATCACGCATGAGGGTGGCAGCCACAATGCCGCCGGTCAGCGGAGGAAGACCGGCAATGACCAGCTCCCGCTCCATGATCAAAGGGGCCACCAGCAAAGAAAGCCCGCACATACCCACAAGGCCCACAAGGCATACCACAATGGTCTTCCACTGTTCTTTCAGCTGCTTAAGGCTGATCACCGTACCCATGTGGGTAATCAGCAGGTAAATGCCGATGGTGCTGCCGAAGGGAATCAGGTAACTGTCGCTGACCAAGGTGGTGGGGATCACAGTCCAGTACCCAACCAGCATCACCACTGCCGTGACAAATACCGAGGGAATCCATGCCTTGGTCAAGGTGGACACCACTTCACCGATGATGAACACGGCGGCGCAGATAACGAATGCAGATGCAAAATTGTACATAGTTTCTCCTTCTCCTATCGTGCTGTTTTCTATTCAAAACCCGGCGGCTTGCCGCTGGAAGTCCTTTGCCGATACATGTATGGGGCGTGCCTTTTTCTGATAAGGGACTCCGCCCTCAGCGATTGAGATATTCCACGGCAATGCCCGCCATGGCCCGGACGCCGTATGGCATGGCCTCCTCCCGGAGAACCAGCTTGGGGCTGTGAAGAGGATACAGCTCCTCCCCGCCCTGTCCGCCAAAAAGCATAAAATAAGCGGACGGCGTACCCGCCATCTGATGGAAATAGGCAAAATCCTCGCTAAACCCCATGGGCCTCTCCAACTCCACGATGGCGTCGTCTCCCAACTCATCCGCCACCGCTTTTCTGGCACAGTCCACCAGATCTGCATCGTTGTATGCTGCGGGATAGCCCTGATAATGGTAAATGTCAACCTTGCAGCCGGAGATGGACTCCATCCCCTTCCCGATGGCAAACATCTGGCGGCGGATCGTTTCCCGCACCTCCTCGGAAAAAGCCCGGGACACGCCGCCAAACTTCACCTCGCCGGGAATCACATTGGGCGCGTCGCCGCTGTGAATACTGCCGATGGAAAGAATCCCTGTCTCCAGCGGATCAATTCTGCGGGCAACAATCTGCTGCATATCCACAATCATCTGACAGGCGGCCAGAATGGGGTCATCCGTTTTCTGCGGCTCAGAGCCATGTCCGCCCCGGCCGGTCACCGTTACATCGTAAAGGTCCACAGACGTGGTGACAGACCCCGCCCGCATTCCGATCTTGCCTACGCGCTCCTGATCCGGCAGCATGTGAATGGCATAGATGGCATCCACATGAGGGTTTTCCAAAACGCCCTTTTCCACCAGCTCCATGGCCCCGCCGGGAAGGGTATCCTCACTGTGCTGGAAAATCAGCTTCACCGTTCCCCGAAACCGATCTCTCATCCCGCACAGCACCTTTGCCACACCCAGCAGCATGGACGCGTGCATATCGTGTCCGCAGGCGTGCATCATCCCCGGCGTCTCGCTGGCAAAGGGCAGCCCGGTGTCCTCGCTTACCGGCAGCGCGTCAATATCGGCGCGCAAGGCAACGCACTTGCCTGGCCCTGCCGCGCCATGAATCAGCGCAACCACAGCCGTTGGAACAGGCCGCTCAATCCTGTCCACTCCGTACTCCGCCAGTTTTTCCCGAATCAGTGCGGAGGTGCGCACCTCTGTCCGGCCAATCTCCGGATGCCGGTGGATATCTCTTCGGACGGCAACGATTTCGTCAATACACGCTTCCGTCCCGGTTTGAATTTCGCTCATGTACATCATACTCCTTGCTCTTTTGATAAAATGGGTTGGCTGAAAGGCCACACAGCGCATCCGGGAATGCAGGTGCGTCATGAAAATCACCCACGGTTCTTTGCCGCTATTCCGATTCTCTTCTATACGGAAGGACAGCATGTCAAACCTCCGCTTTTCCCCGGACCACACAGTAGCAGATATAAATTTAGGGGGCTTTTGCAAAGCAACCACAAAAGTCCCTTTCAAGCATGGGCTCGCCCGAATGCTTCGTCCGTTTATTTTCTTCAGCGAGGGTCTCGTCAGCTAAGTATCAATTTAGCTATTTAAATAGTATTATCCTGCAAAGCGCTCCAACAGTCAACAGTCGTGTTTGAAAAAATATACAAAGATTTTTAAGCCATTTTTTATTTTGCAGTCTTTTTTACCAGACATCACTTGCGCGGTTAGAGTTGCGTCTGCTTACATTTTTTTAAAAAGCCCCCAATTGGCTGAGAAACTTTCAAAGTGCTTATCTATTCCGCCATTTCCCAAGACAAAAATTCAGGTTTCCAGATTACAGGTTGTACGAAAAAATAACCATATCTTTTTACATTTTATGCACATTTATAAAAACCGGGGAGAATCGGCGCAGCGCGCCGATTCTCCCCGGTTTCTTTCAGCAGTTTGCGTTATACGCCAAACTGCCGGTACAGGAAGGTCACAATCTGACCTCTGGTGCAATTGGTATTCGGGCTGAATGCCGTGGCCGTGGTTCCCTTCGTAACCGCCTGCTCCATGGCCCACAGGGCCGCGTCCGTATAGTACGCGCCGGAAGGCACATCGGCAAACGGATTGGTTGAAGTCACAGCGGGGGACCCCGCCGCGCGGTACTGGAAGGTAACGGTCTGCGCCCGGGTAACGGTGGTGTTTGGACTAAAGGCCGTGGCACTGGTGCCGCCGGTGATTTCCTTCTCCAGCGCCCACAAAACCGCCTTGAAGTAATAGGCCCCGCTGTCCACATCCGCAAAGGGATTTACCGTGGAGACAGGCTCTGGAGAACCCGCCGCTCTCCACAGGAAGGTTACCGCCTGCGCGCGGGTGCACGCGGCGTTGGGGCTGAAGGTGGTGGCATTTGTTCCGGAGGTCACGCCCTTTGCAACCGCCCAGCGCACCGCGTCCGCGTAATAGGCACTGCTTGCCACATCGGTAAACGCCAGCTCCGCAGGCACTTCACTGCCCGGAATAACTGCAAACACGGAGAGCTTTCTCACACCGCTAACCGTGAGGTTGTTTCCGCTGACCGTGGGCTTCAAATATTCCTTTGTGCCGTCCGCCAGAATGTGCAGCACATAGGGGTTTGCAATCTTGCTCAGATTGGCGACCGCCAGCGTAATTGTCAAAGACCCGTCAAAGCTGTGGATAGCCTGACCGCCGACAGAAATGGATACGTCAAATGCCGGTGCTCCGTCAGGAACGCCCGCAGCAGCGGTGGAAGAAGCCGTGATCCCGACATTGACGACCGCACTGGAGGAGGCCCCGCTGATCACGCCTGCCAGCGCTTCAGCGGATACGGCAATCACACCGTTTTTCGTGGTAATGCTCAAGCTGTTGTTGTTGGCCTGCGCCGCCGTCAGCCCCGACACGGGCATTGTAACCTGCGCCGCGCTGGCCGCGCTGATGGAAATGGCAGCGCCCTTGGCCGCGCTTTTAACGGCAGCGGTAATCTGTGCGGCAGTTACGCTGCCGCCGCTGGCGTTGATGCCTGTGTTTCCGGAAGACGAAGAGGAAGAGCCGCCGCCGGAATTGTTGGTGGGGACGCTGCCGCGCTTTACATAGGAAGCCGTGCCGTCCGCCGCATAAAAGGACAGCGTCTTGCCCGAGCCATCGGTAACAATGGTGTAGGGGCTTGTTGATGTAGTGCCGCCTTCGGTTTCCGCAATGTACACACCGGAGAATGTGCTGGCGCTGCCGTCGTTATCATAGGCAAAGAAGGTATAATCCGCAGTCTTCGTATAACTGCCGGTGCCCATATCCAAATAAGTCGCGCCGGCGCCGTCAGCCTTTAGCTCGCAATACATTCTGACGTTTCTAAGCCCCGTTGCGGCTTCCAGCAGCGCCAATGTCGCCGCATTTGCATCCCAGATACCCACCAAATCAGACCGCTGTGCGGCAGTCTGGGCCGTTGTCCCGGCAGACAGGTTTTCGGTGCAGAACAACGCGATGACCTGACGCAGAGCATTGTCAATCTGCCCTTTTGTTCCCGTGGTTTCTTTCATCGCGCTGGTGGGAATGCCCGCAGCCAGCCAATTGGCATAGTCATCGGTTGCAAATTGCTTCAGCGCATCCAAATCGCTGCCATAACGGAATTCAATGTGATAGGTTTCATCTGGCGTATCAGGCGCCATCAGGAAGTAAGTGTACTCGCCGGAGTTCTCATCCAGACTTTGCAGGACAGTGAAGCCTGGCATAACCACCTCTTCACCCATATACAGTGCGTCGGTCCCGACGTAGCGATAGGGGTGGGAGAATAGCAGTCCGTCCTGCGCATCAAAGCCGGAAATCTGCAAGCCGTTAAAGGTGAGGGTTGCCACGCCGTCCTTAAAGCCGCAGAAAAAGGCGCCTTCGTCCCGCTGCTGGGGATCCTCCGGCGCGCCGATGGACGCCTTCATCATGGCAACCATTTCGTCCGCCTTGTCCGCGCCCACAACAGCAGCGGAGAAGTCGTGCCAGTAGTCATCGCATTTCGTCAGGAAGGTTGCTCCCTCGAAAAGCTGCTGATAGGTATCGCTGATACCGTGGATAAAGCTGCCGGTGTCGTCTTCGCCGTACTGGTCTCCGCTCTCGTACATACCATTGGTCGTGCCCACCGCGTTCACGGCAGCCACGTTGTTAATGGTAAGCCCACTGAACGTATTGTTCTCATTAATAGTGCTGCCCACGGCCCGTCCGGCAATTGCACCGGGAGTGGTCGCACCGTACAGGAAATTCGCGCCCGTTCCTGCGATGATAGAGCCGGTGACGGTATTGTTGCTTGCCTCGTATCGGTCCTCCATCCCATAGAAGTACAAACCCGTTCCGATCAGGCCGCCCACATGGGTGGCCCCGGACGCGTTAATGGTAATGTCAACCGTGTTTCCGGTAACAACCGTGGGATCAGCAGGCACAGCGCCGATGCCCCCTTTTCCGTCATTTCCGGTACCCGCATAGCCGCACAGTCCGCCAATGGCGTGACCGCCTTTTTGCGTGGTGATGGTAACGCCGGAAACTTCGTTGTCGGTAATGTCCGTCATGCATTGCAGGCACCCGGCCAAACCGCCAAGGCCCACAGGCTCGTTGCCGGCAGCGCTCACCGTGCAGTCTGTGGCAGAGGAAGTTGTGATGGAGCCGCCGAATCCGCCGCCCACCACAGGACCGCCGCATTCCGCCACGTCAACCTGAATGATGCGTCCCGGAGTCTTGGAGAAATCGTTGTTGCCCAGCACCACAATATCCGTCTTGGACACGTCACAGCCGGACAGCGCGGCGCTTTCGCTGCCGCCCGTGATGCCGCCCACGCAGTTCCGCCCGGTAACGGTATTCCGCTTCCCTTCATCCGCCGTCAGGTCGACATTGCTCAAAATCGCACCGGGCAAGGCGTAGCCGATGACGCCACCGGCAGTCATAGCTTTTGTCTCGTTAGAGGTGACGGTGACGTTCTTCACCGTCAGGTCCTTCACCGTACCAGTGACGCAGGAGAAGATGCCGCCGGGAGCCATCATTGTCTCATCGGTACCGGCATCCACCGTGACGTTGGAAATGGTAAAGTTTCCGCCATCAAAGCTCCCGGAAAACGCCTTGCTCAAGTCCATCGCTCCGGTGTTCATATTTACGTCCGTACCGTAGCGCAGCACGCCGATAGGCTGCCACATATGGTAAACAGCGCCGCCATAATTCAGGTCAAATGTATCCCCAAGGTCAACATCAGCCGTCAGCTTATAGTTCGCGTTCAGGTTATAGTTTACTGCATACAGTCCGGCGGAATCCGCAATCTGATAGGGCGTATCAGTGCCGTTTCCGCCCGTAAAGATGTTCTGGTCTGCGGTCACGCCCTCGACGCTGTCAAGATCAGTAACCCAGCCCACCAAATCATAGGAGCTTCCGCTGGCGGAAGAATTGGTCACACTGATTCGGGCGGGAACCGGGTAATACGCGGCATACTCGGAGAACCAGAAGCCGCCGCCCAACAGTCCGCCCACGCGGTCGGTTGCACCTTCTGCGGAAATTGTGACACCAGTGACGGTGCAGTTGTTAATCTCCGTAGGGGCCGCAAGGCCGCTTGTCCCGGAATAGCCTATAAGGCCGCCGATCAGGTCGGATGCACCGTCCGCGATTGTGACGCTTACATTGCTTGCGGAGCAGTTTCTAATATATTCCGCTTCAATGGCGCAGCCCGCCAGGCCGCCGATACCGAAGGCAAATGCCCCGGCAGCGGTGACTTCCACGCTACCGCCGGAGGCCGTGCAGTCTTCCAGCGTGCAGCCCTCCAGCCCACCGGCTACAAGGCCCGCATCATGGACATTCGCACCGGAATATGCTGCGCCCGAAATTCCATCCATGGTCAGGGCTGTCCCGGAAACGTCGCAGTTCAGGATGGTGGAATCCATGCCCGCACCAACAATGCCCGCCACCATGTTGGCAGCGTTGCCTGTGGCGGATTGCCCGTTGTATTCCATTCCGTGGATCGTATTGGTTCCAATCAAGTCCACGTCGTCCACGATGGTTTTATAGGCATAGCCAATGGCTGCGGCAGTCATGGTGAAGCCCGCAACCGTTGCATTTTCAAGTGTCAGGTTATTAATCGTGGCATTGGACGTGACTCCGAACAGTCCCACGCAGGCGGCGTTCTCTCCCCCGATGATCAGTCCGGAAATTGTTTTATCATTGCCAACAAAGGTTCCGTGAAAGGCATACGTTCCATCCGGCTCCTCGGCATTCTCTGCCGACGCCTGAAACGTACCGATGGGTGTCCAACTGTCGGTCAGGGTAATGTTCTCCATCAGCTTATAGGACGCACCCAAATTTTCCGCCACCAGGGCAAGCTGCCCGGCAGTTTCAATCTGATAGGGATTGTCCACCGTACCGGCGCCGCCCGCAAAGTCTGCTGCTCCCTGCGATGCAGTTGTCAAATAGCCTTCGAGCTGCGCCCCGCTGTAACGCTGTATCTGTCCGTTGATCTGTGCAGAAACGGGCTGCTTTGCCGAATTGGTGTCGTTCAGTTCCGCCGCCAGCGCCGCCGACGGCAGCAAAGACAAGGCCATTACTGCCGACAAAACCGCAGACATTATTTTTTTACATTTGATTTTCATTTTTTCCTCCTCTTAAAATACCTAATTGCCCGAAATATAAACCTCCTTTTCTCCCGGTTGTTAGTTATGGCTAACCGTCGGATAAATATATACCGAACACTGCCAGCCGCAGCTCAGAAAACAGGCGGAATTACTTGCGGTCTTTTGGTTAGTGTTAACTAACCATTGCACATAAAAAACAGGCCGCGCCCCTTCCGCACTTTATTCCGATATCAGCATACAAATTTTACTGCAATGGTTGACGCATGTCAACTAAAATTAAGAAAAATATGGAAATAAAAATTTGAACTAACTATGCGCCACGGCAGCACTTTTAACGCCTAACGCCGAATTGAACGAAGCGTCCGCCTTTGCATCCCTCTGGACGACCTCTTTCACCCGACCCAACCGCTGGAGTCCGTCGCACAGGCGGGGTTTTATTCTCCCAACGCAGTTTGGCACACCGATGATTTCTCTGCCTTTGCGCTGTACGGACCGGGCGGGGGCGTCTTTTTACGAAAGACGCCCCCGCCCGTATTTTAATTAATCAGTCCTCGGGATGGAAATGGCTCTTGTCCGCGCCGCAAAGAGGGCAGACATAATCGTCGGGCATGGGGCCTTCCTCGGCCTCGTCATAGACATAGCCGCACATGTCGCATACATACTTCATAAAAAAACTCCTTTCCGATGTATTTTTTCCTGCTTTCAGGGCAGAGGCTCAAAGACTTCGGCGGTACGGTGGCAAATCGGACATTCAAATCCGTCCGGCAGGGTGTCTCCCTGATAGATAAATCCGCACACCTTACATATAAAGCCCTTGGGCTTGTCCTCATCTTGATCGCCGGGCGCCGCCGGCACCTCTCCCCGAAGATCGGCGGCCAAAGCATCGGCCAGCGTCTCCAGCTCCGCGTCCTGGCCGATGGCCAGCGCGGATTTCAGCGTCACGGGCGCAGTCAGAATCTCCATATTCTTCATCCCGCCAAGAATTTGCGTCATCAGCTTTCCGCTGGCGGGCGCCCACGAGCCGTTTTCAATCAGGGCCACCTTCCGGTTTTGCAGGTTGTGGTGGGCCACGTCATGGAGCAGATTCTCCATGGAAACAAAAATACCATTATTATAGGTGGTGGAAGCAAACACAATGTGGCTGTATTTAAAAAGCTCGGACAGTACATAGGAATAATGCGTCACGGACACGTCGTACATATCCACAGTGATGCCCCGCTCGGCCAGACGGCAGGCCAGAATGTTGGCGGCGGCTTCGGTTCCTCCGTAAACCGAGGCAAAGGCAATCAGCACGCCCTGCACCTCCGGCTCATAGGCCGCCCACTTGGCATACTTGCTCAGGGGATAGTCCAAATTCTTCCGCCACACCGGGCCGTGGAGCGGGCAGATCATCCCCAGCTCCAGTCCGGAAACCTTTTTCAGCAGCGAAAGCACCTGCGGGCCATACTTCCCCACGATGTTGGTATAGTACCGCCGGAACTCGTCCAGCCAGTCCCGGTCAAAGTCCACCTCGTCGGCAAAAAGAATTCCGTTCAGCGCGCCAAAGCTGCCAAACGCATCAGCGGTAAAGAGGATACGGTCAGTGGAATCGTAGCTGGCAATCACTTCCGGCCAGTGGACCATGGGGGCGTTGTAAAAGGTGAAGCTGTGCCGCCCGGTGGGAAGGGTATCCCCCTCGTTCACAAGGATCACCCGCTTGGGGTCCGTGCAGTGGAACTGGTGAATCATATTGACGGATTTCCCGTTGCATACTATGGTGGCCTCAGGATGCCGGAGCATCAGGTCGCCCAGTGTTGCGGCATGGTCGGGCTCCATATGGTGGACAAATACGTAATCCAACGTCCGCCCACCCAGTGCATACTCAAGATTTTCAAAGAATTGCGTCTGTACCGCCCGGTCCACCGTGTCGAACAAAACGGTTTTTTCATCCAGCAGCAGATAGGAGTTGTAGGACATGCCCCGGGGCGTGGGATGAGCCGCCTCAAAACGGGGGGTCTGGCGGTCGCTGACGCCGATCCAGAGCAAATCCTCCGTTACCTTCCGAATACAGTGCATAGTCAACACCTTACCTTTCTAAAACGCAGCGTTTCCATTCCGCCATACGGTGTGATTTACGGTTCTTTCCCCGTGCTTTCCCAATGCCGGAGGACGGGCAGAAACGCGGCCAAAACATTACCTTACCTACTTTGTCAACATTATAACATATTCTTCCTGCAAAAACCAACCAAAATTGCAATAAATTTAAAGCCGCTTTCCCGAATTTTCAAGCCCCAGGGCGGCAGCACACAACCGCCCTCAAAAGCGGGCGGAACAGAATTTGAATTCAACATATACCGGGTTCGACAGCTTTGTCAAGCGGCAAATGCACCGTTTTTTTAGCAACGGCGGAAAAAATATTTCAAAAAACGAAACTTATTGCAGCGTCTTAACGTCAAGCTAATACAAGCCCCGCCAAAACGGCAGGGATGACTTTTGGAGGTATTTTTGTATGACAGAAAATTTGAAACCGCTTACGCATTTTAAAAAGCGGATGCTGGCACTGTTGGCGGCGGTGTCTCTCTTGGCGCTCAGCGCCTGCGCGGCGCAGCCGCCCGCAGGGTCTTCCGGCAGTGCGGGGCAGGCGTCTTCTTCCGGTTCCGCCCAGTCCGGCACTTCTTCCGCCGGGTCCTCTCAGCCGGAGGACGCCGAGTTCACAGACCTTTTGTCTCTGACAAAGCTTCTGGGTCTGACGCAGGAAGAGCTGATTGCCACCATAGGAGAAAACACCACCGAATCCGTAGATGAAGGCGGGATGGCATTTGAAACGCCCAATATCCGCGTCTGGTTTGACGAAGCAACCCATACAAAGGTAGCCCAGATTCTTATTATGGCAGACGACGTCGACCTGAACGGGCTTCATCTGGGCGACAGCCTGTCTGACTTTACAGAGGTCTTCGGCGAGTCTCTCAGCGACAAGGACGGTGACGCGCACTTTGCCTACAACGATGTTTTCCTCTCTGTGGTTTACGACACTTCCACAGAAGCGCACGAAACCGTTGGCGTCTATGTGCTTCAGGAGGATTTTTAAAATTCCCTCCTTGCCAGTTTTGTCTCTTTAACGGTTTTTCAATGATGAAACCCGGGACCCCGCGCCTATGGCACAGGGTCCCGGGTTGATTTATTTCAGCGGCAGCTTACGGTGGAACGGAGCGCCCTCACCCTCGCATCGTATTCTGCGCAATTTGGCTCTTTTGTGGAAGCTACGCCAGATTGGCCACGGCGGTATAAATGCCCGAAATGCGATACCATGTGGGGAAATTGACCCGTCCCGTCACGGGCAGGTCAAACGTCTCCTGAAACACCCGCACGGCATTTGCAGTACTTTCGCCGTACACACCATCCTCCGCCACGTTTGGAATCAGGGGATAGTTGTTGGAGATGGCGTTTAGCTGGTGCTGGATGGTCTGCACAGGCGCGCCGGTGGAGCCTTCCTCCAACACGTAGCCGGGGAAGGAGATGGGGATGCCCTCCACCTTTTGTGCTTCCTCCAGAAAAATGTCATAGCCGTAGAAGCTCTTCAGAATTTGCAGAGCGGGATAGCCCTGATCCCCCAGATCCTTGGACCCCCACTGACTCAGCCAGCCGGGACAGCTGCGCCGCGATCCGTCGCAGTATTGGGTAAACAGCGGCTGCACAATGTCCGGCTTTGTAATATAGGTGGTAAATATCTCGTCCACCACCTCTGAAATCTCCCGGAAGATGGTGCGTCCATAGGTAAACGCCTGATCGTAGGCGGTGGAGTTGGTGACGGTAAAGTCAAAGCCCTTGTTGCGGTACCACTCCGTATAGACCCGGTTGAGCGTAAAGGAGATGATAGCCAACACGTTTGCCTTGATTGTCTCCCTGGGCCAGGTGGAGTAAATTTCGCTGCTGGCCACGTTTTTGATGTAGTCTGTAAAAAGCACCGTGACGTTGGCGGCATCGGTATTTTCCGGGCGTCCCTGATGCACTATAATCAGCTCCGGCACCACCGGCTCCGGCAAAACCACCAGATTTTGAGCAAAGGGCAACTCTTTTACCGCATCCTCCGGAATTTTAGGGGGGAAATCTCCCCAAAGCGTGGGATAGGGAATTAAAAGGCCCGAAAACGTCGGCCGCAGAGCCACGTTCTGCACCGCGGTGACCTCGGGAAACATCTGCACGTTTTCGATGACCGTCTGCCCATAGCCCGGAAGCGAGACGAGTACGTTGTACTGGTTGAAGGGCCGGGGCCGGCCGGCCTCCATAGAAAATTCCAGCGGAGGCGTTGGAAAGGTCAGCTCTGGCGCTTTCCCCTGTGCGTTGGTGCGAACCTCTTCCAAAACGTTTCCGGAGTCCGGGTCGACAACCCGGACGGACACGTCCTCTGCGGGCACGCGCTGGTTCTCCAAAAACGCGTTGATCTGCAATTGTCCCAGTCCACCTTGAATATTTTGCACCGGCGCGGTGTTGTTATCACCATTCATACTTTAAGCGCTCCTCCCTCGGCATGTGGATTTGACTGCTGACGGCGCGCTTCCCTGCGTCCGCCTGCCGCCGGACTCCCCCGGCGGCAGGCGGACGCAAAGACGCATTCCGGACCGACAATACCATCCTATGCCGCCCCCGGAAACCTTATCACTCCTGCCGCACTGGAGCGTATATTCCTTTCTAAAAAAGAAATATAAGCCAAATTCGGAATAGGTATAAGTCTGATAAATAGTAATCATTCCGAAAATTCCCTTGCAATTTTGCCCCCAATATGGTACATATGAAGGGTACTACATCTGCATATTTTTCCGCATCGGACTGCCAAAAGCATTGCCGCTGCCGCCGCAAAGGAGGAACGACTATGAAAAAAATAACAGCACTATTGAGCCTGACCTTTTTGTTTCTTTTAAGCGCCTGCTCTCCAAGCGAGCCGTCGGCTTCGGGAAGCAGCTCCGAAGACGTTTTTCCCGAGCCGGTCAAAATCACCGCTGAGGAAGCGCACGAGCGCATGACCGACGGGACGCCCGTTGTGGTGGACGTGCGCACCGCCGGAGAATACGCAGAAGGCCACATTCCCGGGGCCATCCTTCTTCCCAACGAGGAAATCGGCGCAGAGCCGCCGGCCCAGCTTCCCGTGCTGGACGCGGAAATTCTGATTTACTGCCGCAGCGGAAACCGCAGTGCGCAGGCCGCGACGAAGCTTTCGGACATGGGCTATACAAATCTCAGCGATTTTGGCGGAATCATCGACTGGCCCTATGAAACGGAGAGCGGGGAGTATCAGCCCGTTGAGACGGCGGGAACCCTCTCCTCCTTCGCCGCATGGGATTTAAACGGAGTACCGGTGGACGAGGGCATTTTTGCGGATCACAAGCTGACGCTCATCAACATCTGGGCCACCTTCTGCGGTCCCTGTCTGCGGGAGATGCCGGATTTGGGCCAGTTGGCCGCCGACTATGCGGACCGCGGCGTTCAGGTTGTGGGCATCGTGGTGGACGTTCCGCAGACCAGCGGAGCCTTTTCCCCGGATATGGTGCAGACCGCCCGGGATCTGGTAGAGCAAACCGGAGCGAACTACCTCCACCTGCTTCCCTCGGCGGATTTGATTGCCGCCAAGCTGTCTGGCGTCAGCTCCGTGCCGGAGACGATTTTTGTAAATGACAAGGGCGAGCTGGTGGGCCAGTCCTATGTGGGCGCCCGCAGCGGCGAGGAGTGGTCGAAAATGATTGACGCTCTGCTGGAGACGGCGCAATGACGGCGAAGGACGTTCCGAGTCCCCGACGCCGCAGGACAGGGAAATCCCTTGTCACCGCTTTGATTTTAGCTGTTTCCGGGACTCTGATTGCGGTCGGGATTTATCTGAACGAGCCTGCGGAGGTTTTGCAAAAAGCCGTGAACATCTGCCTTGAGTGCATCGGGATTGGCTGATGAAACAAGGAATTCGGCATTTGATTCAGGCGCTGGCAGCCCTTGCCCACAACCCGTATTTGGGCAACTTCTTTGCCGGGCGCATTCATCAGGGCCCCTCCAAGCGCCTGTGTGTGCCGGGGCTGAACTGTTACTCCTGCCCGGGCGCTGCGGGGGCCTGTCCCATTGGCTCCTTGCAGGCGGTGATCGGCGGGCGGACGCGGAGTGTTTCCTATTACGTAACGGGGACGGTTTTGCTGTTCGGCGTGCTGTTCGGGCGGCTGATCTGCGGCTTTTTGTGTCCCTTCGGCTTTGTGCAGGACCTGCTTCACAAAATTCCCTCTCCCAAGCCCAGCCCGCCCCGACGGCTGGACAGGACACTGCGCTGGGGGAAATACCTATCTCTTGCCGCCGTGCTGCTGCTTCCTGCGCTGTTAAAGGACTCTTTTGGCATTGGCGACCCATTTTTCTGCAAATATGTCTGCCCTGCGGGAACGCTTGAGGGCGGGATTCCGCTGATGCTTGCCAGCAAAACATTGCGGGCCGCAGCCGGTTTTCTGTTCTCATGGAAGCTGGGGCTTTTGGTTCTGGTCATCGTCGGCTCGGTGCTGATATACCGCCCATTCTGCAAATACCTCTGTCCGCTGGGGGCCATTTACGGACTTCTGAACCGTTTCAGCATCTATCAGATGGGCGTGAACGAAAGCGCCTGCATTCATTGCGGACGGTGCGAAAAGGCCTGCAAAATGGGCGTGAACGTGACCGAAAACATCAACTCGACGGAGTGTATCCGCTGCGGCGCGTGCAAAGCGGCCTGCCCCACGGGCGCAATCTGGTCCGGCTTTTTCAAGCACGGGGAATCCGCCGCGAAGATAAGCCCGGCCCCGCCGCCGCCAAAGCCGCCCTCCGGCCGCGATTGAACCGAGTGTCCGACAGGCCGTTAACGTCTTGACAAATTCAAAAATTTCCCTTTGATGGGATGGAATTTCGCCTTGACACTTTACTATTTTTAAGGTAGTATAAAAATAATTCAGGTGTGTCAATGGGGACGAAAAGCCAGTGGAATTTATCTGCGCTTTCGTCCCTCTTTTTATGATTGGGGGAGATCCAATGGAAGAACTTCTGCGCATGGAACACATCACCAAGCAGTTTGGCAGCGTCTATGCCAACCGGGACATCAATTTGGACGTCCGGCGCGGCGAGGTACACACGCTTTTGGGCGAGAACGGCGCCGGAAAGAGCACGCTGATGAACGTGCTGTTCGGCCTCTATCAGCCCACCGCCGGAAAAATCTTTCTGAATGGGGAAGCGGTGAAAATCGCCTCTCCTGCCGAAGCGGTGAAAAAAGGCATCGGCATGGTTCACCAGCACTTTATGCTGGTGGAGGCGATGACGGTTCTGGAAAACATTATTCTTGGCGACCGGCGGACAGCGGGCCTGTTTATCGACAAGGAGGCCCGGCGCAAGGAGATTCTGGAGCTGGCGGAGCGCTATGGGCTGGATGTGGAGCTGGACAAGCCCATCACCGAGATTGCCGTGGGCGCGCAGCAGCGTGTGGAAATTCTCAAGGCCCTGTATCGGGGCGCGGAGCTTCTGGTGCTGGACGAGCCTACCGCCGCCCTCACCGACATTGAGACAGAGGGCCTGTTTGCCATCATCGAAAAGCTGAAAAGTGAAAACAAGAGCGTCATTTTTATCAGCCACAAAATGCGCGAGGTGATGAAGATTTCCGACCGGGTCACGGTGCTGCGGGCAGGACAGACGGTGTGCACGCTGGACTGCCAAGGAACAGACAGCTGCCAGCTTGCAAATCTGATGATCGGCCGGGACCTTGCGCCC
Source organism: Bacillota bacterium (assembly GCA_023402075.1). GTDB lineage: Bacteria > Bacillota > Clostridia > Oscillospirales > Oscillospiraceae > Oscillibacter. The sequence continues at coordinate 16,535 of JAEXCS010000014.1, read as the reverse complement.
TCCCGCTATGAAAAAATCGAAACCCCGGGTGAACCCGTGATGGAGCTGAAAAACGTGAGCTTCCACAAATCCTCCAAGCACAACGGGCTGAACGACGTGTCCCTGACCGTGGGCCGGGGCGAAATCGTGGGCATTGCGGGCGTGGACGGCAACGGCCAGAGCCAGCTCGCCCAGATCGTTACCGGCGTGCTTGCGCCGGAGGAAGGCATTGTGGACCTGAAAGGCTCCACCGTTGCCCGCTTCACCCCCAACGGCTTCATTCTGGAAAACGTGTCTCACATTCCCGAAGACCGCAACAAGATGGGCCTGATCGGCAACATGTCCGTGCAGGACAATCTGGTTTTGAAAACCACGGAGGAGCCCCGCTTTTCCGACGGACACGGATTGCACCTGAAGAAAAAAGCCATCCACGATTACGCACTGGGCATGCAGGAGAAATATGACATCCGCTGTGAATCTGTGGATCAGGAGTGCCGCAACCTCTCCGGCGGAAACCAGCAGAAGGTGATTCTAGCCCGCGAGCTGGAGGGAGACCCGGATCTGCTGGTGGCCGTGCATCCCACCCGGGGACTTGACATTGGCGCTACCCGCTATGTGCACGACTCCATGATCGACGCCCGGGCCCGCGGCTGCGGCGTGCTGCTGATCTCTGCGGACTTTGATGAGGTTCTGGAGATTTCCGACCGCATCATCGTTATGTTTGAAGGGCAGATTATGGGCGTTTACTCCGGCAAGAATCCTCCTATTGAGGAAATCGGCCTGGCCATGGCCGGCAAATAAGGGGGACGGGATTGTATGAAAATCAGAAAGAATCTGGTGAGTGTTCTGGTGCCGCTGGCCTCTGTGCTGCTGGCCTTTGTCATCGGTACCATCATCATCACGGCTTTGGGGAGCAACCCCGTCAGCGCCGTGGGGTATCTGTTTCAGGGCGCCTTCGGCAAGGCCAGTAATATTGCCTCCACGCTGGTAAAGGCAACGCCCCTGATCTTCACCGGCCTTTGCGCCTGCTTTGCCTATCGCTGCGGCGTGTTTAATCTTGGCGGTGAGGGGCAGTTTATCATGGGCTCCATCGCCACCTGCTGGGTGGCCACCACTTGGGGCATTGAAGGGCCGGGGGCCACACTGCTCTGCCTGCTCTTCGGCGCGGTGGCAGGCGGCCTGTGGGGCGCGATTCCCGGCATTTTGAAAATCACGCGGGGCCTGAACGAGATGATCGTCTCCATCATGCTCAACTATGTAGCAGCCCTGTTCATGGGCCTTTTGTACACCAGCGTTTTGCGGGAAGGCAACGTCCCCCAGACCGCCGCCGTGCCGGACGCCACCCAGCTTCAGCGCATCTTTCCCGACCTGCGGGTCACCTGGGGCATCGTCATTGCCCTGGCAGCAGCCGCGGTGGTGCAGTATTTCCTGTTCAGCACCTCCAAGGGCTTTCAGCTTCGGGCAGTGGGCCTGAACATGACCGCCGCCGAGTTCAACGGCTTCAGCGTGAAAAAGTACATTCTGTACAGCTTTATTGTCTCCGGCGCCATCGCGGGTCTGGGCGGCAGCGTGGAGCTGCTGGGCACCCAGTACCGCCTGATCAGCGGCTATGCCGTGGGATACGGATTTGACGGCGTGGCCATGGCGCTGATTGCCCAGCTTAACCCGGTGGCCACGGTGGTGGTGGCCTACTTCTTCGCGGTGCTGCGCACCGGCGCAAACACCATGCAGGCCGGAACCGGCGTTCCCACCTCTGTCATCGGTATCATTCAGGCTTTGGTGATTGTTTTCGCTGTGGCAGGAACCGCGCTGGTCAAGCTGCCGGACATCCGCCAGTGGCTTTCAAACCATTTGGAAAAGAAGGGAGCGGTGAAGTAATATGGATATCGGTGAACTGATTCTCTCCACCATCCGCATGGCAACCCCCATCCTGATGGTGGCCCTCGCGGAACTTTACTCCGAGCGGGCAGGTCTTGTCAACATCGGTCTGGACGGCATTATGGCCTTCGGCGCGCTGACGGGCTTTATGGTTTCCTTTATCTCAGGCAGTCCCTTTCTGGGCATCGTGGCGGGGGCCTGCGGCGGCGTGCTGATTAACATGATTTACGCCTACTGCACCATTTCCCTGTGCGCGCCCCAGATTGTCTATGGCATGGCCATCAATATTTTCGCGCCTGCGGTGGCGTCCTTTATCTACCGGGTTTACTTTGGCGTCAGCTCCACGCTGGCGCAGGCGTCCCTGATGCCCACCGTGGCAATTCCCGGCTTGAAGGACATTCCCTTTTTGGGAAAGCTTCTCTTTGACCAGACCCCCATGGTCTACTTTGCCTATCTGATGGTGGTTTTTACAGCCGTTTTCTTCAACCGGACCAAGGCAGGCCTCAACTACAAGGCCGTGGGCGAGTATCCCAAGGCAGCGGAAACGCTGGGCATCAACGTTATCCGCCAGAAATACGTGGCCTGCATCATCTGCGGCGCGCTGGCAGGGATTGGCGGCGCATATCTCACCACCTGCTATGTCAATACGTATTCCGACGGCGTGGTGGCCGGACGCGGCTTCATCGCCCTGTCGGCGGTCATCTTCGGCCGGTGGAGCGCGGGCGGCGTGCTGATGGCCTGCCTGCTCTTCGGCTTCTGCGACGCGCTTCAGCTCCGTCTGCAAATTTTCAGTGCCTCCACACCCTATCAGTTATTCCAGATGATCCCCTATCTCTTCACGCTGGCGGCGCTGGCCGTGCTGGGCATCAAAAAATCCGGCCCCGCGTCCAACGGAAAGCCGTATATGCGCGAGGAGCGCTGAAACCCGTTCATCAGGCGCCCGCCTTTTGATAAAGTTACCAACCCAAAATCTGAATTACGGAGGAAAATGAAAATGAAGAAATTCTTTGCACTGGCTCTTGCGCTTGCCATGACCGTGTCTCTTGCGGCCTGTGGCGGCGGCTCCACTCCCCCTGCGTCCACCAGCGGCTCTGCGGGCAGCGCCGCCGCTTCCGGCGCTGGCGACAAGGTCTATAAGGTTGCCATGATCTGCGACTCCAGCATTTCCGATGGCGGATGGGGCGCCGCCTGCTACAACGCCATGGAATCTGCCGCCGCCGAACTGGGCTGGGAAACCAACTATGCCGACAGCGTGGCCCAGTCCGACTATGCCAACTCCATGATGGGCTTTTGCGATATGGGCTATGACATGATCTTCCTGCCCGGCAACCAGTATTCCGACGCCACCGCGCAGGTTGCCAAGGACTATCCCGATATTGCGTTCGCGGTGCTCAACGGCGCCACCACCCTGCCCACCGACAACATCACCAGCATTCTGCCCGACGCCGACCAGATCGGCTATATGGCCGGCGCACTGGCGGGCCTGATGAGCAAGACCAATGTTTTGGGCTTCATCGGCGGCATGGAAATTGACACCACCAAGGCGAAGCTGGCCGGTTTTGAGAAGGCCGCCAAGGCCATCAATCCCGACATCACCGTTCTCTCCGCCTATGCAGGCTCCTTCAACGACGTGGCCAAGGGCATGGAGCTTGCCAACGGCATGATCTCCCAGAAGGCCGACGTGTTCTTTGGCGACGCTTCCGCCGTGGACTCCGGCGCCCGTCAGGCCATCGATGCAGCCAACGGCAGCGGCGAGATTGCCATCTTTGACATTGGCCAGCCCGCCGATCTGGTGGCTCTGGGCCAGAACCCCTGCCTGATCGGCTCCGTGGTCACCGACAATGCCGGTATGCTGAAGCTGGCTATGCAGGACGTGGAGGCCGGAAGCTTTGGCAACAAGACCATCTACGGCTCTTATGATAACAACTGCCTGGCCATTGGTACCTTCAACGACGAGTTGGTTTCCACCGACATTCAGGATTCTTACAGAAACTACATTACCCAGATGACCGAGGGTACTTTCCCCGGCTAAGCTTTCAAACAAAGGAAACAACGCAGGCGGGGCCGGACATTTGTCCGGCCCCGCTTTTTCTTGAACCCATTCCTTGCTTTCGGTAAATCCACAGCAGGAAAGCGGGCCGCCAAACGTGCCTTTTTGCTTTTGCCAGACGGTAATTCCCGTTCATAGGGACCTGCCGCCGCCGCATAGGATAGCGAAGAGGGCGCGGTGGGTGCGTCTTTGAATCGGCGGACCGCTCGCTTCATAAAAGCGGCAGAGGCGGCGCAGAATGCGCCGCCAAGAGGGAGGGCTTATGCTGACTGCGGCACTGCTGCTGTTTGCCAATACGCTGCTTTTTACCCTGCGGCTCAACGGAGGTGGCTCGTTTCCAAAACCTCTGACATCGGAGGAGGAGCGGGAATATCTCCGCCTGATGGCCGAGGGAGACATGAAGGCGCGGGACGCGCTGATTGAGCGAAACCTGCGTCTGGTGGCCCATGTGGTGAAAAAATACTACTGTGCCCAGAGCAATCAGGAGGACCTGCTTTCCATCGGCACCATCGGCCTGATCAAGGGCGTTTCCACCTTTGACGCGTCCAAGGGCGCTCGGCTTGCCACCTACGCGGCACGGTGCATTGAAAATGAAATTCTGATGTATTTCCGCAGCCAGAAAAAACTTCAGGGCGACGTGTCTCTTGCGGACTCCATTGACACGGACAAAGAGGGCAACGCCTTGCAGCTTATGGATGTGGTGGGCGTCAACGACACAATGCTGGACGACATACAGGACCGAGACGACGCTTTGCGCCTGCGCCGCCTTGTGGCGGAAACACTAACCCGGCGGGAGGCGGAAATCATCCGCCTGCGGTACGGTTTGGGCGGCACGGTGCCCCTGACCCAGCGGGAGGTGGCCTCATCCTTCGGGATCTCCCGAAGCTACGTATCGCGACTGGAGACAAAAGCACTGGCCAAACTGCGGGAGGCATTTCAGGGACGGGAATAGAAAACGAGCCGCTCCATACTGGTATCCCGCTAAGCCACCGGTTGAAGCGTAAGCCCGAATCGGGTGCAGAGCATCACCAGTACCGCCGCCAAATCCGCCAGCGAGGATGCAAACACCCAGAATAAGCTCGCTTCCATCTCCGCTGACTTTGCGTAAGACCAGTTCAACGCCGAAACCACGAATTAGCAATCAACGCCACCCCGAATTTTTTGCAGTGTAAAATAGGGGCCGGGACAAAACTATGTTTTGTCTCGGCCTTTGCTGTCATTATGCGCAAAAGCCATATGTCACAGAGAATACCTCAGACAGACAAATCCGCCTGCGTGGCAGCAACAATCCTCACCGGGAGTTCGGGCGCCGCTATCCCTGCAAGCCTGCCCTGTAAAGAAATGACGATGATGCAAATTACAAATTTTCCGCCGGTTGGTTGATAAAGCGCAAATGCTTTACATGCTTGATCATGGAGTAAATAACAAAAATTGCAACCATCAACTCCGTTATCGGCATGGCAAACCACAGGGCGGTTCCTCCCCCGAAAATTGGGAGAAGAAGGATCAGCGTTCCGCTAATTACAATGCCGCGTGCAACCGAAATAAAAAATGAAGTAGCCGGTTTCATAACGGCTTGAAAATAGTAGGTGGAATAAATATTGAGCGGTAATATCAAAAACGATGCGCAATAGGTGCGCATAATTCCGGGCGCGGCAATAAGAACCGATTCCGTAGGCGCCATAAACAGGTAGACAAATGCCTGCGGGATGGCCATGGTAAGAGCAACCCAAAAGCCACTGACTGCCGCCACGGAAATTAAATTATATCGAAGCAGCAGCCGAATTCGCTCCTTCTTCTCTGCGCCAAAATTGGTGGATAAAATTGGTTGGGCAGCCTGACCGATGCCATAAGCACAGCATTGGACAAATGTGCTGATATTTACGATAATCCCGTAAACGGCCAGTGCATCAGTTCCGGAATAGCGCATAATTTGCCGGTTAAACAGCATTGTCAGGATGCCCATAGCAATGTCAATCAAGAAGGTGGAAAAGCCCGTTGTAAGAATCTGGCGGAATTTCAGAGAAAAACGGGATGGACGGGCAAAGCTAAGCGTGTTTTTCGTGCTAAAAAAATGCATTGACATAACAGCGAGAGATAAGCATGCGCCACATGCTGTTGCAATGCCCGCGCCCAGTATGCCCATATCGAAGGTAAACACAAGCAAGTAATCTCCCGCAATATTGAAAATGCCGCCCATTACAACCGCTTTTGTCGCCAGCCCCGGATTAGAATCATTGCGCAAAAAAGCGGACAGAAGCTGCATAAACAGGAAGACCGGGACGGTAAATTTAACAGGAAGTAAGTATTGCTTTGCAAGAGGCAGCAGCGTCTCGTCAGCACCAAATAAAAGAAGCAGCGGCTTATCGAAAAAAGCCACCACGCACCAAAGGATGGCTGCAAATGCCGACGTTAAAATAACTGCCGCAGAAAAATATTCATTCGAAGCGGAGCGGTCGCCTCTTCCCCGGCAGGAACTGAATAATACAGAGCCGCCAATGCCTGAAAGCAGGCCAAAGCTATATATAATATTCCAGACCGGGGCAATCACAGCCATTGCAGCAGACCCGGAAGGCCCGTGATACTGCCCCACCATCACCATATCAACCAAGCCATATATGGAGGTGATCAGGGCACTTCCAAAAGAAGCGGTTAAATATTTTAAATAAAGCGTTTTCAAATTTCCATTCAATAAATCCATGTGTTCCTCCCAAAATAAAAAAGCCGGATAAGATAACAAGCGTTCCAGCCTGCCACCTTATCCGGCTTATCATTTCTTGCGAATGATTTGCCCTCCGAGTGAGTGACAAAAGTATAACACCGTATATCAAGAAAAGTCAACGGTTCTTTTTTGGTCAATTCTGTGTAATCAGTTGGAAGCTTGCTTCTTACACAGCATGCGCGCAAAAGCAACGACCCTTTGCGGAGCTGTTTAAGGACACGCGTACGTTCTTCTGTATAAGCATAAGGTCAGGATGTAAAAAGCACGGAAACAAGCGGCGGAAAAGCCGCTTCTTTTTTTAAATCGCCGAAAATTCAGAATTAATTTGCATTTCATTTAAAAGTCCTGTAAAATACCAATTCAGATAAGGTACTACCTTTAAGCGTAACCACAACGAGAAGAGAGGAAACTGGAGAATGAACATAGTGAAAAAAATGCTGTCCTTGGTTCTGGCAATATCAATGCTGACAATCATGACCACGGCCGTTTCCGCAAAAACTGAAAGCAAGACCGCCCCCGGCGATGTGGCAGAAAATTCTACATTTTCAGCAGCCGTTCAGTTTGTATGGGAACGGGAATACATGAACGGATACGCGGATGGAACCTTTCGTGCCGGAAACACGGTGACCCGCGCCCAGTTGTTCCAAACGCTTTACAACATTCAGAAAACGCCGTCTGTTTCGGGTGCGGCAGCTTTTCAGGATGTCCCGGCAGACGCATGGTACGCCTCTGCTGCCACATGGGCTAAAAAAACCGGCCTGACAGAAGGCACGTCTGCGGGCTTTTCCGCCGACACAAAGCTCAACCGTCAGCAGCTTGTCAAGGTGATGTGCGCTTACGCGGAGCTGACCGGCGTAACCCTGCAAGGGGGAGATTTGTCTGCCTATAAGGATGTGGATCAGGTGGCTTCCTATGCGCTGCCCTACATGAAGATGGCCGTCGGCTCCGGAATCATCAATGGCAGCGGAGACAAGCTGAATCCCGCCGGCGCGGTGACCCGCGGTCAGCTGGCTCAGATTCTCTATAACTATTTCGGCAAAGCGGAAGCTGCTTATACTCATGCCAAGCGTCCGCTGCTGCTGGAAGGCGCCATGGGCATTGAAACCACCACAATGATCGAAGCGCTGACCGATCCGGTGGAATACACGCTGGGCCAGTATGACTACGTGGCGGGAACATACTACGGCTACCCTGTGGTGGTCTGCCGAACCGAACAGGGGCAGGCCAATGCAGCCGCCTCCACCGCGCTGGCAATGGAGTTTTTTAATCCGGTCGCCGTCATCAATCAGGGTACCTCAGGCGGGCATGACCCGGCTCTGCACACCTATGATATCGTGATCGGCAAGCAGTCTTTTGACGGCAGCGGATGGAAATCAGGCGCATCTGCCAAGGGAGCCGGTGTGGACTACAAAGATATTGAAATGCAGGGCGTTTACGCCTATGACAAGACCGCCGGAGAATTTGCACAGCAGGTCTATTATGATGCCGACGCCACATTGCTGAAGGCTGCCAATGCCGTCAAGGGTACTTATACGCAGGGCAGTGTTGTAAATGGCATCATTGATTCCAGTGATGCATGGAATAATCAAATTGACCGTATGCTGTATCTTTACGAAACCTATGGGTCATCCTGCGAGGAAATGGAAACCAATGCAGTTGCCCAAGTTTGCAAAACCTATAACATTCCGTTTTTAGGCATCCGGATTCTCTCTAATACCGGAATCTATGGTGAGAACTTCGACTGGAAAACAGGCGCGGCCTGCCAGACTTATGTTCTCAATGTGGCAAAGCAGTATATCACTTCCTATCTCAGCAGCGCACCCGCTTCTGTGACTGCCAACAGTGAAAAGACCTCTCTGAACACCCAGAGCTATGATAAAACCCAGCGACCCATCCTTCTGGAAGGTGCAATGGGCATTGAAACCACCACTATGATCAGCGCCCTGAGTAACCCTACCTCTTACAGGCTGGGCCAGTGGGACTATGTGTCCGGCACCTACAATGGCTATCCGGTCGTGGTCTGCCGTACGGAACAGGGCCTTGCCAATACGGGAGCCTCCACGGCGCTGGCCATGGAATTTTTCAATCCCTCTGCGGTGATCGATCAGGGAACCTCCGGCGGGCACGACCCGGCTCTGCACACCTATGACATTGTTCTTGGCAAGCGCACGGTCAACTACGCTGCATGGAAAACCGTTGCCTCCGCCAAAGGCGCCGGAGTGGATTATACGGCCTTTGAAATGAACGGCGTCTACGCCTATGACAGAGCTGAAGACACCTTTACAAAGTCTGTCTATCATGATGCAGACCCTGCCCTGCTGAAGGCGGCCAACGCCGTCAAGAGCGGCTACACCGACGGCTCTGTGGTGGAAGGAACCATCGGCTCCTCCAACGAATGGAACAACCAGATTGACCGGATGCTCTATCTGAACAAGACGGTGGGAACCTCCTGCGAGGAAATGGAAACCGATGCCGCCGCGCAGATTTGCCAGACCTATGGTGTTCCTTATCTGGGCGTGCGCATTTTGTCCAACACAGGTATTTACGGAGAAAACTTTGACTGGAAAACCGGTGCCGCCTGCCAGAACTATGTGCTTAGCGTTGCCGGGCAATACATCAGCAGTAATCTTAAATAATCCGGGAATACGTGTGGGGCCAGCGCTTTTTAAGCGCTGGCCCCACAGTTATTTAAGCGGAGTGTGCAGAGAATGCTTCTCAATGAAAGCCGCGCCTGCGTCGGCCGAGTGCTGCTTGCGAAGTCGGGCGGCACCTTCTCCGCATCTTCTTTTGAAACCTCAATTTAAACATACTCTTCCGCAAAGTACCCCACAACAGTTAGAAGATAGTATTTTCCATGTCTTAATTCAATCCTCTCATTTTGCTTTTCAAAAAAATGATACTTACTTATAAGCAAGGAACCGTGCGCACGTCTGTTTTCTCTTACCAGCTCTCCGAGTGACTTCCTCCTGAACAAGGTTGAATAAATCCCTTGAAATAATCGCCTCATGGTTCCCGGTGACATATACTGTGGGATTTCACCGTTGTTTTTCCGAATTTCTTTGGTTAGGCAGTCTACCACATAGGTTTTCTGCAGCAGGGCATCCCCGATGTAGTGTGTGCAACATACCACCGCTGCGGTCATCATCGGGAGTCTCAGGCATTTCGGCAAAATCATCTTTGTTATGTACTACTTTTCAACGGTGAAATGTGGCTATTTACAGCAGTAATATATACTACATTTCAACGGTACACGCACAACCACGATATAACCATGAGAAGAACAGCGTCTATTTAGAGGTACAAACACACCACCCACCGCCTTAAAGTGTCATCTCGCCTAAATCTCACGGCGCTCGTAGCCGTACCGGCTTATTAAGCAAGTTACATTGATTGTAGCTTGCTTTTTTTGTTTGTGTATTTTGTATAGTGGTCAAAAAAATTCCTAAAGCTTTTTCCTTGGCTTTTTCTATATGTAGTTAGTTATTCGTACAAAGTTGCGAAACAATACTATATATTGTGTATGTACCACTTTACTTCACCACAAGCAGGATCGTATAATATATTTAACGGAAGGAGGGCATGGGCAATGAGTTTTAGAGAACTAAACTTGATGATGGAAACCGAAAACTATTCAGCTCTTGTTAAAAAAGGTGAGCCTGTTGCTGTGTTCAAGACAAGGAAAAATATTGATGGCACATTTTCAAATTATGTCGAACTTTTTAACTGCTCCGAAGAACACGCCGCCTTTATTCAAAAAGCAATAGAAATCAGACAGGCGGGTGGTCGTAATGCGTAGCAAGGTAAACACAGCTTATCTCATATGTGATGAGCGAAAGTTTCAGAGCATTAACGATGTTGAAAAAGAGCTGAACAGGCTTCGGGCAGTATGTGTGCGCTTAAAGAATAAGCAGGAAGAAGAAATCAGCTTTATCCTCGGCGTGTCGGTTACGAATACTGACTATATCGGCAAAATGGGTTATGACAAACCTAAGAACCAAGGCGGCAAGAAGCAGTTCATTTGTGCTGAAAACAGACTGACATGGAATCCAGAAACAGGCGAAAATGTCGTTGTTCCTGCTCCACACCAAGCAGACCCGCATATTCACATCATGGTACAGGGCTACGGAGCAAATAATTGTGCCGAAAAGATTTTGAAGAACCTGCGGAAACGAAATACTGACACCACTTTTAGCAAGACACATCTATCCACTCCCGAACGGATAGCACAAGTAACCTCATATATCGAAGAACAGAGTACAATTTTACGCCATGTGTAACAGGCAAAATTGTACGTTTTTCATTCAGGGGAAAAGTGCGAAAAAGCCAGTAACGGCGGTAATTTTTAGGCTCTCTGAAATGGCAAACGAAATGTAATGTAATATTACTTAGCACTAATATATACAGCTTCACAGGCATAAGCACTCGATTAAAAAATACTCGATAAAGAAAGGAAAAACCGACATGAAAATTATTAAAACAGTTTTAGTCGCTATTGTAGTTGCGCTCAGCGCAATCGCATTTCACATCATTATTTTTGCTCGATTACCGTTTTTACTTATAATCGGCACTGTAAAAATGTGGGTAGCGATTATAGCAAGTGAAATGAGTATACTTTACGCTCACATTCGGGAAATGTGGAGAGTAAATTATCAGAAAGTTTAGACAGGGGGCGAGTTAATGGCAAGACCAAGAGTTCCAGAGGAACTAAAACAACAGAAGTTCAGAGAATACATGAAGCTGTATATGAGGGAATACAGGAAAAAGCAAAAAGAGCAGAGTTTTTCAGAAGCTATTAAAAAGACTTCTTCCCCTGCTCCCCGCCACCCCTCGGCGGTCAGTAATAGCGAAAGGCAGGTGTTATAAGTGGCAAGTATTAAAAACTCTATCAGCTTACAGGATAGAATGTCCCCTGTTCTCCGTTCGGTGATGCGGTCAATGGACAGCACATTGCGGGCTATGCAGAGCTTGGACCGGCAATCTAACAAGGGTATGCAGAGCAAGGCATATCAGGCGGCACAGAAAGATATTCAGAGAGCAAATAATCAGCTTATCAAAATGCAGAACAATTTAGACAGAGCGGATAAGATGGCGGGTAATCTTTCAAAATCCACAGGGCAGATTAACAGCAATATGTCACGCATTGGCGCACATGGCTTTAATCTCGCCAACTTAGCCGCAGGGGTGTATCTGCTGAAAAATGCAGCAAACGCATTGACAGGGATAATGGAAACGCCCGACAGCTTAAATGCTATTCAGTATCGGCTTGCTACATACGATAAGACAGGCGCAACGCCGCAACAGTTATTTGACGCTTCGTATATAGCGGCTATGAACTCACGTTCAGACTTGGATAGTACGGCTAATCTGGCGGCTCGTGTATTAGCAACAGGAGCAACGGACGGTAACGGCGCACAGGCTATCAGACTTGCGGAACTGCTCAATAAATCGTCTTTCTTGGGCGGCTCGTCGGCGCAGGAATCCCGAAATGCTCTCATGCAGTTGTCACAGGCTCTTGCTTCTGGTGCATTACAGGGTGATGAACTCTGCTCTATTAGAGAAAATGCGCCGGGGCTGACTGATGTACTGTCAAGAGGTTTATCGTCAATGGCTGACAGGGGCGTACTGTCTGACAGGTTCTTGAATACTACAATAGGCGATTTGAAGCAACTCGGCGCAGAGGGTGAACTAACCACAGGGCGCATTATCGCCGCTTTTCAAGAAATGGGCGGTTACATTGACAGCACTTTTGAAGATTCGCCTAAACAGTTCGGACAGGCTATGACAATGGTCGGCAACATTTGGGACAGGTTTCTTAAAATGCTGTCGGCGGGTGATGGAGCATTAGGCAAAATCAACGACAAGGCTTGGGAACTGGTCGGGTGGTTGGAATCTGCTTCGGGTACAAGGTTTTTAGAATCACTCGCCACAGGAATTACATTCGTTGTAGATGGTATTATTCAGTTTATCGACTGGATAGGCGATTTAATCAGTTGGTTTAATAGTCTTGAAAACAGCTCACTTATTTTACAGGCGGCATTTTTAACGCTTGGTGTCGTAGCAACATACGCCGCCATACAAGCTGCCATAGCGTGGGGAATTGCTGCGTGGCCGATTTTGCTTGTCGTTGCTCTTGTAGGTGTTCTGATTTACGCTTTACTGCAAGCGGGGGTAACGGCGGGAGAAATAGTCGGCGGCATTGCGGGCGGGTTCCTGTTCCTCGCTTATCTATTGTATCACCGTCCACAGCATTAGTAACAGCAGTTTGCAATTCTTCCATAGAGCCGACAGAAAATGTTGTAGGCTCGGTCTGTTCTTCAGCGGCGAAAGCTGTGGTTGCCATACTGAACATCAGTGCCATAGTAAGTAGTACGCTTAATAGTCTTTTCATTTCAAATCCTCCAGTCTTTTAATAAATGGCTTATATATAAACAAAACAACGTAGCACACGCCCATGCTACGTTGTTCTGTAATTTTATATGGAAGTGTACAAACGTGGCGCACAACGCCGCACAGCCGTCTATAAGCCGCCGAGGGGTAGAAACATAGCAAAGAACATTATAAGCAAGCTATTACAATAAACGGTGATTATATATAGATAGATAAATATAAAAGTTAATGTAACATATAGCTGAGCAAAAGCTGTGGAAAAACACCGCATAACGCACATTACAATAAACCATCGTTTTTTAGTATGTGGATATACAACAGCGATTATAAAAACATGACAGCATACCTATATAGCATTACTATCTACTAATACAAGCATGACATACCAATAAACGCCATACTGATAACCGACATGAAACAGTTACCCGCATGGCGGGGGTGGGGTACCCGATATATACGGTAGATGGATATAGATGGTCGCTCGCACAGCATAGCGGGATTTATTTCGAGTATTTTCAAATATGCTCGCTAAAAAATTTCGGCTATTTCAAATATAATCGGCTTGCTTAAAGAACTCCTGCACTTTCTTAAAGCTATCGACATAGCCGCGAACATCAAGGGCAGGACGCTTTCTGCCGATTTTTTCAAGATATATCGCTAACGCCTTTTGATAATCCTCTATTGAAATCTCACCTTTGAGCAGTTTATAGAAGTCTATATTTAGTTCGGAATGTTGGGGGCGGCTGGCAAAGGTAGCGTCTGTATAGGCTTGGGATGCAGATTGAGGACTTGCATTTGAATGTTCCGCCATATACTTCAAGAAAGCTGTTCTATACAGCTTCTTTTTTTGTCTAAAATCCTCGGTACTTGTTATTTTCATGGAATTATTTTTTCTCGGCAAATGATTTATAGCGTACTCACAGCATTGCACTACAAGCTGATTGAATGAAATATTTTCAAATGTCGCTATCTCCTCAAGCTGTTCTATTAGGTCATCTGGTAGGCGAAGCGTCTTATTTGTCGTTTCTTGCTTCTGTATGATAAACATTAGTTACCACCTCCTGTTTATATAATTCTACTTATTTTTGCGTAAGTATGACATACGTTATTATTGCAACTTAAATAATAGTGCAAAATAAGGTTTGCAAGAACGCGTTAATATATTATAATGATTTTACGCCGAGCATATTTGAAAAAAGGGGGTGATGTAAAAATGAAGTTCGGATATGCAAGAGTTAGCAGCGATTCACAGAGCCTTGACCGTCAATTAGATGCTCTAAGCAAATATGGTGTTGATGAAATCCTCCAAGAGAAAATGACAGGCACGAAACAGAGCCGCCCCGAACTGAATAGGCTTATAGATAAAATGCGTGAGGGCGACACCGTTGTCATAGAAAGTCTGTCAAGATTGGGGCGTTCCACAAAAGACTTGCTCGCTATGGTGGAGCTGTTCAGTGAGCGGGGCATTACACTGGTGAGCCTAAAAGAAAATATAGACATCAGCACACCGACAGGAAAGCTATTGCTCACAGTCCTTTCTGCCCTCTGCCAGTTTGAGCGTGATTTAACGGTGCAACGCACGAATGAGGGCTTAACGGCGGCGAGGGCAAGAGGGCGCAAAGGCGGCAGACCGCCGACAGATAAAAAAGCAATCGAAAAAGCCTTAAAACTCTATGACGCAAAACAGCAATTAGAATTAGTGCAGGAGAAGAAGAATAAGCTGTTGGGGCTATATTTGGATAACTCTTTTAGCAAGCAACAGCTTGACGCTTATTTAGAACCGCTCACCGCCGAAGAAAAAGAACTTGGTTCTAAAATCAAGGCACTGTCCAAAAGCAATGATGAAATATATTCAGATATTGCGGAAATCGAGGAAACCATCAGCTATTTGAATACTGTCAGAGAGAAAACAAGTTTGGAACTGGAAACTGGAAACTTCACTGCTACAAAAGAAGAAATATTAGCAGATATTGACCATATCACTGTTGGCACAGATGGTAAACTGTCAGTACGCTATAAGGCATTTGAAGAAATCGAAAGGCTAATGGATAAGCATAGGCACTTCATTCCGATAGAAAAACAGATACAATACGGTATCGCTCGGAGGGTGTCATAATGAAATACTATGATTAAGAAGTCGCTTCTGTAATAGGAAGTGGCTTCTTTCATTCTGCGGCTACTCTCGCCTAAATCTCGTGGCGCTCTCGTGGCTTTAGCACATAACCCAAAAAGTACCCATCAAACAGTAAAACCGCCTACAACCGTTGCTCTCGTGGCGATACGGCTATGGGCGGTTTTTATGGTAATCGGGCGATAAAAGATTACCGTTGAAATGTAGTATATATTATTGCTCATATGCACCATCGTAGCCGCAGCTGTTTCATTTGGTTCCCCAATTGGAAATCGACCAGTCATACCAGTTATCTTTGCTGCCTCTCACGCTCGGCCATACCAAGACTTCCACGAAAAATATTCTCAGGCATCGGGATAATCTTGTTGAAATCAATGCTGCCGAGGCCAATCTTATCATCCTTGATGGCTTCAAACATAGCCCTGACCCGTTCCGGATTACCGGATACTCTTAAAATATTGGTTACATGATTTGGCATTAGCGCATTCCTCCCATCGTCATGCCGAAGCCAAAGGACTGGCTGCCTTTCAGCTCATCCTCCGGCTTGATAAAGAAGCGGTCGCTGCTACCCCAAAAGCTGACATACAGCTCACCGTCATCCACCTTGATTTCCCTTTGTTCCAGCTCCTCGCCCCAGCCATCACTAAATTGTCCTGAAAGCCATTCTTCCAGCTCCGCAAGCTCAGGTGGAGAAAGCGTACCGTGAGTTTGTACCTCGGTCACACCCCACAGCTCGCCGTTCCATTCCTCTACAGAGGGATTGATACTGTGTACCTTTCGGCTGAGGTCATCGGCGAGGCCACGCTGGCCCTCGCTGGGCAGCTTTTCTTTCTGAATGAGGGCGAGAATTTTTGTCCTCATATTTTAAAACCTCACCGGCAGTTAAGTCCTCCCGATAATTGTCAAGATCGCCCCATTCGTTCTTCCTGTAGATATGGGGGAAGAGGGGCTGAATAAACGCAGTGTCTGCAGCTCATCTTTCATGGTGCATCCATCCTTTCATTTTGATTTTGAGCGCAAAAAAGCGGCTGTGTTTTTCAGTTACGAAGAACACAGCCGCTTCAAAATTGCCTGTAGGGTATTGTGTTTATTAAATTGTTTACCGGATTGATTCCGGTCAAAACCAAGATGCACCCCGCTTTCCCTAAAAAAGCAGGATGTATCTATAAAAAACGAGGGTTTTGAATTTTTCATTCAAAACCCTCGTTAGGCCGCATAAACACCGGCTTTTTCAGCCTTGTATCTATTTGACCTAATGCTATGGTCCGAGTGGCGAGACTTGAACTCACGACCCCTTGACCCCCAGTCAAGTGCGCTACCAACTGCGCTACACCCGGATATTTTTGCTGCAAATCAGCTTATTTAGAATAGCATAGCATTTATAAATT